>SPJS01000078.1 GCA_006844705.1 Methylococcaceae bacterium | reverse complement strand
TCTGCTTTTCAGGCTCTGTATGAATGCGCTCATAAGGCTTTTTATGAGCAAGTCGTGCAGCAAGGTCTTTTTTGAATTTGGCGTGTTTAGCAAAATCGAAGTCTTGACCATATCGTACATTATAATCGGCCATTATTTCTTCTAAGCCATCACCTTTAAAAGTGGGGCCACGCCCTCCGCTGCCATCATTATCGATATTAGGATCAAACAGTGCGGATATTTTTAGCTCAGGTTTCGCGACTTTCAAACGACGGTAATAATCAATAGCCTCCGCAATGCTGTTGGTAGCCAAAATGGCATGAAACTTATTTGCTTGGCTTAGCACTTCCCAGTTTTGCAGAATATCTTCAACCACTTTGGCTTGATGCGTATCCGTTAAGTATTGTTCTTTCGGCACATAATCTTCTATGCCCTTAACGTATTTTCCAGTTGGGTCTTTATGGCCTGCCATATCGATATCGTTCATAAAGTAATTGAACTTTTTCTTCTTGGCAGGTGTAGAGAGTGCGTCGGCTACGGAATCAGCCTTGGCTTGCTCTAGGGCAACAGCTTGACGAAGGTCTTTATCTTTAAAGGTGTTGACTTTATAGGGATCAAAACCCAACACATTGCCGTCGCGTATGCCATCGGCAATGCTGTAGCGGTGCAACTCATTACCGAAAACAGTAGTGGTAGTGTTACCGCTTTTTTCATTTTCTTCCTGAATGGGTGTACCGGTAAAACCAAAAAACAAGG
>SPJS01000080.1 GCA_006844705.1 Methylococcaceae bacterium | reverse complement strand
GGCACAACAGAATAGTTTGGTTTTAGGTCAGGTTAAAGTGGACGAAAAGTCGAATGAAATTACGGCTATTCCCAAGCTGTTGTCTCGTTTAGATATTGCAGGTGCTGTTATCACCATGGATGCAATGGGCTGCCAGAAGAAGATTGCTCAACTGATTGTAGAAAAGAAGGCTGATTATGTTCTCAGTTTGAAAGGAAATCAGGGAAATTTACACGACGATGTCAGGACTTATTTTGAATCTTCTTTGTCGCCAGAAACTGCCACTGTTACTTTTGATGGTGGCCATGGGCGAATAGAGACTCGTTCTATTCGTGTAACCAATGAAATTGAATGGTTAAAAGAAAATCATTCATGGAGCGGGTTAAAAAGTATCATAGCCGTCACAGCAAAAAGAGAAATAAAAGATAAAATCACAGAAGAAACGCGTTATTTTATAAGCAGTCTTAGTGCGGCTAACCCCAAACAATTAGAGCATGCAATTCGTGCACACTGGGCTGTTGAGAATAATTTACATTGGGTTCTTGACATGGCTTTTGATGAAGATAGCAACCGAACACGCCAAGGCTACAGTGCATCAAACCTTGCTGTTATCAGGCATATTGCACTAAATCTATTAAAGAATGAAAAATCGTCAAAGGTGGGTGTGAAAACTAAACGATTAAAAGCAGGTTGGAGCGATGACTACTTACTCAAAATCATTAGTGGAATTTAAGCCCGATTGCCCTGACTGCTGAT
>SPJS01000076.1 GCA_006844705.1 Methylococcaceae bacterium | reverse complement strand
AAGACATTCCCTAGCGATTATGCCAACTTGTTGATCGGAAATTTCATTCAGTAAGTCTCTATTTTGCTGAATTTTAGTGGCAGATAGATCCAGCTGAAGACAAGAAATATTCTTATTTTTTAAACATAATCTGGCATCCTTATGTTGACGGCAAGAAACACCATAATAACGGATCATTCCTTTTGATTTTAAACGATCAAGCATTTCAAAAATCTCTGCATTTTCAATCACTTCAGCCGGCGGGTTATGAAGTAGAAATAAATCCATATAATCTGTATTCAGTCGCCTTAAACTGCTTTCAATCTGTTTTCGTATATAGTCCACTTGAAAACACTGTTTTTCGATTTGCTGGCGAACAGCCGTAGTTTTTCTTGAAGCCGCAGGCAGATAAGTCAGCAAAGGCCTAATAAAAGGTTTTAGATAACGGATAAAATATTGCGGTGCACTCAATGTTAAACCGGCTTTTGAACAAAACAGGACCTTTTCCCGTTGCTGCTGAAAAACTTTCCCTAACAGTTTTTCACTATCTCCTTGTCCATAAATATCTGCAGTATCATAAAAATTAATCCCCTGGTCCAACGCTTGAACCAATGTTTCAGAGACTTCATGGTGACTATATTTCGTAGTCAATGAGGCTATTCGGGAACAGCCGAAGCCTATAACAGAAGCTTCCAGATCAGTACTGCCCAGTTTTTTATATCTCATTTTTCATACCCCGATCCATTTTACTCTGCGTT
>SPJS01000246.1 GCA_006844705.1 Methylococcaceae bacterium | reverse complement strand
TTTTTAGCTTGCTAAAACTGTCGCTATTTTCCACGAAGATCGGCGCAATAGAATGACTATTACTACTCACTTCGCGAAAAATAGCGACAGTTTTTTCTGCGCTAAATTCTAACCAACTTAATCAGAGGTTCCTTAGATATGAGTTGAATTCGATGCATTTCAACTTACTCTTTCATTTTTTCTACATCTGGCAATTTGTTTTTTTAGCTCTCTTAGCTTTGGAGTTAGTGTTTCATTTATGTTTTTACGAACTTTTAACTCGGCTTCAGCAAGAAATCATCAGCTATTGTCAAATCTGGTGTATGGCCAGCTAAACGGTCTCCTGTTTTAGCTCTTAAAAAGTTGTAGCAGCTTTCAGTTAGGCGAATGTAGGATTAAGTGAAACAAATATATTATTATTTTATTAAATAGTAATATAGCTATGAAAAGTAAATCGAGGTTAAGTTCATTAATTTCTTTTATCTATAATCCTGCCTTGAGAAATACAAACCAATTCATTGAGTAAAAAAGACTGCCAGTTTTCATCAGTTCCTGGGATGCTTGCAGTTCCTGCTGATACAGATTCATGTTATTGAGAAAAACTACTATTTTCTATACACATCATCGTTTGCATTGCAATTTCCAGTTCTTCGTCAGTTGGAATAACAAATACGCTAAGCGTAGATTTTTTATCTTTGATATCAATTATTTTTGTACTGGTCATAGCATTTTTGTGCGGATCAATTGATATGCCGAAAAAACTCAAGCCAGCGCAGATTGTTTCTCTAATCTGCTCATCATTCTCGCCAATCCCTCCCGTAAATACCAAGGCATCTACTTTGCCTAAAACTGCACAATATGCACCGATGTATTTTTTAATTCGGTAGCAATACATATCAATTGCCAGCTGTGCACTTTTATCACCCGTATCAGCCATTGCATGAATTGTACGCATATCATTTTCACCACAAATGCCTTTTAAACCACTTTGCTGATTGAGCAATGTATTAATTTCATCACAGGACATACCAGGGTTTTTGTTTAAGTAAAAAGGGATTGCCGGGTCAATATCGCCGCTACGAGTCCCCATAATCAAGCCTTCTAAAGGTGTCATTCCCATTGAGGTATCAACACTTTTACCTTGTTTAATCGCTGTCACACTCCCACCATTACCTAAGTGTAAAGTGATCAGGTTAAGTGAACGCAACGGTTTACCTAAAAATTTGGCAGCTTGTTTAGCGACATAATGATGTGATGTGCCATGAAAGCCATATCGCCTTATACCTGCTTGCTCATAGAGTTCTTTGGGGATTGCATAAAGAAACGCATGGGCAGGTATGGATTGATGGAACGCAGTGTCAAATACAGCAACTTGCGGTATGTTTTTAGCAAATTTCATGGCTTCCTGAATGCCTGTTAAATTTGCTGGATTATGCAATGGTGCCAATGGAATCATTTTTCTGAGTTCCATCAATATTGTTTTATCAATCAGGGTTGGCTGATGAAACTTTTCTCCTCCATGTACGACGCGGTGACCAATCGCTGCAAGGTCTGATGCTTGCTGAATAACAGCTGACTTTTGTAGAAACTGAATGATCTTTGCTAGACCTTGCTGATGGTCGGGGACAAGTTGGGCTATTGTTGACTCTTGAGTTTTACCATCAGTATCTGCTAAACAATATTGATGGATGCTTTGTGTTTCACCAATTTTCTCAATAATACCCGAGGCAAGTATTAGCAATTCATCCATCTCAAAAACTGAATATTTTATAGAGGAACTACCAGAATTAAGAACTAGAATTTTCATTCATCAACGCTATTCATTTGAGCTTGTACGGCGGTAATTGCAACCGTATTAACAATATCGGTGACACTGCAGCCTCGGCTAAGATCATTTACTGGTTTGTTCAACCCTTGTAACACCGGACCAATTGCCACTGTACCCGATGTTCGCTGAACAGCTTTATAGGTATTGTTACCCGTATTTAAGTCAGGAAAAATGAACACATTTGCCAGTCCAGCCACTTCGCTATCAGGTAATTTAGTTTTAGCAACGCCTGCATCAATGGCTGCATCGTATTGAATAGGCCCTTCTAGCTTTAGATCAGGTCGCTGTTCTTTAGATAGTCGTACAGCCTCCCGAACCTTGTTCACTGCTTGTCCCTGGCCTGATTCTCCAGTGGAATATGACAACATTGCAATGCGAGGAGTGATATGAAACAAAGTAGCCGTTTCGGCAGAACTGGCTGCTATATCTGCTAACTGTTGTGCGGTGGGTTCCGGGTTTATTGCACAATCGCCGTAGACTAATACTCTATCTTCCAGACACATAAAAAACACACTAGAAACAATGGATGTTCCTGGCTTGGTTTTTATAATCTGAAAGGCTGGACGTATGGTGTGTTGCGTGGTGTGAATAGCACCAGAAACCATGCCATCAGCGTCTTCTAAATGAACCATCATGGTACCAAAATAACTGCTATCGGCTAAGGTATCAAAGGCCATTTCATAAGTAACGCTTTTGTGTTGTCGCAACTTAAAATAACAATCAGCATATTGCTTACGCAGTGGAGATTGTAGTGGATTAATAATATTGATTTCATCAAGATGCAGACCTAATGACTGTATTTTTTGTCGTATAGTGTCTTCATCACCTAGTAAAGTTAACTTTGCAACGCCTCGCAAGACCAAAATTTCCGCCGCTCGCAAGATTCGTTCTTCTTTACCTTCGGGTAAAACTATATGTTGCTGGGTTGCTTTGGCTCTTCGAATCAATTCATATTCAAACATGATGGGCGTGACACGGGTGCTATACGTAGATGCCATTTTTTGTTTAAGCACGGGGATATCAATACTTTTTTCTACCGCACCCAGTGCGGCTGCAATTTTTCGTTTATTAGCTGAATCTAATGTGGCTTGTACTCCCGTCACATTGATTGCTGTGGTAAAGGTATCGCTTTCAACCCCCATCACAGTAAAAGGGGGTTTACTGATACCTGAAATTAATCTGCTTATTTGAGTATCAGGTTCCTGTTTACCACTGAGCAGTAAACCAGAAATTTGTGGGTAGTTTGACGAATTATGTGCCATCAAACTGGCAAGGATAATATCCGAACGATCACCCGGGGTAATGATCAAATCTCCTTCTTCAAGATGATCCAGAAAATGAGGCACTTGCATCGCTGCGACCTTATAATTCAGCACATCACGCATTAGGCATTCATTTTCTCCACTAAGAACCTTGGCATTTAATTTGTTTACAATGTCACTTATCGTTGGTTTTTCCAGAGCGACAACTGTAGGGACTAAATAGACGGGATATTCGCTGTCTTGTTGTTGAAAATAATGGGTCAGTTTATTTATATTTTGCTCGTCTACACCATTAATAAAAGTGGCTAAAATATCACAGTCATGATCCTTTAATGACTGCCTAAAACTAGCTGCCGAATCAATGATTTCATCAGCACCACGACCGTATCCACGTAATATGGGTATTAATAAACAGCCTAAATTATTGGCAACATCGGCATTAAAATCTGTCTCTATTGATAATTGCTCTTCATTGAAACGTGACCCTGCACATAAAACCCGGTCACATTGATTCTCTAAGTTTTTATATGTTCTCAGAATTATTTTGAGTAATTCATCATACTGATTCGACGCAAGCAGTTCCCTTGCTTTTTCAGTTGTGCAGCCATACATTGCTTCATAGGGCGTTTTAAGATGATACCGGTCTACAACAAGTTTAATAAGCTGATCCTCTTCTACATTGCCATGAACCAGAGGTCGAAAAAAACCTAATTTAGAGGTTTCTCCTGATAATAATTCCATGAGTGTAAGCACTATTGCAGACTTGCCGCTTCCTTGTTCCACCCCTGCGATATAAATATTTTGAGTCATATAGGTTTAGGCATTTTTTAGTGCATTCGGCATTTCTGCCAGTTTCTTCTCAGCATGTGAAAGAAAAGGAATCCCGGGTTTTCCTGTTGCCAATTCCGTCGCTGAAAATCTTGGAAACGGAGCGTTAGCGAAAAGAAGGCGTTTAGTCCGTGATAGTGACCATGGCGCAATGTTTTGTCCTCGTGAATCAGTGCCATTAGTGGTCGCGTTAAATTTTTGTCGCTTACTTGGACTGGGAGGTCCAAAACAAGATTTCGCATAAGTAGCGACTCCCCGCACTTGATAACGTAGTAAATTTTGTAGTGCTCTGAACAAAGCTGTTTTCCCTAATTCATGAGGCCATAGCAAAACCAAAATTTCTCTTTGCTTAACGGAAAAGAAATAATAAATTTTTTCCGTCAGTATGTTGTAAATTATTCAATCATTATATGTAATTATTTTCATTGATAATTGTTAACTTTATAAGACTTGAAGATAAAAGTAGTTTTGGTTGTCTTAATGATTTTGAATTTTCATTACATATGCTACACAAATAACACCCGCTTATTCCATGAGGCTCTTATATTCTGACTGCTCTTTCAACATTAAATCGTTAAAAAAATGAATCACAATACCTTAGATAATAATATACTGCAGTTGATGACTGATAGAGAACAAAAAAAAATGTTAGATATTGGTCGAAACATTCAGCTCTCCAAAAGACAAATATTGTTCCACTATGGTGATTCAGCTACTGCGTTTTATTTAATTAAATCCGGTAAGATAAAGCTATTCCGAATATCTTCTGCAGGAAGAGAAAAAGTTTTTGGAATCCATGAAAAAGGCGATTCAATGGGGGTTATGCTGATGTTTATTCCAAACAGCAGATATCCGATGACTGCTCAGGCAGAACAAGATTGTGAGCTTATCAAAATCAATAAAGAGATACTGATTGATTTGACTACCCATTCTCCTCAATTGGCAGAACGTCTACTCGGTTGCATTGGGGGGCATATGCTACATCTAATAAATACGATAGATAAATTATCCCATCCAGATGCAGGGCAACGCTTAGTTATACATTTTGCGGAGCTTTATCAAACTCAAAAAAACTCCGAATTGTTTATCGCATTAACAGATACTAAATCGGTATTAGCCTCCCAATTAGGTATGCAGCCAGAAACCCTCTCTCGTTTATTCCGAAAGTTTAAAAAAGAAAGTTTATTACTTGAAAAGAATCATAAAGTGTATTTTCCAGATATTGAAAAACTCTGTGATTCTGTAGATCTGACATCTGATATTTTTCAGCATAAAAATTAATGTCTATATAGTGTTTTTTTGCAGAGAAATTTGAGTAGCTTTACTAAGCGAAAAATCTGCGACAATCTGACGCGCTTAATAAATGGTGATTCTTGATAATAGTCAATTGAAAAGTTCTTGATTTGCAATAGCCTATATTGACCGAGAAACTTTCCAATAAGGATCTAAAAATGGATTTAAAAAACAACCATGAAGAAGCTAAGAATAAAAATATAGCTACAACACAGAAAAATTTACTCAATGAGCAACACCAAACAATAGCTATAGCCGCATATTATAAAGCTGAAAATAGAGGATTTGACCCTGGACAAGACTTAAGGAACTTCTGATCAAGTCCAATTATTTTTAGCGTGCTAAAACTGTCGCTATTTTCCACGAAGATCGGCGCAATAGAATGACTATTACTACTCACTTCGCGAAAAATAGCGACAGTTTTTTCTGCGCTAAATTCTAACCAACTTAATCAGAGATTCCTTAAATGACTGGTTTGAGGCGGAGCGTGAAGTTATGGGAAGTTGACCCATATCAAAATTACAAATAAATACGGGGATGAGTTACAGACTAATCGGTCGCATTAAGCTTTTGCCGCTTGCTTGGGCTGGGATGCCCAAAACAAGCTTTCGCAAAAAATAGCGACTCCCCGAATTGTTTTAGAGAGGTGGCTAAATAAAGGAGCTCACTATGAAAATTGCAGTAGCAAGTCAAAATAGAAGGGAAATTACAGGTCACACAGGACGCTGCAGGTAATTCTGGATTTATAAAGTAGAAAATGGTGGTGTTGTAAACAAAGAATTATTAGAGTTAAGCAAAGAACAATCCTTTCACGACAGCTCACCTCATGATCTTTCCCCGGTCGATGACATCAAGATTTTAATAGCCGCTGGCATGGGGAGCGGTTTACTGCGTCGACTTGAAATGATAGGGGGTAAAGGACTAATCACATCAGAAACTGATCCTGATAAAGCAATTGAAGATTTTCTAAAAGGAAATTTAGTTACTCTTCCAGCTGAACCTCATGAACATAGTCATAAACATGCCAATTAAGGAACCTCTGATCAAGTCCAATTATTTTTAGCTTGCTAAAACTGTCGCTATTTTCCACGAAGATCGGCGCAATAGAATGACTATTACTGCTCACTTCGCGAAAAATAGCGACAGTTTTTTCTGCGCTAAATTCTAACCAACTTAATCAGAGGTTCCTTAAATTGATGTTGAACTAAGAATTTCCAATTTATCTTATAACTGACAAGGCAAACAGATAGTAATCACAAAAAGCCACGGCGCTGGAGGTTTCATTTGAAGATTAGATTAAAAGAGTTGAATGTAGGAGACACTGGACGAGTTCTGGGGTTTGACAAAAGTTTTCTTTCCTATCGTCAAAAGATGCTGGCAATGGGGCTGACACCAGGGACTGAATTTACGGTTATCCGCATTGCCCCTTTAGGTGATCCGATTGAAATTAGAGTACGAGGAACTGACCTTAGTCTGCGCCAAAACGAAGTTTCTGCGATACAAATAGAACGATTGGAACATCAACCTAAAACGCAACAAATTGAATCATTTAAAGAGGGAGTGAGAGTTGCAGTAATCGGCAATCCCAATTGCGGTAAAACCACATTATTTAACGGCTTAACTGGTTCCAAGCAGCATGTTGGCAATTGGGCAGGCGTTACGGTAGAGCAGAAAACAGGTCTATATCGCTACGATAATAAAGTGATTAAAGTCGTTGATTTACCTGGCATCTACAGCCTTGATGTCAATGCCCATTCAACGTCACTGGATGAAAAAGTAGCCAGAGACTTTATACTCTCGCAAAAGGCTGACTTGATTATCAATATTATTGATACTACACACCTTGAGCATAATCTGTACCTTACCTTGCAGTTGTTGGAAATGCGTATTCCCTTAGTTGTTGTGCTTAACAATATGGATGATGCAACGGGTCGTGATATTAAAATTGACAGTGATGAAATCGCCCGTCGGCTCATGTGTCCATTAGTGTCTTTAGTAGCAACGCAAACAAAAGACCTGAATGCGCTGAAATCAACAATTAATCAGCTGGTAGAAACAAAACAACTGTCATCTACGCCTGTTAAATACCCAAAAGAAATTGAATCTGCAATTAATCAATTAACACCTTTAATTGAGCAGCAATCAAATGATAAATCTATCAACCCGCAATGGATGGCGGTCAAACTGCTGGAAAAAGATGGTTTTGCCATGAGCCTGGCAGATGAAGCCCTGCAAACTACAGCCCATGACTGTTATCAGGCTATCGAAGCTAAAACGGGGGAAGAAGCCGATATTTTAATCGTCGACAGTCGCTATAGTTTTATTAATACACTGACTCGCGATACCTTGACACAGCAATCAAATGTAGGGAAGCAGTTATCAGATAGCATAGATAAGGTTATCTTGAACCGCTTTTTAAGCATTCCCATTTTCTTCGGTGTCATGTATTTGATGTTCACCTTTACCATCAAATTAGGCCGGGCATTTAAACCTTTCGTTAAAGACTTTGCACAGGCCATTTTTGTCGATGGCTCAGACTATCTGTTAAGCCTAATGGACAGTCCGCAGTGGCTGATTACCCTCCTTTCAGGTGGAGTCGGCAATGGCATCCGTGAAGTGCTGGCCTTTGTTCCTATCCTGGGTTTTTTATATCTATTTATTTCAATTTTAGAAGAATCAGGCTATATGGCTCGTGCAACTTTTGCCATGGATCGCTTTATGCGAGTTTTGGGTTTACCTGGAAAAGCCTTTGTGCCCTTAATCCTTGGCTTTGGTTGTAATGTACCTGCGATGATGGCAACACGCACCTTGGAAAGACCGCGTGACCGTCTATTAAATATTCTGCTAAATCCGTTTATGGCCTGTGGCGCTCGATTAGCCGTTTTTACCTTATTTGCCGCCGCTTTCTTTCCAGAACATGGCGGATTGGTTGTTTTTAGCCTTTATATGATTGGAGTAGGTGCTGCATTTTTAACTGCAATGCTTTTAAAGCACACCTTTCTTAAAGAAGAGTTCTCGCTCGTCGTCATGGAAATCCCCAGCTACCATGTTCCAAAACTGAAAAATGTATGGCTCAATACCTGGACCCGGGTTAAATCTTTTATTGTCAGGGTAGGAAAAATCATTATTACCATGGTTTTGATTCTGCATATACTCAGCAGCCTGGGGACAGATGGCTCGTTTAGAGAACACAATATTGAAAACTCAGTACTAAGCGCAGCCGGACGCACGGTGACACCCTTATTAAAACCGATGGGAATAGACCAGGAAAACTGGCCTGCAACCGTGGCTGTTTTTACGGGTGTTCTACACAAAGTAGTGGTTATCAGCAGCTTAAAAACCATCTATGCAGAAACAAATCATACAGGACTACAAACAGAAAAAAGCTTCGAATTTTGGAAAGCAATCAAACAGTCCTTTATGACCATCCCGATGGGGATTAACGAGATGCTGGGCATCAATGGTTCAGCAAAACAGGATCAATCCAAAAGTCCTTTCTTTACCGCCTTGCATAATAATTTTCATGGGCAAATAGGTGCTTATGCCTATCTATTATTTGTGTTGCTATATTTTCCTTGCATTGCCACTACCTCTACAGCCTATAAAGAATCCAGTTTTGGCTGGACTACCTTTATGTCAATCTGGGCAACAGGCATCGCTTACTTGACTGCAACGCTGTTCTATCAAGTAGCGACTTTTAGCCAGCATCCAGGTGCAACGATAAGCTGGGTAATGGCTACTGCGGTTATCTTTTTATCAGTTATATTGGGATTTCGTTATTGGGGTAATCGTGATCGAAATAGCACACTAGAAAAACGGTCAATGAATCAATAAGTCTCAGCAAAAAACGAGAGGCGAACCTATGCAGAAATCAGACTATAAATTATATTTCGACAAAATGGATGCTGAGCTTCTAAAAATCAGCCCACATAAAGACATCATGCTGTTGCGTGTTATTGCCTCGATCATTCCGGTCGTCTGCTTTGCTTTGGATGCACTTTATGTCGTGCCTGTTCTGTATTGGCTTGGAATGCCTTTTTATCTAGTTTGTCTGGGGATATACCTGGAAGGTTTTTTAAAGGCTTTGCTGTTAATGAAAAAAGTCTCTGCTGAACTGTTAATTGTACTGGTAATGACCGTAACATTGATAGACGGTGAACCATTAAGTGGAGCGATGGTGGCATGGTTTATCGGGCTGGGCTTGTATATTTCATTCAGGATTATCAGAAAAAACCGGGAAAAAATAGAAAGCCTGATTCAGGAAGGTAAAAAAACAGCCCAAGTACTAGCGGGTGACAAGATCAAGGAAATACCGATTTGCGAAATACAAAAAAATGATCTTATTATTGTGCCCAAAGGGGCGATGATCGCCATCGATGGCAAAATATCAGAAGGCGCATCATCTATTGATGAGTCATTCGTTACTGGCGAACCTTTTCCAGTCTATAAAGAAACGGGGAGTTTTGTGACATCCGGAACCTTAAACCTGACGGCGCCGCTACAAGTCACTGCTGAAAAAAACGGGGATGACTCATTTATGGCCGTCATCGCACAGGAAATTGAAGCCAGCTTATCAAAAAAATCTGACCTGCAAAGGCGTGCTGATACCACGGTGCAAATTCTGCTGTTATCAGTCACTGCCTATGCCTTCCTGCTATTATTTGTAACAGGTAGCCTGCATTTAATGGCAACCGCATTAGCCGTTATGTGCCCATGCGCTTGGGCGTTAGCTACACCCACTGCGTTTGCTGCCAATATCGGTCGGCTGGCGGGTGATAATATTTTAGCCCGTGGTGGAGAGCCGCTAGAAAATGTGCAGGATATTAAAACCTTAATTCTGGATAAAACGGGAACAGTTACGCTGGCAGAACCTGAAGTCAGTCAGGTAATTGAGATTAATATGCCTCAGCAGGAACTGCTTGAGCTGACTGCATCTGTAGAATCCCGTTTTGATCACCCTATTTCACGTTCAATTATTAATTATGCTAAAACACAGGGTGTCATTCATTTTCGCCCTGTTGAACAGGCAGAAGATCTTCCCGGACGTGGTATCAAAGCAATCATCGAAAATAAGCATCTTCTGATCGGTAGTGCCGAAACGTTGCTTAATCAGGAAATCGAATTGCCTGATGTTGATTATACGGGTCGGGCAATCTGGGTTGCAGTTGATGGTGATGTTAAAGGAATTATTGTTATCCGTGACATCATGCTGGCTGAAATGAAAAATTTAACAGATACCATTCATTCCTTTGGCATAGAAAAAGTGATACTTGCCACAGGTGATAATGAAGAGCAGGAAGTTAAACGTGTTGCTGAATATATTAATGCCGACGAATATTATTTTAATAACACACCGAAAGACAAAACAGCACTGGTTAAACAATATCAGGCCTCTGGAAAAGTCGCCATGGTAGGCGATGGTGTCAATGATGCACCCGCGCTGGCAGCAGCCAATGTAGGTATTGCTATTGGCGGACATAAAAATGTTAATCTTGCGATAACGTCATCAGATATTGTGATACTCGGTCATGATGCAAAAGATTTAATCAAAGTATTGCAGCTCAGTCAAAAAATGGGCGGCATTATCCAGCAAAATTATGCCTGGGCCATTGTGTTCAACATAGTTGGTTTGGCACTGGCGACATTCGGTTTTCTTAATCCAATTTTTGCCGCTTTTCTTCACCACATTAGTTCAGTTTTCGTAGTCACCAATGCAGGTCGTTTGTACTTTACTAATATTGAAAATTCATTTGCCCAGCCGTTATTCAGGAAGATGGATACTTGGTTTTTGGCAAAATGAATATAACCAATTAATCAAATCTATCTGAGTTTAAGCAATAAGATATCAGGTGTTATATTCAGCCTATAGGATTAAGAACCATAAAAATATTTTTCAATAATAGTTGTCTGTATTCAGAATGCAGTCATGATTTAGCAATTTTGATAATTGTTGTGCTGAGATGTATATGGGATCGGTAAGCGTGTTTTCAAAGAAAAAAAATAATAGCTTACTTTCACCTCATTGCCCAATCCAGCTTCGGTTTTGACTGCTGGAATTAAAATTGAATTGTTTTAATCTGGGAGTCGCTATGTTGCTGAGGGTTGTGGGTAATCAGGAAGAACTAAAGGAATGTTGTCTGCCGCAGCATCATAGCCGTCAGGAAGCTATAGCGTGCCGTGGACGGCTACACCATCAATAGAAGAGAAGAGGGCCATTGAACTGTTTAAGCCTGGACTTCTGCTCTAAGCTGATGGCTGAAAGAATAAGGAACGTAAATGTGCTGAGTAAGTCAGGTCATGACATCAATGCTGCGTTTAGCCGGTACTCTACAGCCAGCAATTTAATTTGATGCATGTTGTCAGGGCTGTTTTGCGTCAATGCCAGAATTTGACTGGCCAGTTTGCCGGCTTTATTTTTTCCGGTAAATTGCTGTAATGCTGCCGCAGTAGATTTGGTCAGTGTTTGTTTGATTGTCGCCTGGGTTTCCAGCAGGACATTCAGCATTTTGGCAATATTATGTAGTTTCGGGTCAACCTGAGTGATCCAGTGTTGCAGTAGTTGATTAATCACCCAGGCATGCAAAAGGGAAATACGGGAAATTTGCAATAGGTTATCTTCCAGCCTGTTTAACTTAAGCCAGCCATCTTCTGATAATTTACAGAAGGTTTGTTTTAACAAGGGCAAATCAATTGAGCCTTGCTCTATGCCATCAATCAGCGCATCCAGCGCCAGTCCCCTGACATCGGCATCCTTGCTGGCCAGTCCAACACAAACCAGTAAATGCCCGGCTTCTCGCCAGGGTCGTCTGGGCTGGAACAAGGCGTGTAAATAGCCGTGTCCGGGTTCTTCGCTGCTCGCGTTCATATCAATGCGGCCATCCAGTTGTTTGCAGCCTAAAATGTATGCGCCATTGGGGTAAAGCGGCCACTGATAGGCCAGCCACGCGGCTGACCAGCTGGTGTTGATATCGCTGGACCAGAAATAGGTAATCTTGTTGGTTTGGTTGAGCGCAGCACAGGGCAGGCGCTTCCAATCGGTGCTGAAGGCTTGTGAAAGCTTCTCGCCGACATGGTGGATAAAAGCCTTGTTTGTACCTAAATGGTCAGGTTGATCCCGAGTGGAAATATCAATCTCCAGTTGTGGTGTTTTCCAGTGTTCAACATGCTTGTTTTTGCCTTTACCGTATGCCCTCGTGTGTTCTTTCTGATAGGCGCGCCACTGGCACTTGCCCGGTTGACTGCTATCTGGCCACGGATCATTTAGTTTTAATGGTTTGAAGACAGCATGCCAGTCGGCATAAGGATCCCGGCAGCGGGCGGCGGCAACCCAGAAGTCATAGTTTTTCCTGTCCCTAAAACGCGGGAGGGCATTGCCACCCAGCGCAAAATTCACAACATTTTGAATTGGACTGTTAAGTTGTTTGCTTAATTGCAAAGCCTGCGGGCGATGATCAGGGGTCAGGCGTAGCAGGGACAGTACAAAGTCAGCACGATCAAACGTCCACTGATGATCTTCGTAGGATTGCAGACGAGACAGCCACACGACAGGATCAATCCAACCACCACTGTGTGTCGGCATGGCTAATAGAGGAAGAGGTTTGCGGTCAACAACCCGAATAGTAAGTTGGTTGATTCTGGAGATGGCGGGTTTTAATGCGTTGACTGCAGAAAAAAACTGGCCGTCCGGGGAATGATAATATGTGTTTTTCAGCCAGCTGAGTAATAAGTCTGCTATTGCCAATCGCAGTCCTCCATAGCCATTGGTAATGCCTTCTTGCCGTTGCAGGTCATCGCCTTTATCCAGGCGGTGCAGTAACGGTGCGGTTTTTTCATTAAAATCATCGCCCCGGTCATTACAGAAGCGACTGAGCCCATCAAGGATACGCTCAATCTCATCGGCTGAATCAACATGCTCCACCGCGTGTGACACCGCCTGAATCAATTCGTCACGGCTGGCAATGGGCGTCATGGGGGTAATAACAGGGAGCAATTGATGATCAAGGATATTGTCTGATAATGACGGGTAAACAAAGTCATCGTCCAGGAACGATTCAGACAGTCCCAGGGCTTGTCGCTGTGTTGTGGAAAGCTGTTGCAGTCGGGACTTGAGTCCTGCAACGTCAGGCGTCTGTTCGCGCTGTTCGGTAGCTGAGTCTTGGACATTGTCGGTCAAGGGCGGCAGACGGTGTTGCAAGGATGCGGGCAGATAGCCCGCCGCATCTGCCAGGGTCTGTTTGATTTCCGGGGTAAGATGCTGTGCATGATGTTCCAATAAATCCAGGGTTTGTGCCTGAACATCCGGGTTTTCATGACGCAAACCTTCCAGGCTGATATTTAGCCCTTGCTCGCTATAGTGCGGATGCGCCTTGATGATACGTTTAATAAATTTGAGTGCAGCAATGGCATTCCCTTTTACCGGCAAATAAAATATCGATGACACTTCATGGATAAATGGCGCTATCTCCAGCTTGCCAGCCTTCTCAAGTTTACCCAGTGCGGTCAGGGCAAATTTGGCAACGTGTGCGGTTTTGTGACACAGTAAATCACGGTAAAGTGCCTGGCGTGACGCCCGTTCCTCAATGGAGGGCGTCAGGCGGTCATGGAATTTATGAAAACCGGATAACTGATTTTGTTTGATATCAAGCATCAAGCCTTCCAGTGAGGCGTCCAGCAAGCGGTTTCTGTCCAGCTTGCCTTGTTTACACAGTTTGATTAATGCCTCCGGCCAGGTTTCATAATTTTCCGGCGCGTTGTTGGTAAACCAGCTTTCGGTATTAAAGGCCTGGTTTTCCGATGTAAACAACAACCAGACATCGTCAAGTAAATCAGGTTCACGGGTCAGACGTTCACTGATGGGCAGATAGCTGTATCGTTGACTGCCAAAATGAAAGGACATCAACTGCCAGGCCAGCATGCGGGCATAACCTTCGCTTTGTGGTTTTTGGCAGATGCCCTGCTTTATCCAGTTTCGCAGCATGTCAAAAGAGAGGGTAGGGAACTCTGTTTCCAAATCGTAGTTAATCCAGTCATCCAGCCATTCTGGTCGGCGATCCAGCATGATGTCTTCAAGAGCTTCACGGTATGAACCGCTTAATATCAGGTCAGTCTTTTTTAATTGTGATATCGGGCAAACGGCATACATAACCAGGGCCGCAGGACTAAAGCGAGAACTGTTCCAATCGTTTTTGTGCTTTTGCAAATACTTTTTTAGCAGTGGCGACGCTGTTTTGCTGGGTGTTCCACGATAAATTTGCGGTTTAAGTTTGCTTGCCGTGGTGGACAGTGATTTGCGCTCGGTATGAGACATTCCTTTGAATGCCTGTACAATTTCAGTCGCATTTTTTGCAGTCAGTACCCGCTTTTCGAGTTCTTCAGGTGTCATGAATGTTCAGTGGATGCGTCATGAAAAAGTTGTGCAGCCAGGATATGTTTACACGGCCCACGTTTGCCAAGATATTTACTGTACCAGGGACAGGTACAGCGGTCGCCGAGTTCGGACAGCTCTACTCGATGCTCAATATCGGTCCCCGGAATTTGATAGACAGCCGGGTTCACTCCCACTGCGGATACCCGCTTAATAATCTTGTTCTGTAATAGTTTGCGGGCGTTTTTCAAGCGTGGCTGCATGTCTTCAACGGTGCTTAAATCAAACGGCAGTTCACGATGGAAATAGTGTTGTTGTGCGGCATCAAAGCCCACCAGCCCGCGGCTACTAAGCACAGCCAGTGCTGCAGAGACCTGAGAATGGTTTAAATCTAACTGATCTGAGATGTAGTCAATATTAATTTCCGACTGCCATTTTAACTGCGTCTTCACCTTGCTGATCAGGCTTTCAGAAGGCGGTGTGGCCAGATCGGATAATAGTTGACCTTCGCCGGAAAAGCCGCGATACACTTCCGGACTGATCATCAGGAAAAATGAACCACTGGCAAAACACACTTCCCAGGCGCTGATACCGTTGTCCTGATGGGCCCATACGCGCAAACTCTTGGCGCGAGGCAACAAGGCTTCGATCACTTTAACCCGATGCGTACCCCATATTTGCACCGCGCCTTTTTGCGCACGTTGACTAAGCCTGAGGCTGCGCCCGGCACTGACTACAAAACTGGGCATTTTGGGCTGGGCGGTATTGGGCAGGCTGCGAACAAAACGAAGGGCATCAGTTGCGCTGCATTCCATATTAAGATCCAGCCCGGTTTGATACGATTGCACCTCGCTAAACCCTTTAATCCAGCGCAATGGGAGTTTAACTTTTTTCTCTATAGTTTTTTCGCCCTCTCGGCTGAGCACAACCGCATCCTTGCCAACGGAAAACTGCACATCTTCATTATCCCGCAGGCGCAGTAGTGCATTCCGCATGGGCGTATTGAAATCGACATTGGTGGTGCCGCGCTGATGACATTCACCGTCAAATGCTTCGGCAGGCAGGTCAACCCGTGCATAAACGCCACAACAACCGCTAAAGCCTTCCAGGCGCAACAGGTTTTCATTGCTGGTTAATACCGGATCCAGCAACACCGGGCGGGGAAGAAAAAAATGCGTTCTGACCACATCGCTTAATGTCAGCAGCATATCGCCCATGATTCTAGGTGACTTTACCTGGCCGTCAAAGAAATAAGGGCTGGCCTGCTCAGGATTGCTGGTGGCCAGCGAGAATGTGGGTTTCCCTTTAGGCTTGTTTTGCAAGCCGGAAGGAAAAGCGTATTGATAGGTGAAATCGAGGGCGGCAGACATGGCGATTTGGATAATTTAATGGGCAGATGAGATAAGGTTATAAAAAAATCATTGTTTGTCCAGCGATGAGTACTGTCCTTATCGATTAATTCAATTGATGATCTTTGAGAAATTATTGAACATCTGCCGTTTAAAAGATAGTCTAGGTGTGCCAGATTTTGGGAGTTGCCCGTGGTTGATTTTGTCCCGTTGATATTACGGTTAAAAAAATATTTGCCCGAAGAACACATTTTGCTCCGTGATGAACAGCGCGTTCCGTACGAGTGTGATGGCCTGACGTTATTTAAACAAAAGCCCGGGCTGGTGCTATTGCCAGACACGGTTGCTCAGGTACAGCAGATTTTAAAAGATGCTCACGAACTGGACATTCCGGTTATTGCGCGGGGTGCGGGGACGGGGTTGTCTGGCGGTGCGACGCCGCGTGAAGATGCGGTGTTATTGGTACTGAGCCGATTTAATCGTATTCTGGAGATTGATGAAGAAAATCTGCTGGCACGGGTGCAGCCGGGTGTGCGCAATCTGGCGGTGTCTGAGGCGGTCGCGGATTTGAATGTGTTTTATGCGCCTGATCCCTCGTCGCAGATTGCCTGTTCAGTTGGCGGTAATGTCGCAGAAAATTCCGGCGGCGTGCATTGCTTGAAGTACGGGTTGACGGTGAATAATGTGGTCGCCTTAAAGGTGGTGACTATACAGGGTGAGGTGCTGGAGATCGGCAGTGCCGCGCCGGATGCCCCAGGCTATGACTTGCTGGCGTTGATGCACGGCTCGGAAGGGCTGCTGGGCGTGGTGGTGGAAGTGCTGGTTAAACTGACACCCAAACCGCAGGCTATCCAGGTCTTGCTGGCAGCCTTTGATGATGTCGGCAAAGCCGGGCAGGCGGTCGCCAACATTATTGCCGAAGGCATTATTCCGGCCGGACTGGAAATGATGGACAAACCGGCGATTCAGGCGGCGGAAGCCTTTGCGCATGCCGGTTATCCGCTGGATGCGGAAGCCATATTGATTTGCGAACTGGACGGCAGTGATAGTGAAGTGGAGGCGGAGGCAAAGGCCGTCACTCAAGTGCTGACCGTATCCGGAGCGACCACAGTACGTACCGCAGGCAATGCAGCAGAAAGGCAATTATTCTGGGCCGGTCGCAAGTCCGCTTTTCCGGCAGTCGGGCGGTTGTCGCCAGATTATTACTGCATGGATGGCACCATTCCTCGTAAACATCTTGCTGCAGTCTTGCAGGGCATCCGCCGCTTGTCTGAGCACTACGGACTCGCCGTCGCCAATGTCTTCCATGCCGGTGACGGCAACTTGCACCCGCTGATTTTATTTGACAGCGAACAGCCGGGCGATAAACAAAAAGCGGAAGCGTTCGGCGGCAACATTCTGGAGCTGTGCGTGCAACACGGCGGTACCATCACCGGCGAGCACGGCGTAGGCATCGAGAAAATCAACCAGATGTGCATTCAATTTCAAAACTTAGAGCTGCAACAATTTCACGCCCTGAAATCAGCGTTTGACGCTAAAGGCCTGCTCAACCCTGGCAAAGCCATTCCCACCTTGCACCGCTGCGCAGAATTCGGCGCCATGCATGTGCATCATGGTGAAATGCCACACCCTGAGATTGAGCGGTTTTGATAGTTTCTGAACATGGAGCGTGTTGAAGTACAACGCGTCCGGGGTATCGAAGCCGGCAACTTAATCAGAGGTTCCTTAAATGGACGCATTCTCTAGCAACTCAACTTTAACGTCCATGCAAGTTAAAATATTTCCCGCGCCAAACTGATGAAAGATGGATACATCAGCGGCATCCCGGCCATAGGCAATTGCAATGCGCCCGCCGCAAAGTGCGCTCTGGGTTGGATCAAATGTGTACCAGCGTCCTCCGACAAAAGCCTCGAACCAGGCGTGTAAATCCATCGGGTATAAGCCGTAGAGGTAGCCTACAACCAATCGTGCGGGGATGCTGATACTGCGGCAGAATGCGATGCCCAGGTGTGCCAGGTCGCGGCAGACGCCTTGTCCAAGTTCCTGAACTTCAATTGCAGAGGTCGGAAAATGACTAGACCCCGGCACGTATTGAATAAATTGCTGAATCCATTGATTGATACTGGCGACCTGATCATAGCCGAGTTGCTGACCCGTTACGATGTCCCTGGCGAGGTCACCCAGCCGGTCGGATTCGCAGTAACGGCTTGGCAGTATATAGGCAAGCACTGATTCCGGCAAATTCTGAATTTCAATAAAGAAATCGCCCGGCGCAGTGTCTATAGTGGTGGAGGTCATCACCTCTGCCGAGGTTTGAATGGAGAATTCTCCTAAGGGTGCGACTAAACGTTGGCAGAGGTTGCCATAGCTATCAGTATATTCCACCACAGGCACATAGGGCACAAGTGCATAGGATTCAAGGGCTACCCATTGCTGGGCGCCGCTACGAGGACGCAGCATCAATATCAACGGCGTCGGGGTTTCCATCTGAAAACTGAGTTTACACGTTGCCTTGAGCCACATGATTTTGCTCCCCTTGAAATAGGTTGGTGTTGAGTTAAATACAGAGACCTAATGCAACAATTTAATGATGTATCCGTCGCAGGGTGGTCATCATTCGTCCTGGATGATACTTTTTATGATATATCCTCCAGACTTCTCATCTAATTCGAGCGCTAATAAATTGCGCTGCTGCGCTTCCTCAAGTAATTTACCAAAAGTACGGAAACCATGATACGTTTCGTTAAACCCCGGCTTTCGTCTTTTTAACGCCTGTTTGACCATCGAGCCCCAGACTTTCTCTTCTTCACCCCGCTCTTTAGATAAATCTTCAACCGTTTCGATCACCCAATCTAACGCTTGCTGTTTTTTTTCCTCTTCTTCAGAAGAACGGGAGGCTTTCTTTACGTCTTTCTCGGATGACGTTTTGCGGGGCTTTTTCTTCTTCTTTACCAGATCATCATAAAAAATAAATTCATCGCAATTGGCAATTAACAAATCGGAGGTAGAATTCTTGACGCCGACGCCAATCACCACCTTGTTGTTTTCCCGTAGTTTGCTGACCAACGCAGAAAAATCAGAGTCGCCGCTAATAATCACAAAGGTGTTTACATGGGATTTGGTATAACAGAGATCGAGCGCATCCACAACCATGCGGATGTCTGCTGAATTCTTGCCCGCTTGACGCACATGCGGTATTTCGACCAGTTCGAAGGCCGCCTCGTGCATGGTGGTTTTAAATTCCTTATATCGATCCCAGTCACAATACGCTTTTTTGGCAACAATATTCCCTTTAAGCAACAAGCGTTCAAGAACCTTGTTGATATCAAATGCCTCATATTTGGCATCACGAACACCCAGGGCGACATTTTCAAAATCACAATATAACGCCATATTCTGTGTTCTGGTTTGCTCGTTCATTTATTTGCGCCTTTAACTTTAACCTGAATGCGTGACGGTTTCTTGCTTGAGTTTTGATGCCATGACTATCATTGCCCAGCCCCGAAAACTGATATCGACGCTCATTGAAAATGAAATAAACCATAATGATGCTGGCCAATCTATCCATATCATTAACCCAAGGATAATGGAGATCAGCCCGGTTATTCTGCTGGGCAGTGGATTAGGCACTTTGGCAACAGATAATAAAACATTTCGGTAAATACCTTGGGTAATCAGATAGCCGACAATCAACAGGTTTAAATAGTTGACTTCACTCGTGGGGCTCAACACAACCAGAAAACCGACGACTATATCCAGTATGCCGCCTTGGAGATTAAAAAGCAGACCTTGTTCTGAATCTGACACCACCCCGTCGATACAACGTAAAACACCCACCAATAGAACAAAGAGACTAATGACAGGAATCCATGAGACATTACCGCCTAACATACTGACATCAGGCGCGATAAGGCTAAATAACGCAATGACTACACCCATCAGCAGCATTGCTTTACCACGCATGTCATACCACCATGGCTTGGCGGTGAACTGAATTAATTCTGGTCTGATTTTTGAGGTCATTTTTTACGTTTGTTGTGATGAGAGCGTAGGGAATATGAGGAAAACAGGCTTATCTGCCAACCTGTTGTTGGCAAAGTTATGACTCAGCGGGCAGGAAAAAATTCAGACTATTGTGTTTGGTCGTCATTTGAAGTTGCCTCTGACAGGCTGTTACAGGTCGCATGCGCGAATAAGAATAGACCCGTCCTCTTCATAACGTTCACTCTCAATCAGTTGCTTGGCAACGTCTTGTATATTGTGCCTGTATTCAGCCACTGAACGCATGGGTACTTCCTCTGTGGCACCGAAGTTATCCATTAAGATATCCAGAGAGATACGGCACAGCACACGTTTTTTGTCGACTGATGCAGCAATGGTTGCCATTTTAGTGGTGCTGTTCCAGCTCTCAAGCATGGGAAAGACGATCAATGTTTTATCTGAAGTAGGCATAGTCATGTTCTCAATTTATTCGATATATAAGTACTGATGCATTTTTTTGCATGTGCATCGTCTCCATTTTTGCCAGGGTTACATTAGACGTATTAATTTTTGAATGCCTGCAAATGAAAGCGCTACAGAACATTAGTTTTTCACTATTTAGGCGTAAGCATGCATTCTCCCTGGCGCCTGGTATAAGGCGGGTTACAGTCCCAAGCGTCTCCGGAATAATTTATGTGGGCGTTAGAGGGAACTGCTAAAGGGGCACAGGCATTCTTTTTTTCTACATAACCGCGTTCGCATTTCCAACCTTTGCCATAGGTGGTGTTAACTAAATAACCATTCTTCGGGATCTGTATGGCCATACAGCCGTCATTGTGCGCTTTATAACCCCGGTCACATTTCCAGTCATAGCCATTAATATCCAAATAAGCATTTGCAGGAATCACAATCTCTCGACAACGATTACCAAACTGCCGGTATCCCCAGTGACATTTCCAGCCAACGCCATAAGATGAATGTGTTAAGTATGCGTTTTCAGGTACGCGAATAGCCTCACACGTCTTGCCCACTTGTTGGTATCCAGGGTTACACACCCATCCTCTCCCATAGCTTTTTTTGCGAGCGTTATCAGGCAATTTGTCCTGGTTTATATCGGCAAAGCTTGTATTGGCAATACAGCTTGAAAGTATCAAAAGAAACCACAGCCAGAATAAATAATTATTTGATAATAGCTGTTTATTCATGCGTAATTCCTGTTTGTAACCTGTGTATACCAAGCTCATTGCACAACAAGCCTAATCAATTGGGAGGACGTCGTCGGTTACAAAAAAAGCGTATCAAACGACAAAAATTCAATGAAGGGAGGGGTAAAGAAAATGTCTGGATATCGTCTTTACGAGCTGTGCGCTATTTCAGCTGCTCTTTGTAAGCCAGCCCGACCATCAATTTTCTTTACTATACACCTAGTTAGTTGAATTGGATATTATTAATTGTTAGCAAATGACCTGAGTATATGCATTACTATGCTCATTTAAACGACTGTTTGGAGATGCCAACATAGGATGTTTGAGACCAAAATGAACGAAAGGCAATACAAAATTACCCACCGTCAAAGAATAAAGCTACAACCTCTTTTGCAATGAATTCGAATAACAAACAACAGGATATCCAGCAACAGATTGAAGCCGCCTATGCGGATGGAAAAGCCTTACGTATTATCGGCGGTAACAGCAAGGCATTTTATGGTTGTCCTGTTGAGGCGAATGAAATACTAAACGTGGCAGGGCATCAGGGGGTTATTAGCTATGACCCCAGTGAGCTGGTGCTGACCGCCAGAGCCGGAACATCGCTGCATGACATTGAATCACTATTGGCTGAGCATCATCAGCAATTGCCTTTTGAACCCCCCGGTTATAATGGTCATGCGACCTTAGGTGGCGTGGTTGCTGCGGGATTATCCGGTCCCGCGCGGATTTACTCTGGCGCGTTGCGTGATGCTGTGCTGGGCGTGAAAATCATCAATGGGAAGGGGGAAGTTCTGAGCTTTGGCGGGCAGGTCATGAAGAATGTTGCCGGGTTTGATGTATCGCGTTTGATGGCGGGCAGTCTGGGCACCTTGGGGGTCATACTGGAAGTGTCGGTCAAAACCCGTCCACTGCTGGTTAATGAACAAACGCTGGAAATGCCTTGTACAGCAGCAGAAGCATTACCACAATTACGCCAGATAATTCGATTGCCAATACAGTTGACTGCCAGCGCCTGGGTAGATGGCAAGCTGTTGTTAAGAACAGGCGGCCCTGAAACGTCGGTAAATCAGGCGATCGCCTTGTTGAATGATTGTTCAGTCAGTATCACAAGCGATTTCTGGGGGAAATTAAAAAACCACACGCATGAGTTTTACCAGCACCCCGGTGACTTATGGCGGATCAGCCTGCCTCAAAATACACCATTGGCTGAATTTCCACATGCGTTATTGATGGAATGGAATGGTGCTTTGCGCTGGCTGAAAACAGTTGAACCCGCCGAGTCTATCCGCCGTTATGCTCAACAACACCAAGGGCATGCCACGCGTTTTAATCATGGAGAAGCCCAAACCGACTGCTTTCAACCGCTAGAACCGGGCATGGTTACGCTGCAAAAAAATATCAAGCAGGCATTTGACCCCAAGGGCATTTTAAACCCAGGGCGAGTTTATACGGGTAAACTTTAAGTATTCTGCATAAAAAAGCATAATGAGATTGAAACCACTTCAATCAATCCTTACCTGTGATGTGGTAATAGCCATAAAAAATGATAGCAGTCGTCGCCACCCGAGCTATTTAACAATAAGGATCGGAGAATCTGGCCGATCAGATTTGCTCGCAGCAGATCAGCCTGTTTTCAGACCGCCTTCTGGCTTTGGCTTGAGCGATTGTGTCCAAGGTTTGACGCGAGGATTTTTATAAAATGCATGTAAAATATAATTAAACAATTGAAATATATAAGTTTATTATCTCAACTAAAGCGTCGCAGTGAAAAGCCCGAGTTAAAAAAGTCTGAAATCAATGCCCAACAATTAAATCAACTGAGCAGGCGTTGCGTTCACTGTGGTTTTTGCAATGCAACCTGCCCGACCTACCAGGTTCTCGGCAATGAGCTGGATGGCCCGCGTGGGCGGATTTATCAGATAAAGCAAGTGTTGGATGGACAGCAGGCGACGGATGAAACTTTGCTGCATCTGGATCGTTGTTTGACGTGCCGCAATTGTGAGACGACCTGTCCTTCTGGCGTCGATTATTCGGCATTATTGGAAGAAGGGCGTCGCAGGGTGGAAAAGCAGGTTAAACGGCCATTATTTGATCGTTTGATGCGACGGGGTTTATTGTGGTTGTTACCTGATAGAAAGCGCTTTGCCTTGGCTTACGCCTTTTTGCGCCAGTTGAGAATGGCTGTCCCCAAGCCTTATCGAAACAAAATCACACCGGTATATTCAGCCAGATCAACGCCTCAAGCAAGTCACACACGAAACGTGATTTTATTGCAGGGTTGTGTGCAAAATACTTTGGACGCCCGCATTTATGCGGATACAGCGTTCGTGCTGGATGAAATGGGTGTGCAGGCGGTTGTCGCAACCGGGGAAACCTGTTGTGGTGCCGTGGAGCAGCATTTAACCGCAGAACAGGCCGCGTTAAAACGCATGAAGCAGAATATTGATGCCTGGTGGCCGTTGCTGGAAAACGGTGCAGAGGCCATCATTAGCAATGCCAGCGCCTGCGGTCTGATGGTGCAGGAATACCCGGGGTATCTGGCAGACGATGCAAAATATGCAGACAAAGCCAGGCGTATTGCAGAAAAATGCGTAGATATTGCCACGTTTTTGTCGCAACAAACCCTGCCTGACATTCCACCGCCTACGCTTAAGGTTGCAGTACATGAACCCTGTACCTTACAACACGGACAAAAACAGCAGGGTCGGGTTGAAGCACTGATAGAATCTCTGGGGTTTAGCCGGGTGATTGTTAAGGAAAGCCATTTATGCTGCGGGTCCGCAGGCACATACAGTGTATTGCAGTCAGAGCTATCCAGACAGCTGCAACAACGCAAACAGGCCCAACTTCAGGCCGCGATTCCCGATGTGATCGTGACGTCTAATATTGGTTGTTTGATGCAGTTGGCAGAAGATAACCCGACGCCGGTGATGCATTGGGTTACGCTGTTGGCACAACAGCTGGATCAGGGGTAAGAGACGCTCACCCCTGTAAACAAAGGGGATGGGTTATTCGGCTTTCTTTTCTTCTTCGTCAGTTGAGTCAGCTTCCGCTGTTTCTGATGCCTCTGCGGTTTCAGCAGCGGGCACTTCTTCAGTTTCAGCAACTGTCTCTTCAGTTGGCGCTTCAGTAGTCTCTCTGGCAGGCGCGGGTTCTGGCTTGGCCGCTTCTTCTTCCTCAACATCTAAAGACTCGATAAAACGGTCAAACCACGGTTGGCTACGAATATTGGTTAAATCATCATCGGCCAGTACCATGTTTTTATCAGGAATCAGGCCCAGATCGCGTGCCTTTTCCAATGCCCGCAAAGCGGCATCGCCTTCGTTATTCATTGCATACATACAGGCCAGGTTATAGCTGGCACAGCCTTCCTGAATGGTTTCCGCTTTTTCAAACGATTCTTTGGCTTTGGCATACACTTCGTGATCCAGAGGAAGCACTTTGATGCGCGCAATATTCAGATAAGCCACGCCTCCGTCTACCGCGGCGCCCATGTAATCAGGTTTTACATTCTGACAGACGGTGAATTTATCAATCGCCTCGTTCAGAATTCTGACCGCGTCATCACCGGATTTATTGTTTGCCTGGTGCAGTAGCCCAAATCCCCAGTGATAAATCGCTTGCGCATATTTCCCGTTGGTTGCTGCGATGGATGCGAATTTATCGTACGCTTGTTGATACAGTGCATCGGCCGCACCGGCATCGGCAGCTCTGGCCTCGTTAACCAGTTTGATGCCTGCATTTAAAGTAAAGCCACTTGTTAAAAAGCCCAGCATTGCGTGAGTCCTCCAAAATCATTCTTATTATAAAAGCGCAAGGATAACAAAAAAACGTGCAAAATTAATATGTTTTGCTGTTTATAAGTGATAAAACCGTGCTAAAAGGCAGCTAAGTTCCCTTAAGGAACCTCTGATTAAGTTGGTTAGAATTTAGCGCA
The DNA here is from genome assembly GCA_006844705.1 of Methylococcaceae bacterium. Classification (GTDB taxonomy): domain Bacteria; phylum Pseudomonadota; class Gammaproteobacteria; order Methylococcales; family Methylomonadaceae; genus Methylomarinum. The sequence continues at coordinate 11,101 of SPJS01000246.1, read as the reverse complement.
GAAAAAACTTTCGCTATTTTTCGCGAAGAGAGCAGTAATAGTCATTCTATTGCGCCGATCTTCGTGGAAAATAGCGACAGTTTTAGCAAGCTAAAAATAATTGGACTTGATCAGAGGTTCCTTAAGTTATTTAACAGTTTTTGCGATGCCCCCTTATCAGCGAGTTGATAATCCATAAGAGGCTGTCCGTCAATAGAGAGCATGTGATGGAAAAAACAACAAAAAAAATTAAATTACCGCAACAACAAGGTCTTTCAGTTTTCAATTCTTCGGCTTTTTTATTATTACTGGCATTGCTGTTGCTCTCCATCGGTTCATGGTTTGCTTTTACCCAAAAGCCCAGACTGGATGTGTTTACCCCCTCAACATTGACTGATACATTTGTCTATCCGGTTGAACAAAATGCATTTCAGCGCTTACCAAGAATATCCTCTAATTTAAGCGATGTGTTTGTTTTACCCAACAGTGATTTGCTTTGGGTCACGAGTTTTGATGGCTTTATTTATCACAGTAAAGATGGTGGATACAGTTGGCAACAGCAATACCCAAAACTGTCTGCCGAATCAGAAGTCATCAAGTATTCGCAAAGTACGCTTGACTGGTTGATTAAACCGGGGCTTGCTGCCGATAAGAAAGCCATTCGCCAAATACCCTCAAGCGAACTGGACCTGCTCGATAAAAAAAATGATTCGAGTAAACAAGAAAATACTCAACTGAAACAAAAGGCGTCTGTTCAAACCACTTTACAGCAGCAGGCCGAGGAGCCTAAGCAAAATAAGTTTTTGGCCGCTCTTGTTTTATATGACATATATTTTGTCGACACACTGCATGGCTGGGCAGTCGGTGATCGTGGAACAATTTTACATACTAGCGATGGTGGGGCTAATTGGCAGCGGCAAAACAGCCCAGCAGATGCCCCCTTACGCTCAGTCAAATTTATAAATCACCTACAAGGCTGGGTGGTGGGAGGCCGTGGGACGATTCTGAGCACAAAAGACAGTGGAAAAACCTGGCAGAAGCAGAACCTTTCGAAAAATGAAGTATTGTCCTCAGTTGATTTCGTCGACCATCAGCAAGGCTGGGTGACGAGCTTTAATGGGACAATATCACACACTAGCAATGGCGGAGAAAGCTGGAAAGATCAATACAGTACTAAAGATGGGGGGTTTAATTCAGTCGATTTTATCAACAAAAAACAAGGCTGGGCTGCTGGCCCAGGAGGCATTTTTCATACCGTTGATGGTGGAGCAAGCTGGCAACGACAATATAGTGGAACAGACCGTTGGATAAATTCCATCATCTTTATTAATGCTCAATATGGCTGGGCAACATCAAATGGCGATACGCTCCTAAAAACCACAAATGGTGGTAAAAGTTGGCAAGCACGTCCGCTAGCCAATTTTAATATTCGTATACAGTCGATCCATTTCAACGATGCCAAACGTGGCTGGATAGTGGGGGATGCGGGGACAATATTGTACACAAACGATGGTGGGCTCAACTGGACATCACTCAGTCATGGGCATGACCAATGGTTGTACTCGGCACATTTTATAAATAAGCAACTCGCCTGGGTTGCTGGAACGCGTGGCACTATTCTGCATTCCCGCGATGGTGGAACACGTTGGGAGGTGCAGGCCAGCGGTGTAAATGAATCCATTCGTGCAATACAGTTTGTTGATTCTCAACAGGGCTGGGCAGTGGGCGGCAAAGGGACGGTCTTACATACAACAAATGGCGGGCAGGACTGGCAACAACAAGAAAGTGGAATCAAGGAAACGTTATTTGATATCAGTTTTATTAATGCGCGCGAGGGCTGGGCAGTTGGCATGCAGGGTGTCGTGATAAAAACCTCAAATGGCGGTATCAATTGGCAGAGACAAAAAAAGCCTGGCAAGACAATATCAACGGCATTAACAGCGGTGGATTTTATAACGGCTGACAACGGCTGGACAGTTGATTCTAATGGCCGTGTGTTTCGCACACTGGATGGCGGGGTAAACTGGGAAACGGGTGTAAAAGGCTCTGCAACCATGCTTCGTTCAATTGAAATGATTGATAGCCAGTCAGGCTGGGCAACAGGGGACGGAAACAGGCTGATTAAAACAACTGATGGCGGAAACAGTTGGCAGGCACAAGACATTCAAAAAAGAGGTCTTTATACAGATGTCAGTTTTATTGATCAACAATATGGTTGGGTGGTCGGCAGTGATAGAACAGTATTACATACGGCTAATGCAGGCTCTGACTGGCAAGTGCAAACGCCTAAAACCGACAAAACACTCAACTCAGTAAGTTTTGCGGATCGTCAACATGGCATCACGGTAGGCGAGCAATATACCCTGATTCATACAACAGATGGCGGCAAAACCTGGCATGCCCCGCAATACAAAAAATATCCGGCGGGCTGGTACACGTTGTTTTGTATCGCTGTGATTGTGCTGTGCTGGAGTGCTTACCGTTCGCCACAACACCAGCAGCAAACAGAAGAAACCATTACCGATCTACTGGCGTCCGACCGTCCGTTGCAGCCGGGAGATCCTGACCCGTTAGGATTTAATGATATTGCCCAGGGCTTATCGCGTTTTCTTCGCAATCCACGTACCGAACCGCCTCTGACCATTGCTGTCACCGGCGAATGGGGCAGTGGCAAAAGCTCGTTAATGAATCTGTTGCATCAGGATTTGCATGACAAAGGGTTTTCTACCGTGTGGTTTAATGCCTGGCACCATCAAAAAAGCGAGCAATTGCTTGCCTCATTATTTGCCAATATTCGTACCCAGGCCATTCCTGGCAGCTTGCAGTTTTCAGGCCTGCGTCCGGTGGGGCTGATTTTTCGTTTACGATTGCTGAAACTGCGCAGTGAAAAGCATTGGTTATCACTGTTGAGTGGTGTTTTTATCATCAGCGTGCTGGCGACCCTGATGTTATCTGGCAACGGCCAATTACATGAAATTCAAACCTGGGTGCAGCATCAGGTGGATATGCTCAGCGCCCGCGTCAACATCGTCACAGGCATTGTCACATCACTGGGTACCGCGACAGCGATCATGTTTGGTTTGGCCAAATCCATGCAGGGGTTTGCTTTAAACCCACTCAGGTTAATGACGGTAAACGGCAAGCAAGGCCAGAAATCTGCGGCGGTTGATCCAGGGGCGCGGTATCAGTTTGCGCAGGAGTTTGGCAATGTCACCCAAAGCCTGGATCTGGGCCGTATGATTATTTTTATCGACGACCTGGATCGCTGCGGTAAGGAAAATGTGCTGGAAGTACTAGAGGCGATCAATTTTCTGGTCAGTTCCGGTGATTGTTACATCATCCTCGGTATGGCGCCGGAATGGGTAAAAATCTGTGTCGGTCTTGGCTTTAAAGAGCTGGCGGAAGAAAGTTATGTGGAATTGAACAACGGCGTGCAAGATGAACGGGTGGAACATCGTCGCCAGTTCGCCAGCCAGTATCTGGAAAAAATGATCAATATCGAAGTGCCGGTACCGAAACTGGATGAGGAAAAGGCGCAATTATTAACTGTGCCCGAGTTTAAACAGGTGGAACTCAGTGCATTTGATCAGTGGACACGAAAAGCGTTGCAACGTGTACAGCAAAACCGGGTTCTTTTGGCCGTGAGCCTCGTGGTGGCGATTGGCGCAGGCGTTGGACAAACCGATGTCTTCAATTTTTCTACACCAAGCACGCCTAAACAACTTATCGGACAATGGGCGGCGCACGATTTGCAATGGCTTAAAAATGAACAGGGTGAGCCGTTAATCGCCACGTTTGAACGGCCGACAAAACAAGACACGCCAGAATTGCAGTGGCAGTTGAAAGCAGAGCATGATGTTCTGAAAGAAGGCGTACTGATAGAGAATTTTGCCGATGGCAAGTTGAAATTGTACTTGAAAGAAGCCGCAGAGAAAGATAAGCCGGTTGCGCCTAAAAAAGGTGATCACGACTACAATAAAGATCCTCCTGATCCTTCTCCAGGAGTACCTGAGCCGGGCGTAGACACCGAATTTGAACCCGGCCAGGTAAGCCCAACTACCTGGCATCGCTATATTCCAGTGGGTTTGTTAATGGTCGTGTTGGGTGCGGCGCTAAGCTTGTTTTTTAGAAAATCCGAGCGGATAGTGGAAGACTCACACTCCTTCCGAAAGGCCATGCGTTTATGGCAACCTTACTTAATGCTGCGCCAGCAAAGCCCACGCAAGATCAAGCGTTTTATAAATCATCTGCGCTATCTGGCCATGCGTTATCGGGAAAATGAAGCACCACACACAAGCTGGCAAACATGGCGTAACAAAGATATGCCGGTTACAGCAGCGGAAACCTTTTCGGAACCCTCGTTAGTGGCGTTGAGTATGTTGTATTACCTGGATCCGACCTGGGTGAAAGATGAACATAACTTTACCATGATTAATCAGTTGAAAATCAGTGAAGCAACAACCGGAATACAGTTTGACGCCCCTGCAGAGCACTCCAAATTGATCCAGCAACTGCAAGACACCGTACAACAGCATTATGAATTGTTCAACGTGGAAACCTTGGCAACACCTCAACAGCGAGAACTGTTTCTTGCCGCCCAGGGTGATGTTGTAGATCAAACCTGAGTCGGTTTTGAAATCGCAGATTCAGGTTAAAAGAGACGCTGTGTTAGAGTTGCCATATAGGGATTAGCTGGAGATAGTTGAAGCATGTTTGAAGTTGCAGAATTAGGTCATACCGTTAGCAAGTCGGAATATAAAGAGAAAGTCTCCACGCTGCGCACTCAGTTATTACTTGCGCAGCAACAACTGCAGAAGGCAGATTTTCCGGTGATCATCATTATTTCCGGTGTGGACGGCAGTGGCAAGGGGGATGTCATCAACCTGCTAAATGAATGGCTGGATACCCGCTACATGCAGACGACAGCTTTTTCTGAAGCCAGTGATGAGGAACGCGAGCGCCCCCGTTTTTGGCGTTATTGGCGCACCTTGCCAGCCCAGGGTGGGATTTGTCTGTATGTTGGTTCCTGGTATAGCGAACCACTGGCAGAGCGTGTGCATAAAAAAATAAATGAACATCAGTTTCATCAACGCTTACGGCATATTCAGCAATTGGAAAAGCTACTCAGTGATGACGGCGGTTTGATTATCAAATGCTGGTTACATCTAAAAAAAGACGAGCAGAAAAAACGTCTTAAGCAATTACAGAAAGATCCTGACACGCAATGGCGGGTGACGGATAAAGATCGCCGTCATTTGAAACTTTATGATGATTTTATGCGCGTGGCGGAACAGGCGCTGACAGAAACCAGTACCCCCCATGCACCGTGGCTGATTATTGATGGCAGCGATATTCGCTACAGCAGCCTGGCCGTCGGACAACATATTTTGAATCGCCTGCAACACCATTTTCAGCATAGAAAGCATCAACAACACATGGCAAGCCCTGCCACTACTCCCGTCATAAAGCATGTGCAGCAACAGTCATTACTGGATGCGATGGATTTAACACGGCAACTGGACAAGAAAGATTATCAAAAACAGCTGGACAAATGGCAGGGCAAAATCAGCCGCCTGGCACGCCAAGCCTACCAACAAAAAAAATCCAGCCTGTTGCTGTTTGAAGGCTGGGACGCGGCAGGTAAAGGCGGCGTAATACGGCGTCTAACGCATGCGATGGACGCGCGCCAATATCAGGTTATCCCGATAGCAGCGCCGACAGATGAAGAGTGTGCGCATCATTATTTATGGCGCTTCTGGCGGCATATTCCGCGTGCCGGTCAAGTGACAATCTACGACCGCAGCTGGTATGGTCGGGTGCTGGTAGAGCGGGTAGAAGGCTTTGCCAGTGCGTTAGAATGGCAACGGGCGTATGCAGAAATCGTCGATTTTGAACAGGCACTGGCCGAGCATGGCATTTTACTAATGAAATTCTGGCTGCATATCGATAAAGATGAACAGCTTAAACGCTTTAAAGAACGTGAGCAGATCAGTTACAAAAAACACAAGATTACCGAAGAAGACTACCGCAATCGCGAGAAATGGGACGAGTATAAAATTGCGGTGAATGAAATGATCATCCGCACCAGCACCCAGAAAACCCCGTGGACACTACTGGAAGGCAATAACAAATACTATGCGCGGATCAAAGTACTGCAAGCCTACGCCGAGGCGTTGGAAAAGATGCTGAGCAACGGATGAAGTAATGTGCATAAATAGAAAATTAGCAGAGCTTGAATGCTGTCCGAGAATAGCGATCGTAGCGAGGGCAAGAGTGATAGGCCAGGTTTCCTGAATATTGTTGAATATAGCCTGGCTATTTTTCTCAAATGATCGAATAATCCATCTTGCTCTGGCTACGCAAAAACCAGTGAGTTTGAATGTTATGTTGTTGAACTATTGATCCATGGAGAAAACATGATGCAAAATCAAGAGGCATATCAAAGAGCTAAAGAAAAGGTAGAAGCAAAGATTGGGTTCTTCATTCATCTGGCAGTCTACACTGCTGTGAATGTGATGCTGATAGCCATTAATCTGAATTCATCTCCCCAATATTTCTGGTTTATTTGGCCACTCATTGGGTGGGGCATTGCTGTTATTTTTCATGCTTTGGGGGTCTTCGTTTATTCGGGAGGATCAGCTCTTAAAGAACGGATGATTGAAAAAGAGATGAAAAAAGAAGCTTTGAAGAAGCAATAAGTTTAGGAGACTGTCGGATTATTGATGATTCCACTCACCTTGCGACGAACCCATACCCCGGCTTCCTTCTAAAAAGATCATGTTGATAGCAGGGTTTCCTCGAAGAAGACTGTCGTTGAAAGACTTGCTCGGTAGTTGATTAACGACTGGAAAATAGGGTGGCCTGCTGCAGATGGCGACAGATGCGGGCAATATGGACGCTGATGCGTTTGAGCCAACGCAGGCTGGCGAGCAGGTCGCTGCCCTGATTGACATCCAGTTTGCCCACACCAATCTCCTGGATGATGTGCTCGCGATGAGATTTTTCCTGTTTGTGAATCAGGGAGCGGGCATGATTGGCTGTCTTATAGGCTTTCAACCACTTTTGCTGTTGAATATGGTCGATAATTTCTGGAATGCAGTCAACCAGGGTTTTGCGGATAGATTGTAATTGACTGGACTGAGCCAGTTCGATTTTTGGGTATTCCTCTTCTTCACAGCGTTCATGCAGGCGTTGTAAATGATCCATTGTGTGAATCAGAGAAATTAACGGCGGCCAGTTGGTTTTATCTGTGGATTCCAAGTGAATATTATCAAGATAACGGTGACAACCGTCCAGTGTGTGTTGGGTTTGTTCAAGGTCTATCGAGCTATTGTCATTTGTTTTTCTCAATAACCAGTTAACGTGTTTCAGCAAATAAATCAGTTGCTGTTGAATCACCGGTTGTACAGTGCGGATGGCTTTTGACGGGCGATTGAGAAGTTTGGTATCCAGCAGAGTGGGAGTTACATTTTGTTTATCTGGCACAAGTCGTTCAATGAGTCGGGCAAATTGCGAAGTGAACGGCAGAATGAGCAGCACCCCGATAAAATTAAACGAGCTATGGAACAACACCAATGCGATTTCTGCATGCTGGCTAATTAATTGTGGGTGGATGTATTGCAGAGCATAAATAAACGGGGTTAATAATAGCAGTGCCATGCATCCGGTGAGCAGATTATAGATGACATGGGAAAAGCCGGTTCGACGCGCATCAGTGGAGGCGCCAATGGTTGCCATCATTGCTGTGACGGTGGTACCTATATCCATGCCAATGACCAGTGCCGCGGCTTGATCAAAGTTGATCAAGTCGGAATGTAATGCAGATAAGGAAGCGGCGACACCCGCGCTGGATGACTGGGTGATGATGGTGAAAACAATGCCGATCAATACCAGAAAAAAACGACCGGAAAAGGCTGACTCAGAAATATCCTTGAATGAAAAAAATGTCTGCAGGTCGCTCATGCCTTCCTGCATGGTGGTGATACCGACGAAGATTAAGCCGAATCCAGCCAGCGCATACCCGGCATTGGCCAGTTTGCTCTGCGAGAATAAGCGTAAAATCGCACCCAGAAAAATAAACGGTAATACCAGCGTTGACAGTTTGAGTTTAAAGCCAAGCAGAGCTACCAGCCAGCCGGTAATGGTGGTACCGATATTGGCACCAAATAGCACGCCAAGAGCATTTGAGAAAGTCATCAGCTCGGCACCAACAAAGCTAATGACTGCGACGGATGTGGCGCTGGAGGATTGCAGAATGGCTGTGCTGACAGCGCCCATTGCTGCACCGGAATAAGGTGTTCGAGTGTAGTGCATCAGAGCTGCACGTAAAGAACGACCTGCCACAGCCCGTAGCCCTTCGGTCATGATCAGCATGCCGAGCAGAAAAATACCGAGTCCGCCTGATGTTTGAACGATGATGCTAACGATGTCTGTCTCCTGTCGGATTCAGGGAATATTATTGTTGTCGTAGGTTTGACAGCGTTGAGACCAATTTAATCCTTATACAGGTATTCGTCAAAAATTTACGTTATTCTTGTAATAATTGGGGGCAGGTTATGCCTTAAATAGGCTACATCGTCGCCTGTCTCCGTTCTAATTTCCATTTCCCAGCTAGGTTTTCTTCATCTAACCCTTCTTGTAACCGAAAAAGGTGCGTGATAATTCCTATCCATCATCTTCTTGTCTGAGCCAGATACACTCCAATAATTGATAAAACCATCATGATTAAACTCACTATTGGAATTGGAATCTGTTGCTTATCAAGTCCTTCTACAATTATTTGAATGCTTCCAATCTCTTCATGTTTGAGAGATTGTGCATCATACATCTGCTTGAATGTTTCAACCTCTGGGAGAGAACTTTGCGAAAATAAATCTTGAATAAATCCGAATAAAACTGTCTGGTAATTCAGTGCCACCGTAATGGTTAGAGGATCAGTTGAAGTCACTGGGAAGCGATATCTAATCTCATCGACTCCATCATTAAAACCCGCATCGTCAATGGCTTTTCCATAAACACCAATCTTGGATGGTACATTCGTCTTATCAAAGCCAGATGGTGTCAGACGATTATCTTTTAAATACTTAGCAGCACGTAATAAAGTATAAGTCACTTCATCATCTGTATTACCCATGATTGCCTCGTAAACCTGGACCTGTTCCTGCTTCGTAATCAGCTGATAATGGGGTTCAAAAATTGATTGATCAACATCATTGTCAACGCCAGCAATAGAACCATCCTGGTTTATCCGACCTGATTCAAAAACTATTTTCCCCAGGCTATCCGTGACTTTAAAGTGAAGCCACATTCTACGTGAAGGATAAGATGTCGGTGTTTTATGACCAGAGTTATTTTTTAACTTTATGACGGCATCCAACATGCTCTCTTCAATTTTTGCAGAAACTATTTCCATAGATACTGAACTTTTCAACATCTCCCGTGCCCGAGAGATGCTTAAATCAAGTCCTCCAGGATTTACATCCAAGGCAGCTGCATTGTCACGTAACATGGTCAACATAAATGTATTTGCACCTACCAAATGATGTTTTGCAAACCCGTTTTTGGCCAGCAGCCAATTTGGACGATTTGACACAATAGAACGCGTTTGCGGCATGTGGCATTGTTGACAAGTTTGGGGAGTACTGCCTGTATCCGAAAAATTAGAATGCTGCCATTCTGTATAGGGTGTCTGTTCAGGAAACTCAGTATCTGGGGTCGTCGTCAAAATGTTACCCTCGGCATCCACATAGGGTGTCGAAAGTTCGTGACAGGTAGCACAGACTTCTGATCCAGAAATATGAGCGCTAAACACCGGTGTATAACCTACGTTATTTTGCATAGGGGGTGTGAAAACGTCAGCGTATTGACCATAAATCAACCTTTTGTCATTGATTTTATAGTGACCCGAAAAACCTTCTTCACTACCCAATGCCGTATCGTTTGCAATCTGGTGACATAAAGTACAGCTGACTCCATTAAGTGCAACATCATGCAATTCATGTTGTTTATTTAGAATTCCTTGAGCACCAAGTACCTCTATATCCTTGCCCTGAACTTCAGTAATTTCATAATTTGCCATTGGAGCATGACATTGCGTACATTTATCGTTTATGACTGGTGCCAGGTGTTGATTTCTCGATAATTCACTGGCTAGTTTGGCCTTCCAAAAAGGATCTTTGGCAGAATTAGCCATCATAGAGGCGCCCCAGTCGCGAACAATGGATACATCATCTCCTGTGCTGTCCGTCAGGTTATCATGACAAAGGCTGCAATTACCTGAACCAGAAAAGCGTGCAGACCTAAACATGGTGTCTTCTGCCGTTAATGTTTCGCTGAAAAAAATGACGAAAAACACGAAGGTAGCAAAAAATGTTTCTTTCATTAATATTCTCGGTAAATTAGATTCGCACAAAAAACCATGTGGTTTATATGCTTTTAACAATACCGATATAATATTACATTTTTACTACTTACTAATATTAATTGCCCTTTTCGAACAAAATCAAAAAATTATGGGGTCAGCCTAAACCTCCCCCTTTTCCGCTTTTCGCTACAGCAGCCTGGCCGTCGGACAACACGGAAAATAGGGGACACACGGAAAATAGGGACAAAAATAGGGCAAAAATAGGGGACAAAAATAGGGGACAAAAATAGGGGACAAAAATAGGGGACAAAAATAGGGGACAAAAATAGGGGACAGACCCTGAGCTATCCCCACAAAGATGAAGCAGTTCAGTCAAACTAGTACCGTTTCCATATAGGGTTTTATCTCATTAAGAGCCAGTGTAATCGCCTTTTCAGTCAAGTGAAAATTTTTCAATGGAATTAATAAGCGTGCGAGGTAAATAACAGAATAAGGTTCGCGTTTGCTGGAAGAGTTCACTCGGACATGCTTAGCCATCGCTGTTTTTCTCCCCGCCGTCCCGATACACCAGAGCAGGAAGGTAGCCAGTGCTGCCAACAAGCACAAAATAGCGCGTCGATTTTCCTTCATGCTGCGATGTTGAGACAGACCCAGGCCATAGTGCGTGGCTTTACAATCACGAAAGCCTTCTTCAATTTGCATGCGTGTTCGATAGAGCTTGACCATTTGTCGTGCTGACCGTGTTAGTAGTGACAATGA
>SPJS01000133.1 GCA_006844705.1 Methylococcaceae bacterium | reverse complement strand
AGCCGTTATACCTTCGGCTTTATCGCCAATAAATCCGGTCAGGCGGCTGATCCAAACATTATCGTCAACGGTGATATTTGTGAAAACACGGTATCCAGCAACGCAGACGTGATCTGGCAACTGGATGGCGCGACGTCTTCTGTCCAGTATGTCTCCATGAAAAAAGATCATACCGCTGAAATCGCCACCTTTGAAGATAGCAGCGGAGGTTCGGCTTTAAGCAGCACCATTGCCGACGATGGTACGGTGATCTTTGCGCTGGATTTAAACGATGTCTCTACCGGTGTCGAATTGCGTGACAGCCGCTTGTTATCGTTGTTATTTGAGACAGAATTATTACCCACGGCTTATTTTCAGGCTCATTTAGACATCAGTGCCTTATCAGAAATGCAGGCGGGTGACTACAAAACCGACACCTTGTCCGGCGAACTCAGTTTACACGGCATCAGACAAACAGTTTCCGCTGAAGTCTTTATCAGTAAAAAATCAGCGACAGCACTGACGGTTTCCACTCTTAATCCGGTATTGATTGACGCGAAAACATTCGATATGGCAGGGGGCATTGAAGCCTTGCGCCTGATCGCCAACCTAAGCTCAATTGGCGAAGCGGTACCAATTTATTTTCATTTGAATTATATCGCTAATAGCAACACCGATTCGGTTCCAGCGTTTATGCCAACGGCCCCGGATGCCCCTGACAACTTGCAAGGCGAATTTAACGCAGCTACTGCCGAAGCCCAGCTGAACTGGCAG
>SPJS01000134.1 GCA_006844705.1 Methylococcaceae bacterium | reverse complement strand
GTCACAAGCGGTCTACAGCCCTGAGAAAAAAGGTCATTTCGGGCTGGCGCTAGACGCCTATGCGCATTTTACCTCTCCCATTCGCCGCTATCCAGATTTACTCGTGCATCGCGCCATTCGCCACTGTCTGCAGAAAAAACCACCTGAAGCCTTCGCTTATGGGCTGCCGGACATGTTGGTCATGGGCGAACAATGTTCTGCTAATGAACGTCGTGCCGATGATGCCACGCGCGATGTGGTCAGTTGGCTTAAATGCGAATACATGACCGACAAGGTCGGTGAAGAATTTAGTGGCTTGATTTCTGCTGTCACCGGGTTTGGTCTGTTTGTCGAGTTACAGAAAATTTATGTCGAAGGGCTGGTTCATATCTCCAACCTGCCGGATGATTACTTTCATTTTGATGCCACCAGTCATCAATTGATTGGCGAACGCACCAGCATTCGCTACCGATTGGGCGATAAGGTCAAGGTGCGCGTCGTGCAAGTTAATCTGGATGATCGAAAAATTGACTTCGAACTCATTAATAGCAAACCCCAAAAACGAACTTCTTTAAAAAAAGACAAAACGCCGCCGCGCAAAGGCCCCAAACCTTCAAAAAAAACATCCCCATCTGGAAAATCGGGCAGAAACAAACCCGAAAAAAAGCAACAGAATGGCAAGCCCAAAAAAAGCAGTACCCGTAAAAAACATAAATGACAGAAAATAAAATATTTGGCATTCATGCCGCCCAGTCTGCACTGGATTATTCCGCA
>SPJS01000139.1 GCA_006844705.1 Methylococcaceae bacterium | reverse complement strand
ATCCACACACGATGGAAGGCATATTGAGGCCGCAGTAAAACTGTATTCAGGTGATAGACCCATAGGTTTGTTTGTAGACCGTCTGGAAAACAATCTCGAAGCTATGAATGAGCTGGTGGTTGAAATCACCGAATTGTTTACCAATGCGGGCGTTTCGAATTTTGAAAAGTTGCCAGAAGACTCTGAAGCTTGCGCGAAATTTGCCGATTTATTCAAGACTTTTAATCAACACTTGGAGGCCGCCAAGGTACAAGGCTTTCATTGGAATGAGCTGACTTATTCATTTGGTCAAGATGATGAACGTGAAGTAACGTTGGCGGTAGACGAGCAAGCCTATTTGAGCTTAGTCCTACGTTACAAGGAGCTTGCAGGAAGCGGTGGAGGAGGTGGCGCAGGAGGTGATGTACCTTTTGATATTAGCGGTCATCTTACTGAAATTGACACCGGTAAAATAGATTCTGATTACATGAACAGCCGCTTTGAAAAATATTTGAAAGAGCTAAATCAGGATCAAGAAAGTGTAGAGATAACCTTAAACGAACTGCATAAGTCATTTTCAACGCTCACTCAATCCGAGCAAAAGTACGCAAAACTCTTCTTGCATGACTTGCAGCGCGGCGATGCACAATTAATTGAAGGTCACACTTTTAGGGACTACATCAATGACTACAAAGATAACGCTGAAAATGCCCAGCTAAACGCAGTCGTAAGAGCCTTAGGTTTGGATAAAAACCTGCTTATCGCATTGATGGCTGAC
>SPJS01000271.1 GCA_006844705.1 Methylococcaceae bacterium | reverse complement strand
CTTAAATTCCACCAATGATTTTGAGCAGATAATCATCGCTCCAGCCTGCTTTTAATCGTTTAGTTTTTACACCCACCTTTGACGATTTTTCATTTTTTATTAGGTTTAGTGCAATATGCCTGATGACAGCAAGGTTTGATGCACTGTAGCCTTGGCGTGTTCGGTTACTATCTTCATCAAAAGCCATATCAAGAACCCAGTGTAAATTATTCTCAACAGCCCAGTGTGCACGAATGGCATGTTCTAATTGTTTGGGGTTGGCCGCACTGAGGCTGCTTATAAAATAACGCGTTTCTTCCGTGGTTTTATCTTTTGTTTCTCTTTTTGCCGTGACGGCTATGATACTTTTTAATCCACGCCATGAATGATTTTCTTTTAGCCATTCAATTTCATCGGTTATACGAACAGAACGCGTTTCTATTCGCCCATGACCACCATCAAAAGTAATTATGGCTGCTTCAGGCGACAAAGACGATTCAAAATAAGTTCTGACATCATCGTGTAAGCTCCCCTGATTTCCTTTCAAACTGAGAATATAATCAGCGTTCTTTTCTACAATGAGTTGGGCAATCTTTTTTTGGCAGCCCATGGCATCCATTGTAATAACTGCTCCAGCAATATCTAAACGAGATAATAGCTTGGGAATAGCTGTAATTTCATTCGATTTTTCGTCCACTTTAACCTGGCCTAAAACCAAGCTATTCTGTTGTGCCCAAGCACTCACCATATGAATGGCAGCCTTGTTTGATGCTTTATCAA
>SPJS01000272.1 GCA_006844705.1 Methylococcaceae bacterium | reverse complement strand
CATTGGCAGATTACTTCGAAGCCGTTGTCGAACAATCCGGCAGTGAAGCCAGGTTATGTAGCAACTGGGTCAGCGGTGATTTACTCGGCGCACTCAACAAAGCGGGACTCGATATTGAGCAGAGCCCGCTCAGTGCCGAGCGCCTGTCCGGGTTGCTTAAACGCATCAGCGATAACACCATCTCCGGCAAAATCGCCAAACAGGTGTTTGATGAATTGTGGAACAGCGAGGCCAGTGCCGATGACATCATCGATGCCAAAGGCCTCAAACAAATCACTGACAGCGGCGCGATTGAAACAATCATCGACAGCATCATCACCAATAACCCTGCACAGGTGGAACAATACCTTGGCGGCAAAGACAAAGTCTTCGGCTTCTTCGTCGGCCAGGTGATGAAAGAAACCCAGGGTAAAGCCAATCCGGGTGAAGTGAATAAAATGTTGAAGGAAAAACTAAAACGCTGATCCCCTAGGAGGCTGCGGGTTTTGGGGTTCGTCGCGAGGTGAGTGGGACATCGCCGCAGTAGTAGCATCATCCATCATCCGACAGCCTCCTTGGTGCGCTGAACTGAACACCGTGATGCGCAGCTATCAGCCATTCTGCGCGATGCCTTCGTCACCGCACTCTACGGGCAGACTCTCCTCCTCATCGTTTTCCCTTGTCAGATGAAATTCTCGCTGATGTTTAGGTAAGGGAATCATTGAAGCAAGCCTTCATCAAATAAATTGGATTGATGTGGAAGGTCTTGCGAAGCGATGTCATG
>SPJS01000136.1 GCA_006844705.1 Methylococcaceae bacterium | reverse complement strand
CAGAACAACGCATACTGAAACAACTTCAGGACAACCCTATTATCCTGTACATGAAAGGCGTACCAGACGCGCCTGAATGCGGATTTTCCGCAAAAGCCGTTGCCGCACTCAAGCAAACCAGCATCACGTACACCTATGTCAATGTACTTGGCTCACCCTTCATTCGAGAACGTTTGCCTAAAATTTCCAAATGGCCAACCTTTCCGCAATTATTCGTAAACGGCGAACTGGTTGGCGGTTGCGATATTATTGAAGCGATGGCCGCTGACGGCAGTCTGGTCACTACGTTACAAAAAGCGGCTCCCGCGGCAAAGGAAGAAACGCCTGGTGCGGTCGTCAGCCATGATGAAGTTAAGGCATTGATCACAAAAGACTATGACGACGCCCTGATTTATATTGAAGGCGAAGGCTGTGACCTGCTGATTACCGTCATCAGCCAGACCTTTGAAAGCCAGAGCATGATCCAGCAACAACAAGGCGTGATGGCAACACTGACCGAACCGCTGGGAACGGGACGCTTGCATGCCGTAACGCTGAAGCTGTTTACCCCAGCCCAATGGCAGGAGCAACAAGCCGCCAGTGGCGCCGGTAACGGGCTGTTACAGATTAATCTGTAACATTCAGGCATGATAGAAGAACAGGCGAAGATAACCCGCATTGAAGGTGGGCGAGTGTTTATTCAAAGCATGCAGAGTAGCGCCTGTCAGCACTGCGCCCAACAAGCCGGTTGCGGCACCCAGTTATACAGCAAAATTTTACCTAAACGG
>SPJS01000137.1 GCA_006844705.1 Methylococcaceae bacterium | reverse complement strand
TGCATTATCTGGCCCGGTAATTACCCTGGTATTGCGAAAAAAATGGCAAAGCCGTAAGCAAGAAGGGTGATTGTTAGGGACATCCCATATTCATCACTTATGTTCAGGGTGTGGTTTGATCGAGACATGCAGCAAAAACTATTGCTGGCAAACATTAACCTCCATTATTTTTACAAGTGTCTCTTAGCCCCGTCCCCGCAGTAGAATTATCCACAATCCGACAGTCCCCCAGGCACTAGGTTGAGATGACGCCCGCAAGGGTGTTGAAACTTGCGTAACTTGCGCGCGATAGGCTGGAGTGAATCGTCTGCTCATCAACTTCCGAAACGATAAGTATTTATTAGGAATTGGTTCCTTCTGAGTTTTTGGTGTTCCAAACACAATAGATATGTTGTAACATATCTATTGTGTTTGGAATGCTGAAGGCATCCGCCAACCTTGTCACCTGAGAGAATACTTTGCTTGCAAACAACCTGAATTCACCTGAAATCGTAACTTATCACCATGCAATAGAGAGCGAACAGTCAAGTGATCTTGCCACTATTTACCAGGAAAAAAATATTAGTATCTGGCGGCGAGATCTCTCTATTGCCGTACAACGAAATCTTGAAGTTTTAATGAAATCCGGGCGCGAATATCGGGCAGCCATGACTGTTTCCCCGCAAAATGCTGAAGCTGCAATCAATGAATTGCTGGGGTGTGGAAATCAGAATCATGCGTTGAGCAAAGATATTGCAGAACTGGTGGATATGTTTTGTGTGTTGTTTGA
>SPJS01000245.1 GCA_006844705.1 Methylococcaceae bacterium | reverse complement strand
TATATGGATTTCATTGCCTTAGAATCGATGTATCAATTAGTGTTTGATGACAAAACGGTCACGATAAACTCTAACCCTGAAAAAATGAGGGAGGAATTAACCAAGGCTTTTCCTGACAATATCGGCGGATATGATCAATTTTTAGAAAAAGAAAGTAAGCGATTTAGAAAGCTTTATCCTTGCATTACTCGCGATTATTCCGGTATTAAATCTTTTTTTTCCTGGGATTTAATTAAAGCGATCCCTTATCTGGCAATCAATCACAGCGTATTTTCTAATCTTGGGAAATATTTTAAAGAACATAAAATGCGACTAATTTTTTCTTTTCAGTCTAAATATTTGGGTATGTCACCTTGGGAATGTCCCGCGTTATTTACTATGTTGTCCTATTTGGAACATCGTTACGGTATTTATCATGTAAAAGGGGGGCTTAATCAAATTTCGGCATCCATGGCTAAAGTCATAGAACAGCAGGGTGGCTCTATTTATAGCAATACCACCGTCAAATCGTTAGTCATTGATAATAAAAAAGTTACAGGAATTAAGCTGGAGGATGGTTCACTGATCAATGCCGATGAAGTCATTGTTAATGCAGATTTTGGCTATGCCATGACTGAGCTGGTTGAGCCCGGTATATTAAAAAAATACAGCGCTGAAAACATCAATAAAAAAGAGTTTTCCTGTTCGACCTTTATGCTTTATTTAGGATTGGATAAAGTTTACGATTTGCATCATCACAGCATTGTTTTTGCTAAAGCTTATAAAGAAAACATCAATAATATTTTTAATAATAAAGTCTTGTCTGATGAATTTTCATTTTATGTGCAAAATGCTTGTGTCAGTGATGATACCCTCGCCGCTGCAGGGAAATCAACGTTATACATATTAGTTCCAGCACCTAATAATAAAAGTAAACTAGACTGGCACAATGAGCATGCTAGTTTACGTGAAGCCGTATTAGATGCTTTATCAGATAGACTCGGATTAAATGATGTTCGAGAACACATAGAATATGAAAAATGTATTACCCCCGAAAATTGGCAAACCGATGAAAATGTATTTTTGGGAGCTACCTTTAACTTATCCCATAAATTCAGCCAAATGCTGTATTGGCGCCCGCATAATAAATTTAACGAACTGGAACAATGTTACTTAGTCGGCGGCGGAACTCATCCGGGCAGTGGACTGCCAACCATTTATCAATCAGCTCATATTTCTGCTGAAATGATTTGTCGTAAATATGGTGATCATGGATTAACTTTAAAAAACAGTCAATGGATGGATAAATAACGCCATGAATACTATCGATGTATTCAGTCCCATTGACGGAAAATTGCTAAAATCTTACCTTGTCAGTAGTTCAGATGAGATCACTGAGTCAATCCATTTAGCGCGTGATGCGGCTCAATTATGGGCTGATAAAACAGTCAAACAACGGCTTGCCTGTATATCGATTTTAAAGCAAAAGTTAGTCACAGACTGTGACTCTATAACCGATCAGATTGTTGCTGTTACGGGTAAAGTTAAAACCGAAGTGGTCATTGGTGAAATTTATCCGTTGCTGGAAATGCTAAGTTTTTATGAGAACAATGCAACTAAAATTTTAGCGAAGCAGTCAGTTAGCACATCGCCAATGGCTTTTCCAAATGCCAAAGCACATTATCAATATCAACCTTTTGGCGTTGTGGCTGTTATTTCACCCTGGAATTTTCCTTTTCAGCTCACGCTTTATCCTTTACTTTCTGCCTTAATTGCCGGCAATGCAATTATTTTTAAAGTCTCTGAATTAAGTTTGCCTATCGGTGAATTAATTATGCAATTAATTGCAGAACTTGATTTACCTGATGGACTGGTGCATTGGGTAGTTGGAGGTTCGGAAACGGGGGCTTATTTAATAGATCAAAGGCCAGACTTGATTTTTTTTACGGGAGGGCATGCAACAGGTTGTCGTGTGATGGCTTCGGCTGCTCAACACCCCGTTCCTGTGATTCTTGAATTGGGCGGTAAAGATACCATGCTGGTGTTCGCTGATGCCCATAAACAAAGGGCAGTCAATGCAGTTATGTATGGTGCTTTTTCAAATAGCGGCCAAGTTTGTGTTTCAGTTGAACAACTTTACGTTGAACAAACTATTTTTAATAGCTTTGTCGATCAGCTTTGCCAAGCAGCCAATAAGCTTAAAGTCGGGCATGGTGATAAGGGCGATTTGGGAGTGATCAGTTCAAAAGCCCAGTTAGCTTTAATACAATCGCATTATCAGGATGCTATTGCTAAAGGCGCAAAGGCTTCAGGACCACTCAGTATTAATGGATCGTATGTGACGCCGGTTATTTTATGGAATATAACTGATGATATGCGGATACTGCAGGAAGAAACATTTGGACCGTTATTGGTTGTAATACCATTTGATGACGAAACAGATGTCATTGAGCGCATTAATAAGAGTGAATTCGGTTTGAGTGCCAGCATCTGGAGTCAAAACACCAGCAGAGCAGAGCATGTTGCCAATCAACTTGAGGTGGGGAATTGGGCTATTAACGATGTAATTAAAAATACAGGCCATCCCAGATTACCGTTTGGCGGGGTAAAAAACAGCGGCTTTGGGCGCTATCATGGTGCTGAAGGTCTGCGCAGTTTTTGCTACACCGTTTCGGGTTTGATAAGCCAGAGTCGATATGTTCAAGAACCTAACTGGTTCCCCTATTCAAATAACAGTTATCAAGCGATGCGAGCCTACCTTGATACTCTTTTTTCCAGTGACAATCTATGGTATCGATTAAAACGAAACTGGCCTGCATTAAGATATTATCAGAAGTATTCAGCCCTTCATCTAACCCAGCATTGGCAAAACTTTATAATTATCATCCTCAGAAAACTGAATTAATATGAGCAATAGCGAAAAAAGACAGCAAAAAATTGTCGTCATCGGGGCAGGGTTAGGTGGTTTATCAGCAGCCATATCGTTGGCAACGGAAGGTTTTGAGGTCAGTTTATTAGATAAAAATGACAAAATAGGTGGCAAACTGAATGTGATGGAAAAACAAGGCTTTATTTTTGATTTGGGGCCTTCCATCTTAACTATGCCACATATTTTTAGAAACCTTTTCGAGCAGGCGGGCAGAAAACTTGAGGATTATGTTGAATTTCAAACGGTAGAACCCCACTGGCGTAATTTTTTTGAAGATGGAACGGTGTTTGATTTAAGTTCTGATCCTGATTGCATGCAAAATGAACTGCGAAAACTGGATGAAAGATCGGTTGCAGAATTTGAACAGTTTTTGGCTTATGCAAAAAAATTAGGTCAGACCAGTGAACAAGGTTATTTTGCAGAAGGCCTGGATACCTTTACTGAATTGCTGAAACATTATGGCGTTATTAATAGTTTAATGGAATTCGATGTACTTCGTTGCATGGACCAAGGTGTTAGACGTTTTATCAGCAACCCTAAATTAGTCGAAGTTTTAAACTATTTTATTAAGTATGTGGGCTCCTCACCTTATGATGCACCAGCCTTATTAAATTTATTACCTTATATTCAATTCGAATACGGCCTTTGGTATGTTAAAGGCGGCATGTATAACCTGGCTATTGGCATGGGTAAATTGGCTGAAGAATTAGGGGTAAAAATTCAGCTAAATAGCGAAGTGATTCGCATTGATTATAAATATGATCAAGCATCGGCTGTACAACTGGAAAATGGGCAAATTCTAAGCGCTGATATTATTGTCTCAAATATGGAAGTAATGCCAACGGGTCGTAAATTATTAGAACAGTCCGAAAAGCAATTACAAGGACTGAAACGTTTTGCGCCAAGTTGTTCGGGTTTGGTTATGCATTTAGGTGTTGACCGGGTTTATCATCAACTCGCTCATCATAATTTTTTCTATTCTGATCATCCCAAACAACATTTTAATGCCATTTTTCATGATAATCAGTTATCTGAAGACCCTACGCTTTACTTGGTCGCACCGGTAAAAAGTGATCCTGGACAAGCACCGGAAGGTTGCGAAATTATAAAAGTTCTGCCTCATATTCCACATATCGATCCTAATAAACCGTTAAAGCATGAAGATTATATGGCTTTTCGAGAGCGGGTATTGATCAAATTGGAGAGAATGGGGTTGACGGACTTAACAAAACATATAGTCTGTGAAGAAACTTGGACGCCTTTGGATATTCAGGCAAACTATTATTCAACTCAAGGTTCTATTTATGGTGTAGTATCAGATCGTTTTAAGAACCTGGGCTTTAAAGCACCGCAACGTGATCGCATTATTCGCAATCTTTATTATGTAGGCGGCAGTGTTAATCCAGGGGGCGGCATGCCCATGGTAACGCTTTCTGGTCAATTAGTTAGAAATAAAATTTTAGCTGATTTAAACTAATCACAAAAAATTACTTAACACGGCTATTAACAAACCACAGGTTTGAGAAAAATTGGTTCATGAGCTATGCAAATCCTTAATAACCTATTAGGGATTTTTGAATAGATCCAATAGCACCGAACGATTTAATAAGGAGATATAGTGATTTCTGGTGTTTGATGTTATTTGAACGGCAGCGTAACCTGTTAGTTTTTTCTTGGCGGAAAAATTAACTAACAAATGATACGCTATGAACAATAGTAACGTAATCGATTTGCAACAACCCGATGAAATTGTCGATCCACTCACAGACCTCCTGAGAACTGGTGCAAAAGATCTGATTAGCAAAGCGGTAGAACTGGAATTACAAGAGTTATTGAGCCAATACAGTGATTTGATAGTCAATGGCAAGCAGGCAGTGATCAGGAGTGGTTATCTACCGGAACGCAAGATACAGCCACGTATGGGTGCTGTAGAGGTTAAAATACACAAAGTCAGAGATCGTAGCGGTCACAATGTATCAAGTTTAATTCCAAATTGATACCGCCGTATTTGAAACGAGCCAATCGGGTTGAAGGTTTTTGCCTTTTCTTTATCTTAAAGGCGTTTCAACCGGTGATTTTAGTCAAGCCTTGCAAGTATTTCTGGGCGAAGATGCGAAAGGCTTGTCAGCGAATACGATCAGCCGTTTAAAAGCGGATTGGGGTGATGAGCACACAAGCCTGGAGTCGGTGAGATTTATCGCTAAAAAACTACGTCTATCTGTTGTCAGATGGCATTCATTTTAATGTCTGTGGCGATAATGACAAGTCTTGCATTTTTGTTATCATCGGTGCGACAGACAAGGGTAAGAAGGAGCTTGTCGCGATTTATGACGGATACCGAGAGAGTGCAAGTTGCTGGTATGAGATCCTACAGGAACTGCGTTATCGGAACCTGAAAACAGCGCCAAAACTAGTGATAGGCGATGGAGCACTGGCGACATATCCGCACAACGCATCCAATCGAATCGACGTTTTTCGTTCGTTTAAGCACAAGAAAAACTCGAAACTGCGTGAGTCGTGAGAGCATATTTTCGATGGTGTTTAAGCGAGTAGAAAGTGCTGAAAAACGATGGCAGCGTCTACATGGTTCTGACTTGATGGCAGAGATTATTACCGATGTAAAATTTATTGATGGTATAAAGCAGGTTGAGGAAAACAGCAGGAATGTTGCATGAAAATGATTTCGTTAAACACCAGATTTGACAATATCTCATCATCGCCGCAGTAGAATCATCCATCATCCGACAGACCCCTGGCATTTTTTGCGATGAGCATTTGCTGTCTGAACGACGAAGATGGGTTGATTAAATGAACAGGTGGCTGGTAATCAATGTGTGCGCAAGTCGTGAACACAGCGCAGCCCGGTTTGTACATGAATTGACAAAGACCCTCCGGTGTTTGAATAAATAGGAGGGGTGTTAAATGCTTTGGGTTAAACGGATTAAGCTTATCGTTGATATTTAATGACCCAGCCCTTGGAAGGTGGATCCAGTAGATCAGGGTTGCCAAATCTGCTTTCTTCAAAAGAGAAGCCGGAGGCAGACATTTGTATATTGAAGTTGCCTTTTATCTCGTAATCGAGCGTCAGGTGAGCAAGAATCTCACCTGACGGCCAGATGACGCCAAATATGGGCCAGCGTGATAAAAGGAATACCCAGCGAATTTGCAATGCTGCCGGCCTTATCATCGTATTGCTGGCGGTCACGGAGTGCTCTTGTGTGAATTCCGTGTCGCCAAACTCGATAGTCTGGTAGCGGTATCTAACCAAGTATCAAGTCCGGCACACAGGGTACTTGCCCGGTACTTGGGTACTTGGGATAGAAAGAGCGAGGAAAATGCTTTGATTAGCGGCGTCTTGACTTATGCGCTTTATTAGGTCGATAAGTTTCTACCCTGAGTTGTTTGCCATCAATGCTTTTGTTATTGAGTGCTGTAATTGCAGCTCGCGCTTCATGGCCTTCCATTTCAATCGTAGCAAAGCCTTTGCACTCGCCAGAAAAAAGGTCAGTCACCAGCTGTATTGAATGCACTTTTCCATAAGGTGAAAAAAGAGCTTCCAAAGACTGTTCAGTGGTTGACCGCATAAGCCCGCGCACGGATAGTGTAATCAAATTTTGCTACCTGTAATGGTGTGTAAAACCGATTAAGACCTTGTGCTTATTCGGTATAGAGGAACTCCATGCCAGTAATGGATGGAGTGCAACTGGATGAAGCGGTTTGGTTTAAAGCGGGACGACGTTTTCTGCCTGTGGACCTTTTGCGCCCATAGTTTCTGTAAACTCTACGCTTTGTCCTTCAGATAAAGAACGGTGGCCTTCGCCAACAATTGAACGAAAATGTACAAACAGATCTTTGCCAGACGCTCGCTCAATGAAGCCATAGCCTTTGTCGTTGTTGAACCATTTTACAGTTCCGGATTGTTTGTCAGACATGATTTACCTCTCAAAAAATTTAAATTTAACTACACAGTGCAGAATTAAGATTACCGCGAATCAAAAAAACACTAAGAAACTTGACTCGGGTGCTAAATGAGACAGCAAATAGGAATGAAGAAACTCTAATGAGGTATTGATACGCAAGACTAACGATCTTGCCATAAAATAAAACTAAATGCAAAAATTATTTTATTAGGCAATACCGAACGTGCTTGTATGGGAAAAATCTCTGTGTAAAAGTCTATATTGCATCTAAAAAAAGGGAGGGAATGCAGAAAAACCCCGCAGTAGCGGGGCTTTTATCGTTTAGATTTTGCCGTCTAATCCCATTTGGAAATATTTATGGGTAATTTTGTCCTGGTTTTCCAGCAACCAGTCGATGTCCGGCGTGTTGGTCATCGCTTTGTGAATGGCTTGTGCAGTCGCTTTACGATGAATATCAAACAGGATCTGGTGATCCAGGTTGTCATCTTTGGCCACGCTCGGGTTTAACCAGACTGAACAAATAATGCCCAGGTCATTGGCTTTTTCCTTGGGAATGTCACCAGCACGTACCGCATCCAGAACACCATTTGCGATAGCGCCTTGTACGGTTCCCATCAGGATATTGGTGTAACGGTTGTTGTTAACAGTTACTTTACTGACCATCAGGGTCACCGGGCGTACCTGAATATCAGTGTTCAGGATGGCGAAAACTTTAGAGTGACCTTTGGTTTGGTCGCCGGTCAGCGTGGCCAGGGCCGTTCCAACGGGGCCGTCCAGTTCACCGATAACGATTTCAGGTTCAGCAGCAGTACCCGGAGGGCCACCCGCTACCAGGGATTCACCAGTACGCATAACGATTCTTTCGCTCATTTGAATATCCTCTGTTTGTGTAATTAAAGAAGTGTTCAACAATAGTTGAAACATTTATTGAATTATCAGGAAAATCCGCCGTCCGGATTTTCTGCTGGCGGGGTAGAATACCACGTTTTACACGGATTCTTAACAGGCGGTGCATGCCACGTTTGACCACGACAGACCATAATCGCGATATTGCCGGACTCACGTATGTTTATCCCGTCATTTCCAGGCGTGCTGGTGGTTTATCCATCGGTATTAATTTCAACATCAATAATGCCTGCAACTGGCGGTGTGTCTATTGTCAAGTGCCTGATCTGGTACGCGGTGGCCCGCCGCCGCTTGATTTGGCATTGTTGCACGAGGAGCTGGTTTATTTTCTAGAGTACGTCCTAAAAGGCCGTTTTTTTGACGATTACCAAGTTCCGCCCGAGCAACGCGAAATTAAGGATATTGCCATTTCCGGCAATGGCGAGCCGACCAGTATTGATAGTTTTGCTGAGGCGATTGACAGCATTGGCACACTGGCCCGGCAGTATGGCATTTTTCCGGACAGTCATTTTGTGCTGATCAGCAATGGCAGTTTGATGCATCAGGCCAAAGTACAGGCGGGGCTAAAGGGTTTAAACCGGTTTGCTGGGGAAGTGTGGTTTAAAGTGGATCGCGGCAGCGAGCAGGGCAGGGAGGTTATTAATGGTTGCCGTCAGGGACAGGCTCGTTTACTGGAAAACATCAAGACGTCTTCTGATCATTGTCTGACACGTCTGCAGAGTTGTGTCTTCGATTATGCAGCGCAACCCTGGAAAGGGGAAGACATCGCCGCTTATCTTGCTCTGCTGAAGCAAATTCACAGCCAAACGTCTGTACGGGACGTGTTGTTGTATTCTCTGGCACGGCCTTCCTGCCAACCTGAAGCTGATCAATTGCAAGCCCTGGATCAAGAGCGATTACAAGCCTTGGCAGAAGAGATTAAAGCACTGGGGTTTGCTGTTAAGGTCAGTGTGTGATGAAACGATGTGGAAGAATATTCGAAGTCATTCAGTTGAAAGCTGAAATCCGGGTTCGGCATAATTGAAATAGGCAATGCCGAACACCATTGAGCTATCAAGTTTTGTTGAAAAAAACGGAAAACTCAGCGAAAGTAATGGTTCACATAATCTTTAATGAATTGATTCGCCGGTAATTCCTGTTCATTAAATTCATTAAACAGTTTCACGCTTTCAAACGTATTCAAATAGGCATAGGCACCATAGCCGGTATGCGATAAAAACTCTTCATTTAACTGATCAATAAAAAAAATTCTTTCTTGTACAGTCTCATTCATCTTTCCCTCCTTTGTAAAATCCTTTTCATATTATACAAAATTAGCGGATTTAGCAGTTGGTTTACAGACCAAGTTCCGATAATTCTGCAAAATTATCAGGACGGAGCCCGGAGGGCCAGTCAAATTTTCGTTGGTTTGCATTAATAGCAAGATCATTAATGCTGGCGTAGCGTTTCATCATCAGGCCGTTGGCTTCAAATTGCCAGTTTTCATTACCATAAGAACGATACCAGTTGCCTGAGTCATCACGCCATTCATAGGCGAATCGTACGGCGATGCGGTTTTCGGTATATGCCCATAATTCTTTGATCAGGCGATAATCCAGTTCTTTTTTCCATTTGCGTTGCAGAAAATTGATAATGGCGTCCCTGCCGGAGAAGATCTCGTTGCGATTTCGCCATTCACTATCAGGCGTGTAAGCCAGTGCTATTTTTTCGGGTGTTTTGCCGTTCCAGGCATTTTCCGCAGCGCGCACTTTGGCTTTTGCAGTGTCTTCGGTAAACGGTGGAAAAGGTGGGCGAGATTCTTCAGAGCTCATTGATGATTACCAGGATTTGTAAGGCAGGAATTTTCCATTCATGGTGATGACAACGCGGTCACCTTTGGGGTTTTCTTCTTTATCGACGTTCATGGAAAAGTCGATGGCACTCATAATGCCGTCACCGAATTTCTCTTGAATGACCTGTTTTAATGTGTCGCCATACACGCCAACAACTTCATACAGGCGATAAATAAGCGGGTCGGTAGGTACCGCCTGATCCCAGGTTTTGGTTGGGAATTCTGCAAGCGCATCGGCGACTGCGCTGTCCAGGCCTAAATAATCGGCAATAGCTTTGGCCGTGTCTGGTGGGGCACTGTTCATGCCCAGGCAGGCTGAGGCGAGCCATACCGGGGAAATGTCCAGATCCTTGCCTATGGTTTCCCAACTCAATCCTTTGCTGGCTTTGGCAGTGATTAGGGTATCGGTCATTGCTTGTTTATCCATAGATTTCTCCTGTTATTGATTTACGGTAACTAAAACCGGTTGGTTTGGGGTTGCAAGTTGTTCATCCGACGCCAGCGCGACGGGATCAATTTCAATCGGATGTGAAGCGTCTGCTGCATCTTTGATTTTACGTTCATTGGATCGGGACACCAGAAAGTTCACCAGGTAGTTACGAATTTTGTAATACGCCGGATCTTCGATAACCTCACCGCGTGAACGCGGACGTGAAAGGTTGATTTTTACGGATTCTGCGATGTGTGCATGAGGTCCATTGCTCATCAGCAACACGCGGTCAGACAGCAGAATCGCTTCATCTACATCATGGGTAATCATGAACACGGTTTGTTGTGATTCGGTCCATATTTTGATGAGCTCATCCTGGATATTGCCGCGAGTGAGAGCATCTAGTGCGCCAAAAGGTTCATCCAGTAACAGCAGTTTGGGGCGGGTGGCAAAGGCACGCGCAATACTTACCCGCTGACGCATACCGCCAGACAGTTGTGATGGTTTGCGATGCACCGAACTGGACAGGCCGACCATTTCCAAATAGTTCAAGCTGTGCTGTTCAATCTTTTGCTTGTCCCAATCAGGCCAGCGAGCGCGCACACCAAAATTGACATTCTGCAATGCACTCAACCACGGCAACAGGCTATAGTTTTGAAATACAATCCCGCGGTCAAGGCTGGGACCGGAAACTTCCTGCTCATCCATGATAATGACTCCGCCACTGGGTTGTTCCAATCCGGCAAGCGCATTCAGAATGGTGGATTTTCCGCAGCCGGAATGGCCAATTATGCAGACAAATTCATTTTTTTTGATATAGAAATTTACATTATCAAACACCACAAGATCGGATTTTTGTTTGGCATCCGGATAGTGTTTGCTGAGTTGTTCAACACTGACAAAACCCTTTGACATGACTTACTCCTGATAGGTGACGAGGTTACTGACCATGGCCAGTGCCATATCCAGCAGCATGCCGACCAGTCCAATCATTAAAATGGAAAAAATGACGCTGTTCAGATCCAGGTTATTCCACTCGTTCCACACGTAATAACCAATCCCGGTGCCACCGACAAGCATCTCAGCGGCGACAATCACCAGCCAGGCAATACCAATGGAAATGCGCATACCGGTCAGGATGGTCGGCGAGGCGGCCGGCAAGATTACGGTGAAGGCAGTGCGTATCGCGCCAAGCTCATGTGTTTGTGCGACACGTATCCAGTCTGAGCGCACATTGGCTACACCAAAGGCCGTATTGATCAGCATTGGCCATATCGAGCAGATGAAGATGACAAAGATGGCCGATTGTTCGGAATCCTTGATAATAAACAAGGCGAGAGGCATCCATGCCAGTGGTGAAATAGGGCGTAGGATTTGAATGTACGGATTCAAGGCCTTGAACATCAATGGTGACATGCCGGTAACAAACCCCAGCGGGATGGCGATTAATGCGGCGGCAAAATACCCTGTCAACACACGATACAGGGAATAGGCCAGCTGAATGCCAATACCTTTATCATTCGGGCCTGCATCATAAAACGGGTTGCTCAGTTCATTCCACGCATGTACCAGCACTTTGGAGGGAGGAGGGACACGGGATTCCTGGTCAGCCCCTCCCATCATCATTTCGTATTCGGTTAAGGCCTCGCTGGCCGGCGGGGGCTGATTCAAAACCTCCCAGATACCCAGTAAGGTGCTCAGTAAAACAAGCGAAAGCGCAATGGCTTTAATTTTTAAACTGGCCAAGATTAACCCCTCTTGATTGCAAAACTGTTGATGTATTCCTCTGGCTTGCTGAAATCAAATTCCTTGCCCATGATGGTATAGTTTTCATAAGTTTTATCCGGTGGCGTATAGCCCAGTTCTGTCATTACCTTCCCTGTGTCGGCAGCCAGATAAACCTGTTCAGCAATGCCTGTGTAATCCACATCCCCGGAGATATACCCCCAGCGTTTCATTTGCGTGAGGATCCATACGGCCATCGAGTGCCACGGGAAAGGGTCAAAATCGATACGATCAGGCACATCTTTTACTTCCTTGACCAGGCCATCAACATAACGGCCAGTTAATACTTGCCTGATGACGATTTCAGGCTGGTTGAGATAGTTTTTCGGGGCAATGGCCTTGGAGATTTCCGCACGATTTTCAGATTTGGCAGAGTAATGTGTGGCATCAACAATTGCTTTAAATAATGCGCCATAGGTATTTGGCATTTCAGTGGCGAATTTCTGGCTACAGGCAAATGCACAGCAGGGATGGCCTTCCCAGATGTCTTTGGTCAGAGTGTGCAGGAAGCCGACTTTTTCGTAAACAGCGCGCTGGTTAAACGGATCAGGAGACAAATACCCGTCGAGGTTTCCGGCGCGCAGGTTAGCAACCATTTCAGGGGGCGGAACCACGCGAATCTGAATATCCTGATCCGGGTCAATACCGTGTTCGGCAACATAATAACGCAACAGAAAATTATGCATGGAGTAATCAAAGGGCACGCCGAATTTAAAGCCTTTCCACAGTTTGGGGTCGCGTTTGTCAATATGCTTGTTATGCAGCACAATAGCCTGGCCGTTGATATTTTCCACTGCGGGCATAATATAGGGCTCGGCTGTGGAGCCGGCACCCATGGTCATTGCCAAAGGCATAGGCGTCAGCATGTGAGACGCATCATATTCACCATTTAGCGATTTATCCCGCGCTACCGCCCAGCCCGCTGTTTTGATGACGTCTACATCCAGTCCGTATTTGCTGTAAAAACCCATTGGGTGCGCCATAATGATAGGCGTCGCGCAGGTAATAGGGACAAAACCGACTTTGAGCTTGCTTTTTTCAAGTTTCCCGGTAGTTTCCTTTACGGCTGCTTTCACCTTGTCCATCGGTAAAATACTGCCGATGGCGGCGGCCAGTGTGCCGCCTCCCACCAAACCGATAAAGCGACGACGACTGGCGTCATGCTGACCAAAAATACCTCGAACAACGGCATTTTCAATCGCTCTGTCGAGCATATCCTCAGCATTATCAAACTGGTTTGGTGTCGTAGCGTATGATGAATCAGTGATGGCCGATTCAGCCTGTTTTTCCATAATGGCGGTACGTTGACGATCCGTAAGTGCTTGCCCGAAAGAGGCCTCTGCCTGGCAGCTTTGGCAGTTACAGCTGGCATCATGGAGTAATGAGTTGTCTTTGCTATACGGGTCGCCGAGGCTTTTAATGGTCATAATCAGTTCTCCAGAGATAAAGTGAAAGGGCAATTGACGTGATGTTGCATTAGTAATTTTCTTACTGCAGCAACAGTGCCAACAAGTCAAAGTAGCTAAGCTGCTGATTTTAAATAAAATAATTTCTGAGTGTTTTTATATGGAATTGCTAAATTTCGTAAATTATGAATTTTAGTAAACATATTTACTAATTATCGTAATTCCATGCTAAGGTGAAGACTTGTCATTTGTTCGGAACACCTATGCATGCTGATATCGGTTATTTGTCTTCCCCATTTGCCCAATGTTTGATTGACCCAGAGCAAGACAAGGTGTTGCTGGCCAGCCTTGAAGCGTGCAGATTTTTTGCACTGGATATTCCTGAAGTGATGCAAACACGCGCCAGCCATTTGTTTAAAGGGGAACTTGCTGAATTTATTGTGTTTACCGAGGAGACCCTGGAAAAGGGCAAGGCGTGGGCACCTAATATGATGCTGAATGGTGTCGATGTGGAAATTTCTTCAAAGTCGGTGATTCAGGGAGATAAAAAACTGCTGCAGATCTGTTTTCAAAACAGTGATGAAATTGCCATCCGGCGTGACCGTGCAGAAGCCCAATATCATTATCGATCCGGGTTGGGGCAATGGCGGCGCATCAATCGTATTTTTCAGGAATTTGAACGCCATAATCATCTGCTGCTGGATGCGGCGGGCGAAGGGATTTACGGCGTGGACAGCGAAGGGCGAACCACGTTTGTCAATGCTGCGGCCGAGAAATTACTGGGGTGGAAAGCCGCGCAGCTGAGCGGCAAAAATATTCACCGGATCATTCACCACAGTCATACTGATGGTAGTGAATATCATGTGGTTGAATGTCCTATTTATCAGGCGTTCAGAGATGGCATCGTACGCAGTGTGGATGATGAAGTGTTTTGGACCCGCGATGGCAATCCGATCAATGTGGAATATACCAGCACACCGATCAAGGACTGTGGCCATGTGATCGGCGCGGTGGTTATTTTTCGAGATGTGACAGAAAAAAAACGTGACCATCAACGTCTGTTGGATGCATTGGACGAAGTAGAGAAATTGAAGCAAAGCCTGGAGATGGAAAATGCCTATCTGCAGGAAGAACTGGATTCCGAATTCAATCACCATCAGATTATCGGACACAGTACGGCGATCCAGCATGTGCTGGAGCGGATAGAGCTTGTTGCACCCAGTGATGTGACAGTATTGATCAGCGGTGAATCGGGTACCGGCAAGGAATTGATTGCCCGTGCTATTCATGATGCCAGTGCACGCAGCCAGAGGTCATTGATCAGGGTCAATTGCGCGGCAGTTCCGGCTGAATTATTTGAAAGCGAGTTTTTTGGTCATGCTAAAGGGGCATTTACCGGTGCAACCAGCGATCGTCCCGGGCGTTTTGAGTTGGCCAATGAAGGCACGCTATTTCTGGATGAAGTGGGCGAGATACCGCTTCAACTGCAAAGCAAGCTGCTGCGGGTATTGCAGGAACAGCAATTTGAACGCATCGGAGAATCACAAACCCGCCATATCGATGTCCGCATTATTGCTGCGACTAACCGGGATTTGAAAAAGCAGGTTGCAGAAGGCTTGTTTCGTGAAGATCTTTACTATCGCTTGAACGTATTCCCGATTGAATCCATACCGCTTCGGCTTAGACAAGAAGACATTCCCATGCTGGCGCAACACTTTTTGCTCAAAGCCGCGAAAAAAGCGAACAAATCCGGTTTGAAAATCACGTCTCCTCAATTGGACAAACTGCAAGCCTATGCCTGGCCGGGAAATATCCGCGAACTGGAAAATGTCATTGAGCGGCAAGTCATTCTGGCACGAGGGTCTTATTTGAATTTTGATGATTTAATTGTTCATTCAAGCAATGCATCTTTGCCCCTTGATGAACCGGGTCGCCCCGGTTTATTGACTGAGCAGGAAATAAAAAAGAAAGAAGTATTTAATCTGGTGACGGCATTAAAGCAGTCTCAGGGCAAGGTGTCAGGCAAAGGCGGGGCGGCAGATATTCTGGGAATAAAATCCACCACACTGGAGTCACGAATCAAAAAATACGGTATCGACAAGCGCCGATTTAAAATTTAACTTGGCAGTTACGCGCTGCTGGGTTCAACTGAGTTATGAGCCTCCCAGGGCGTGTTCTGAGGTGTCTTAATGGTAGTCCAGATCGTTGTAAAGAGCCATGAAATAGAATCAGCGCGAGTTGGGTTGTTGAGAACATGTAAACGATATGCCCCCAACAACAAGCAGTCCTGACGCGGGGGATTTATATTCCCACGCCTAAATATTGCTGATTACCCGGCAGCTAACCCGGCGATGTTGTAACCGCAATCCACATAGGTGATTTCACCCGTCACGCCAGAGGCTAAATCCGAGCACATGAAGGCGGCGACATTGCCGACTTCTTCGATGGTCACATTGCGTTTCAGCGGAGAGGTATCAGAGGCCTTGCTGAGCATGGACTTAAAATTGTTAATGCCGGATGCAGCCAGGGTGCGGATGGGGCCGGCGGAAACTGCATTGACGCGAGTGCCTTCTTCACCCAGGGCGGCGGCCATGTAGCGTACATTGGCTTCCAGGCTGGCTTTGGCGACTCCCATGACGTTGTAATTGGGGATAGCGCGTTCGGCGCCCAGATAGCTCAGCGTCAGCAAAGAACCATTGCGGCCCTGCATCATCGGGCGACCTGCTTTGGCCAGCGCGGTAAAGCTGTAGGAGCTGATGTCATGGGAGACCGCAAAATTCTCGCGGGTGGTGGCTTCCACATAATCGCCGTCCAGTGCTTCACGCGGTGCAAATGCGACTGAATGCACGATGCTGTCCAGCCCATCCCAGTGTTTGCCTAGTTCGCTGAATACGTTGGTGATTTGCTCGTCGCTGCTGACGTCCAGTTCTACAGTAATATTAGAACCGCATTTTCCGGCCATATCTTCCACGCGTCCTTTTAGTTTTTCATTCTGATAGGAAAATGCCAGTTCAGCCCCTTCGCGGTGCATGGCCTGGGCGATGCCCCAGGCGATAGAGCGGTTACTGGCCAGGCCGACAATTAATACGCGTTTGCCCTGCATAAATCCCATTAGACTCTCCTATTGATATTATTGTTAGAATAACGGAAAGTATCTATGACCCTATGTGTGATGTCCAGTCTTTTGTCTTATAACTCACCCCGTTTATTTTTGCTGATTATGTTGGGCTGGCTGCTGGCCGGATGTGATGGCGCGCAGCTGAATAATCCCTATCGCAGCGAAGATGACGGTAAAAATATTCTGTATTCGTCGTTTTCCGAGCGCCCGAAACATCTTGATCCGGCAATTGCCTATAGTTCCAACGAATATGCGTTGATCGCGCAGATTTATGAGCCACCGTTTCAATATCATTATTTAAAACGACCATACCAGTTAATTCCGTTGACGGCGGAGAGTATGCCACAAGTGCATTATTTCGATAAGTCGGGGGCAAGGTTGGCTGATGATGCACCGGTTGAATCCATTGCCACCAGTGAATATCTCATCACCATCAATCCAGGCATTCAATACCAGCCACATCCGGCATTTGCCTGGCAAAATGGAAAGTATGCCTATCATGAGTTGGTGGAAGAAAACACGCAGGCGATTGAAACCCTCGATGATTTTCCGCTGCATGATAGCCGCGAACTGATGGCCGAAGATTATGTACATCAAATCAAGCGCCTTGCGCATCCGAAAATTCATTCGCCGATTGCCGAGGTGATGAAGCAGCATATTGTTGGATTTACAGACCTTGCGGCTGAATTAAAAGATGTGCCTCTGACAGAACTGCGTGACAAGCAGATTGCCGGGGTGCAGGTGCTGGATAAGTACCGCTATAAAATCCGCATCAACGGCAATTATCCACAATTTCGCTTTTGGCTGGCCATGCCGTTTTTTGCCCCCATGCCGTGGGAAGCTGATGTGTTTTATGCGCAGCCGGGGTTAAAAGAAAAAAACATTACGCTGGACTGGTTTCCAATAGGTACCGGCCCGTATTATCTGGCTGAGAACAACCCCAACCGGCGTATGATTATGCAGAAAAACCCACTCTATCATGATGCGTTTTATCCCGCCGAAGGAGAGTCCGGGGATTATGCCAGCGGGCTGTTGGCAGATGCCGGGGGAAAACTGCCGTTTATCGACAAGGTCGTGTATATGCTGGAAAAGGAAACCATTCCGTACTGGAATAAATTTCTGCAAGGTTATTTTGATGCGTCCGGTATTGCTTCGGACAGTTTTGACCAGGCGGTGCAATTTACTGGAGAGGGTGATGCACAATTGACGCCGATGATGAAAGAGAAAGACATTCAATTGCAAACCGCCGTTACAACCTCGATTTACTACATGGGCTTTAATATGTTGGATAAGGTGATTGGCGGCGATTCGGCAAGGTCGCGTAAACTACGCCAGGCGATTTCCATTGCTATCGACTATGAGGAATATATTAGTATCTTTATGAATGGCAGAGGGGTGGCCTCACAAGGGATTATCCCGCCCGGTATCTACGGTTATCTGCCCGGGCAACAGGGTATAAATCCGTATGTGTATGATTGGCAGCAAGAGAAGGTGCAGCGCAAAAGTATTGAGGCAGCGCGTCAATTAATGACGGAAGCGGGGTATGCTGACGGTGTTGATCCAGCGACCGACGAGGCATTAATTTTGTATTTTGATACCACCTCGGTCAGTGTCGATGACCGACCACGTATGAACTGGTTCCGCAAGCAGTTTAAAAAGCTGGGCATTAAACTGGTGATTCGCCCCACCGATTACAATCGTTTCCAAGAAAAAATGCGTAGCGGCAGTGGGCAGTTGTTTTTGTGGGGCTGGAATGCGGATTATCCTGACCCTGAGAATTTTTTCTTTTTGCTCTATGGGCCGAATGGCAAGGTAAAACACGGGGGCGAAAATGCTGTCAATTATGCCAACCCTGAATTTGATCGTCTGTTTGAGCAAATGCGCAACATGCAGGATGGCGATGAGCGTTTAGCACTTATTCTGCAAATGCAGGACATTCTGCGCCGTGATGCGCCGTGGGTATTTGGGGTGCATCCAAAAAGTTTTTCCCTGTATCACGGCTGGTACAAAAACCTGAAGCCAATGTTAATGGTTAACAATCGCATGAAATATATCCGTATTGATGCCGCTGAACGTCAACAAAAAAGGACGCAATGGAACACACCGCAGTGGTGGCCGCTATTGTTGATGTTGATTATATTGGCCGGGTTAGCGATCCCGGCGGTGATCAGTTATCGTCGTCGTTTACATGGAGGCGCGGAATGATTCAATACATTATCCGCCGCATACTGTATGCCGTGCCGGTATTGCTGTGTGTAAATATCATTACCTTTATCTTGTTTTTCGTCGTCAACAGTCCAGATGATATGGCGCGCATGCAGTTGGGACAAAAGCATGTCACCCAGCAGGCCATCGACAACTGGAAGCAACAGAACGGCTATCATTTACCCTTGTTTTGGAATTCGCAGAAAAATGGCGGCGAGCCATTGACCGAGACTATTTTTTATCAAAAATCTATTGGCCTGTTCGCCTTTGATTTTGGCATTTCCGACAGTGGGCGAAATATTGGCGCAGACATAAAGCAGCGCATGTGGCCAAGTCTGGCGTTGGCCATTCCGTCGTTGATTGTCGGCTTGCTGATCAATATCAGCGTGGCCTTGATGATGGTGTTTTTTCGGCGTACCTATCTGGAGTTTGGCAGTATCGTCATCTGCGTGATACTGATGTCGATTTCCTCATTATTCTATATCATCGGTGGCCAGTTTTTGATTGGCAAGTTGCTCATGCTAGTGCCCATTTCCGGCTATGACACCGGTTTTGAGGCGATCAAGTTTTTAATTCTGCCGGTATTGATCAGCGTGGTGGCCGGTATCGGTTCCGGAGCGCGCTGGTACCGCACCCTGTTTCTGGAAGAAGTAGAAAAAGATTATGTCCGCACTGCACGCGCCAAAGGCCTGAGCGAAACCCGCGTATTGTTCACCCATGTGTTGCAGAATGCGTTGATTCCGATTTTGACCGGCGTCGTCGTGGTATTGCCCTTGTTGTTTATGGGCAGTCTGATTATGGAATCGTTTTTCAGTATTCCGGGGCTGGGCAGTTATACCATTGATGCCATCAACCGCCAGGACTTTGCCATCGTACGTTCCATGGTGTTTCTGGGCTCGGTGTTGTATATTTTCGGTCTGTTGTTGACGGATATTTCCTATACCCTGGTTGATCCGCGGGTAAGGTTGTCATGAGTATTTAAGCGAGGTAGAATCCGGGTGATAAAGGCACCGCATCACAATATATTATGCTTATTCAGGAAGCCGGATAAATGAATACTGAAGATAGCAAAAATGCCATTTTGGGAAATTATGATCTGCCTGTAAGCCACACTAAGGAAACCAGTTTAACCGCACAGCAAAAACTTGAAATTTCGCTGGAATTATCAGGTGTGGCGACCTGGTATCACGATTATGTTGCTAAAGAGCTGTACTGGTCAGACTTAATGTTCAAACTGCTGGGGGTCAAAAAAATCTCCCCGATGACCGTGGATTACGCTTTCGAAGTGCTGAATGATGAAGCCATTCAAGTCATTGAAAATGCAGCCAGTCAAATTACGCCTGATCCTGACCCTTCCGGTTTCTCCTCTTACCAGACGAGTGAATTGTTATTACAACATACGACGGGTCAAGGGGAACATCGCATGTTGGTCAATCAATGGAAAAGCCTGTTCAATGGTGCTGGACAGGAAGTGTTGCGTATCGGTTATGTCCGGGATGAGACGGATTTGATTCTGGCCAGACAAAAACTGGAAAAGCAGGCGTTGACGGATTCCTTAACCGGTATCGCCAATCGTCGTGCTTATCAAATCCGCTTGCCGGAGGAAGTGGCAAATGCAAAACGGGGACAGCAGATGCTTTCCTGTCTCATGATCGATGTGGATTGTTTCAAACTGTACAACGACCATTATGGTCATGATCAGGGTGATGTGGTGTTACAGCGCATCGCGCAGGTGCTGGCAAAAGCCTTACCCAGAAAAACCGATTTTGTCGCTCGCTACGGTGGCGAAGAATTTGTTGTGTTATTGCCTTCTACCGATGTCGAAGGGTCTCGCCACGTCGCACACAGCATTCAGACAGGTATTCAATCATGTGCTATTCCACATGCGTTCTCTTCGGTCACAGAGCGGGTGACAGTCAGCATTGGTATCAATAGCATGTCGCCACAGTCGTTAGAGGCAGATGCCTTGGTAAAACAGGCGGATAATGCAATGTACCAGGCAAAAATGAATGGCAGAAATCAGGTCGTAGTCTCTTAATTATGTTTGAAGACTGACGTGATTAGGTCAGCACCCCGGGAATCTCCTTGCCATACGGCAGGCTGTTTACTCCACACGCTAATGCAGCGGTATATAACACATCCAGATGGTTATAGCTGCTTCCTGCTGGCGTTGTAATACCACGCTGGAAGGCACCGCCGCCCCCCGCCAGCATGAAAGGCACATCACTGCCGCTGTGCTTGTCGGCGTGGCCCATATCGGTGGTTTCAACGACCACGGTGCTGTCTAACATACCGGCAGCGGCGAGTTTGCTAATCAGATAGGCTGTCAAACTGCCGAGATGATTACGCATCTCGGTATAGTAGGGATAATTGGCCTGGCCGTTGCTGCCGCCGTGAATGGATTGATGGTAAATGCCTTGGTAGTTCAGTTCCGGAATACGAAATTCGCATTGGTGATTGCCGAAAGCAATGGAGACTGAACGGGTCATGCTACAGGATAATGCGGCAACAGCAATATCAATTTGTAATCGTGCTTGTTGGCTGAAAGTGTCATGCGTGAGTTCAAACTCGGTTGCATCAGGCGCGCTTGAACAACTGCTGCCGCCCGATAATTCATCCAGTCTGCGTTGGGTATCCGAGATGGCATCCAGGTGATCATTCAGGCGTTCAATTTCATAACCGGCCAATTGATTTTTAATAGCATTGACGGCTTGGGTATGGGCGTCCAGAATGGGAGTTTTTTCATGGCTGCTACCGCTACCAAACAGTAATTTAAACGCGGTAAAGGGGTTGTCTTCA
Organism: Methylococcaceae bacterium; assembly: GCA_006844705.1. Lineage (GTDB taxonomy): Bacteria > Pseudomonadota > Gammaproteobacteria > Methylococcales > Methylomonadaceae > Methylomarinum. The sequence goes on along the minus strand of SPJS01000245.1, from coordinate 15,205 downwards.
AACGGAATGGTGGTGCTGCCATCCCGCGTTAAATAGCCTTTGCCATTACTGTGTACACCCAGGTTGACATAGGTAAAGGGCAAGGTGGAACCCAGTTGTTTTCCCATGTAGACATCATAAGTATCCTGCCCGCCCCAGCTGTCAGATAATCTGAGCGGCATACTGCCATGGCCAGCGCTGCCATGCGACATATTGAGCAAAAAGTTGCATTCGGTTTTTACCGCATCATAACCGCTGGACATGGCGGGCATCACCATCGAACTGCCAGAACCACTTGGTGCCCAAAGATCATGGATGGCGCCGCCGGGTATAAAAATAACCACGGTTTTATTGGGTGTGACATCACCTGCTGCTTCCGCATGGCGGTTGTATAACACGCTGGCTATCAGTGGTGAACTGCTGAGTAAAGTATGTGAAATGCCGGAAGCCATAATAGTCTTTAACAGGTTTCGGCGGCTTATAGTGTGCGTATCTGAGTTACCTTTTTTCATGTTATGCCCTTATTCTTGAGTTAATGACGATTCACTGGCGTTGCCATGCTTTTCGGTATCTCACCGCTTGCAGCGAACCGAAGCGCTCCAGCATTTGGCGAGGGCTATTGCTCATTAATGTTTCGGTTAACTCATCAACCGTACAGGCATAAGCGGATTTTTCTTCGTCACTGAATTGCGCTTCATCCGGATTGGAGTTGTCGATGTTTTGATGTCCAATGCCGATGATGTAACGAAATAATTGTTTGGGTAAACAGCGTTGTGCAGACGATAGCCCGGCCAACAACGCGCCCAAGTCTTGAGTGCCGTAAAAGGTTTCCATATTGCCAATATCGCTGTAATTCAATGGCGCATACAGTTCACCAGAGGCATCAATGGGGTTGCCGTTCAGATCTGCGGTTCTTGTTCGCCCAACAGTATCAAAGTCTTCCATACCAAAGCCGAGTGGATTGATGTATTGCTCGTGACAACTGGTGCACGGCGTATCTTCGGTGAGGCGATGATATTTCAAGCGATTAGTAGTGGTCGGGTCTTGTAATAAATCAGATAATTCGGCCAGCTTTTCTTCACGGGCGGCAAAAGTCCCGGCGGGCGGATCGGGCTGATCCTGACACAGCATACGTCGCCTGACCCGTACCGAACGTAAGATAGGTGAGCTTTCCACCGATTCGCCCCAACGCGACATAAATGCGCCGTTGGCTAAAATACCGCCACGGTCTGTGGTATTAACACGTTGGAAATCATTGCCGCTTACGCCGGAGATGCCGTAATGCTGCGCCAGCGTTTCATTCAGATAGGTAAAATGACCCTTATAAAGCGAGGCAAAGCGTTCGCCTTCTTGCAACATGATATGGGAGAACGTTTCATTCAGTTCGCTTTGTAAATGCGGTGTCAGTTCGCTGAAACCTGGCCAAATCACAGGGTCTTTGGCGGCCAGGTCTAAATCAGCCGTGCCCAGCCAACTGCCGACAAAATTGCTCATCACCTGTTTGGCGTTGGCAGCCAATCGTTGCGCATGGGCGATAATGCCGGCTTCGGTTCTTAGTTCACCGTTGGCAGCGGCATCCAGCAAGGTTTGATCTGGCGTTGAACCGGTAAAGGTATAGGCCAGAAAAGTAGCCATTTCATAGCCGGTTAATTCATACGCATCGTTGGCAAGTTCCGGGTTGGCCGGATTGGCTTCACCCAGCTCACTGCGATAGAGAAATTGTGGAGAAGACAGCATACCTTCCAGCGCAAGTCGCATACCGGCTTTAATATCCCCGCCGCTATCACTGCCATCGGCGATGCTTTGATACAGCGCGATTTCACCCTCAGTCAGTGAGCGTCTAAAAATTTTGGGGGCAAGCGTATTAATCAATTGATCGGTGCAATCCTGATTAAACCCAGTGCAGCTCAGTGCCGGGGCAAAATGCCTGTCTGCCGACCATTGGGCGATTTCTTCCGCCACCAGCAGAAAATTACTGTAGGAAGACGGTACAACGGCGGCACGGGTGTTATTGGTGAAAAAACCAATCTGACTATCCGCCGACAAGCCTTCCGCCGCGTTAAAGTCAATGCCCAGCAAGTCCTCAACGCTGTTTTGGTATTCGATACGGGTGAGAATTTTTAATTGACGCGGCCCATAAGCTACCGGAGTTAACGTCGGGTCACAGGCAATTTCCGTAATCCACAGCGTTTCGATAAAGGTGGCGACCTCTTCCGCGCATTGCTGGTCACAGCTGGCCGGATTGTCCATCGGCATAAATTCAACGATGTAGGTAATCAAGCCGTCAAGGTCACGCTCAGTGGTCAAGGCCGGGAAGCTGCCGACGCCTTCGCCATTGTCGCCATGACAACCGGCGCACTGGTTCTGGTAAGTCTGCTGGCCGCGCACCAGCACGTTGCCCTCGGTGACGGTGACGCGCTCACTATTGCTGGGCAGGGACGGCACGCCGGCATTTAAGGCAATTACTTTGTAATCAAACTCACCGCTGTCGGGCAGGGCTTCATCCAGCGCGGAGACATTGGCACTAAGTTCGGCCACGGTTTGCCAGTTTCCATCTACCGGTTTGCGCCTGACTAAAAATTGCGTTTCATTATCGCTGTTATCCTGCCAGTTCAGCTGGGCATCGGCAGTAGCTGCGTTAAATTCGCCTTGCAAGTTGTCAGGGGCATCCGGGGCCGTTGGCATAAACGCTGGAACCGAATCGGTGTTGCTATTAGCGATATAATTCAAATGAAAATAAATTGGTACCGCTTCGCCAATTGAGCTTAGGTTGGCGACCAGGCGCAAGGCTTCAATGCCCCCTGCCATATCGAATGTTTTCGCGTCAATCAATACCGGATTAAGGGTGGAAACCGTCAGTGCTGTCGCTGATTTTTTACTGATAAAGACTTCGGCGGAAACTGTTTGTCTGATGCCGTGTAAACTGAGTTCGCCGGACAAGATGTCGGTTTTGTAGTCACCCGCCTGCATTTCTGATAAGGCATTGATGTCTAAATGAGCCTGAAAATAAGCCGTGGGTAATAATTCTGTCTCAAATAACAACGATAACAAGCGGCTGTCACGCAATTCGACACCGGTAGAGACATCATTTAAATCCAGCGCAAAGATCACCGTACCATCGTCGGCAATGGTGCTGCTTAAAGCCGAACCTCCGCTGCTATCTTCAAAGGTGGCGATTTCAGCGGTATGATCTTTTTTCATGGAGACATACTGAACAGAAGACGTCGCGTCATCCAGTTGCCAGATCACGTCTGCGTTGCTGGATACCGTGTTTTCACAAATATCACCGTTGACGATAATGTTTGGATCAGCCGCCTGACCGGATTTATTGGCGATAAAGCCGAAGGTATAACGGCTGCCTGAATTGATCACCGGATGCCAGGAAGGTGGCGTGGCCGAACAATTCCCGCCAGAGCAACTATACGTCGCATTCCAGCCATTATTAAAAGTAGTGCCATTGGTAAATGACCAGTTTAGCTGCCAGTCCTGAAGCGCTGCATCATCTGTGTTGATGATGGATATTTCAGCTTTGAACCCGGCATTCCACTCGTCAACAATTTTATATTGGCATTGTGCTGCATTAGCCATTTCGGTCATAAACACGCTGGCGGCCAATATTTGCATTCCAGCACGACAAGCTAAACGGATTATTGAAAGGGTTCCTGAAAACCGGGACAGTGTAGTGAATGTGTTCATTGTCTTTCCTCCCGGCTATTGTTTATTGAAAATCAAGGTGAAATTAACCGGCACGGAATAACTGATCACATCCAGCCCGGCCAAGTCTTTTAATGCTTCGATACCTGTTGCCAGATCGAAGTCTTCAATATTCAACAGCAGCGGTGTGAGGTTTTGTACCACCAGGGTGTCGGCGTTCAATTTAGTGATACTGACCTGGGTCTGCAATGCCAGATCTACGCCGTGCAAAGAGGCGGTTGGGCTGATGCTGTGCTGGCTAACGCCGCCAATCGGGATGGCATCGATCACCGCCATGTCGATATTCAGGGAAACCGTGGCTTCGCTGAACAGACTGGTTTCAAACAATACGTTACGCATGCGTTCATTACGGACATCAATGCCGGTCTCCACACTGTCCAGATTAATACGGACTTGCGCTTCGCCAGCCGGGGATATGTCGCCCGTGATGTCTGTGAAGGTGTGCGACTCAATCACATGCACTTTTTTGGTGGAAACAAAAAATAACGAGGACGCTTGCGCATCCAAGGTGTAAGCATGACTGACAATCGGCGCTTGCGCGGTGAGGGTAAATGTTTGTGTATCCGTTGCCTGCTGGCTATCGGTGAGCGTTAAGGTCACTGTGTAAGCGCCTGCTTCGGTATAAGTATTGCTCGTAACGGCATCTGATGATGATTGACCGTCACCAAAATCCCAATGGAAACTCAATGCATCGCCATCCGGGTCAAACGACGCGTTGGCATCGAAATCAGTTGTCAACGGGATAGTACCGCGATCAGGTGAAACAGTCGCGATAATGTGGGGCGGATTATTAAGTGCAGGGGGGGTACTTTCGCCGCAAATGTCGCCCAGTAGCGGCATCTGCACCGGTGCGTTGTGCGTTGATTTATTGGCATTGAAGCCAAAACTGACCGTGCTACCCGGCTCGATTCGGCCATTGTAGGATGTGTTGCCGGCTTGATAAGGGTTTTGACCGCTGAAATCAGCATTCCACATCTGAGTAATGCTGGCGGAATTTTCAGGAAATGCTATCGACGCTGTCCAGGCGCTGATCGCTTGATCCGCTGTATTGGTGATTTTTATGGTAGAGGTGAAACCAGACCCCCATTCATTAGTAATGATGTATTCGCATTGTGCCGATTCAGGCTCCGGGAGTGTGGCGATAATGTCGAGCGTGGTGCTGGCGCTCAGTTCACCATCGTCAACGGTTAATGTCACCGACTGTTCCCCAGCCTCGGAAAAGGTGTAAGCCGGACTGACCTCAGTGCTGGTTGTACCATCTTCAAATTGCCACAGATAGCTAAGCGCATCGTCATCCGGATCGGTGGACTGGGAGGCATTAAAATCTACCGTTAAAGGGATGATACCTTCTAATGATGAGGCGGAAGCGACCGCATGCGGCGCATTATTTCCACTCACATTGCTACAAATCCCCCCCAACATCGGAGCTTGCGCGGCACTGCCTGAGGACGACTTTTGCGTATTAAAACCAAAACTGACCGAACGGCCAGGGGATATGGTTTGATTGTAAGACAAGTGACTGGCCTGATAAGGCGCTTGACCGCTCAGTGCGGCATTCCAGATATGAGAGATGGTGGAGCCATCTGTAAACTCGATGGACGCCGTCCAGCCATCTATCGCGGTTTGCGTATCATTGAGCAGGGTGACAGAAGAGGTGAATCCTGAATTCCATTCGTTGGAAATAGTAAATTCACAGGTCACGGCGAAAGCATATTGATTACATAACGCCGTAATCAACAATAAAAAACGACAGGGTGATATTTTAATCATTGTGTACCCGTACGGTGAGTTTTTTAAAGATAAGATGTTTGCTGGTGAATGCAGCAAAATTCCCTTCTGAACTATAGTTCAAAATTTTGAACTATTTCACAATATCAGGCATAGATTAAAAAATAATTATTCGCCCCATCTATTTCTTCGATTCACAAGCCCTTTGATAACCCAGTACGGTTAACGCCAAATCGCCCACGGCAAGTCCCCGGAATACGAATAACCCGGTAGGTTAGGGAGAGGAACGAACTCCAACATTTTCATAAACAAAAAAACCAAATACCATGCAATATCGACGGGTCCATATTCCGGGCGCGTATTACTTTTTTACCGGGAATTTAGCAGAGCGAAACCGATCTCTTCTGGTTGATCATGTTACCGAGTTACGTTTAGCGTTCAAAAAAACCAAACAAGATCATGCCTTTAATATTGTTGCCAAGACATAGAGGGTCAGGTTCCGAATTACTGACCCTCTATGTGTGCTTTTTTGGTGGTTGTGGTTAGCAGAGGCTCGTTTAGCGCGTTACGGCTCAAAAACAAGCTTGAATCGTCACCCTTGCGGCGGCAACAATCGAAAGTCGACGAATGTGAACGTATTTTTGTCAAAGTTAGGGCAAGCGGGGACCTTGGCCTATCCAGCCGTTATACAAGAGTAAAACTAGCGATTGCAAAAGGCGTACAATGTGCTGAATTGCAGTAATGAAACACTTTGCTTGAAATCCTGAAAAGAATGCTCAATTAATAGAGGAACGCAGAATATCGTTTGAACGTGGGATGGGGGACAGACCACGTTTATTGTTCATTCTTAACTGGTCTCCCTCTTTCCCTGTTAAAACATCCCTGTCTATTATTGCCTCGCTGAAAAATATGTAAAGGTATCTTCGGACAAACCAAACGGGGACGACGTGGCATAAAAAACTGAGGTGAATTAAAATCTGGCGGCATTATATCTCTTAATCATAAAATGAGGGACAGACCACGTTTATTGGCATAAAATGAGGGACAGACCACGTTTATTGGCGTTTATTAGTGATCTGTCCCCTATTTTTGCCTCCTTCACTGGTGGCATGATAAATCAACGCAATAATAATGAACCGTCATGGTACGTGATCCGTATCCCTGGTGGTGTGGGAGGAGGGGCATCGTGAGGTGCCTCCCTATCCCGATTAGCCTTTATGTGAATAGTGGTATCGACATGAAATGATGGTTATATACTCATCAGCAATAGCATAAATAAGTCGATGAGTATCATCTATTCGACGAGACCAAAAACCCGATAAGTTTTCTTTCAATAGTTCAGGTTTACCGATACCTTCAAATGGCTGTCGTTTTACAGCTTCAATTAGTTTATTAATACGTTTGAGTGTTTTTTTATCTTGTGTTTGCCAATATAAATAATCCGACCAAGATTCATCTGTCCAAGCTAAACATCTATTCACTCATTAACTCTCTTTCTTGTACTTTTCCTTGATTAAACTGTTCAATAGATTTTTGTAGATGCTCAGCATTTGCAGGTGATTTTAATAAATATACTGTTTCCATTAGACTATTATAATAATCTAATGACATTACCACTGCATCTTCACTATCTCGTCTAGTTATAACTGTGCAGTCTGCATCATTAACGACTTGATCTAAAACTGCTTTCAGCCCATTTCTAGCTTCTGTAAATGAAATAATACGCATATTTACCTCTCTTTAATTACGTAAAGGGAAGTATAACAAGCAAACGTTAGTTGTACAACTAACAGTACATGTTTTGAGGGGCTAACGACAAGGTAACCGGCCAGCGGGAATTATTTGCACGGACTTACGAAAAATACAAAACTAGAACGAAGCCACAAAGCCAAATTTTCACGTAGATTCCCGCTGGTCGGGTTGAGCGAATGGTTAGAGGAAAATCAAGCTGGCTGACCCCTTGATGTGTCTCCGGCTCAAGCTGCTCTGGTGACCAATGCTTCATATCGTCTATGAATCGTTGTCGTGCCAACGCTCTGATCACCGGCACCACAGAAGTGCCGGAAAGATAAAAACCCGCTGTTTGGCGTCCGGTGTATTAGTTTGTTAGATGCATACACTAGTGCTACACTATTAATACGCATTCATTATACGCACGAATACAAAGGTTGTCGATATGCACCAAATTTATAACCATAACGCCCCTAAAAAACCAACAAATCTAACAGTCAACAGTGACTTACTAACCAAGGCTCGTGATTTAAAAATCAATTTATCCGCCACTCTAGAAACTGCACTCGAAAAACAGGTACGTGATTCTGCCCGTGAAAACTGGCTGAAAGAAAATAAAAAAGCCATTGATTCACTAAATGAACTTGCTGAAAATAAAGGCTTGTTTTCAGACTCATATAGAGAGTTATGATGAAGCAATTTACACTTTATAAAAATGAAAATAAACTCTCAAAAAAGATTTACCCATATTTTGTTGATGTTCAATGTGACTTGCTTAACGATTTAAACTCTAGAGTTGTTATTCCGTTGTCTGCAACTGAAACACTAAACAACTTAAATGCAAAAAAGCTATGTCCAATAATTCAAATTGATGAAGGAAATTTTATTTTATTGACTCATCAAATGACTTCAATACCAGCTACAGCATTGATAAAAGAAGTGACATCACTTGCACGTTTCAGATCTGAGATTTTAGGCGCTATAGACCTATTATTAACAGGCATCTAACGTCGCAAATCACTGGATGATTATAGTGCAAGAGCGAGCATGGGTGATGTTGGTGCCTGCTCGGATAATGCAGTGGTTGAGCGCTTTTTCGGAAGCCTAAAGCACGACTGTAAAATGAGTGTAAAATGAGGGACAGACCACGTTTATTGGCGTCTTCGGACAAACCAAACGGGGACGACGTGGCATAAAAAACTGAGGTCAATTAAAATCTGGCGGCATTATATCTCTTAATCGTGGTCTGTCCCCTATTTTTCTGGTCTGTCCCCTATTTTTCGCAAGAACAACAAATTACAGAAGCTACTATACGAGGCGAAGTTTATGGTAGTAGTGAGTTTCACCATAAGATCAGTCAGTTACTTTCAAGAACAACAAAGCTTACCGCACACGGAGGGGATAGGAAAAGTGAAGATTATAAAAATCAAGCTGGCTGACCCCTTGATTTGGGCAGATTTGTCCTGTCGAACGACTGGTTCGCAGGTAGCGTAGCGGACTGCGGAGCAGGCGGTCGACTGGAATTTTTGGTTAGGCACTTTACAACAACACTTCTAAAAAACCTTAGATGATTTGACTAAATACCTTTGCAGCTTCTATACCTTCTTCAAGTAATAAGTGTTTTAGCTTGGTTCCTTCATTCAATGCAGAATAAACTTTATTTATATTTGAAACACTGACATTAAGCCTCACTTCGGATTTTTTTAAGCTACTTAGCCATTCTTCCGCATCTGCTATTTCATTAAAATTGGATTGAATATATTGAAGACAATCCTCACTTCTTTCTTTTTGAATTGACCACAACTGCTTGGCCTTTTTAATTTTATTATTTGGCTTGAACCAACTATTGCTCCATTTATTAATACACTCCTTGTATTTCCAATCCCAAGACTCTTCTAATAAACCAGAGCATTCTAACCAATTGTTGAATCCTAAGCCCCTATTACTAGGGAAACTAATTCCATATAGATCATTACAAACAATATTTATAGTTGAATAGAAGTCTTTCTGTTTTAGTTCTTGAATAATTAACTCAATAAAAGTTTTTTCATCAGGCACTTCATGAAAAAAAGATGAAATTGGGTTTTCTGATGAATAATATGGTTTATTAAGAATTTGTTCAATAAAATACCTTTTTGATTGATCCTCTTCAAAAACATTAGGGGCTAGCTCATATTTGTATTTTACTAATACAAACCGTGTTTCATATTGGTATTTGAGCAGAACCCTAATGTTATTTTTTGTTTTTGTTGAATTTATATCATTTTTTACAGATGTTAATTCTCTGTTTGCCTGATTTACAATGGTTTCGCGTTCTTCTTGGCTTTTATCCTGTAAATATTCATATTGCATTCTCATTTCTTCAGCACTATTTGAAAAAGAACTAATAAGAATATTTTTTAAATCATCCACAATAATTTTCCTAGTGCCTAATGCCCGAGTTGACAGGCGAATTTGCCCTGATAATGGATGTAGCGTAGCGTAATCCGATTATCAGGGCAGATTTGTCCTGTCGAACGACTGGTTCGCAGGTAGCGTAGCGGACTGCGGAGCAGGCGGTCGACAGGTCTACTGTCAACTCGGGCATTCGGCAGGTTGCGTAGCGATAGCGGAGCAACCTGCCGAACTTATTATTATCAGGCATATTTGCCCTGATATTCTAGATACTGACAGAACAATCAGGCACATTTGACAGGATATTAATATCCTGAACTTTTGCCTTGCTATTCCACGGTATTGGCCGTGAAATCAGGCACGTTTGCCTGCTATGCAATTTATCCTGTCGAATAGCCCTGATAATTGATATTAACCTGGTTACCAATAGCTAACTCGAAGAATAATTCTTTTTTTTGCGTATGTCAACAAACCCTCCAAAACAAAATGTGCTGCAACAAACGCGTGAAATTTTGCCAGTTGTAGATAAAAATTTGTCTGGTGCAGGCATGTGTTTCAGGCGTCGTCAAAAAATAATTTCGCGGGACGGGGGTTGGTGGAAGATGCTGTAGAAATAATCCAAAAATCAGCCGTAGATCACAATTTTGGGGCGAGTGTATGAAAATTGCACAATAATAGTGAGGTACAGGGCTGTGTATTTCATGCGGTTTTCAATTAAATCAAGGGTTTATGCTTTGGTCTATTTAATGCTTACTTAAAGTTCATGATTTAAACCTTCCTGATAACTCACAAGTTTCAGCGATTGAAGTCGCTCTACAAAGAGTGATGGCACTCCACTCATTCCGGCCGGAAAACTGGAGTCCACTGTCAAAGACGGCAGACGTGATGTTTCCAATGGATTCCCGAATTTCAAATATGACGATTAAGAGAGCAATTGTGCGCTAAATGTCTAATCTGGCTGTGATTCATGAGGCATCAGGACGGTTTTTCTCATCGATCTGAAACTAACGTTACGTAAGCCGTATTAAGGGAGCATGATATGAAAACAGCAGACTTAGAACCCGCCACACTTTTTGTTATTAAAACGATCGAACTGGTTGCACTGGATAAACTGGTGTCGATAGATCAGCAGGCATTAAATAAGTGGATTGCCTGTGCTACACAGCGGCATATTGTTATTTTTGCATTAAAAATGGCCGCGGTTGTGGGGACAATCCTGATGTTTATCAATCATGGAGAAGAAATCATTTTCGGCACACTGCAGATTCTTGATGTGATTCAGATCGGTCTGACCTACATGGTGCCATACAGCGTGGCAACGTATTCCTCTGTCAATTCGGAAAGAACAATGGCAGAACTTCGTTCTCACGGGTAAAGCAAGAAAAAAGTGCTTCGATCAGAAGCACTTTTCACATCCATCATGTGTTGTCAGCAATTTCGCCTGATCTATCGCCGATTTAAACTACTGCCACTTAATTTGATTGGCGTGCGGTTGAATCGAGAGCGGTGAAAAGAAGGCTGTCGCATTATCCTTAACCGCCAGCCTTGCAAAATGACGACGTCAGGGTCAACGCTTCAACTTCACATAATCCACTGCCGATTTAAACCATAGCCACTTGATCGGCTGGTGCGAAATCACTGCAAATATACAAGCGTCATCACCGACTATTTTAAAGCTGTGGCTGCTACCTGTTTTGCAGACGAAATGGTCGCCGGAATTGTAAATCTGGTTTTTGTCATCGCTGGCTCTGCCTTGCAGCACCAGAATTTCTTCTTTGCCCTGGTGCTGGTGGGCGGGGAAGAATTGTCCGGCGTCCATGTGTACCAACACGCAAGATGCGTTTGCCAGTTTGGCGCCGCCGCTAAAGCCGAAGAAGCGCGTACCGGGAACCAGGGGATTGGTTTGCCAGTTTTCCGGGGCGATCTGGTCGATATTATCCAGTACCTGTTTACTGGCTTCTACGCTCAAGTCAAAGAGTTGGCTGAAGCGATCAAGCAAGCCGTGAAAGCGCGATGCAGGCTGGATGGATGCCATGATCGCATCGCGCAATTCAGGACGCGGTTGCAGGGGAGGCTGTGATAAAGGCACAGGGCTTAGGGTGTCTTGTATTTCTTGCAGTTGCGCTTGAAGTGTGGGTGATTTGTCGATCTTTTTTTGCAGGATACGCGCTTCGTGTTTTTCCAGCGCGTCCAGAGCAAACAGCATCAGGGTTTCTTCGTTTATGGACATGTTTCTGTAACCTCCTGACTGTTGAGTTGCTGGCGCAATGTCTGTATTCCTCGTTGAATACCGGATTTGACGGTGCCCAGGGGCAGTTGGCAATAATTGGCAATTTCCTGGCAGGTATAGCCTCTAAAGTAGCTGAGTTCCAGGACAGTGCGTTGGGTTGTGGGTAAATGTTGCATATAGAGTACGGCTTGCGAATGATCATGGGCCGTGGCGGGATCATGCGAAACTTTTTCTTGCGTGTCTTCGGGGTGTTGCTCGCTGTCGATATGCTGTTTAACGCTGGATAAGGCGCGCAGACGGTCTATGGCGCGACTGCGCAATTTTACGGCTAACCAGCTCTTCAGATTACCGCGTTCGGCATTGAATGTGCCTGCCTTGTGCCAGATTTCGACAAAAACATCATGTAATAAATCCTCGGCATCACGTTGGTTTTGCAAGATGCGCACGGCCACGCCCAGCATCCAACCACTGTGTTTATCGTACAGTTCGGCAAAGGCTTGTTGGTCGCCTGTCTGTACCGATGTGATGATACGCAGATCATCTTCGTTTTCTGATCGATTCACATTAATCTCTGGGTAGAAAAAGGCATAGAGCGTTCTGGTATTTTTGGTTTTCGATGAGTTTAGCGGGTGTCAGTTCATTGCCCCTGAATCCGTAATGGTAATACGGATTCAGGGGCGCTGGACTACACAGCACGTCGTTTTTGCCTGAACAGCACCATCAAACCGCTGGCAAATAACCAGGCGGCTGCCGGGACAGGCACAGGGGCTGCGAACTCAGTGCCACTGAATGACAAGCTGTAGTTGCCGGTCTGGAATAAATCCGGATCATGTTGCCAGCCCGCCAGGGCATTACCGATCAGAAATGGTTCAGTAAACAGCAAGCTGAAACCGATGTAGTATATGCCTTCGTCAAAGCCTGACAAACTGCCCTGGTTGAACGCAGGCAACAGGTCTTCGCCATCGCCGTCATCATCGAATAATACCTGATGTCCGGCAGTGTTGAACAGATAAAGCGTGGCATCATTGTCTTCACTTAAATCGGCACGGCTGGAAACGGCAAACTGATCGCTGTCAACCACCTTGATTTTAAACAAATCAACGTCATCGGTTTGATTGCCCAGGTCAATCAGGCTGGCTTTGAGTGTCATTAACTGGCCTGAACCGCGGGTAACTTGCGCCTGCGCCAGGGTTTCTCCGGCATCGCCTTGTTCCGTAAAGAGGGCGGCCTGCGCCGTGCTGGCTGTCAAACCTAACAAGCATGCGGTTAATGTGTGTTTGACTAAGGTGTTCATGATGAGTCTCCAGTGTTAGATAAATAATTGATGAAGTGATGAGTCCGTAATGCGTTCAACAAGCCAAACTGAGGCCATGGCCACGATCACCCACGAGCCATTGCGTAAGATCAGCGGTCGATAGTATTGCTCTGATTTGACGGCTGACAGTAAGGGCAAGCAGACAAGAATGATGGCCAGTTGACCGATTTCCACACCTGCATTGAAGCCAAGCAAGGCGAGTAACTGGTTGTCCTGTAGTCCCAGTTCGGTTAATACCGAGGCAAATCCCAGCCCGTGTATCAGTCCAAACAAAAACGCCATCAGCCATAATTCGCGGTTTAACCAATTGAAAATATTGTTGCAGGCCGCGATGATGACAGACAGGGCAATCAGCGATTCAACCCATTGGCCAGGCAGGCTGATGATGTCGAAAATACTGAGTGCCAGCGTCAGACTGTGCGCCACAGTAAATGCAGTCACCACTTTTCCGGTATGCCACAAGAGATGTTTTATGGTCTGTTCCTGTTGGTTTGATTTCAGCAGCACTGCCGGCAGCAACAAGGTGAACAGGAATAGAATGTGGTCGTAGCCAATCCAGATATGCCAGATACCTTCGCCAATAAATTCAAGCAATAACGCCCAGCCCCGATTTTTGGGAATGTCCAGTGTCATCAGGGAGGTACGCGCAGATAAAATCCGCGTGTTGACAATAGCGTCTTCAACGCGGACTTTGACAAACTGGCGATGCCCCAGCGGCAGGGTATCCAGCATGGGAGAGCGTAAAACCAGTTGCTCGCCTTGATTTATCGGATAGTGCAAGCGAAAGTGCAGTGCATTGCTGTCATCCTGTTGAATGTTAATGTGTTTTCCTGTCAGGTCCTTGTCAGCTACACTGAGTTGAAAAGCCTGCTGCAACCATTGCTTCAATGCAGGTGTGGCCTGGTCAAGTTCCGCGTCGCTGACAGCGCCATCCATATCGCTATCCAGTTCAATCAGGCTGGCAATATCGGTTTTGGAAAACGTTAAATGCGCGGTGACCTTATTCTGTTGCAGCTGTAAGTCGACCTGGCTAAGTCCCGGATCATGGGCTGCAACGGAACTGCTTATCAGCACGGCGAACAGTGCCAGCAGGTTGAACAGGGGTGCCCTGCAGGGCACCTCCATCAATCCGGGAAGTTTAGTGATGCGCATGGTTACGGCCATTGTGTGGTGTCGCAGCATACGGGAAAACCTTGTTGAAGCTGATGTCGTTTTGTTGCACACCATCATCAACCGCCGCTTTGGCGTCTTCCAGCGGTAACGCACCGCCGACTAAGGCGAGCAGGGCAATGTCCACCACATCATCACCAAAACGGCGCCCATTGGGGAAGCCGCCGGCGACGGTATCGCCATTGGCATTGATCAGGGTATCGTCACCAAATACGCTAAGACGACTGAAATCTTTATCATCCACGGTTCCTGCCAGGCGAGCTGGGCCGGTAGTTACATCGACACGAATCAGGTCTGGGATGAAAATTCCGGCAATATCTTCCCTATCGGTGCTGTCCAGTCCCAATACGGCAGCTAATTGCGGGTTCAATGCATAGGTTTTGAATAAGTGCTTGTCTACTTCCGGTGAGGTGCGGTTGTAGAGGTCCTTATCGGCCAAAAACACCAGGGCCTCGTTAAACAATGGATTGCCCTGACGCCCCACTTGCACCCATTTACCGAAGGACTTATCTTCCTTATGGGTTCTTAAAATGGTTTTGCGTTGGCGGCTGGTCGTCGCCCATACGCCAACGACGTCGCTATCGCCCAGTTCGTGCACGGGAATGTTGAAGGCGATGGTGTGGACGTTAAAACCGCCTTGACTGTCAAACGGTTTGTTGGGACCGGAAAAGCTGAAGTCCAGATCGAAAATGGATTGAATGTCCGCATAAAAGCCGTCGTCACGTTGCCCGGCAAACACCACATAATCCTGCGGCAGTTGAAAAATCGCCTGACGGGTGAAGACATCCAGATCGGTAAATTTATCGACACCGGGTTTGGCGCGATTTTCTCCATTATTATCCTGATTGTATAACGCAGTCACCAGTCCCTGATTATTAGCGGGAACACGCCCCGTGCCTAGAAAGGTTTTTTTGCCTTTTTTATGTTTGCGATAGTCAACCTTG
>SPJS01000056.1 GCA_006844705.1 Methylococcaceae bacterium | reverse complement strand
GTCCGTATGTAGCGGTAGTCAGGCGTGCCATAACATCAAGACCTAGGTCGTTAATAATTTTTTGTCTGGCATTTTTCCCAAGTTGCTTTATCTGCGCTTGATTTTGCGAGAGCATAAGCATTCTTTCGGTAAGGGTTTTTACATCATCAATATCGATTAAATAGCCTGTTTCACCCTCTTGAATCATTTCACAAGCGCCTCCAACGTCTGAGCTTATGACAGCTTTTTCCATCGCCATTCCTTCTAGTAATGTAAAACTAAAACTCTCTGCATATGAGGGGGCCACCAGCACATCCAGGCTGGCAAATACCGAAGGGATCTCTTCCAGTTTAACTTCTGTGATCATCACCGATTCAGTCATCTGATGCTGATCAATAAAGTCCAGTATTTTTTGCTTATAGTCTTCAAATCCGGGAAGTACGGTGCCGGTTATTAAAAATCGAAAATTAGGGTTTGTTTGCAGTATCTGCTGTGCTGCGGAAAGAAAATTAAAATGTCCCTTTACAGGGTGGATACGTCCGACCATACCAAAAACACAATCAGCCTGTTGAACAAAAGACTGCTTACTAAAGCCTAATTGTTGTTTATTGGGGTCGAAATGCTTGGTGTCTATACCATTCCGGATGGCAACAATGGGAGGATCATTTTCGTGCATTTTGAGTTCTTCGCCGATGGCAACAGAATCAGTTATTACGGCATCCAGTCTTTTTAATATGAAGCGATCAATCCATGGGTATACAATTGATCGCCACGATCCTTTAGGAAAATTAACC
>SPJS01000055.1 GCA_006844705.1 Methylococcaceae bacterium | reverse complement strand
AATTGGTACATATACTAACTCGAATTTCGAAGGATCATACTATGTCAACTACACCCTTATCCACCGGTTTTGATAAAGAAACCGCAAACGTCTCCAGGATTTATGATTATCTAATCCTGGTGTTAGCCGGATTTTTATATATCGGCTCTTATCACCTGCATTTTATGCTAACAGTCGGTGACTGGGACTTCTGGCTCGACTGGAAAGACCGGCAATACTGGCCACTGGTGACGCCAGTGCTGATGATTGCCTGGCCCGCAGCCGTGCAATCAGTTTTGTGGACCCATTTTAGGTTACCGATGGGCGCAACCTTATCTGTCGTGGGTTTAATGCTGGGCATGTGGATCACTCGCGTGACCGCTTATCAGATGTGGACTCATTACCCGTTAAATTTTGTGCTTCCTGCAACCATGATACCTAGCGCGTTGGTGCTGGATGCTATTTTAATGCTGTCACGAAGTTTTCTGGTCACATCCATCGCGGGTGGTGCTGCATTTGCACTTTTATTTTACCCAACAAACTGGCCAATTTTTGCCATGTTTCATGTCCCCATTGAATGGCAAGGTGGTTTGCAAACCATTGCCGATCAATTTGGTTTTGAATATATACGTGCGGGAATGCCGGAATATCTGCGCATTATAGAACGTGGCACGTTACGAACCTATGGTCAGGTCGCAGCCCCCTTGTCCGCCTTTTTTGCAGCATTGTTGTGTATCCTGGTCTATCCCGCAGGCTGGTATGTTGGGAAAGCATTTTCCACTGTCCGTTACCTAAAACG
>SPJS01000054.1 GCA_006844705.1 Methylococcaceae bacterium | reverse complement strand
CCTATACGCACTATGGTCGAGCCTTCAGCAATAGCTGCATTCAAATCGCCAGTCATGCCAAATGAAAAGGTATCCAGCCGCGGGTTGTTCAGCGCGGTCACGGCCTGATGCAGACGGCGGTAGGGAAGGCCTTGTGATGCAGGGTCTGCATTCGGTTGCGGAATGGCCATGACGCCCCGCAACCTCAAATTGGGCATATCTTCAACGGCAATGACCATCTCGGCTAATTCATCCAGCTTAAAGCCTGATTTACTGGCTTCATCACTGATATTGACTTGCAGGCAAATATTTAACGGTGGCAGGTGAGCGGGCCTTTGCTCGCTTAACCGTTTGGCTATTTTCAAGCGATCCACACTGTGCACCCAGCTGAAGTGTTCGGCAATTGGACGGGTTTTGTTGGATTGAATCGGGCCGATAAAATGCCATTCAATGGCAAAACAGGCCAGTGCACGTTGCTTGTGCAAGGCCTCCTGCAAATAACTTTCTCCAAAACGACGCTGGCCATAGCGATAGGCCGTGGCTATATCCTGCGCGGGTTTGGTCTTGCTGACGGCCAATAGGTGCACGCTGCCACTGGCACGGCGGGCTTTTGATTCGGCTGCTTCAATGTGCTGACCTATGGATTGTAAACGCTGCAGTATGTCTGGCATTGAATATGGTTATTTTTTACAAACGCTTATTAAACAACACAGCTTCAAAAAATCAAGGTTCTAGACTAAGTTTAACAAATCTTGAAATGAAAACTTAATCTATCCCCAGACCTGTTTGAGCGTGGAGAAATAATGGATA
>SPJS01000053.1 GCA_006844705.1 Methylococcaceae bacterium | reverse complement strand
CCAAACTAGCTTCTTTGTCTCCAATAGTCTTCATTTGACTGATGTCTTATTAGGCAACTTTAGCTTCCTTGATCTTCTTGTAATTTTATCAATCGTCCTCTGATCCCTTACAAAATCGTTTGTTGGATCTAGCTTACCTTCACGATCCATGCAAATTAGAGATCCAACAAGAAATCCGCGTTTACAAAGTTCCATTAATTTGTCTTTGTTTCTTGATATTGCTGCTTTACAACTATTCAGAATTTCCTTGCTTGCATGAAATAATGCTCTTGTAACATTACTACCAGAAGAAACAATAATTGGACTTGAAGAAATAACGGCAGGGGTTACAGCAGATATTACGACCCCGGTGGCAGTAACATCACTCGAGAATTGACTAATCGCTACTGCATCTTGTGTACTAATTCTATGCGCTCCACGTTTAAATGCATTCTGCGTGGATGTAAATAATAGGCCATCAGGGTCAATAAAATTGATCGGATTATTTGCGGCATACTCAAACGTATTACTCCCCCCATGTAACCCAATCGGATCACTGGTAATATACCTTCCAATACTGGGATCATAGTACCGATAATAGTTATAATGCAAGCCACTTTCCGCATCATAGTATTGTCCGGGGAAACGCAGGTTGATGACGGTGGGGTGGCCGTCGTTGTCGGGGTCTTGGTCGGGGGTGGCGAGGCCAAAAGCATCGCTGTTCCAGCGCCAGACGGTGGTGCCCGTTTCATCGCTTGCACTTCTTGGGGTGTTGAGATGATCTGTGTGCAGATAGAGCAGTGTGCCATCAG
>SPJS01000052.1 GCA_006844705.1 Methylococcaceae bacterium | reverse complement strand
GATATGGTCGGCCCATTTTGTCTTGATGAGCTTGTCAGCGCAGGCCAAATCAGCTTTGCTGAATGTCTTGTCATGTCTTACCAGAACTGGAATGAACACCGTGTAGAACTGCAGCTGAAAGCGCAAAACAAGCAACGTGCAGCACACGAAAAGTTATTTAAACAGCAGGACGGTTTTAAACAAAACCGAAGCCACACCCAACACTTTCAGCACCACAAAGAAAAAGAATA
This sequence comes from Methylococcaceae bacterium, assembly GCA_006844705.1. Classification (GTDB taxonomy): domain Bacteria; phylum Pseudomonadota; class Gammaproteobacteria; order Methylococcales; family Methylomonadaceae; genus Methylomarinum. Next base: position 568 of record SPJS01000052.1, on the reverse strand, counting down.
CCGGGCGTCGCTGAACTTACCCGCTGATGGAGAACTGAAGCCGTCTGAAATTAAAGCGGCTTTCCGGCGACGTGCTCAAAAAACGCACCCGGATGTTGGAGGCAGTCACGAGGTATTTATCCAAATCACGGAAGCGAGAGATGCTTTGCTGGCAGCGATTTAATACTGTCTGGTCATGTTACAAAACCGACAAAAACAACAATTGCACTGTCGTATAACTCTTCCACCGGCTCAAGCCGGTTTCAAGTTCCGGCTGAAAGCCAGCTATTCTGCGAGTAAAAAAGTTGTAGGTTACGAATTCGTGGGGACAATGGGGAATAGCCAGGGGATATTAATGTATCTGCCAGTGGGCGGACAATTGAATTGGCAGACCAATATAAGACTGTAAAAAGAAGTGATATCGTGCGGTTATCACTGCACGATATCAGCTCGATGCGCGCTCTGTCTGTATCACCAACAGCGCACCTGACCGGTTACGCGTATTTACGTCGCCAGACACTCAATCCCAAAACACCAGACACGAACAACCAGGCGGCTGCCGGTACGGGAACCGGGCTATATTCATAGT
>SPJS01000248.1 GCA_006844705.1 Methylococcaceae bacterium | reverse complement strand
TCAGTTTGTGCGGGTCACGTTAGGTTTCAGGATCGAATCTCTAAAAAATTGATCGACCTCATCCTGCCGCCTCCCGCTCAGTATCTTTCATTTTCCGGGGTGATGGAAGCATCTTCATGATCGTTAGGTAAAAGCAAAAACAGCCCGGTTGATTATGATAATCAACCGGGCTGGCTGCATTTATTGTGATTGTAATGTCAAAACAAAAACTTATTCTGCACTTAGTGTCTTATTAGGAAATTTAAGCTTATAAGCACTTTCACTATCTCGTATCATTTTTTCGCCCTGGTTAATAAGTCGGTCACCTTTACTGATCAAAGCCTTACCTTCATCAATTTCCTCGTAGGCCTCATCTATCTTTTCCTGACCCTTTTTCTTCATTTTCTCTCCCTTAATAACCAGCGCACTTCCTTCATTCCATTGATTACCCAACTGCTCAGCGGATGCGCCTTCCTGCAACATAGCGTCACCTAATGTAGGTTTTTTGTTGCTGCCGCACCCGTTCACCATTACCAAAATAAAAATTCCCATAGATACATAACTAACATATTTCAAAATAACGCCCTCTAAATTAAAAAATTAAAAAACAACCCAAACATTCCGATTTTGAGTTGGTGTAATCAGTAGATGATATGGAAAATAATTTCGCTTTATCCTCACTTATACTCCGCTTCCGCTCGGAGAAAAAACGCGGCAGAAAACCGAAAATTTGACCGCATGAAATATATTAATTGATTATCAGAACAAGTGACTACTCAGCGTAATTTTTTGAACCTCTTGATTTTTAATGTCATTTCGACCAAAGGGACGACTGCATGGAAGCAGGAGGTAGTATTGTGTCAGGAACATCAATCGAGAAATCCTATGGCCTTTAACATAGGATGACAAAATGCGCTGAGTAGTTGAATAAAGAAAAAGTTACTTTTAAGAACCGCTCAGGGCCAATTGAAGCAGATTGGCGATTTCCGGACCACCCTGTTGTTTCACGTAATCCAACACAACCGGGGTAAACTGCTTCACCATTCCGTCAGACAAATTTAGCTGCTGAAATGCCGACATCAATTGTGCTGCGCTACCTAATGCATTGTCATTTCCCAACATCGAACTCAATCCTCCCAGAGTACTGGTGGACGCATCTGTTTTCGGAGCCGCCGCCAACAAGCCATCCATGCCTGGAACCGACTGGCTTAATTTGCCAAATGCATCTGCCGCCATGCGCTCTTTAGCGACCTGAAATAATGCCCCGGCGCCACCTTCCGCCTGGGTTTGGGATACGCCTAACTGTTGCATCAGCATCCCGGTCAACCCTTGCTGACTGGCCGGCAGGGTTTGGGGAACGGCCGCACCGGTTTTTACCGCCTGGTTAACCTGATTGACTTTATTAACCGAATCAGCTCCCTGTTGCACGGTTTCTGCCGCTTGTTCGCTGCCGCCACTCAGAAAATCTTGCCACCCGGCCTGCGCTGGCCCCGTTAATGTCAACGCAGAAATAAATGAGGAAGCAGCCAGAACGGAATGTTTAATTTTCATAAGGATCTCCTTAATGCAAGCGCGGAACTGCGCTTAGTAATTGTTGCGTATAACCATGGGTCGGTCGAGTCAGAATTTGCTCGACATCACCATATTCCACGATTTTACCCTGATACATCACAGCTACTTCATCAGCGATTTCGCCGACCACCGCCAAATCATGGGTTATAAACAAATAGCTTAACTGTTGTTGTAATTGCAACGCCTTCAACAACTTAATAATCTGCGCCTGGACCGATACATCTAAAGCGCTGGTCGGCTCATCACAAATAATCAACTGTGGCTCGACCGCCAATGCCCTGGCAATACAAATTCGCTGCCGCTGCCCCCCGGAAAACTCATGGGGATAACGCATTGCCGAAGACTCCGGCAATTCGACTTGTTGCAACAGTGTAGCAACTCTAGCCTGTCTGTCGGCTGAACGGATATGCGGATGTAGCGCATTGATCCCTTCGGCAACTATATCACCAACCAACATACGTGGATTCATCGAGGCAAAAGGGTCTTGAAAAATAATCTGCATGGCCGCACGCTGCTGGCGTAAGGCTTCGCCGTGAAGAGACATCATGTCGATTTCGTTGAACAGCACGGTTCCTGCACTGGCAGGCGTCAAATTCAATAACGCTTTACCTAGCGTGGTCTTTCCGCAGCCCGATTCACCGACAAGCGCCAGGGTTTTACCTTGTTGTAGATCAAAGCTCACCCCGTCCACGGCTTTAACATAGTCGACAACGCGCTTGAATATCCCCTTTCGAATCGGATAGTAAACCTTAAAATCATTGACCTTTAGTAAAGCCGACCGTGCCGTCACCTCCCTGTTCAAACAACTATCCATTGCCGGCAATGCCGCTAGTAACTTGAGGCTGTAAGGATGTTTCGGTTGTTTGAAAAAATCCATTGTGGCCGCCGTTTCCACAATTTTGCCCTGCTGCATCACCGCAATGCGATCGGCCATATTGGAAACCAGCGCCAAATCGTGACTGATCAAGCACAGCGCCATGCCTGTTTTCTGCTGAATCGTTTTAAGCAATGCCAATATCTGCGCTTGTATAGTGACATCCAGCGCTGTCGTCGGTTCGTCGGCGATCAGTAAATCCGGCTCGCCGGCCAAGGCAATGGCAATCATCACCCGCTGCCGCTGACCACCTGATAATTGATGTGGATATTCATTAATACGCCGTTCCGGGTCAGGAATCTCGACTTGCTCTAGCAATTGTAACGTTCTTTCCCGCTGCTGCTGTTTACTGTAATTAAAATGGATCTGTATGACCTCGGCTATTTGCTCACCTATGCTCATAACCGGATTCAACGACGACATCGGATCTTGAAAAATCAACCCAATCCGTCGACCACGCACCTTGCAAAAGTCAATTTCCGGAATTTGCGAACCAATAGGGTCAGACTCGATTGGTAATCAGAATAGCCTCTATATTTTAATCATTTTACTAGTAATCAGGCTAGTTTTAGCCTCTTCCAATGATGGATGAGTCTGAACGGACATCGTATTTCTAACGGAAAATGAGTCTGAAAACCGCGTAAATCTCGTTCATGATACGAGGATGAACCCTATCATGAACCTAAACGACCTGAATACCATCGAACAGCTGAACGACTTTTTAAGCGGCAGCCAATCCGTCGCCTTTGTGGTTGCCGACAGCAAAGAAGCCAATTATCGGGGCATACAACGCATCTTGGTCAAATTCCGCTATACCACGCTGAGCAAACCCTCCAAAGGCATCGTCGTTCGATTTTTGATGAAGATCAGCGGATACTCCCGGCAACAGATGACGCGCCTCATCAAGCAATACCGCGACATATGTAAGTAATAGTATGCTCAAAAACATCAAGGGGTCAGCCAGCTTGATTCTGTCTTCATTTCAAGCTGGCTGACCCCTTGAATTCGTGTCAGAGAGAAAGAGTTAAAGATAATGAATCAACATCAGGTAATCTTTGTAAAAATATATTAATAATTGATGGGTTTCTAGAGCCTATTCAAAATAATTTTATTGAAAAAAGTAAAGAAAACCCTCAAATTATTTTGCCGGATTTTAAGGCATGTGAAAAATATGCTGTTAATCAAAAAAACCAATAGAAAAAACCAATAAACCAATGGGGTCAGACTCGATTGGTAATCAGAATAGCCTCTCTGTTTTAATCATTTTACCAGTAGTCAGGCTACTTTTAGGTTGAAAGCAAAGAAAATCATATTCAATCGAGTCTGACCCTATTGGTTGAATGATGTCAATGAATTCTGTCCCCACACGATAGAAGATTAGGTGCTTCTTGATCTGCAACGCCCTATATTCATTCTTCACGTCTGACCTGGTTTTTCCGATAAAGGGGTTTTCCAGAACTTGAGAAAATCCTTTTTCAATCAGTGCAACATATTTGTCAGCCTGATCTTCTCCCCATTCAGAAATTGTATAAACCCAAATGTCCTCAAGATCGTTCTCCGCCGTCTGAGCCAGTCTGATTTTTAGCATTTTACTGGCTTTCTTGTTTGATCCTGTCTTGTGCTCTGTTTTTTAACTCTTGGAAAAAAGACTCAATATCTTTTTGCTCCAATTCCTTATAACGACCTGTATCAAAATCGCGCTCGCCCTCGGTAAGTTTCATCCGAAAGCTATCCAACTTTATCTGATAAACCAATTCTTCATTTGTTTTCATAAACCGTAATGCTTCGCGAACGACCTCACTGGCATTGTTATAAAGACCGGTTTTAACCTTTTCTTTGATGATATTCTCAAGTTCAGGTGTTAGTGAAATATGCATGGCTGTACCTCCTGAAATTTAAGAATGACAAATAATACAAAGATTGTCAAAGTTTGTATTATAAGGGTATGTCGATTTTAGTTTAGAATAAGTATTTCAAAGTAATCAATTCGATCCTCTGGCCGTTGTAGCAACAACCAAAAAGAAATCTGATACCAAGCAGTATCAGGATAATGACCAAACAGAAAAAGTTAATTCAATGTTCGATAGCAAAGCCATTAAAAAAAATAGGAAACAGACCACGATTAAATCGGATTTTAAATCTCCTCAGTTTATATACAACGTGGCCTCCGTTTAGTTTGTTAGAAGATACCTTTACATATAATTCAGAATATTAAACGTGGTCTGTCCCCTATTACACTTTACATCACCTATTACATCAAAGAATCAGACGACCATCGCTGATGTCCTGCAATATTTTATCTCTAACTAGGCGCAATCATTAGCAAAAAAGGAGACCGCCAAACCTGAATTAATGCTACCGTGTTTCGCAGACCTTTCATAATTGATTGATTAACTGCAGTTCTTGCGGATAAGGGAACATGTAATAGGAATTATCTATGTAAGGATCCGGACATTTCCTGAAATGATGTTTAAGCAACGTGATAGGAACAATTAAGGGAATCAAACCGGCATGGTATTGGCCGATAATTTCACACAGCTCTTTTTTGTCTTCTTTGCTTAATTCTTTTTTTAAATAGCCTTGGATATGCTGCAGTACATTTACGTGTTTTTTTCGCGTTGCCAAGTTTTTTAATTGTTGCATCATCTCATTAAGATAAATGTTGGCCGTATGCTGTAAATGTTCAGCATCGGCATTGGCAAGCAGACGGCCTAATGCCTGGTAATCGCCTCGACTCATTAAAATGAGCTTATGCCGGGCGTGAAATTCGGTTAACTTGGACAAACTCAACCCTTTACTGAGCATATTTTTCCACCGGTTTAATACATAAACCCGTTGAATAAAATTTTCTCTGAGTTTAGGATCGCCCAGGCGACCTTCTTCTTCAACGGGCAAGTAAGGATGGTTAAGCATCATCTGCTGCGCATACACACCCACCCCTTTTCTCACAGGCATTAAGTCACCGTGTACCTTAACTCTTTCCATGCCGCAGCTGGGAGAGTCTTTTTTTAAAATATATCCGCACAGATGATCATGAGCAGCCCCTTGCTGGTTAGCATAAGACTTTAATTGATCGGTATAATCGAGTTCCGGTTTTTTATTGTCAACGCATCTGACTTCCCCATCCTTTTCCAACAAATGAATGGCCGGTCGCGGTACGCCAAGACCTATTCCCACCTCGGGACAAAGTGGCTGGAATTCAAAATAGTCGGCAAGAGTACCTGTGATATATGAATGTTGTTTATGAGCACCATCATAACGGACTTTTTCGCCTATTAAACAGCTGCTGATACCTATCCGGATTTTAGATTCAATCATTGTGGTTTATCTTCTTCAAATGTTAAGTTTTTGTATGCGCTTAACGCTTCCTGACGTGATTGCTTGAGATCAACCATCGGCTTTGGATAGCTTTCCCCTAAGACTACGCCGGCATTTTGTAAAACCTCTGCGGGTGCTTCCCATGGAGCAAATATATATTTGACAGGTAATTTCGACAACTCCCCGACGTAGCGATAAATATAATCTCCTTCGGGATCAAATTTTTGCCCTTGCAATACCGGGTTAAAGATACGGAAATAAGGTGCGGCATCGGCTCCGCACCCCGCAACCCACTGCCAGCTTAACGTATTGTTGGCCAAATCCGCATCAAATAGACAATCCCAAAACCATGCAGCCCCTTGTTGCCAATGTATGCGTAAATTTTTTACCAGAAAAGATGCGCTAATCATGCGTACCCGATTATGCATATAACCGGTTTGCCATAGCTCACGCATACCGGCATCAATGATTGGAATGCCTGTCTGCCCCTGTTGCCAACGCAGCAGTTGTGACCGATTTTGACGCCAGGGGAAATGATCAAATTTAGGTTGCAGGTTTTGATTGATAATATCCGGATAGTGATAGAGCAGATAATAGGAAAATTCCCGCCAGGCTAGTTCGGAAAGAAAATGTTGACTATTATCACTAGAATTAAGACTGGTTGTCTCCCACCATATTTGATGAGGTGAAATTTCTCCAAAATGTAAATAGGGCGAAAGCCTTGAAACAAAATCAAATGCGGGAAAGTCCCTGCCGGTCTTGTAGTTGTACAATTTTGAATTCAAAAAATCATCAAGCAAACTCTGAGCGGCACGCTCTCCCGGTTGCCAATGAGAGATAAGCTGTCTATACCAATTTGATTTAGGTAATAAATTTAGATCATCAATCTTTGTCGTCAGTGGCAGTTGATAATTTTCTAAATCAGGAGGACAAGCTAAAGATTTTCTGGGTATTTCGGCTTTGCTGAAAGCATGTTTATAAAATGCCGTAAAAACCCGATAGGGACGCTGATCTTTTTTTAAAACGCCCCAGGGTTCCCAAAGCAAAGAAGCGTTAAAACTTTTCACTTGAACTCCCTGTTTAGCCAACTGTAATTTTATTTTCTGATCACGTTTGATTTGCCAGGGTTGATAGCAGCGATTCCAGTGAATATGCGTCACAGGATATTGTTTTATTAAATCTGTCAGAATTTGTAAAGGTTCGCCCTGACATACCATTAATTTATGCTTCAGCGCCCTATTTAACTTCTTAAGTGAATAGTGCAGCCAAACTTCACTGGCACGTCCCATGGCTGGCTGTTGCTTGTCAACAATATATAGCGTTATGACACTGCCCTGCCTGGCCGCAAAATACAGACTCGGATTATCCGCTATTCGTAAATCCTGACGAAACCAGTGAATAGTAAGGTTTTTATCCATAAATCAATGATTGGGTCTAATGTAATCCCCAATTAATAATCCGTAAAGTGGCAACGCATCCAGCTGCCCCTGGCTGTCCATCAGATATTGCGTCATAAACACCACCAAAATGGCACGCATACCGTAATAACTGAAACGTTCTGCTGCTTCATTGACGACAATATAAGGCGTGCCCGGAGACAATGCGCTGCTGGCAACCGGGGCAGTTTTATACTTTTTCATGATTTCTCATCCAATAAATCAGCCACGATAGTAATTTATTGACGAGAAAAATGGAATATGTCAATACATTTTGACCACAAGGAGGCTAAACCAGACAGGTAATCGTTTTCCAAAGATGAAAGGTCTGGAATAAAATAGAGTGATTACTATTTTTCCATCCAATGACTAATTTCCTGTAAATTTTCCTCGCTCAGGGTGCCGATAGCTTTTAAAAAACGTACCCGGTTGCTTATGTATTCCTCATTTGTACCAAGGGATGTTGCTTGGAGTTAATATTAAACGTGGTCTGTCCCCTATTTTTATCATGGTCTGTCCCCTATTTTTATCAGGGTGTACAAAGGGTTGCAGTTTCCCGTGGGGGAAAAGGACTGATTTTGATAGATTCACAAAGCTGTTACTGTGCATATGCTGATATAGCCATTAAAGAACCGGTTTCCACTATTGGTTGCGGTGATGCCATGCTGGCCGGATTCGCCGTGGCAACCATGCGCGAAGCAGAATTGACTGAATTTCTTAAACTCGGTGTTGCCTCGGCCACCGCAAATTTATTTTCCCTTGAACCCAGCCAATTTGATAGGGACAAGGCCACATCGTTATTTCCACAAATTTTAATCCATCGAAGGAATAGTCCTTAAGATACACAATAAATCAATATGAGCGTAAGGTTAATGCCCTCAGCTTTGGTCTAACATTCTAGACTATTAATGAAGTTATATTTTTAGTCTAAACTTTATCAGAATATAACAAGTTTCTAGACTCAAATAATGGCATGACTGGCTTTTTCATCACAATTTCTTTCATTATCGCTGGCTTTATTGGCGGATGGTATTTCTCCAAAATCAAGCAACAAAATATTTCCGAAAAAAAACTATCCGAATTGAAGGCTCTATTAAATAAAGAAACCCAGCAAATTTTACACGAGCAAACGGCGATTGCCGATCAATTCTTTGAAGCTAACAAAATTAAGCTTGACGACCAGGGTGCAAAGCTAAATGACGCCTTCCTTGATAATGGCAATATGGTTGAAAATATTGCCGTTGAATTAAAAGAGGCTCAAGGTGTCGTCGATAAAGTATTTTCAGCATTACCGGATATCTATGAATGCAGTCAAAAAACTACCAGGGCAACGGAATCAAGTAAAGCTACCATCAACGAGTTGGGACAGTCCATTGCCTCTTGGCAAGACTCTATGGAGACGCTGCAAACGATTCAAGACCTTATCGAAGGTATTTATGACAAAGCGGTGCAAATTCGAGACGTTTCAGGAGAGGCCAATCTGCTGGCATTAAATGCTTCTATAGAAGCGGCCCGAGCCGGAGAACATGGCAGAGGTTTTGCTGTAGTCGCTGAATGTATGCGCGATTTATCCAGTAAAAGCGCTGAAGTTACGCTGGAGATTAACGACTCAGTCGAGTTGACAAAAACCGAAGTGGGTAAAATTATTCAAGGCATCCAGGACAGTGTCGCGCTCATGACCGATGTCTCAGCCGAAGTGAATAATCGCTTTGCAGATATTGTGCTAGAAGTATCGAATATTGATAATATTTCACAGACATCATTTTTAGAAGCAGAAACGGCAAAAGAAAAATTCGTCTCTATCAACCATCAAGTCAACACCCAACTTGAAAATATCACTCAGTTATTAGCTGATACTTTAGGGGAAATTACCGGTAATCGTGTTGAAAATGTAACAGTTAGAGATGATTTCAGCGAAATGAACATCATTGATGTTAGAAGGCCTGATGAATTCAAGGGTGAATTGGGACATTTACCCGGTGCAGAATTAATGTGTCTGCAAAATAATTTTGCACATCAGATACAACGCCTGGATAAATCCAAACCTTATTTATTTGTCTGCCGCAGCGGCGGCCGCTCCTCCAGAGCAGCCAGGATAGCCTTGGGACACAATTTTAAAAAAATTTACAATATGCAGGGCGGCATGCTTGAATGGTGTAAAGTCCATGGCAAACCGGCTTAATGGTAAGTTCCTTTTTTAACTCACTGTGCAAGTGGAAATAAAATGATATTCAGACAACTATTAGATAAAACCAGCTGTACTTATACTTATTTTTTAGCTGACTCAAAGACAAAAGATGCCGTGTTAATTGACCCGGTGAATACCAATATAGATATTTATTTATCGCTATTAAAGCAAGGAAATTACCAATTAAAATACTCAATAGAAACTCATGTCCATGCCGATCATGTAACTGCCAGTGGTTTATTACGTGAAAAAACCGGTGCTCAAACCGCTATCGGCTTTTTTTGTGGCACTGAATCAGCCGATCACCAACTCCATGATGGAGACTTATTTGAATTCGGTGAAAAAGAACATATCAGTGTAATTGCAACACCGGGCCATACCCCGGGCAGTTGTTCATTTTTTTGGCGCGACCGCATATTTACCGGAGATGCACTATTTATCGGTGGTTGCGGCCGCACAGATTTCCAAGGCGGGGATCCCGGACAACTCTATGATAGCGTGACCCAGCGGCTATTTACCTTACCTGATGAAACACTGGTTTACCCGGGCCATGACTATAAAGGCAACTGGGTAAGCAGTATTATTCAGGAACGCACCACGAATCCAAGATTAGCCGGTAAAACCCGGGACGAATTCATTGAAATTATGGATCAGCTGGATTTACCCACACCAAAATTAATTGATATTGCGGTACCGGCTAATCGTTATTGCGGCATTGAAGAAGAGGAGGCATTACAAATCGCTGCGACTGAGACCGATCGGATAGACCCCAGACAAGAACGCAGAGGTGTTCAGGGAGCCATCAATAATGCTAAAGAACAAATTCAACAGATTGACCTGGAGACAGCAAATCAATGGCTGGAATCAGGAGAAACCGTGTTACTGGATGTGCGTGAAATAGCCGAATTTAATGCCGGGCATATAGAGAAGGCCATTCATATACCGCGAGGGGATGTGAAAAGCAAAATAGAAATCTCACCTGAGACTAATGACAAATCAGCTCAATATCTGCTCTATTGTGCCAGCGGCAATCGTTCGGCATTAGCCGCTCTGACCATGCAGAATCTAGGCTATACCAAAGTCGCCTCACTCATTGGTGGTTATGTCGCATGGCGTAGAAATGTCACCTTATTCTGACATGCATATCAACAGTTATTGCGGGGACAGCGCTGTTATGAAAGAATGGAAAAATAAAAAAATAAGGGACAACCACAAAAAATAAGGGACAAAAAATAAGAGACAAACCACGATTAATTCTCGTCCCACGTCAACTTAGTTTTAAACATACATTACAATTGTGGTTGGCTTGGAATCAACAAGGTGCATGGATTGATCATGAAACAAATCAAGAATAACTGTTCGCACTGATAGCCCAGCAAAAAATTGGACATCGTCCCGGCCGAATAGAACCCCGTGCGGTTAAACGAAGGCCAAAGCCGTTTGCCTTATTGATGAAGACTAGAGAAGAAGCAAGGGCAGAGATTAGAAAAAATGGACACCCAAAGAAAATAAGGTAAGTTGTTGTAATTGAATGAAATATATTCTTAAGTAAGTGCCATTCTGGTCTGTCCCCCCTATTTCGCTATTTCGACCTTTAAACGTGGTCTGTCCCCTATTTGCAGTCCCCTATTTGCACCTATTTCCTTATTCATTTATCTCTTCCAAATTAATAACTGGTTTTAGTTCATACAAAAACATCGATAAATTTTATCAGAAGCTAAAATAAAACAATTCTTCACCATAAATGAATGTTGCATGAGCAAAATTTGAAGCAACTCCTAATGCTGTATTTTTTAAAAAGTCTGAGGCTGCATAAACGCTAGGATTGCACTTCGGAGTTGAATCCGCCAAAGTTTCTTTTACTAGAGGCAAAAATAAATCATAAGTATTACAATAAACTTCTATGGTTTTGGTTTTTTATAAAGGAAAAAAACAATGAAAGCATTAAACATACAAGTAGACGACTCACTCTACCCAGCACTTTTAGAAATATTAAAAAACTTACCAGCCAGTAAAATTCAAATCCAAGAACAATGCCCAGACAAAGAACTTAGCTTTGAACAGGCAATGGATTACACGCTCGATAAAAACAAAGAATTGTATAAACGCCTGTCTTGATGCAACTGTTAACATTAGAGCAGGTTTTAATACTTCACCAACGAGTTATTGAGCAATCAGGTGGAGCGACAGGTATTCGTGATAGAGATATATTAGAGTCAGCCTTGGCTCAACCTTATATGAGTTACGATGGTCAATACTTGTACCCAACACTAATAGAAAAAGTGGCCGCTTTAGGTTTCTCATTAATTAACAATCATCCCTTTGTTGATGGCAATAAACGTATTGGTCATGCAGCTATTGAGGTAACGTTATTAATGAATGGTTATGAAATACAGGCTGACGTTGATACACAGGAAACCATTATTTTTGCTATAGCCGCAAGTAAAATGAGTAGGGAGTCATTTTTAGAGTGGTTGCAGGGACATATTGTTAATCGGTAATAAAAACAAGCCTATAATTAAATGTTTTTACAATGAGTTACTCACTGCCCCATGGGACACTGGTGGGACACTAAGCTATAAAAAACCATCAAAAATAGCAATAACCCACAACAAGACAAAATAATAAACGATTGATATTTATACTATATATTGTTGTTGGTTGTTGAGGAACATCAACTAAGACACACGCCTAAGGGGCAGACCGGGGGTTCGAATCCTCCTCAGGACGCCAGTTAAATCAAGGCTTTCAAGCAGAACCCTTATTATAAATAGTTAAAATATCCAAATTTTGCACCATTTAAAAAAATGATAGGTCATCCACTGTCAATAATTGCCGTCATTTATATTCCAGTGGACAACAAAAAACTAAAAAATTAACACTCTTACTAAATCCGAAAAGGATGCTCAACTTTTGCACGAACAGATGAATGCTTTTTATTGCGCTTTTTCTGTGTTGCGGATAGTTTTTTATTAGGCTTCGCCTTATCAAGAACAGCCCAATAAACACCAGCCTTACGCGCTGCTTTTTTTAATTTATCACTGACATAACCTTTGTCACCAAAGATTGCTTCGTCATCTTCTCTGATTAATTTATCCGTCACTTTGGCATCATGTGTTTTAGCTGTCGTGACACTGAAATGGTTTAATTAACCCGGACACTTCTAAAGGCAGGTTTATAATGGCTCAGTCTGCTTTATTAGCAGCAGACATCGTTCCACGTCAACTTAGTTTTAAACATACCTTACAATTGTGGTTGGCTTGGAATCAACAAGGTGCATGGATTGATCATGAAACAAATCAAGAATGACTGTTCGTACTGATAGCCCAGCAAAAAATTGGACATCGTCCCGGCCGAATAGAACCCAGTGCAATTAAACGAAGGCCAAAGCCGTTTGCCTTATTGATGAAGACTAGAAAAGAAGCAAGGGCAGAGAAGGGTGCAAAATGCACCCCTATTGACGTTTGACCTTATTATGCAGACTTAATTTTTCTGACTGCAGCAAGTGACAAAAGTGAAGTAAAAAACAGCCAAACACCCGCGGTTACAGGGACCGTGGTTAATTTAAAGCTGGAAAAAGCGAGGGAAGAGTCATTGGTTGGGCTTTCAGTGTAGATTTCACTTTTAAGCGTATAAACCCATTTTGGCTCCAGGGTCATCAAAATAGAAAAGTCTGAATAATCAAGATCTGAGGGAAACGTTGCGAGATCGTTAGTATTGACCTTAATGCCGCTAAATCTTTTTCGCGTAATTTTCCTGTCAAAAATAGTGAGGCATAGCTATTATCTGCGTCTAAAAATTCATCAAACAGTTGTCCTGTCAATACTACTTGCGTGGTTTCCGTGACGCTAAATTCAAGATTAAAAATACTTTTTGCAGTTGTAGTCACACCAGAGCCAGCAATACTGGAAACTCGAGCCGTGCTCTTTGATGCTACATTCTTAGCATTAAACGTTGTCTCTTGAGACGTAAAATACTCACCCGCAATTTTAGTGGCGTTAGTAGTGGGGTACAGATTCTTATCAACCACCCCACCTAAAAACTGAGAAAAACTATTTTGCTTATCATGTGTCTTTAAAAAACTGCCTGAAGTGATTCCGCGTGTTGCAAAATATTCGATATGCGATGTGCGGTTTTCAATCACCATTGCGGACTGGGCTGATGCTGAAACAAGTAACAAAAAAATGACGAAAATACTGACTGTTTGACAATGAAAAAATTTCGATTTCATATTAAGTTCCTTTACTTAAAAATAATTTTAAAATGTTGCCCCCCCTCAAGTGCTGTTAATTATTTAATGCTCAACACATTTCTATATAATTACAGAATCAGATATTTAGCTTTTGTAAATGAACTTTGACCTACAAAATTCCGTCGTAAACCCCGCATAGCCAAAACCTCTTAAATACTTGTATTTATAATCAAAGTAGATAATGACCTTGGTTTTTTCGTAGAATACTTATTTTTCAACCTTCTTGGCACGTAATTACACAACTCACCATGACTGACAGTCCATCAAGTCTTGCTCAAAACGCGTTACATCAATTAAAAACCACCATCGGCAAACAAATTATTGGTCAGGATATTCTGATTGAACGTATGTTGATTGCCCTGCTTGCCGATGGCCACATGCTGGTCGAAGGTGCGCCGGGGCTGGCTAAAACCCGGGCGATTAATGTGTTGAGCAACGCGCTTGAAGCCGACTTTCATCGCGTTCAATTCACCCCCGATTTGCTCCCGGCAGATTTAACCGGTACTGAAATTTACCGTCCCCAACAGGGCAATTTTGAATTCCAGAAAGGCCCCTTGTTTCATAATCTGATTTTGGCAGATGAGATCAACCGTTCCCCAGCCAAAGTGCAGGCGGCGTTGCTGGAAGCCATGGCCGAACGCCAGATTACCGTCGGTGGGGCAACCTACCCTTTACCTCAATTGTTTTTGGTGATGGCAACACAAAACCCGTTGGAACAGGAAGGCACATATCCTTTGCCTGAAGCCCAGCTGGATCGTTTTCTGCTGCATGTCAAAATTGATTATCCGCAAGCAGAGCATGAGAAAAGCATTCTTCATCTGGCACGTGCCGAAGCCAAAGGCCAAGCCACATCGAGCCTGGATCAAGCATCCAAAATAAGTCAACAAACCCTGTTTGAAGCACGCCAGGAAGTGCTATCCATCCACATGGCGGAAAGCCTGGAAAATTACTTGCTGCAACTGGTGTTGGCGACGCGACATGCTGCTCATTATGGTAAGGATCTGGGCAATTGGCTGCAATACGGAGCCAGCCCGCGTGCAAGCATTGCTCTCGACCGCTGCGCCCGTGCCCGCGCCTGGTTGTATCAGCGTGATTTTGTCGAACCACAGGACATTCAGGACATCGCCTTCGATGTATTACGCCACCGTCTGATTCTTTCTTATGAAGCCGAGGCTGAAGGCATCACTAGCGACCGCTTTATTCAGGAATTGATTGCCCGGGTTGCCGTCCCTTAAACCATGAGCAAGATAGACAACGAACGCGTTTCGGTACAATTGAAAACTCTGGTCGATATGGCACCGGAGGCGGGAAAAATCAAATTCAATCGTAGCCCTATCCGCTCCATGCAAAGTGGCGGCTATCTGTCACGCTTTAAAGGGCGCGGCATGGAATTTGATGAAGCGCGCCTGTACCAGCCGGGTGACGATATTCGTTGTATTGACTGGCGAGTGACTGCGCGCACGGGTAAGGCACATACCAAAATTTTTCGTGAAGAACGCGAGCGGCCGATCTTCATTTCGGTCGATTACCGTCAGTCTATGGCTTTTGCCACACGTGGCGTGTTCAAGTCGGTACAGGCTGCCAAGGTTGCAGCACTCATCGCCTGGGCTGCGCAGCATCAGGGGGATCGCATTGGTGGACAGATATTCAGCGACCACGGCTGTCTTGAACTCAAACCGCAAAATGGCAAACACGCTGTTCTACGCCTGTTTAATGCACTGGTCACACCGGCTTATACCTATAATGCTGACATTTCTTTACAGCAGGCCATGTCCCGTCTGGTGCAACATGCCAGACCAGGCAGCCGGGTTTATGTGATCAGTGATTTCAGAGGACTGGATGATTTCACTGAAATGCATTTAAGCCGCCTGAGCAAACATTGTGAAGTCATTCTGGTGCAGGTATTTGATGAACTGGAAAGCCATTTACCGGAATCCGGCCGTTACCGGTTTACCGATGAAATCCATGACGTCATCATTGACAGTGGCGACAAACAAAAACTGCTGGATTACCAACGCCGTTTTCACAAGCATTGCACCCATTTACAGCAACTGAGTCAAAAACTTGGGCTGAACCTGCTGCAATGCCCGACCAGCCAGCCCCCGGCGCAACTATTTATGGTGCCTGCCAGCGCATCGAAACACTGAGACTGTTAACATGCAACCGGAACTCCCCCTGCGCGACATCCATTTACCTGAAGCCATAGGCTGGTGGCCTCCGGCACCCGGCTGGTGGATAGTGGCCGTTTTAATCATTTCTGCACTTTTCGCGCTGGCCTGGTGGATTCGCCGCATCCTGCGCCCAACAGCCGTTAAATCTGCCAACAAGCTACTACAACAAATTGCTGAAGACAGCAGTATGAATG
Source organism: Methylococcaceae bacterium (assembly GCA_006844705.1). Classification (GTDB taxonomy): domain Bacteria; phylum Pseudomonadota; class Gammaproteobacteria; order Methylococcales; family Methylomonadaceae; genus Methylomarinum. The sequence continues at coordinate 25,891 of SPJS01000248.1, read as the reverse complement.
ATTTTGACAAGCTGCAGCAGATATCCGCCTTGTTACGCAGGGTGGCCATCAGTCTTGCGCCACGCGAGCAGACGGCGCATCTGCATGGCCGCAAATGGCTGCAATACCTTGATCAATCACTTGCAGATCAACCCTTTTCCACTGGCCCCGGTCAATGTCTGGCTAATATGCATTTCCGCCCGCAAAATAAAGTCAACATTGAGATGGACGAACTGCTGGCGCTGTGCAACCGCTGGCTGAAGGAGCAAAAAGCGTGATCCATTTGCACTGGCCGTGGCTGATTCTGGCATTACCGCTCCCTCTGCTGATCAACCGCTTCATGCCGTCGTATCAGCCCGCAGAGCAAGCCGCACTTAAAGTCCCGTTTCTGGAAGACTTCGGAGCCACCGACACCCAGGTCAAATCACGCCAGCAGCAATGGCCGTTGTGGCTGGCTTATCTGGCCTGGTGTCTGCTGGTATTTGCGGCATGCCGCCCGCAATGGCTGGGCGAACCGATTGAGCAGGCCATCAGTGGCCGCGATCTGATGCTGGCGGTGGATGTCTCCGGCAGTATGGATGAAAAAGATTTTGTCATCGGAGACAACCGGGTAGACCGGCTGACTGCAACCAAGCAGGTTGCCAGCGCCTTTATTGAGCGTCGGGTCGGTGATCGCATCGGGCTGATCCTGTTCGGCACCACCGCGTATCTACAAACGCCACTGACTTTCGATCGTAAAACCGTAGTGTCATTGTTACGTGAAGCCTTTATCGGCATTACTGATGACGAACCGGCCACATCCATTGGTGATGCCATTGGACTGGCCGTAAAACGATTAAAAAATCAGGAGGTAGAAAGCCGGGTATTAATTCTGCTGACTGATGGTGCCAATACTGCAGGTGAAATATCACCACTGCAAGCCGCCGCACTGGCCGCGCAACATCAACTGAAAATCTACACCATCGGCATTGGCGCAGATGAAATGATTGTACGCAGCTTTTTCGGCTCGCGCCGGGTCAACCCCTCGCGCGACCTGGATGAGGCCACGCTGACCAGCATCGCTGAACAAACCGGCGGCCGTTATTTCCGCGCGCGCAATACCGAAGAACTGGAAGTGATCTATCAATTATTGGATGAACTGGAACCGATTGAAAAAGACAAACAGTTTTTTCGTCCGCGCAGTGAACTTTATTTCTGGCCGCTGGGCATAGCTTTTGTTATTTCGCTGTTAATCACTGCATCCCGCCTGCAAAACCGATCAATATCATGAACCTGGCCGATTTTCATTTCATCCGCCCCTACTGGCTGCTGGCCTTAATTCCTGCAATTGTAGTGCTGGTGCTCTTGTGGCGGCGCAAACTCAGCCGGGGCAACTGGAGCGCCGTCTGCGACGCGGAGCTGATGCCGTTTATTCTGCAACAGAAACCTGCAGAACATAACCGTGCACCGCTGGCGCTGGGGGCTTTAACTTTACTGCTCAGCATTATCGCACTGGCCGGCCCGACCTGGGAACGCCTGCCCGCACCCGCTTTTCGCAATGATGCCGCACTGGTTATCGTGCTGGATCTGTCGAGCAGTATGGATGCTGCCGACGTCAAACCCAGTCGACTTGAACGCGCCCGCTTTAAAATCAGCGATATATTGCAACAGCGTAAAGACGGCCAGACTGCGCTGATCGTGTTTGCCGAAGCTGCTTTTATCGTCACCCCGTTAACCACCGACACCGAAACCATCAGCAGCCAGATCAAGGCACTGGACACATCCATCATGCCGACCCAGGGCAAGAATACAGATGAAGCGCTGCAACTGGCCACCCAACTATTACAACAGGCTGGTTTGCAACAAGGGCATATTCTGCTGATGACCGATGCCGTCAATTCAAAAACGATTAAGCAGGCCAGCGATATTATCGGCCAGCATTATTTATCAGTGATGGGGATAGGCACAGAAGAAGGTGCACCGGTGAAAGCCGCCAAGGGCGGGTTTATGAAAGACCTTAATGGCAATATTCTGTTGCCCAGACTGGAAAAGTCGCAATTGAAAAAACTGGCATCTGCAGGTGGTGGACGCTATGTCACCTTTACCGGCAATGACAGTGACATCCAGTCCTTAAGCCGCTTTTTTGATGACCCGTCTATTCAGCAAAACCAGCAAGCGCAGGACCTTTATATTGATCATTGGGCTGAACTTGGACCGTGGCTGATGTTGCTGATTCTGCCGCTGGCAGCGATTGGCTTTCGTAAAGGCATTCTTTCTGTATTGCCGCTTTTATTTATGCTGCCTGCAGATGCCTTTGCGCTGAGCTGGCAGGATTTGTGGCAAACCGGCGACCAGCAGGCACAACAGGCATTTAACCAACAACAATACGACGCTGCGGCGGAGAACTTTGCCTCTGCCGAATGGAAAGCGGCTGCCTTGTATAAGGCCGGTCAATTCCAACAGGCCGCTGAATTACTCGCCTCGGTGAAGACGCCTGAAGGACACTATAATCGAGGTAATGCGCTGGCCAAAACCGGTCAATTGCAGGCGGCCGTCGCCGCCTATCAGGATGCGCTAAATCTGGATGAATCGCATGAAGATGCTCAATTCAACAAGGAATTGATCGAGAAACATTTGCAGAACCAGCAACAGCAAGACCCTCCTCCTGACAACAGTTCTTCAGAAAATGAAAAACCGCAGGAAGAACAACAAGACCAGGAAAAAAATTCAGATCAACCCGAACAAAACGAGCATGCTCAGCAAGATCAACAGTCATCGTCAGAATCTGAGCCACAAGAACATCAACACGATCAACACCAGGCTGACCAAAACGCTGAACATCAGGCTGAGAAACAGGAAAATGAAGCTCAGCAAATGCAAGCAGAGGAAGAACAGTCTGAAGGTGATAAGGCAGAAAACATGAGCGCACAGCAAGCCGCACCTCCTGTCGAAATGACCGAGGAAGAAAAGCAGGCGACTGAGCAATGGCTTAACCGCATTCAGGACAACCCGTCCGGATTATTAAAACGAAAATTCAAATATCAATATGGGCAAAGAAACCGTTAATCGTCCTTTAAACTCACTATTGAACCCGATTGCCCGGCACCCATTATTTTGGCATTTTGGCGGCTACCTCCTGTTGATGATGGTAGCGATGCAAAACGTCTGGGCAGTTGACATCACGGCACAGGTCGATCGCAACCCGGTTAACTTTAACAGCTCTTTCATGTTGGTCTTTAGCGCAACAGATTCACCCGATGGCGACCCTGATTTTACTCCGTTAAAAAAAGATTTCGACATCATCAATCAACAGAAAAACATTCAATCCAGCTTTGTTAACGGTCGCTTCCAGACCCGTACCCAATGGAGTTTGAAGCTGTTTGCCAAACGCACCGGGAAATTATTGATTCCCGAGATACCATTTGGCAACGATCTTTCTTTTCCGACCACAGTCAATGTCATCGCCAAGACCAACGTTGCCAATCATACCGAAGATATTTTTCTGGAAATCCTCGCCACACCCGAAACGCCTTACATTCAATCCCAGGTAATTTTTACTGTCAGGTTGTTTCACCGTGTCCAGCTGGCCCGCGGCAGTCATTTAAGTGACCCTCAGGCCGCTGATACTGTCATTGAAAAACTGGGTGAAGACCGCAATTTTGAAACAAACCTAAAAGGCGTTCGCTTTTCTGTCATTGAACGGAAATATGCCATTTATCCGCAAAAAAGCGGAGAAATCACCATTCCACCGCTGGTATTGAACGCACAGGTGGCTTCTGCTCGTTCCTCGGGCATGAACGGTTTTTTCAACCCTCAAATCACGTCCAGTAAACGCGTCAGCTCGCGTGCCTGGACTATGCAGGTAAAACCGGTACCTGATGAATTTAAAGCCGACCACTGGCTGCCTGCCGAACATTTATATATCGAGGAGAAATGGTCAAATAAGGACTTAACAGTGAATGTAGGTGAACCTATTACCCGCACAATCAGCATGTTAGCCAAAGGGGTTGCTGCCAGCCAGCTACCTGATATTGCCGCCAGCCAGACAAACCTGGATATCAAAAGTTATCCCGACCAACCGGTGCTAAAAGAGAAAAACGAAGTTGATGGCTTGATTGCTCTCAGAGAAGAAAAAATCGCCTACATTCCTTCTGCGGCGGGTGAAATTATCTTACCCGCTATCAAGGTAAGCTGGTTCAACACGCAAACCCATCAGATTGAAGTGGCCAGCTTACCGCCGGTAAAATTACAAGCACTCGGCTCACCAACGGCAGATGTTCCGGTTGCAAGTGAGTTACAAACACCTGAGCTGCACGCTCCGGTTAAATCTATGGATAACAGCGCACCCCAACCGTCAGGTATCTCCCGTCATCCTGCCTGGATGTGGCTATCCATGATTCTATGTTTATGCTGGTTGAGTACCCTTATTTTCTTTTTAACAAAACGTCGTGTTAAAGATCCAGTCTCTGAAGAGACAGAATCATCTGAGAATATAAATTTCTTTTCTCTGAATCGACTAAAATATGCCTGTCAAAACAATAACCCCCATCAGGTACAACAAGCATTGATCGCCTGGGGACAACAACACTTTAATGCTCATAATCTGACAAGCATTGCCCGTTACTGTGATGAACCGTTGGCGGAGCAAATCCAGCGATTACAGCAGGCATTATATTCAGAAAAGGACTCACAATGGGATGCGGCCCAACTCTTCAATACGTTCAAAAATTTCAAGCCTGAGCAAGAGAAACTGAACGCTGATAACGAACCGCTGGAGCCTTTATTTAAACTGTAGATAATGTCAACTTCTGACTTTTAATTGTTCAACGGCTTCAAGAACATTAAAAAACACCTGTCCCGGCGCAAGTTTTTCGAGAAAGTCAGTGCGTTGCAGACGCCTGATCACAGGATATTTCAAATCAGTGAAATTTAATGTGATGTGTTGTTTTTCCAGTTTATGATGAAGGCTTTCAATACCTTCAAAAGCTGTGGTATCGATATCGCTGATTGATGAACAGACCAGGACCACATGCTTTAATTGCCCTTGCTGCACCGCATGCTCCTCTATGAATTCCACGATGTAGTTAACATTGGCAAAGGTCATGTCCGCATCTATACGCACCAGTAGTAACTCTGGCCAGGTAGTCACCTCATAGTTTTTGACATTCCTGAAATGCTCTGTACGACACACTTGGCCGACGATGGCAATATGCGGATGACTGGTTTTCCATAAATAACTGCCAATGGTTGCAACCACACCGACCGCCACGCCCTCTTCAATACCCAGCACAAGCACGCCCAAAAAAGTCATGACTTCGGCCACACCATCGCCTTTGTCAAACGTCCAGGTACGGGCAAAATCTTTAATCTTGATCAAAGGAAAAATAGCAACCAGAATAATTGCGGCCAAAGCCGCTTTGGGTATGTTGGCAAAACTGTCCGCAACAGTTAGCACGGCAATCATCAACAGCACAACAGCGATCAACATCGCCATCTGCGAGCGGGCTCCAGCAGAAAAGTTGACCATGGTCCGACTAAAGCCACCTGCGACCGCCATCCCCCCGGTAAACGCGGCTGCGATATTGGCTGCTCCCAATGCAATCAATTCCTGGTTAGGCCGCACTTTTTCTTCTCTTGATCGCACGGTGACCTTGGCAATGGCGACACTTTCCACGTATGCAATCATGGCAACAAATAGTGCACCTGGTAATAAGGCTGTCCATTGTCGCCAGTCTCCGAAAAAAGACGTGGTTATGTGAGGTAAACCGGATTGAATGTTACCCACGATTTTGACCTGATGGAGGTTGGCCAGATCCAACATGAATACACACAACGTTGTAATGATAATCACGCAAAGCGGCGCGGATTTTTTTATCCCTAATTGAAGTGCCGGGTGAAGCTGCACAAATCGCATAAAAAAACCGGCAACGTTGCCATATCCTAGTAGAAATACCACACACCCTGCGCTAAGCCAGGCTGTTGTAACATTCACCTGGCTGATATAGGTTTCAATACATTCAAGTTCCGTAAGACAAACTGGCTTGGGTAGTCCTAATAAATGCCTGAACTGGTTAAGCACGATCAATAACGCTGCACCACTGGTGAACCCGGTCAACACAGGATGACTGATGAAATTTACCAGCCCTCCCATGCGCAAGGCTGCCAGCAACCACAAAATCACGCCGGTTTCTGCTGATAAAATCAATGCATTTTGCACCGGGTTTGCGTAATGGGCTAGTTCAGGTGCCGACAGAATACTGGCAATCATAATCGCTGCAATCGAGACCGGACCAACAGATAAAGCACGACTGGTGCCCAAAAATGCATAAATTACAGGCGGCAACAGACTAGCATATAGCCCCATTTCTGCAGGCACACCCGCCAGCATGGCATAAGCAATCCCTTGTGGAACCAGCAGAATCGCGGTAATAATTCCAGCAAACACATCGCTGTGTGCCTCTTCACGTGTGTACGTTTTTATCCAACTAAAAAAAGGAATGTGACGATAAAAAAAGTTGCAGAACATGCTGGATAAGATGATGGGCTCCTGCATCCGAAATCAGATACAGGAGCGTAAGGAGAGTGGGTTTGATTATTGGCTGTCTTTTTCTACCAGACTGGCGCTATAGCTTTCCTTGTGCGGAATATCAATGCGATACCCTTTGATCATGATGTGCCAATATAGGAAAGGGAATCCAAAGGTTTTTCCAAACCACCATAATGCACTGTTGGTGCGTGGATCTAGAAATGGAAAAGAAGGGGTGACCTTACCTCCATAGGAAAACTCGGCCAGCATGACGGTGCTCAATGACGTGGTCAACGGACATGAACCGTAGCCATCATAGCCTTCTGCAAGTGCTTGGTTTTCTTTCAGTTTAAGAATATTATCCACGACAACCGGCACCTGCTTTCTTACGGCTGCCGCTGTCTTTGCATTTGGTGTATTGGTCACGTCGCCCAGCCCAAAAACATTACTGTATTTGGTATGTTGCAAGGTGGCTTTATTGACATCCAGCCAGCCAGAATCGTCCGCCAACGAACTTTGTTTGATAAAATCGGGCGAACTTTGTGGTGGCGTCACATGAATCATGTCAAATTCTTTGCTCACCTGGATCTTGTTGCCATCCGCATCGCTTGTTTCAAAGGTTGCTGTTTTTGCTGCACCATCGATGGCCACTAGGTTATGTCCAAAATTGGCAGTGATGCCATATCCTTTTATCACTTTCATTAAGGCTTTGGCGAAAAACGGCACACCGAACATGCCCGGCCCTGCATTCATGAATTCAATATTAATCTTGTCTGCAATGCCTTTCTTTTTGAATCGATCGGCTGCCAGATACATGATCTTTTGTGGTGCTCCGGCGCATTTAATCGGCATAGGCGGCTGAGTGAACAAGGCTGTACCGGCCTCCATTTTCTGAATAGTTTCCCACGTATATTCCACGGTATCAGCCGAGTAATTACAACAAACGCCATTCTTGGCAAGCGTTTCTTCAAGCCCTTTGATTTTGCCGAAATCCAGTTGCAAGCCTGGGCAAACAACCAGAAAGTCATAGCCAATCACTTCACCTGATTTCAGGGTTACTGTATTTGCATCCGGTTGAAAAGACGCTGCGTATTTTTTAATCCACTCGATGCCTGGATTGATCAGGTCTTTTTCATTGCGGGTCGCCTGTTTCAAGGTATAGGCACCTCCTCCAATGATGGTAAACCCGGGCTGATAATAATGCTTTTCAGAAGGCTCAATAATCGCAATATCCATATCCGGATTTTTGCGTTTCATGTTATTTGCAGTAGACACTCCTCCGGCACCACCGCCTACAATCAGCAAAGTAAACTTTTTTTCACTCATGATCTCCCCTTTATTATGTTGTTAGGATAGTCCAGCGGTACTTTGCCTTCGCTCAGTTAGCCTGGCTCCATGCCTGATAGCCCCCAGCCAAAGACAGTACATGTGTATATCCCAGTTTTTGAAGATTCTCTGTTGCCAGTGCAGAACGGCTTCCTGATCTGCAATAAACGAGATAAGTTTCAGATTTATCCGCCAGTTCAGGAAAATTGGTGATTTTGAATTCCAATACTCCTCTGGGAATATGTATTGCATTGTCAATATGTCCCTGATTAAACTCTTCAGGTTCGCGCACGTCAATCATTTTTATACCATTCTCTCCAATTAATTGCTGTGCATGCTGTATATCTATTTCAGTGATATTCTGTCTTGCCATGGCCACCAGATCAGATGGGGAACCTGCCGGATGTGACGCCGCCTGTGGTGTTCCATCATTTTTATCCGCCATCTGCATGGCTTTTTCCTCATCAATGCCACAATAACGGTTGGCGGGCACAGCCATATCGATCAGTTTTGGCTTGGGCAGATTCAGATTGGCCATAATTTCGATAAACTCTTCACGACTTTTTCCTGCCAGACGGCTGTTTAGTGTTCTCTCCTGCATGATGTTACTTATCCAGCGCCCCTTATAATCATGTCCAGGGTACACGATAGTATCCCCAGGCAGAGTAAACAAACGCGTGGTTATCGCATCGTAAAGCGCCCCGGAATCTCCACCCTGAAAGTCGGTGCGCCCGCAACCGTCAATGAATAATGCATCACCAGTAAACACCCGGTCCCGCCATAAAAATGACATGCTGCCAGGCGTATGACCGGGTGTAGCTATAACCTTGATTGTTTCACTTTGTCCAAATGTAAACTCATCACCCTCTTCAATTTGAAAATCCGCACTGACCGCACCACACTGCTTACCAACAGCTGTCTGGCATCCAAGTTTTTCACGCAATAATCCGCTGGCCGTAACATGGTCAGCATGCACATGGGTTTCCAGGCAATATTTCAGGGTGAAATTATTTTGTTGGAGTAATTCAAGATAGGCATCCAGTTGTGTATCAACGGGATCAATGAAAACAGCGTCATTGGTTTCAGGGTCAGCAATGACATAAGTATAGGTATAACTTTCTTTATCAAATAATTGTCTAAAAAACATCAGTTTGCCTCCACGGGGAAATTATACAAACCGGGCCATAGGGAAAGCCCATACATTAGAATTTAATAATATTCTATTATTTTATAGGAGTCAACCCCAACTTTACAACGTGATGCCTTATCCAGACGCTTTCTGCTGAACACGTTCTTGTTATTAGTGCTTATTATTTTAAATGCTCCCGAATGATATACAGCGCAGCAATGGTACGCGCTTCGGTACATTCTCCGGTTGCCAGCAATGCAGGAATATCATCAAGTTTCCAAGGCACAACCTCAAGTTCTTCCGGTTCATCTCCGGCCAATTTTTCTTCATACAACTCTGTCGCCAGCATGACATCAATCGTATGTTCCATATAGGATGGCGCCAATGACAAAGACATGACAAACTGGAGACGTCCGGCACCATAGCCGATTTCTTCCTTTAATTCACGATTTGCCGCCTGTACATTATTTTCTCCATCATCCAGCTTGCCTTTTGGTAGTCCCAGCTCATAGCGATCCACACCTGCGCCATATTCACGCACTAGCAGAACCGTTTCCTTATCCAGCAGGGGCACGATCAATACCGCGCCCAGACCTTTTCCACCGCGCACCAGGCGTTCAAAACTACACCGTTTTCCATTGCTGAATTCCAGCTCAAGCGCCTCGACATTAAACAGCCGACTGCTGGCTACCATCTTCGTTGCCAATATTCTGGGTTTGATTGACATGAGTTTTCTGATTTAATCGCGTAGAAAATTATCTTCTCCTTCAATATACCCCACTATGATCATAAATTGGAACACTATTGATACGGTTTTGCTGGATATGGATGGCACCCTGCTGGATCTGAATTTTGACAATCATTTCTGGAAAGAATTTGTGCCGCAAAAATATGCCGAACTGCATAGCCTGTCGCTGGTTGAGGCGAAAGACTATCTCGTCCCTGTTTTTAAAAGTATGGAAGGAAAAAGGGAGTGGTATTGTCTGGATTACTGGAGCGAAGCACTTGAACTGGACATCATCGGGTTAAAGCAGGAAGTCGCTGAATTAATCAGTGTATTGCCGCATGTGGTGGAATTTCTGGATGCGTTAAAAAGCAGCCCCAAGCAAGTCATGCTGGTGACGAATGCTCACCAGGATACACTTGGGCTGAAAATGGAAAAAACCCGGCTAAGCCATTTTTTTGATCGCATTATTTGTTCGCATGACTTTGGCATGGCAAAGGAGCAGGATGGATTTTGGCAGGCTCTGCAGGCAAAGCATGTCTTTGACAAACAGAGCACCCTGCTGGTGGATGACAGTTTACCTGTACTGCACTCCGCGCGTGAATTCGGGCTGAATCATCTGGTGTCCATCAAACGACCTGACAGTCGCCAGCCAGTCAGAGACATTACGTCGTTTCCTGCGATTCACGATTTCCGGGAGTTGATGCCGGTTTGATTTCACCTGATTCAGATTCAGATTCAGATTCAGACAACATCGTCTCACTGCTGTTCTGGCTGGACAGCTCAGATGGCCCATCACTCTGCACCGGTGCTGCGTCAATCGCATCAATATCAACGAGGGAAGACTCTGGGCGCCCAGGCATAGCATTGTCAACCGGCTCGGCTTGTTCTGCCATCTCAGTCATGTTCTCATGCAGATCTTCAGTCAGCGGCAGTTGTGATTCCTCCTGCATTTCTGGCACCTGCTCTTCCGCTAAACTGGCTTCAACATTAACAAAAGCCTCGTCGCTCTTTGCAGATTCAGCCTCTGCTTTTTTACCTTCACCTGCTGTAAGCAAGTCATCGGTAATCGACTCAACCGGTATTTTTTCCTTGATGAAATCTTCAATATCCGGCAGATAATAGGCATATTCTTCACAAATAAAACTGATTGCTTCCCCTGATGCACCGAACCGTGCGGTGCGCCCAATGCGATGAACATAATCCTCAACATCCTGCGGCAGGTCGTAATTGAAAACATGTGAGACATCAGGTATGTGCAATCCTCTTGCTGCCACATCCGTTGCAATCATCAAAGTTGTCCGGCTTTCCTGAAAGTCATTCAGCAATCGTTGACGCTTTTCCTGTGGAACATCACCGCTTAACAGTGAAGTTCGGTAGCCTCTTTTTCTCAATGCCCGGTTAAGATGCTCAGCACTGCGTTTGGTGTTAACAAAGACAATGCTTCGCTCAGGTTCCAATATGCGCAATAGACCAAGTAATAAAGGTGTCTTCTGATCATTCGCCGGACAATATGCAATCTGTCTAATGGCTTTGGACGTTTTCTCTTCCATCTCAATTTTGACCGTCACCGGATTATTCATATGCTCATAGGCAAGCTCCATAACCTTGTAGGACATGGTCGCCGAAAACAGCAGATTCAAGCGTTTCTCCGGGGGCGGCATGCGCCTGAGTAAAAACCGGATATCCTTGATAAACCCGAGGTCAAACATTCGATCAGCCTCATCCAGCACCATCACCTGGATATTATCCATCGAGAAGACATTCTGCTTGTAAAAATCGATGATTCTACCCGGGGTGCCAATAATCACATCCACATTGGATTTAAGTTTGGTTTGCTGTTTCTTGTAATCCGTCCCGCCATACACCAATGCAAATTTCAAATTCAGATGCGGACTGAGTTGCACAGCATCTTTATGAATTTGAATCGCCAGTTCGCGAGTAGGTGCAATGATGATTGCCCGAGGGTATTTTATTTTTTTGCTTTCATCATTCAACAATTGCTGAAAAGTCGCCAATAAAAACGTCGCTGTTTTCCCAGTCCCTGTCTGCGCCTGGCCCGCAACATCCTTGCCTCTTAATAATAAGGGTAATGCTCTGTCCTGAATCGGCGAACAATTGATAAAACCAGCTTCTTTCAGCCCCTTAATAATGATGTTTGACAGTTCCAGATTGCTGAACTGCGTTTCCGTTAAATGTGTTTTTTTCATATTAATAGGATAACTGAAAAATGAATTTCTCTGAAATGCATTGACAAAATATCCTGCCTGCACATATATTCACAACCTTTGAAATCTTTTGGAGAAAAACGTGAGTGACTTGGTCCTTCATGTATCTGACGCTGAATTTGATGATACCGTTTTAAAGTCAGACACCCCTGTTCTGGTGGACTACTGGGCAGAATGGTGCGGTCCCTGTAAAATGATTGCCCCTATTCTCGACGAAGTAGCTGCTGAATACGAAGGTAAATTAGTTGTTGCCAAACTGAATATTGATGATAATCCTCAAGCACCACAGCATTATGGTGTGCGCGGCATCCCTACCTTGATGATGTTCAAAGGCGGGGAGGTAGAAGCCACTAAAGTAGGTGCGTTAACGAAATCCCAGCTGACTGACTTCATCGACAGCAATTTGTAATATCTGTATTAAACTGCGCCTCGTCTAATTTTTTCTGGACGAGCGCAGTAGTTTCGGCTATAGTTCTTATCACGCTTTTCTCAGAGCGACCCAATCCATTTTAATTACCTCAACATAGAATTTCCTCAGACCCTTTTTATACGGCTTTCTGTCGTATTTCATTTTTCTATAACCTATGAATCTTACCGAATTAAAATTAAAACAAATCAGCGAAGTCATTAGCATTGCAGAATCTTTAGGCCTGGAAAACATTGCTCGCGCCCGCAAACAGGAACTGATCTTTTCAATCCTTAAAAACCAGGCAAAAAGTGGCGAAGATATCTACGGGGATGGTGTTTTAGAGATATTACAGGATGGCTTCGGCTTTTTAAGAACACCGGGCTGCTCTTACCTTGCCGGCCCTGATGATATTTACGTTTCGCCTAGCCAGATCAGGCGCTTTGGGCTGAGAACCGGAGATACCATTAGCGGCAAAATTCGCCCACCCAAAGATAGTGAACGCTATTTCGCCATGCTTAAAGTTGAAAAGATCAATTTTGAAGCTCCCGAAAATGCAAAACACAAGATTCTATTCTCCAACCTTACTCCTCTTTTTCCCAACCAGCGCTACCGCCTTGAACAAGGCAACGGCTCCAGTGAAGACCTGACCGGACGCATTATTGACCTGATCGCTCCAATCGGTAAAGGTCAGCGTGGCTTGATCGTATCGCCCCCTAAAGCCGGTAAAACCATGATCATGCAGAACATTGCACATGCCATTGCCGAGAATAACCCTGAGTGTTACCTGATCGTTCTACTGATTGATGAGCGCCCTGAGGAAGTCACGGAAATGGAGCGTTGTGTGCGCGGTGAAGTGGTCTCCAGCACCTTTGATGAACCGGCCACACGCCATGTTCAAGTCGCTGATATGGTTATCGAAAAAGCCCGCCGCCTGGTTGAACATAAACAGGATATAGTTATCCTGTTAGACTCCATCACCCGTCTGGCAAGGGCTTATAACATGGTTGCGCCCTCGTCGGGCAAACTGCTTTCTGGGGGGGTCGATGCCAACGCCCTGGAAAAACCGAAACGTTTCTTCGGTGCGGCTAGAAATATTGAAGAAGGCGGCAGCCTGACCATCATCGCGACCGCGCTGGTTGACACCGGCTCGCGTATGGATGAAGTCATCTATGAGGAGTTCAAGGGTACCGGTAATATGGAACTCCACCTGGAACGTAAAATTGCCGAGAAGCGTGTTTATCCTGCGATCAACATTAATCGTTCTGGCACACGCCGTGAAGAGTACCTGGTGGATCCTGAAGAGCTGCAAAAAACCTGGATTTTACGCAAAATCCTGCAACCTATGGATGAAATGGCTGCGTCGGAATTCCTGCTCGGCAAAATGAAAGACTTTAAAACCAATAATGAATTTTTCGCTTCAATGAAGCGTTGATTCGGACTTTCATAAGCCACGAACCAACGTATCGTGGCTTATCCCTCCTTTGGCGGCACGTAACCTTCAGGCACTTGAAAATTGCCTGAGAATAAAAATTTTTCTCTTTCTGCTTCCAGAATTTTTCTTGCTCGCGGATCAAAACTGGCCAAACGCTGCTCATTAATAATCATCGTTTGCATATCGACCCATTCCTGCCACGCCTGGCGTGATATATTTTCAAAAATATACTGCCCCTTTTCGCCTGGAAACGGTGGCTGTTCCAGCCCTTCCGCTTCAATTCCCAGTTTTTGACACTTGACCATTTTCGCCATTTTCAATTACCTCTGTTGACCTTTGCAAAATGCGTTTTATCGGCGTAGGCATTCCCAATGCCTGAACTTGACTGGATTTATACCAGACCCATGAATCCGCTTCCATCACATTATTTTTGGGGTTTTGGCAAACCACTTTGAGCACCGTATAATCCAGATGATAATGGGAGAATGTATGGCGTTGCACCGGATAATCCAGCACCACCTGAATATTCTCTGATTGCTGACCACACCAGGCCAATAATGCCTGCTTAGTGGAAAACTCAGGCAAACTCCATAACCCCCCCCAGATGCCGGCAGGTGGACGTCGATATAAAAGCACGTTGTTGCTTTCAATCAGCAGCAAAAAAAACACGTTTTTAACCGGCATGATTTTTTTAGGTTTTGGGGTTGGTAATTCATGCGTGCGGTGGTTTTTATACGCCACACAATGCTCATTTAAAGGACAGGCGAGACATTTTGGCTGACGGCGTACACAGAGCGTCGCCCCCAAATCCATTATCGCCTGGGTATATTCAGCGATGCGTTCATGAGGCAGCAGCTTTTCACTTAAAGCCCAAAGCTCCTTTTCCACCCTCATCTGCCCTGGCCAACCGCTAATGCCATAAAAACGCGTCAGCACCCGCTTTACATTACCATCCAAAATCGCAAAGCGTTGTTTAAAAGCAATGCTTAAAATTGCACCTGCGGTAGAGCGCCCAACCCCTGGCAGCTTCAAGATCTCGTCAAAGACATCCGGAAATGTCCCTTGTTCGGCAATCAATTGTGCGGCTTTATGTAGATTTCTCGCCCGCGCGTAATACCCCAACCCTGCCCAATGTTCGAGAACATCGTCAAGGGGCGCGTCAGCCAGCGCCTGTACGGTCGGAAAGCGCGTTATAAAACGTACAAAATAGGCTTTCACTGTCGTCACCTGAGTTTGTTGCAGCATGATTTCTGACACCCAGGTTTGATATGGTGAAATGTTTTGTTGCCAGGGCAAATTCTTGCGCCCGTATGTATCAAACCAGTTTAAGATACTCGAATGAAATACTTCGGGAGCTATTTCCGGCTGTTTAATTATGCCTGTCAATCAAAAAAACCCTTTAATCAAATCACCCACACCCGGACCGATTTTTTCATCCAGTTTTTTTAACACTTCATCCGCCTTTTCGTTAATTTTTGCCTTGTTTTTTTCCAACAGCATAGAAGCAATATCGACGGTATAACTGGGTTGTTTAAACGTACCGCCAATGTCGACAATCAGCGGCAAACCTTTAATCTGCTCTGGTTGATCCTCAGCTGTCTTTTTAACCACTCTACCGTTTATCGTGTAATCCAGCTTTTCCGCAACCAGATTGACTGTTCCTTGCCCATTAACTCTGACACGTGAAGAAATCGCTCTTAAATCATTATTGCTCAAAACCCCATTTCGAATACTGCCTGTACCGCTGATTGCTTTGAATACACTTTCATCATTTTTATTATCTGTTGGTAATGGTGCACCATCAATCAAGGCTTTGGTGTTATCAATTATTTTTTGAATATTAATACCTTTAACCACACCATCATTAAGTTTAAAGCTGATATTGCCCGATAATGCTGATTTTATAGCCTTAACTGAATTCCCCCGGGTATTTAATTTTGCTGTGGCATTCAACTGCCCAGTCATTTTGACATCTTCTGTCTGCCAGTTTTTTAACAAAGGCTCCATCTGCACATTACTCAGTTTTTCATTCAATGAAATTACCGGCGTTTTTCCACGCACATTAACCACAGAACTTCCTTTATAGGAGCCTTGATAAAGACTGCTGATGGTTTGACTGGTTTTTAGCACGCCATTACCTGCATCAAGATCTAATTGAATGCCTTTAATATCAACATTATTAATATTGAGTGTTTGAATTTTTATTACGCCATCCAGGTTAAGTTTTCTCAGCATATCCACTGGCAATAAGGTGGCACCTGCAGCAGCTACCGCAGCCGGGCTGACCGGCTTGCTGTCAGATTTTTTACTTTTCGGCGCCATATAGCGATCCAAATCAATATGATCCAGAGACAGATTCAATATTGTCGTTGGCGTTTGAAAATTACTGACTTTAACGTGTCCCTGTAACACACTTTCATCGATAGTAAGCTGTAACTTATTCACATCAATCGACGTATTTGTCGCCTCAAAATCAAGATGGGCGGCTACTTTATTCAACGCCGCTGAGTCTTGCATGCTTAACTTGTTGCCAAGCACATCAAGCTGTTTTTTCAGGTTAAACTCGGGCACATTCAAACGTCCCTTATATTCACCTGCCTGTTTGATTTTGCTGCCACTGACTTCCCCCTGCAAAAGCAGGTTTCCAGAACTCAATTGCAAGCCTGTAATTGACAAGGTTTCAGCGGCAAGATCAATATCAATATTGCCGGCTAACCCTGCCTCAAGTTTGTTTCCAGGGATCGATTCACCTTCACTGATACTCTGCAGCTTAATATTATGCAGCTGAAATTGTTGTACATTGCTATCGACCATTAAATCCGTCGCCAATTTCAATTGCTGGGTCATGCCTGATTTTTGATCAATGACATTAAAGCCCAAATTGACCGGCACTTGTTTCCCCAGCTCAAGTTGATCACTGCTCAAGAAAAAGTCTTTGATCTGAATTTTTTTATCCTGCTGCACATCATGCCATTGAATATTGGCATTTTCTATCGCAACCCCACCAATGGCTAATGCAGCAAGCATGGATTCCCCGCCTTGTGTTGTCGCCTGCTGTTTAACATCCGTTGTTTGCGCCTGTTTTTTAGCCCCCATATCCTGCCAGTTGGTCACGCCTTGTTTGTTTTTTGTCAGGTTTAACTGCAATCCGTTTAAAACAATACGGCTGATTTCCACCTTTTTGGAAATCAATGGTAACAATTTAACCCGGATATCCGCCTGATTGATTTCCGCAAAATAAGGCTCTGGAAAACCTTCTGCGTTGCCTAGCGCAAGCCGCCCAGTAGACAATCCTATCCAGGGGAAAACAGACATCGAAAAATCGCCGTCAATCGTTAAGTCTCGACCCAGCGCCCCTTTAACTGCGGTTTGAATTTGTGGTTTGTAATCATTTGGGTTCACAACCATAGGAACCACAATAATGGCGGTTACTAATAACACCACAAAGCCAGCACATATCGATAACGTAATCTTAATCGTCTTGCTCATTTTTCTCACCCGGAATTCAACCTAAAAATATCAGAGCCATCTGACTGCATGCTTAATACGTGAAAAACTTTTACCGTTGAGGTAACGTGCAATCAACAGAATTATCGAATACTATAGACGACGTTTTCAATGGAAGAAATCAAATCCAATAAAAATACTGATTCTACTACAGGGGGAGCACTACCATGTTATTAACAGCAAAATTTGCCGGCATACTGATAATGATCTGGTTTTATTTGACTGGAAAAAAAGCCGAAGAGCAAGGCATAAAATGGGCCATCATCGGGGTAGTTGGGTACTGGCTGACCTGGTGGCTGGCAGACCTTCTTATTCTGGATGCATTAGTAGGCACTGTAAAAGGCGGAAGCGCCTTTTTGGTCACTCAGATACCAGTGCTAATCAGCATTGTTGTCTCATTTTTCATTCGCAAAAAGCTGTTGGCTGAAGCTGAAAAAAACGAATAAAATCTTGACCTGCCCAGCAATAAAAAAGGGTGCCGAAGCACCCTTTTTTATTGCTTAATGAAAGCTGAAACTTACAAAGCGTCAGCGTTTTCACCCAGATATTTAGCAACCCCATCCGGGCTCGCATCCATACCCGTGTCGCCTTTATTCCAGCCAGCAGGACACACTTCACCATGTTCTTCGTGGAACTGCAACGCATCAATCATACGTAACATTTCATCCATGTTACGACCCAAAGGTAAATCGTTAACCACCTGATGACGAACCACACCATCTTTATCGATCAGGAAACTACCACGATAAGCGACACCTACACCGTCAACTTCTACATCATAGTCCTGACAGATGCTATGTGTCATATCAGCCGCCATGGTGTATTTAACTGGGCCAATACCGCCTTCATTAACAGGTGTATTACGCCATGCATTATGTGTAAAATGCGAATCGATAGACACCGCCACCACTTCAACGCCACGGCTGGTGAACTCATCCATGCGGTGATCCAGAGCAATCAGTTCACTAGGACATACAAAAGTAAAATCCAGTGGGTAAAAGAAAACCACCGCATATTTGCCGCTGGTTGCAGATGAAAAACTGAACTCATCAACAATTTGTCCATCACCTAAAACAGCAGGGACAGTAAAATCTGGGGCTTGTTTGCCAACTAGTACACTCATTACTTCACTCCAAAAAATTCTTGTAAAACAAGGGGTTGATAAAATTTCCAAAATCAGGAATCAGACCGCATTTATTCTACACCAATTCACTGGGAATTAGATCAGTTAATACTAAATTTTTTACTTGAAAAACAACTCGGTTTAGTGCTATTTTGTAGTCAAAAAATTACAATATTAACGGCAAAGATAGGCTCCATTTCTTAAGAATTGACACTATCCGTAGCACGCCGCACTTAGCTTCAGGTAGGACACATGGCAAAAGTAAAACATATTACCGAACCCGATGAATTTGGGTATCAAGTACGCATTGTAAGACGCGGCAAAGAAAGTAGCCGCTATTTTTCCCACAAACTCTGGGGAAACCGCAGTAAATCATTGCAAGCAGCAATTACCTGGCGGGACCAGATGCTGGTTGTGCTCAAAGGCAGCAAAACACGCTTCCTGAAACCGCCAAAGAATAAAACCACTACGGGTTTAACCGGCGTATCCCGCACCATCAAATATGACCACAGAAAAGACAAAAGCTACCTTTGCTATACAGTTTTCTGGGTTAAAGACGGAAAATCACGCAATAAAACCTTCCAGGTTGGCAATATCGAAATTGTAACCGCAGATAGTGAATTACATGCTTTTAGAACTGCACGCCTGTTCCGTAGCTGTTATGAGCATGCCATTGATAACGATCTTCCTTTCGATGACAGTAGATTTGCTGGTTGGAAGAAAAAACGCTTATATGAAGACAGAGGGTTGAATTGCGTCGGTTAATTTACCTATCATAACTTGTGCAGGGACGCACATTTCACCCACTAGAAGGCTGTCGGGTTATGGGGTTCGTCGTCAGGCGAGTGAGACATCGAGCGACTTTTTTTGATCTTTAAGGCGCATAGTGGGACTACGTAACGGAAAAGACCGGAAAAATAAGCCGATATCCCATCCATCGCCACAGTAGAATTACGCATAATCCGACACCCCCTAGATCTCTTTCCCAGCTATTCAGACGCCAAATAACTCAACCATTGTTGAGCACTTTTTTTCTGCCTGTTAAATTGACTTGCCGAACGAAATGCCTGCATCGCCTGTTGCTTCCGATTGAGCTCATAGCTACTGACGCCTATCAACAAATGCGCCTGGCCGGGCTGCTTTAAACCTCCTTTTTGCAAGGCTTGTTGCAACGCACTGATGGCTTTATCCCATTGCTCCAGCTCAATATGAATTTGCCCCAGCCGCAAAAACAACTCACCCCTGGAATGCAGCAATGACGCCTTCGCCAGGGCATTGATTGCTTTATCGTATTCACGCGCCTGCAACCATACATTGGCCAGTTTTTCCCAGTTGCTCGCATGCCTTTTTACCGAGCCTGCCTTTAGCGCTGATTGCATTATGTCCGCCGCTTTGAATGGCGCTCCGACAAAACCATATAAATCAACAACCGACAAAATGTCCTTTTCCCTGTGCAGCACGCCTTTTTGCAATGCCAAATGTTTCACTCCGGCCGCTTTTTTATATTGCTTGCTTTGCACATAAACACTGGAAAGCTGCTCCCAATAATCTTTGTTATCAGGAAAACGTTTAATCAAGCGCTCAAGCAACTGAGCGGCAGAACGATACCGCTTTAACTCGTAAAGCAAGGCCAGATTCAATTGCAACCATGCCTCAGGCGGCTTTCTTTTTGACGCTATCGCCCGTTTAATATGGGGCAACGCTTGACTGTACTGTTTGGTTTGCGCATAAGCGTTGGCAAGCAACACACTTAATTCAGGATCTGGAGAGGCGTTTTTCGCCAGCCAAGGAACCAGCGTCGCAATGGCCTGACGATATTGCTCGGACGCCAGATACAACTGCCCTAAATTCAAAATCGCCTGCTGTTGCTGATCATCAGGAAACACATTTAAGTTTACTGCCTGCGCAAGCTGCTGAGCTGCTTTGACATATGCTGACTGTAACGCATTGACCGAAGACAAGGCACGCAGCACAGCAGCCTGTTCAAAGCTATTCTTTTTACTTTTTGATAACGCTATTTTCAACGTTTCCCGTGCCGCTGCGTATTTTTTCTTTTCAATCAATTCATTTGATTTACTCAGCTGTTTGAAAACGTTGGGAGAGACTGTGGTCTTCTTGCTCTGCGCAGTGACTCCACCGACAAAACAAATCAGGCACATCAATAGAACACTGCGTATCATCATCGTCTCAGTTTAAAGTCCATGACCTGCACGGCGCGTTGCCTGACGGGTTTGCCATTGACCAGTTTGGGCTTGAATTTCCAGCGCGTGATTGCTTTTAATGCATTACGGTTAAAGATTTCTGACGGCGCGGACGCCACCACAACAGCATCTTTCACACTGCCGTTTTCAGTAATGGTAAATTCCAGCTTCACCCAGCCCTGAATGCGTCGACGTTGAGCGCGTAACGGATAGCGCGGCTCTATGCGCACCAGTGGAATCAGGCCGCTATTGATTTTCCCGGGCTTGCCGACGGCTGCCTGTTTTCCTACATTAATCCCAGCCATTAAATTGCCGGACAGGTTTCGCGTATCCAGTGGAATATCCAGATTTGGCATGGCCATATCAGGTAAAGGTTCCTGCTGCACCTGAGATTGTCGAGTCTGCATGGGCGGCGATGGAGGCGGCTGTTTTTTGGGTTTGGGTGGTTCAGGAATAATTCTGTCGCGGGTTTCAACCTTGCTGTCACGTTTCAAGCGCACAAATTCGGTCATTTGCAGGGACGATGACTTTTTGAATGTTTGCTGATTCTGACTGATCAAAAACTGCATTAACCAGAATAAAAACAGCGAAATGACGACGCCTGCGGAAAGGGAAGTCAGGCCGCGTGTCACTGCCCGTCACTCTCGGTTGCAATGCTGGCATTGGTAATACCGGCCAGACGAATCTGATCCATCACCTGCGTCAGCACACTGACTTTGGTTTCCTTGTCTGCAGCAATCACTACCGCTCCTAGCGGTTGTTCGGCATGTAAACGCGCGACATTGGCACGCACCGCACGCACATCCACCTGACGCTTGTCGATCCAGATATCGCCATTCGCCCTGATTGCGACAATGATATTGCCCTGCTCTTTGCGCGTCGCAGTCTGAGCCGTCGGACGATTGACTTCAATGCCGGATTCTTTGACAAATGAGGTCGTGACAATAAAAAAAATCAGCATGATAAACACGATATCCAGCATCGGAGTCATATCAATATCTGCATTTTGCTCGCTGTCCGCGCGGCGGCTTCTTCTTCGCATAATCTAATGGTTTTGTAACAAATCACTGAGCCGGTGAATTTCTTCATTGGCTCGCTCTTCCAGCAGTCGGTTAAAATATAAACCACCAATGGCAATCACCATGCCCGCCATGGTTGGAATGGTCGCTTGCGATACACCGTCTGCCATTGCCCGCGGATTACCGTTTCCGGTTACGGCCATCACATCAAACACATGAATCATCCCGGTTACTGTCCCCAGTAAACCGATCAGTGGACACACCGCCACCAGCATTTTTATCAAAGGTAACGAGTTTTGCAATGTCATCGATGCCTGTGAAATCATCGCCAGACGAATATGCCGCGCATGTTTGGACGACTTATCGTTGCGCTGATGCCATTCCTGCAACCATTGATCGCGTAGCGACGGATAATGAAACTTGAAAAAGAGCAGACGTTCAACCACCAGAAACCACAATACCACCGACACCAATAAGATGAACGGCAATACCGCGCCTCCGGCAACAATAAACTGCTGAATCAGATCAAACTGTTCTAGCAAGGCTCCCATGCGATTTATTTCCCCGCGCGTCGGCTGACCAGCCCGGCAGATTGTTCATCCAGAACCTGGGTTAGCACGCGGCTGCGGGATGCGACCAGGCTATGCAGAAACAATAACGGCAAGGCCACACACAAACCCAGCATGGTGGTGACCAGTGCCTGCGAAATACCTCCGGCCATTAATTTTGGGTCGCCGGTACCAAACAGGCTAATCGACTGGAATGTGGAAATCATGCCGGTCACCGTGCCCAACAAGCCAAGTAACGGTGCCACCGCCGCCAACAATTTAATCAATGACAAACCGCGTTCCAATGCCGGAACTTCACGGGTAATCGCTTCATCCAGCAATAACTCCACGGTCTCGATATCTTGGCTATCCGCATGCTCGGCGGCGGCCAGCACTCGCCCCAAAGGGTTGCCTTCATTTAATTGATCTGAATTGATTTGCGCCTGCATTTTTGTACCCGTCAATGCCAGCATGACCAGTCGCACAATCGCAAATACCAGGCCTATCCCGCCCAGCCCAAGAATGATATACCCAATCACACCCCCTTGGTGAATACGTTCAAAGGTATTCGGCGTCTGGATCAACATGCTTAAAATAACACCCCGGGTGGGATCAACAGCCGCTTTCACCGGCCCTTTTTCCTGGTTTGCCAGATTCTGGGCAAGCGCAAGATATTTATCCGCCGGCTGGCGTGATAACTCAGAGAGCTTACCGGTTTCCGGTAAATATCGCAGATACTTGCCATCTGCCATCACATTAAACGCACCGACGCGAACCACTTCAGCCTGCTTCGGTTCGCCCGATGCGGTTTGCACATCGGCCTGATATTTCACAACTTTGGAAGATTCGGTCATTTCCTGTTGCAGGCTGAACCATAACAGCTCCAATTGCTCAGTCGTAGGTAATGCCTTGCTATTGGCCACCCCATCCAGGGCCCGAGAACGGGCTGGAAATTGGGCGGAAATGATGGAATCGCGAAATTCCGCTTTCAAATCTCCGGCCGCTTGTCTTGCCACACCGAACAACTCGCCTAACTCGCCACTTAAAGCCTGCAACTGGGTTTCCAGCTCTGCCAGTTCCGCTTCATTGGTTTCCAGTTGATTCTTCAGACGGGTACTTAGTGATTGCTGTGCTTTCAACTCAGCCTGAACTTTTTGCAGCTTGGCCTGCTGCTGTTGTTTCTCAGCTAAAAAAACAGCTTCCCGTTGTTTATTGATACGTGCATCAGCGCCCTGTTGTTTTTTGACTTTTTGTAACAACTGATCCAGATCAAGATGCTCCGCCGGTAATGAAAACGACGCCACCACCAGACCAAATAATAAAATTCCTCTCATCACTCAGCCTCCACTGCCGGTACTGGCAGGGTCAATAAATCCGGCGCAGCCTCTTTACGTGCTATACGCAGCCCATTGCGGATCGGGGTGCGATATTCATCCGCCAATACCTGCCATTGTTTGCTTTCCCTGTCCCAATAGCCGGTTTCGCTACCATCCAGCAATTGATAATAAAGCGCGACACGCCCCAGGCGCAGAAAATCTACGGTACTCATCAAACCCTCTTTCTCCAACTCGCCCCGATAAGATTCGATGGTTTTGCCATATTCATTTTCTATTTGATAGGCCTCGATAATCCGGCGATATTTCTCTGCCGCACTCACATCGGCACGCACCATCATCTCATCCAGTTGTTGCAACCGAAGTTGACGCTCTTGCGCAAGAAACGGAATATCCAGATCGACAAACGATTTCAGGCTTTCCAGCATGCGTAGCATCAGTGGCACAACGTCATGTTGGGTGGTTTCAATATCCAATAACTGCTGCTGCAATGATGCCTTTTCTTCCAGCTGCGACGTCAGCAAATCATTGAGGTGCGCATTATAGGTTTTCAGGTTTTTGCTTTGATGCACGGCAGAACGGTACTGTTCCAGCATTTCGCGCGTCTTGTCACTTAACCCGTCGATCTTTTTTTGCGAACGAATGGCTGCCTCGTTGGTCGCCGTTTCAGTCCTGATGGCCTGAGACAGTGCATCGGCCTGCAAGACGGCACTCGGCAATAGTGCGCCTGCGAATAAAACAGAACTCATTAATCTGTACTTTCCCTTTATCATTCCTATACCTATACCACGCCTCGTCTGAACCTGATTGTCCATAAATGCATAAAAATCCGCTAAATCTAGCACAAGATGTCGTCCAAACCCAGTGTTTTAAGCGACCTGCTCATGTTTAAAAAGGCTCCCCGCTCATCATTGCCTGCATCACTTTTGCTGTTCGCGCTGCACTCATCCCATCGCTCGGACATTTCCCCTGCCCGTTTAATTCATTCACCATACTTTGAATCAAGGGTTGCTGCACATGCTTCGGATGATCAATTGTAATTTGCTGCTCGCCATTTTTTGAAATACATTGAAGATGGTCTGTGCCAAATGAAGAAAACGTCAGCATTCCATGAGTGCCGATGATGTCTACTTTGTCTTGATACACAAAGCTATCAAAACTCCACATTGCACTTCCCAAAATCCCGTTTGTAAACATAAAACTGCCACTCACGGTATCTTCAGCGGGATATTTTTTGCCCTGATTGCTAACATGACCTGCAACATGCTGGATGGGGCCAAACAAGAAATCCAGAAAATCCAGCGTATGACAGCCCAGGTCCATAAAAAATCCGCCACCGGCGATTTCAGGCTGTACCCGCCAGGGCAGCGGCTTGCCCAGGTCATGGGTAAACGGCCGGGTGAACGTCACCATCACCGAACGAGTCTCACCAATCAAGCCCTTTTCAAGCAGCGATTTTATGGTTAGAAACTTGGGTAATGCACGCCGATAATACGCCACCCATAATGGGACACCCGCCTTCTCACAAACCGTGTTCATGTCTATACACTGCTGATAATTCAAAGCCATTGGTTTTTCCACATACACCGGCTTACCCGCCTTGGCCACCTGCTGAACATAGTCATGATGAACGTGCGGTGGCGTCGCAATGTATACCGCATCCACTTCAGAATCATGAATCAATTCATCACTGTCATCGGTATATTTCGGCACCCCGTGACGCTGCGCATAGTCTTTAGCTAACTCACCATTGCGGCACATGACAGCTTGAAGACAGGAATGATCTGCCTTTTGAAATCCTGGCCCACTTTTTACTTCTGTGACCTGGCCGCAGCCGATCATTCCCCAACGGATAGTTTTTTCAGTGCTCACTTCGTCTGACTCTTTTTCTGCTGCGCCATAAACCGATCCAGCTGATTGGCAAACGCCTGGATATCTGCTGCATTCAACGCCGACTGCCCACCCGTCTGCATACCGCTTGAGCGCAAGGTTTCCATAAAATCTCGCATATTCAACATCTGTTTGATATTTTCTTTACTGTAGCGTTCACCGCGGGGATTAATGGCATGCCCGCCATTGTCCAACACCTCATCCGCCAGCGGAATATCGCCGGTAATCACCAGATCATCTGCCGACATGCGCCTGACTATTTCATTATCCGCTGCATCCAGTCCGGATTGTACTTGCTTGAACTTAATAAATTTTGAAGGTGGCGTTTGTACAAAATGATTGGCTACCAGGGTCAAGGACGTTTCCGTGCGATTGGCCACGCGGAATAGAATTTCCTTGACCGGTTTGGGGCAGGCATCGGCATCGACCCATATGTGCATGATTTATCCTTTTACTAATTTTTTGATCAGCGAGACGACCGCCACCAGCATCCACACTATATTAAGGAACCTCTGATCAAGTCCAATTATTTTTAGC
>SPJS01000164.1 GCA_006844705.1 Methylococcaceae bacterium | reverse complement strand
GAAGAACAATGTTAACAAAAATAAAACAAACGGCTTTTTTCAGTGTGCTCAGCGTGTTGCTGGGATTGCCTTTTACTGCATCGGCAATGGTGTTTAATCCATCAGAAAACCTGGATGTTCATCTGGGGGGTAGTGCGACGTTTGAATATGACTCATTCGCATTAAATGAAGGTTTGACGCTGAATTATTTTGCGCCGGAAAACAGCGTGATTGAAATTATCAGTCAAGGCGACTTGTTTGTTGGTGGTGAGCTCAGAGTATCGCCAAATTCTAAACTTATTCTGAATTCAAAGAGAGGGGAATTGACTGTTACAGGGAAACTTGTAACTTCTAGCCTGCATTACAAAGTGAAAGTGGGGAAAGAAGATACGTCAAAAGGAGTATTTGAAGATTACTCAGAGCCTTTGGTTTTGGATAATGGGCTTGCTGTTCTAAGATTCTCTCCTATTCCTATTCTTGAGTATCACAAAGAGCCTGCGTATCAATGGTGGTCGTCTTCATCCTTTACAATGACAATGCAGGCGCCCACAATACCGGTAGTCACCACCCCCATTCCTGCGCCAGTTTTTTTATTCAGCAGTGGGCTTGTACTGTTAACACTAATCAGAAAGAAATTGCAGGCTTAGGGGAGAATCATGATTAAAATTAGCTACATTTTAGTGTTTTTACTACCAATGTCTGCATCGGCAATGGTGTTTAATCCATCAGAAAACCTGGATGTTCATCTGGGTGGAAGTGCGACGTTTGAATATGACTCATTCGCATTAAACGAAGGTTTGACGCTGAATTATTTTGCGCCGGAAAA
>SPJS01000165.1 GCA_006844705.1 Methylococcaceae bacterium | reverse complement strand
TCAAGACCCTGTTGGCACTGCGTTCGCTACTGACATAGATACTTGTATCGTCTGCATAACGGCAAAAACTCAGTTCTCGCTTTTCAAGTTCTTTATCCAGTTGATCCAGATATATGTTCGCTAAGAGCGGGCTTAACGGACTGCCCTGGGGGGTGCCTTTATCTCGACGTTCTACTTTGCCATTTTCCACTATACCTGTTTTCAGATACCGCCTAATCAAGTCCAAAACTGCTTTATCTTTGATATTTCGACTGATCTGATGTAATAAGATGTCATGATTAACGTCATCAAAGAACGCACTAATATCTATATCAACCACCCAACTTTTACCTTGTTGAACATAGTATTGAGCCATTTGAACAGCTTGTTGCGCACTATGTCCGGCTCGATAGCCGTAACTGTGCTGACTAAACCCTCTATCAATTTCATTCGTTAAAATTTGTTGCACTGCCTGCTGGATGATACGGTCTTGTACCGTAGGTATTCCTAGCAGTCTTTTCCCTCCGCTTGCTTTGGCTATCTTCAGCCCCAGCAGTGGTGTAGGTACATATGTGCCTGCTCTTAACTTTTCTTCGATTTCTGGCCAATACTGTTGCAAATGTTGCTCCGTCTCTGCAATACTTCTATCGTCTATTCCTGCACAGCCTTTGTTGCGTCTTACCGCTTCTTGGGCATTTTGCAGGTTGACGGGATGTAGGATTGCCTCCATCAAACACTCTTCTGTCATTTTCTTTCTCCTTTTACCGCTAACCTTTGCTTGCATCTCTCGGTTCTTGTCCTGCAAGGAATCCACCCTGCTTTCTGTTCTCCGCCAAG
>SPJS01000166.1 GCA_006844705.1 Methylococcaceae bacterium | reverse complement strand
AGAACTGCGTATTCTGGTGATCGTGAACACCGATTCTGGCCATCGTGAACACTTCCCTTGTCCACGCATTGGGTTCAGGTTATTTTACCTCTAAGTGTTCACGATCAGTCAAATTTGACTGTGTTTTTCGCATCGACTCACCCTTTAATTTGATGCGATGAGCGTTATGCATGAGCCGATCCAAAATGGCATCAGCTAATGTATTATCACCAATAGATTGATACCATTGATCCGTTGGTAATTGACTAATCATGATGGTGGAGGCGCTTTCATGACGATCATCCATAATTTCCATTAAATCATTCCTTTGCGCCGCTTTTAGAGGTTCCATTCCCCAGTCATCTATAATCAAACAATCCAGTTTGGCTAATGTTTGTAGTGCCTTACTGTAAGTACCATCGGCTTTTGCTTGTGTCAGTTCCAGCATTAATCGGGATAGCCGATAATATTTAACGCTGTAAGCTTTCATACACGCCGTATGCCCCATCGCACAGGCAAGATAGGTTTTACCGCTGCCACAAGGCCCTGTAATCAGCAGGTTTTGTGATTTATTCAGCCAGTCACATTGCAACAGTGAAGCCATCATGGATTGCTTTAATCCTCTTGGGTGCTGATAATCAATGTCGTTGCTGTTTGCCGCTAGTTTAAGCTTGGCTGCTTTTAATAAGCGTTGTTGTTTCCTGTTTTCTCTGTCCTGATACTCACTGTCTGCCAGCAATTGCAGTCGTTCTTCAAAGGGTAATCCGTCATAGGTATTGGGTTGCTCCACCTGACTGGCCAGCGCATTGGCCATGCCTGAGAGTTTAAGCTGTCTGAG
>SPJS01000167.1 GCA_006844705.1 Methylococcaceae bacterium | reverse complement strand
GGTTTCAGAAAAGTCATGCGTGTTGTTAATTGAGAGCAAATGAATTATGCCACTCGGTGAATTCGAGCTGTCGATAGAGTCAGATTGTTCATCAAATTTAACATAACGGAAAATATATTGAACATCTGTCACATCCTGCTTACTCAATTGAGCTGAAACAGATAATTTTCCATCATGTCGGATTGTATTTGAAATGCTTCGATCATCAAATGTATTTAAGGCCTGGTTGTAGCCTGAGAGAATTTTTAATGTGTCTGAAAACTTGTGACTGATAAATACATCCAGATAGTTTTCATTTATGCGACTTCTTTGTGACCCACCAGGGACGATCTGGTTGGTTCTATCCAGAAAAGAGTAAAAAGAGTTTGTAAATGATATAAGGTTGTTATTGTTAAATCGATGGCTAGCGGAAAATAACAGGTTATGACTTTCAAATGCCTGGGTAAATTCAGACTGATCGGGATAGATGGTAGATTCAAAAGAATAATCAAGCTCTAACAGTGAGCGATTTGTTCTTTTTAGATAATTAAAACCGGGAGAGACCAGGGTGAAAATATCGCTTAATTTATTCTCAGCTTCGAATAAGATATTGTCATTGAATTCTTCCATGATTAATAATCTTGGAATAAAACCATCCTCCCGAATACGAACCGGAGAAAAAATACGTTCGTTGATTTCCTTTAACGGAAATTCAATCAACGGCGTTCTTTCTGGTTCAATAATATTGAAACGGGTTCTTACCTCGCCTGTTGGAATTTCAATATCATAAACACTACGGATTGAGTCTGCACCATGGACACGAGTGGGACAAAGTATGCTAACAAAGATCAGACTGTAGGTC
>SPJS01000168.1 GCA_006844705.1 Methylococcaceae bacterium | reverse complement strand
CTGCGTTATTATCTAATTTGCTTGTAAGCTTCTATTGTATTTTCAGCTATTTTTTCCCAAGAATTCGCTTTGACACTTTTAGCAGCGTTAGCAACCAATTCAGCTTGCATTGGTTTATTTTTTAACAATTTAACGATCTGTTCAGCTAAACTCTTTGCATCTTTCGGAGGCACAATAATACCTGTTTTTCCATTCTCTATCACATCTTTAAATCCCGCTACATCCGTTGCAATGACAGGCTTTTTAAAACTAAAAGCGGATGAAATAACACCACTGTTCCAACCTGAATAATAGGGCAGAATGACAATATCTGAACGATAGAAATAACCGGCCATGTCTTCAAAACTGACATATTCCGGAACCAGTTTCACATGCCTGTGAAGTTGTAGCTGCGCAATACTGTTTTGATACGGTTGTATTGGCTCCAGGGGTTTTCCTACGATAAATAACAGTGTATCGGGTAACTGTGAGATAACCTCAGGCATAGCCTGAATTAAGGTATGTATTCCCTTACGTGGTTCAATTAAACCGAAACAAAGCAAGATATGTTTTGCTTGCGGTATTTGCGGTATTTTGGGGGACAAGTCATCGGCTAAAAAAGCCAATAAATCGGGTATCGATAAAATACTTATTTTATTTGCAGAAACCTGAAATAGCTTGACTATATCCTGCTGGTTATTACTGGTATTTAAAAAGATATGATCAAACTGCTTATAAAGAAGCCTGAATACCTGTATATGAAATTTTCCTTTGTTATTAGGTAACACATCTTGCGGCGTATACACAAATGGGGCTTTACAAAAAAGACGGATCAATGCACATAGCATCAGATATACCGCTG
>SPJS01000169.1 GCA_006844705.1 Methylococcaceae bacterium | reverse complement strand
AAAACCGGCAATTTTAAGTGCGATATAGGTATTTGACGCTCTCGCACCTTTAAAGCAGTAAATAATAATCTCATCATTCACATCCAACCCTGCTTCAGCACATAAAGCGCGTGTTTCTTCCGGTGATATAAACAGGGGGATTTCTGCATCAGCATCCATAAATTTATGCCATTCAATCCAGTGCGCACCCGGCAAACGCCCTTTGCGAGGAGCAAAATCAACACCGTAAGGTGAAGAACTCACCCCGCGCCACTCGTCTTCATCACGATTATCCAGCAGTTTGATATCCGCGTTATCAATCGCTGAAAGCATGTCATTGACGGTCGCTATAAATTCTTTTTGGATGTTTGCTTCAAAAGTGGAAGGTGCAGGTGTCGTGGTTTCAGTGGTCACAGGCAAGCCATCATTTAACCATTTGGATAATCCCCCATGTAAAATACCAACATCCTTGAGACCAAATAGACAGAACTGAAAATACCCTCGACAAGACCCACCATAACGTGTGTTGAGGCAGTCCTCATACACAATCACCGTTTTGTCATGTGAAATGCCCGCTTTTCTAAACAACGGGGTAAAAATATCCTGCATTTCCTGGATACCCTCAGGCGTTGTCATTGACAATGTGGTAAATATTTCAGGAATATTGACAGCGCTTGGTATATGCCCTTTATTGAAATCTTCTTCATCACGCACATCAACTATAATGGCATCGCCTTTAGACAGCATTTCACTCACTTCTTTAGGTGAATACAGTATTGTGTGGCTCATTTTTTACTCCTGAACGTTAAATAAAAGAATGGAATCTCGCTAAAATATCGGGAATAAAATGCTGCAAAAAATGAAGAAAA
>SPJS01000170.1 GCA_006844705.1 Methylococcaceae bacterium | reverse complement strand
AACTGCCACCGGCACCACAACACAAGTGATTTTCGGGCAATTCCTGTACACGCTGCCCTCCGATTCGCTGTAACAAATGCAGAGTATCCTGCTGGTTTTTCAGCACATTGCGTTGACTACAGGGGTGATGTAACCATACCTCGCTATTCACAGCCTTGGGTGTTAAATCATCAGGCCAGTGCTGATTCAGAAAACTGCTGACTTCCATTACTTTTGCTACCACATCACCGGCTTTTTCACTTTCCGGCATCAGGCGTGAATATTCAGTCAGCTGACTGCCACAACCAGTGGCACAATAAACCACTGCTTCACAAGGCAAACGGGCAAACGCATCAATGTTCTGCTGCATAAGATCTTTCGCCGTCGCCACATCACCATTGTGATAATGCATGGCACCGCAACATTGCTGACTATCAGACACCATGACGTTATAGCCACAGGCATTAATCAATTTGATTGCATCTTCCAGGGTTTTACGATCAAATGCTTCCGCCAGACACCCGGTAAACAAGGCAACACTGCCTTGTGCATCCTGAACGGTATATTCAGAATGCAAATAGGTGGATTCAGGTTCAGATAAATAATTTTCTGCCCGCGCCAGACCTAACCCGTCAAACAAACCACTTTTTCTTAACCAGGATTGCCATTTTGTCGATTGATACACCTTCATCCAGGGCAACAAAATGCGGCGCAATTTTTTTCTGGCAACCAGTTGCAACCCCCATTTCCTCCACGTAGAAAATGACCGCTCAGTTAATTGCTGTTGCGCCCGTTCAAAATAATCTGCATACGCCATCTGGCTGGGACAGACTGCTTCACAGGCGCGGCACTGGATGCAATTTTGTAGATGCTCTACC
>SPJS01000171.1 GCA_006844705.1 Methylococcaceae bacterium | reverse complement strand
GCCAGCATAAAGCTCAATTAGTGATTGGCAATTCGCATGCAGTGGACACGGCTGAGCGCTTAGATGTGCCGATCTTGCGTGCAGGATTCCCGCAATACGACATTATTGGCGGCTATACCCGTACCTGGGTTGGTTATCGAGGCACGCGCCAGGCTTTGTTTGACTTGGCAAATCTAGTGATCAATTTTGCGCATGAAGAAATCAACGTTTATCACTCGGTGTATGCGCAAAAGCCAGATGAATTGAGAAAGGCTTTTACGGTATGAGCGTGACACGCATGCATATCGTTCACCATAAAGAAGAAGGAGCTGCCATGACCGCTGGCTTAAAAGTCGCCTTTGCGACGACAGACATGAAACATGTGAATCAACACTTTGGCTCAGCTAAATCGTTTGCAATCTATCTAGTGAACCCAGAGCAGTCAGGGTTTTTAGAAGTCGCGCAATTTGGCAAGCTTGACCAGGATGGTAACGAAGCCAAGCTGGCTGTGAAGTTTGACCTGTTAAAAGGATGTGCTGCGGTGTATTGCCAGGCTGTGGGGGCTTCTGCAGTCAGACAGTTAGTCGCGTATGGCATTCAGCCGGTCAAAGTATCAGAAGGCAGTACCATCGATGATTTATTGGCAGCGCTACAGGATGAAATGAAGGCCGGGCCTTCTGCATGGTTGGCTAGAGCAATTAAGCAGCAAAGCCAACAGGAAGATACGTCAAGGTTTGATGTTATGGCCGATGAAGATTGGTCTGAGTAAATACACGCATAAATTATTAAATGAAATAGGAGAATGTTGTGAGTGCAGTTGAAGAGTTGGTTGTTGAAGAAAATGATGCGTATATCGAGCATACCTTTGTGGGTGAAATGTTAAAGCAGCT
>SPJS01000172.1 GCA_006844705.1 Methylococcaceae bacterium | reverse complement strand
AATAAAACGGAGCGCGTGGCTTCTGGAAATTTATTTATTGTTCTTAGATGATACAGCGATAGTATTTGCAGAACTCTTTCGCCATCAACTTCATATTCGTTAATAACCGAGTGCTTGTCTTTTGAGTTTTCAAATAATGTTTTTAAATCAGGCTCAGGATAATACCTTGCGACAGCAAGGTCGAATGTCGTTAATCGTGTGCCAGTAGAGTTTATTGTTTCAAAAACTCTACAAACTGACTCTAAAGGCGCATCATTTTCCAAAGCGACAAAGGGAATAGAAAACTTTCTAATTGTCTCAAAAATACCTTTCAATCTTGCAGCCGCTTTTCTTGCTTCACTTCTATTATCTTGGAATTCTGGGAAGTCACCTGAATCTTCAATATATTCAGATATGTATACATCGCATTTAGCTTGGTCAATTGCCACATCTGTTCTGATAAGCTTATTATTATCTTTTCTATCAGGGTTTTTCTTCCCTCGGCTTCTACTTACAATCCAGCATGGGTTTTCATCCTTGAAAAAATAATGCATTTTCTTTAAATCAAAATAATAATTTCTACTGGGGTTAGCATCTAAAAATACTCGTGCGATTGATGTCAGTCTTTGTTGACCATCAAGCACATAATATGATTCACTTGTTGGCTCATCAAATTCTTCTGTGCTTTCTTCTTCACAAATTTTGGGTGGATAATTAGCATCTAATTTTCTAGACTTCAAGGGAACCGCCTCATTTTTACCCAAAATGAGAAGTGAACCAACTGGGTAATTTCTAGCTATTGAGTCTACAAGAAGGCGAGTTTGACCTTCTTTCCATGTAAAGTCTCTTTGAAATTGAGGTATTAAGAAATGTCCCGCTCGTATTTTTTT
>SPJS01000247.1 GCA_006844705.1 Methylococcaceae bacterium | reverse complement strand
GAATTAATCGATAAGGACAGTACTCATCGCTGGACAAACAATGATTTTTTTATAACCTTATCTCATCTGCCCGTTAAATTATCCAAATCGCCATGTCTGCCGCCCTCGATTTCACCTATCAATACGCGTTTCCTTCCGGCTTGCAAAACAAGCCTAAAGGGAAACCCACATTCTCGCTGGCCACCTGCAATCCTGAGCAGGCCAGCCCTTATTTCTTTGACGGCCAGGTAAAGTCGCCTAGGAGACTGTCGGATTATGGATGATTCTACTGCGGCGATGGGAAACCGGCTTATTTTTCCGCTCTTTTTCATTACGTAGCGCCACTATGCGCCTCAAAAGATCAAAAAAATCCGCTCGATGTCCCACCCGCCTCGCGACGAACCCCATAACCCGACAGCCTCCTAGAATCATGGGCGATATGCTGCTGACATTAAACGATGTGGTCAGAACGCATTTTTTTTCCCCGCCCGGTGTTGCTGGCCCCGGTATTAACCAGCAATGAAAACCTGTTGCGCCTGGAAGGCTTTGGCGGTTGTTGTGGTGTTTATGCACGGGTTAACCTGCCTGCCGAAGCATTTGGCGGTGAATATCATCAGCGCGGCCAAGCCGGTGCTGACAGGGTTTTCAGACGCTGAAAATCTTTGAAACGGAGCGTCAGCGAAGAGAAGAAGCGACCAGGGCGCACTGTTTAGCCGTCGTGCGTGAGCGCCAGAGGCAAAACAAAGTAGCCATACGAACAGTCGCGTCAAGTCATTTGAGGTAGCACTACGTAGCTGCAACGAGTTTACGAGGTTGTAGCGAAGTGGTGCGGACGCAGGACGAATCGTGGCCGCCGGAGGCATAAGCGGTCGCGTTAAGTTTTTGCCACTTGCTTGGGCTCGGATGCCCAAAACAAGCTTTCGCAAAAATAGCGACTCCCCGATGAGCGTTCAGCTGCATGGCTCAGCCGCTCAAGAAGATACGGTCTACATCGATACCACGGTGCAAGAAAAGAACATCACTTATCCAACTGACGCCAAGCTTGCCTTCAAGATTATTAACCCCTTGATCTCCCCATCCGGATTGGGACAGCTAACCGAGCCAGCCTACCAACTTCAAAGCAAATTTCACTCCATGATAAAGAACATTTAGCTTTACGCCATTTCACCTACCGAATAGGTTAAATCACGCAAAAATTCACCGATACCAATCCCCACTCCTTGGAGCTAGAAACTGGAGGAATCCGTTAACTATTCAAGCACCACCCCAGCCCGGCGATCATGCCGCCATCTGCAACGGATACTATGGCACGGATTTAGCTGGAAATAATCCGAAGAGAAAAAGCCACACCCGTCGCAAGTCGGGGTCGGAAAGCACGAGTTCTTGCCTCAAGAACGTTGCGCCGCCTCTTCAAGTGAATTTGTCTGCTAAGCCAAGAAAAACGCTTGGGCAAATTGAATTTCAACAATATTCATGAGGCAATTATGGTTAACACCAAATTATCGAAAGCCATTACCATGGCACTGGCCGGCTCTGCATTAGCACTGGGCTCGGTTTCTGTCGCATCCGCGACATCGACGACGATGTATAACATGAGTCTGGGCAGTAACGGCTCAGGAACTGCAGGAACCGTAGACCCAACATTAGGAAGCACTTACAATAGCGCCTATAAAGGCGTCGTTGACGGCTGGTCAAATGGAGCCGGGGCTTTCCAACCAACTGGAACAAATTCATCACAATCTTGGGCAGGCACCAGCGGCCCCACTACTGCCGCATTCGGTTATTCTGGCGCACATCTGAACTGGGGTGCCGAATTTACCGGGGGCGGCAGCAATACCGCAACCATTTCAACCTTTGATGCTTTCTCAAAGTACGGGGCCTATGCCGATATCGACGTTGCTAAGGGCGCATGGAGCGACAACGCACTGAGTGGTGCAGGCGGCTGGCGCCATGATTTGGATATGGGGTTATTCAAAACCGATACCGCCGGAACTGTCACATTATCTGCAGCAGGAATTTTGCAAAGCGGAACGGATTTTGGTTTCACAATTTTCAAAGGCGTTGATTCAGTAACTAACTACAATCACCATGGTGCATGGAATGCTGGAAACAACACGGCAGGCCTTACCTCTGATTCATTACCATGGAATGGCGGCGGTGCTCTAGCTGGAACACCTCTAGTCCTGGCTGATATCGTGGCATACAGTGTAGGTGGAACTTCACCTGCCAGCCTGAACAACATCAGCTTCGATGCTGACGCCGGGCAGATCTATTCCATCTTCATCGGCGGCTACAGAAACGGTGCCTGGGGCGATACAGTTGATGCCTATTCATTGGAAATCAGCCAAACTCCGGTTCCCGTCCCAGCAGCCGCCTGGCTGTTCGGCGGCGCTCTGATGAGCCTGCTCGGCGCCAACCGTCGCAAAAAGGTTTTGCCAGCTTAAGGTGAGTCTCCTCTGTTGACTGGATTTGAGCGTGTCCGGCATTGTTCCCGGTTTCGCACATGGTTTTGATGGCTTTATCCAACGCAACGAGACAAGATGGGTGCCGCTGCCGCATAAGGCCATGGGGGCGGGATTGATGGCTTTGACCGCTCCCGAAGTTTGATCGTGCTGACTTTGTACTGTCCCTGCTACGCCTGACCCCTGATCATCGCCCGCAGGCTTTGCAATTAAGCAAACAACTTAACAGTCCAATTCAAAATGTTGTGAATTTTGCGCTGGGTGGCAATGCCCTCCCGCGTTTTAGGGACAGGAAAAACTATGACTTCTGGGTTGCCGCCGCCCGCTGCCGGGATCCTTATGCCGACTGGCATGCTGTCTTCAAACCATTAAAACTAAATGATCCGTGGCCAGATAGCAGTCAACCGGGCAAGTGCCAGTGGCGCGCCTATCAGAAAGAACACACGAGGGCATACGGTAAAGGCAAAAACAAGCATGTTGAACACTGGAAAACACCACAACTGGAGATTGATATTTCCACTCGGGATCAACCTGACCATTTAGGTACAAACAAGGCTTTTATCCACCATGTCGGCGAGAAGCTTTCACAAGCCTTCAGCACCGATTGGAAGCGCCTGCCCTGTGCTGCGCTCAACCAAACCAACAAGATTACCTATTTCTGGTCCAGCGATATCAACACCAGCTGGTCAGCCGCGTGGCTGGCCTATCAGTGGCCGCTTTACCCCAATGGCGCATACATTTTAGGCTGCAAACAACTGGATGGCCGCATTGATATGAACGCGAGCAGCGAAGAACCCGGACACGGCTATTTACACGCCTTGTTCCAGCCCAGACGACCCTGGCGAGAAGCCGGGCATTTACTGGTTTGTGTTGGACTGGCCAGCAAGGATGCCGATGTCAGGGGACTGGCGCTGGATGCGCTGATTGATGGCATAGAGCAAGGCTCAATTGATTTGCCCTTGTTAAAACAAACCTTCTGTAAATTATCAGAAGATGGCTGGCTTAAGTTAAACAGGCTGGAAGATAACCTATTGCAAATTTCCCGTATTTCCCTTTTGCATGCCTGGGTGATTAATCAACTACTGCAACACTGGATCACTCAGGTTGACCCGAAACTACATAATATTGCCAAAATGCTGAATGTCCTGCTGGAAACCCAGGCGACAATCAAACAAACACTGACCAAATCTACTGCGGCAGCATTACAGCAATTTACCGGAAAAAATAAAGCCGGCAAACTGGCCAGTCAAATTCTGGCATTGACGCAAAACAGCCCTGACAACATGCATCAAATTAAATTGCTGGCTGTAGAGTACCGGCTAAACGCAGCATTGATGTCATGACCTGACTTACTCAGCACATTTACGTTCCTTATTCTTTCAGCCATCAGCTTAGAGCAGAAGTCCAGGCTTAAACAGTTCAATGGCCCTCTTCTCTTCTATTGATGGTGTAGCCGTCCACGGCACGCTATAGCTTCCTGACGGCTATGATGCTGCGGCAGACAACATTCCTTTAGTTCTTCCTGATTACCCACAACCCTCAGCAACATAGCGACTCCCAGATTAAAACAATTCAATTTTAATTCCAGCAGTCAAAACCGAAGCTGGATTGGGCAATGAGGTGAAAGTAAGCTATTATTTTTTTTCTTTGAAAACACGCTTACCGATCCCATATACATCTCAGCACAACAATTATCAAAATTGCTAAATCATGACTGCATTCTGAATACAGACAACTATTATTGAAAAATATTTTTATGGTTCTTAATCCTATAGGCTGAATATAACACCTGATATCTTATTGCTTAAACTCAGATAGATTTGATTAATTGGTTATATTCATTTTGCCAAAAACCAAGTATCCATCTTCCTGAATAACGGCTGGGCAAATGAATTTTCAATATTAGTAAAGTACAAACGACCTGCATTGGTGACTACGAAAACTGAACTAATGTGGTGAAGAAAAGCGGCAAAAATTGGATTAAGAAAACCGAATGTCGCCAGTGCCAAACCAACTATGTTGAACACAATGGCCCAGGCATAATTTTGCTGGATAATGCCGCCCATTTTTTGACTGAGCTGCAATACTTTGATTAAATCTTTTGCATCATGACCGAGTATCACAATATCTGATGACGTTATCGCAAGATTAACATTTTTATGTCCGCCAATAGCAATACCTACATTGGCTGCTGCCAGCGCGGGTGCATCATTGACACCATCGCCTACCATGGCGACTTTTCCAGAGGCCTGATATTGTTTAACCAGTGCTGTTTTGTCTTTCGGTGTGTTATTAAAATAATATTCGTCGGCATTAATATATTCAGCAACACGTTTAACTTCCTGCTCTTCATTATCACCTGTGGCAAGTATCACTTTTTCTATGCCAAAGGAATGAATGGTATCTGTTAAATTTTTCATTTCAGCCAGCATGATGTCACGGATAACAATAATTCCTTTAACATCACCATCAACTGCAACCCAGATTGCCCGACCCGTATAATCAACATCAGGCAATTCGATTTCCTGATTAAGCAACGTTTCGGCACTACCGATCAGAAGATGCTTATTTTCGATGATTGCTTTGATACCACGTCCGGGAAGATCTTCTGCCTGTTCAACAGGGCGAAAATGAATGACACCCTGTGTTTTAGCATAATTAATAATTGAACGTGAAATAGGGTGATCAAAACGGGATTCTACAGATGCAGTCAGCTCAAGCAGTTCCTGCTGAGGCATATTAATCTCAATTACCTGACTGACTTCAGGTTCTGCCAGCGTAACTGTTCCCGTTTTATCCAGAATTAAGGTTTTAATATCCTGCACATTTTCTAGCGGCTCTCCACCACGGGCTAAAATATTATCACCCGCCAGCCGACCGATATTGGCAGCAAACGCAGTGGGTGTAGCTAACGCCCAAGCGCATGGGCACATAACGGCTAATGCGGTTGCCATTAAATGCAGGCTACCTGTTACAAATAATAGCAGGAAGGCATAGGCAGTGACTGATAACAGCAGAATTTGCACCGTGGTATCAGCACGCCTTTGCAGGTCAGATTTTTTTGATAAGCTGGCTTCAATTTCCTGTGCGATGACGGCCATAAATGAGTCATCCCCGTTTTTTTCAGCAGTGACTTGTAGCGGCGCCGTCAGGTTTAAGGTTCCGGATGTCACAAAACTCCCCGTTTCTTTATAGACTGGAAAAGGTTCGCCAGTAACGAATGACTCATCAATAGATGATGCGCCTTCTGATATTTTGCCATCGATGGCGATCATCGCCCCTTTGGGCACAATAATAAGATCATTTTTTTGTATTTCGCAAATCGGTATTTCCTTGATCTTGTCACCCGCTAGTACTTGGGCTGTTTTTTTACCTTCCTGAATCAGGCTTTCTATTTTTTCCCGGTTTTTTCTGATAATCCTGAATGAAATATACAAGCCCAGCCCGATAAACCATGCCACCATCGCTCCACTTAATGGTTCACCGTCTATCAATGTTACGGTCATTACCAGTACAATTAACAGTTCAGCAGAGACTTTTTTCATTAACAGCAAAGCCTTTAAAAAACCTTCCAGGTATATCCCCAGACAAACTAGATAAAAAGGCATTCCAAGCCAATACAGAACAGGCACGACATAAAGTGCATCCAAAGCAAAGCAGACGACCGGAATGATCGAGGCAATAACACGCAACAGCATGATGTCTTTATGTGGGCTGATTTTTAGAAGCTCAGCATCCATTTTGTCGAAATATAATTTATAGTCTGATTTCTGCATAGGTTCGCCTCTCGTTTTTTGCTGAGACTTATTGATTCATTGACCGTTTTTCTAGTGTGCTATTTCGATCACGATTACCCCAATAACGAAATCCCAATATAACTGATAAAAAGATAACCGCAGTAGCCATTACCCAGCTTATCGTTGCACCTGGATGCTGGCTAAAAGTCGCTACTTGATAGAACAGCGTTGCAGTCAAGTAAGCGATGCCTGTTGCCCAGATTGACATAAAGGTAGTCCAGCCAAAACTGGATTCTTTATAGGCTGTAGAGGTAGTGGCAATGCAAGGAAAATATAGCAACACAAATAATAGATAGGCATAAGCACCTATTTGCCCATGAAAATTATTATGCAAGGCGGTAAAGAAAGGACTTTTGGATTGATCCTGTTTTGCTGAACCATTGATGCCCAGCATCTCGTTAATCCCCATCGGGATGGTCATAAAGGACTGTTTGATTGCTTTCCAAAATTCGAAGCTTTTTTCTGTTTGTAGTCCTGTATGATTTGTTTCTGCATAGATGGTTTTTAAGCTGCTGATAACCACTACTTTGTGTAGAACACCCGTAAAAACAGCCACGGTTGCAGGCCAGTTTTCCTGGTCTATTCCCATCGGTTTTAATAAGGGTGTCACCGTGCGTCCGGCTGCGCTTAGTACTGAGTTTTCAATATTGTGTTCTCTAAACGAGCCATCTGTCCCCAGGCTGCTGAGTATATGCAGAATCAAAACCATGGTAATAATGATTTTTCCTACCCTGACAATAAAAGATTTAACCCGGGTCCAGGTATTGAGCCATACATTTTTCAGTTTTGGAACATGGTAGCTGGGGATTTCCATGACGACGAGCGAGAACTCTTCTTTAAGAAAGGTGTGCTTTAAAAGCATTGCAGTTAAAAATGCAGCACCTACTCCAATCATATAAAGGCTAAAAACAACCAATCCGCCATGTTCTGGAAAGAAAGCGGCGGCAAATAAGGTAAAAACGGCTAATCGAGCGCCACAGGCCATAAACGGATTTAGCAGAATATTTAATAGACGGTCACGCGGTCTTTCCAAGGTGCGTGTTGCCATCATCGCAGGTACATTACAACCAAAGCCAAGGATTAAGGGCACAAAGGCTTTTCCAGGTAAACCCAAAACTCGCATAAAGCGATCCATGGCAAAAGTTGCACGAGCCATATAGCCTGATTCTTCTAAAATTGAAATAAATAGATATAAAAAACCCAGGATAGGAACAAAGGCCAGCACTTCACGGATGCCATTGCCGACTCCACCTGAAAGGAGGGTAATCAGCCACTGCGGACTGTCCATTAGGCTTAACAGATAGTCTGAGCCATCGACAAAAATGGCCTGTGCAAAGTCTTTAACGAAAGGTTT
Source organism: Methylococcaceae bacterium (assembly GCA_006844705.1). GTDB lineage: Bacteria > Pseudomonadota > Gammaproteobacteria > Methylococcales > Methylomonadaceae > Methylomarinum. Next base: position 36,000 of record SPJS01000247.1, on the reverse strand, counting down.
AAATGCCCGGCCTAATTTGATGGTAAAGGTGAACATCAAATACATGACACCGAAGAAAATGGGAATGCTTAAAAAGCGGTTCAAGATAACCTTATCTATGCTATCTGATAACTGCTTCCCTACATTTGATTGCTGTGTCAAGGTATCGCGAGTCAGTGTATTAATAAAACTATAGCGACTGTCGACGATTAAAATATCGGCTTCTTCCCCCGTTTTAGCTTCGATAGCCTGATAACAGTCATGGGCTGTAGTTTGCAGGGCTTCATCTGCCAGGCTCATGGCAAAACCATCTTTTTCCAGCAGTTTGACCGCCATCCATTGCGGGTTGATAGATTTATCATTTGATTGCTGCTCAATTAAAGGTGTTAATTGATTAATTGCAGATTCAATTTCTTTTGGGTATTTAACAGGCGTAGATGACAGTTGTTTTGTTTCTACCAGCTGATTAATTGTTGATTTCAGCGCATTCAGGTCTTTTGTTTGCGTTGCTACTAAAGACACTAATGGACACATGAGCCGACGGGCGATTTCATCACTGTCAATTTTAATATCACGACCCGTTGCATCATCCATATTGTTAAGCACAACAACTAAGGGAATACGCATTTCCAACAACTGCAAGGTAAGGTACAGATTATGCTCAAGGTGTGTAGTATCAATAATATTGATAATCAAGTCAGCCTTTTGCGAGAGTATAAAGTCTCTGGCTACTTTTTCATCCAGTGACGTTGAATGGGCATTGACATCAAGGCTGTAGATGCCAGGTAAATCAACGACTTTAATCACTTTATTATCGTAGCGATATAGACCTGTTTTCTGCTCTACCGTAACGCCTGCCCAATTGCCAACATGCTGCTTGGAACCAGTTAAGCCGTTAAATAATGTGGTTTTACCGCAATTGGGATTGCCGATTACTGCAACTCTCACTCCCTCTTTAAATGATTCAATTTGTTGCGTTTTAGGTTGATGTTCCAATCGTTCTATTTGTATCGCAGAAACTTCGTTTTGGCGCAGACTAAGGTCAGTTCCTCGTACTCTAATTTCAATCGGATCACCTAAAGGGGCAATGCGGATAACCGTAAATTCAGTCCCTGGTGTCAGCCCCATTGCCAGCATCTTTTGACGATAGGAAAGAAAACTTTTGTCAAACCCCAGAACTCGTCCAGTGTCTCCTACATTCAACTCTTTTAATCTAATCTTCAAATGAAACCTCCAGCGCCGTGGCTTTTTGTGATTACTATCTGTTTGCCTTGTCAGTTATAAGATAAATTGGAAATTCTTAGTTCAACATCAATTTAAGGAACCTCTGATTAAGTTGGTTAGAATTTAGCGCAGAAAAAACTGTCGCTATTTTTCGCGAAGTGAGCAGTAATAGTCATTCTATTGCGCCGATCTTCGTGGAAAATAGCGACAGTTTTAGCAAGCTAAAAATAATTGGACTTGATCAGAGGTTCCTTAATTGGCATGTTTATGACTATGTTCATGAGGTTCAGCTGGAAGAGTAACTAAATTTCCTTTTAGAAAATCTTCAATTGCTTTATCAGGATCAGTTTCTGATGTGATTAGTCCTTTACCCCCTATCATTTCAAGTCGACGCAGTAAACCGCTCCCCATGCCAGCGGCTATTAAAATCTTGATGTCATCGAACGGGGAAAGATCATGAGGTGAGCTGTCGTGAAAGGATTGTTCTTTGCTTAACTCTAATAATTCTTTGTTTACAACACCACCATTTTCTACTTTATAAATCCAGAATTTCCTGCAGCGTCCTGTGTGACCTGTAATTTCCCTTCTATTTTGACTTGCTACTGCAATTTTCATAGTGAGCTCCTTTATTTAGCCACCTCTCTAAAACAATTCGGGGAGTCGCTATTTTTTGCGAAAGCTTGTTTTGGGCATCCCAGCCCAAGCAAGCGGCAAAAGCTTAATGCGACCGATTAGTCTGTAACTCATCCCCGTATTTATTTGTAATTTTGATATGGGTCAACTTCCCATAACTTCACGCTCCGCCTCAAACCAGTCATCTAAGGAACCTCTGATTAAGTTGGTTAGAATTTAGCACAGAAAAAACTGTCGCTATTTTTCGCGAAGTGAGTAGTAATAGTCATTCTATTGCGCCGATCTTCGTGGAAAATAGCGACAGTTTTAGCAAGCTAAAAATAATTGGACTTGATCAGAGGTTCCCTAATAAGTGGTTATATATGAATACTCAGGTTTCTATTAATAGAAAATATGCAATGAATAATGACATCAATTTACACCGCCGAACTTTATTGAAATATGCTGGAATAACAGCTGCAGCTGCAAGTATTCATCCTGATCTTTTATTCGCGATGAATTCAAGCAAAAGGAGTCGTGCTTCAGCTGATTTTCACCCGGATGTAGAAATTGAATTAAAACAGCAAACGGCTCAAGTCTCGATTATGCCGGGTGCGAAAACCAGAATATGGAAAATTACTGGAAAAGTATTAAAAGGTCCGCAAACAACGGTAGAAAACCTGCGTGGAACTTACTTAGGACCCACACTGCATTTACATAAAGGGCAAAAAGTAAGAATCTTTCTGCGTAATCACTTATCCGCTCATTCTATTCTACATTGGCATGGTTTACATGTACCTTCTGATATGGATGGAAACCCGATGAATGCCATCGCTGCGGGTGAAACTTATGTGTATGAATTTGAAATTCTCAATCGTGCAGGCACCTACTGGTATCATGCGCATACTCATGGCTTAACTGCAAAACATGTTTACTCTGGGTTGGCTGGATTGTTTATCGTCAGTGATGATGAGGAACAGTCATTGGGTTTACCACAAGGAAAGTACGATGTGCCAATAGTTATTCAAGACCGCAGTTTCGATAATAACAATCAATTACGCTACACCGATCATATGATGCAGCGTATGCAAGGTTTTCTGGGTGATCATATTATGGTTAATGGTCAACCTGATTTTGTGTTACCTGTTGCCACTCGTGCATATAGACTTAGATTATTGAATGGCTCCAATTCGAGGATTTATAAACTGGCTTGGGATGACGGTACTCCACTTACCGTGATTGGTGTAGATGGTGGATTACTAGAGCGTCCGGAAAAACACGCTTATATCATGCTTGCCCCCGCAGAACGAAGAGAAATATGGGTAGATTTTAGTGGGCGAGCGCTAGGCTCCGATTTAACCATGCGCAGTGTTCCATTTACTTCATCTAGCCACGGCATGATGGGGGGTGGCAGAATGGGAAACCGTGGAGGAGGCATGATGGGCGGTATGATGTCAGGTAGTGCAGTGCCTCTTGGTGGAGATTATCCAGTTTTAAAAATACGGGTAGACAGAAAAGTCAGCGATAATGACAGCTTACCCAGTCGTTTAACACCGATAGCTCCACTAAGAATCAAAGATGCAGCAAACTCGGATAACATCAGAAAGATTACCTTATCTATGCGCCATATGTCAGCTTTATTAAATGGTCGTTCTTATAAAATGAATGACATCAAAGCCGATGAAATTATTCCAGTAAATTCTTTACAATTAATGCAATTCGATAACGGTTTTAATCAAGGGATGCATGGCATGATGGCAATGCCACATCCTATGCATTTACATGGTGAGCAATTTCAAATAGTAAAACGTGAGATAAATTCCAGAGCAACATCAACTTATAAAACAGTATCAGCCGGGTTTATTGATAAAGGATGGCATGATACGGCATTAGTCATGCCAGGTGAGAAAGTGACTATTCTTAAACCATTTAACGATTTTAAGGGACTGTTTATGTATCATTGTCATAATCTTGAACACGAAGATCTGGGTATGATGCGAGATTATCTGATTATATAATTTTAAATTATTGCAGTTTCTGTCAAAGAACTTGAATCACATTGCTTGTTTTTTGTCTGCCACTCACCTTACAACATTTGACTAAGAATCTGCTTTTGAGGGCTAAAAACATTTTGTTTTACATAGGGGAGCTCTATTTTCGAAAGCTTGTTTGGGCTTGTGGTGCCCAAACAAGTGGCAACAACTTTACACTAACGCTTATGCCACCTGCGGCCTCGGTTCGACCTTCGCACGCGCCACTAAGCTAAAACCTCATACTTGTTGCAGCTCAATTGTGCTCTCTCAAATGACTTAATGCTACTCGTTTGGTTACTTTGTTTTGCCTCTGGCGCTCACGCACGATGGTAAATCATTGCGCCCTGGTCGCTACGGTCTAAAAACATTCTCTTCACTGACGCTTCGTTTCCACGGTTTTCAACGATTGCCAGCCTTCTCCTACGATTACTCCTGGTGTCATGCTAAGATTGGCAAATTCATTTATTGAAACTTGGTGTTCATAATATGAAACTGTTCGACTGGATCGGCCATCTGTGTGTCAAATCATTTATCTATTTGCTGGATTTAAGCTTTTTTGTCTTACACGCATTATCCGTATGGCATCCGCATCGCACAATTTATAACCGAGCAGTTTACAGTATTTTTATTGACCAGCTGGTTCTTACCGGCATCAACGCCATCGCTATCATTGGTTTTCTAGCGGTGTTTGTAGGTATCGTCATCGCCTCCCAACTGGTGTTCATCATTGTCTCTGTGGCAGGCGCTAAAGACTATAGTGAAATCCTGGCACGCTTGATTCTTAGCGAAATGGGACCATTGATTACCGGATTTATTATGATTGGGCGCTCTTGCACTGCTATGGTGGCGGATCTTGGAAACTGTAAAATTGCCGGCGAACTGGATGTGTTACGTTACCAGGGTATCAACATTGACGACATTTTGATCCTACCTCGAATTCTCGGCACTGTCATCAGCCAACTGTCATTAGCTTTGTATTTTTCAGCCATCATGTTGTTGACGGGCATGCTGTTCAGCACCATGTTTTACGACTTTTCACTTCAGACATCTATATCTGAGCTACTTCATTTAATCGACATAGGTTCTCTCGGCCGTTTTATTTTAAAAAATATTCTATTCGGTCTGACCATTGGCAGTATTGCCTGTTTTCATGGTTTATCGGTCGTCAACTCCCCCACACAAATATCCAGACAATTACAATATGCCGTCGTCAGGAGTATTGTTTTTGTCTTTTTAATTGATGGTTATTTCATTCTTTTCACGTTATGAGCGGCGAACAAATAGAATTTCAGGTAACTGCCCAGCAGGCAGTTCCACAATTTAACGATGAAAACATTGTTTGTCCTGCCTTATCCTGTCAATTACTAAATGCCAGCCTGACCTGCCTGGTTGGACCACATCGTCCGCTCTTAAGAGCTTATTTACACATGCTGGCTGGCATTAATCTTCCGGTAACGGGACGCCTTACTCATTTTGATCAAGATATATCTTGTCTCAATACTGACGAACTATGGAAGCTACGCCAACACATTGGATATTTTTCCGGCATTGCGCCTTCGTTTTCGCTACACAATGTGCAAATGAATATTCTCTTACCCTTGCTTTATCACACCAACTTATCTTTTAAAGACGGTAGTTTACAAGCCAAAAGATTGCTTGAACGCTTACAGTGTCGTTTTGCACTAGATAATTTTCCTGCTCAGCTAAATCACTATGAACGCGCCCAACTCTCGTTAGCAAGAGCGCTTATCCTTGATCCATCCCTGCTGATTCTAGATTTGCCATTTAATGACCTCGGGGCAGAACAACGTGAAAAAATGAGTGTATTGCTAAGTACCAGCCTTGCTTTCTACTGCGTGTGTATGATTGGAGGACTGCAATATCCTCGTTTCGTAGAAGATAATGCCAGCCAGGTTATTTACATTTCTCAACACAAGATCATGAAATTTACAGGCTGGACTTCATTCAAGCAATGTCGAGACGATGAAATCGAAGCATTTTTAGGCAATTTATGAAATATACATTAGAATAATCTAATGAATAAATATCATTCAACCCGTTCGCCTGATCACTCCCTGTTCAACCATCATGAAAGGACAGTGGGTTTTTTTGTATTTATTGCCTTTCTGATTTTTCTGTCCTTTGTTGTCATCAGTGTTAATAACCAGCGCTTATTCGCCAAGCGCATACTTTTTTATATGAATGTCACCAGTAGCGAAGGCATTAATCATGGATCTATTGTTAAAGTATTAGGAGCTGAAGTTGGTCGCGTATCAAATCTCGCGTTAACCCAAAATCAGAAAATACAGATCACCCTTGAAGTCTATGAAGATAAGCAAGACTTGATTCGCCAAGGTGCGACTGCCATTGTTAACCGTCTGACCAGTCTAGGGAATGCGCAAATAGAAATAAAATCTGTCGCTATGAATGTACCACCATTAGCTGAAGGTGCAACCATTCCCGTTGAGGAAACACCTTCATTAAATGATTTACTATTGAGCATTGCAAACCTGGTTCAGTCTGCTGATAACAATAATCTGCTCAGCAAAATTGAGAAACTTTTGCCAAAAGTAGAACAAAGTTTTACGAATTTGCATGACATTATTGCTCAAATTGCATCCGGGAAAGGAGTTTTGGGCACTGCTGTATTCGATCAGCAGGTCGAGCAGGATTTAAGAATTGTCGTGAAATCGGGTGCTAACTTATTAACTGATGCCGGACAAATGATCCAGCAGGCAGAGCAACGCTTACAACAACTCGAGCCGATTTTATATGACGGAGGCACTCTTACCAGCGAATTAAAACAGGCTAGCAAAGATTTACCCGAATTAATTGCCAATCTCAAGCAAACATTTACGTTAACTCAACAGGCGCTTGTTTTAATTAATGCTGAATTGCAGGATATCCCCGGAATTACTGCAGAAGCTCGTAGCAGCATGAAAAAAGCTGAACAGCTGCTTGATAGCGTACAGCAAACCTGGCCTCTGTCTGTTGGCAAAATTGAAGTCCCCGAATATCCCCTTATGCAGCCGCAGCCTTTATATGATTAACAAGTCTAGTGTTCTGTGTCTCAGCCTGATATTGGCAAGTTGCGCAACCCAACCAACTAACTCACCAACGCATTTAGTCAGGGGGCATCAACTTTCTCAACAAGGCATTCAGGCATTTCAAAATGAACAGTGGGTTAAGGCTGAACGCCTTTTCCAACAAGCCTTACGATATTATCAAAGTGTGGATGCATCACAGGGAATAGCCCATTGCCATATCAATCTAAGCCAACTCGAACTAAGAAGACATAATTTTGAACCCGCCCAATATCATCTTAAACAAGCAAAATCAGTAGTTCAGCAGTCCAAATTAACCTCCTTAAAACTCAGACTCCAACTTTTAGCTGCAACCCTGGCCATGCAGCAACAGAAATATAATCAAGCAGAAACACTTCTTCGTAACTTGTTGCCACTGTCACCCGACTTTCCAGCCAAGAAAAAAATGAACGCACTCCAATTATCAGCCATTTCATTACGCACAAAATTAGCATTTGTGATACAGAAAGAATCTGAATTATGGTTACAACGATATCAAACCGCCTTGCAGACCAGTCCCGATAACTTTATCCATCAAGCACGCATACTTCGGTTTCAAGCCCAAATACTCATACAGAAAGGTGAATTAACACAGGCGGAAATAATGTTGCATAAAATATTGGCTAAGTATAAAAAAAACGACCTACGCTCCGGCATTGCAGCCACTCTGGGAGACTTGGCTCAATTACATTTACAACAGCACAACCTGCAGCAAGCGAGAAATTTTTTTTCTCGTGCCGCGAATGTATATCGTTCCCTGCGAAATAAGCACAAATTAACACTCATTTCAAAACAGCTCGATCAAGTAATTCAAGCCATCAATGCTGAGTAATATCTTTAAACGTATCAAGATGAGCTTGTTACCCTTACATCAATGCAATCAACAGACTGCATGGTTTATGACCAATAAGTTCTCAGACGGCAGTACTACTTCAACTTCATTATCCACAGTCAACGGCATGTGTTGCCACGTTTGTGGTGGTAAATGAACGTACAGTTTTTCCTTGATATCAATCGTTAACCTTAAATTCTTATCCAATGCTTCCACAGCAATGATTCGCCCCCTAAACACGTTGTCGTTGCAGATTGTTTGAGAAGGTTTTCTTAGCTTGACATCCTCCGGCTCGATGCTGACATGGGTGACGTATGCTGAGTTTTGTGGCAATTTAAGCTGAATGTTTCCGGTATCAAACATTCCATTGTTGGCCGTGCCTGAAAATACATTGATTAAGGAGGAAGCAACCGGTTTGCCGTCAACCAGCGATATAACTTTGGATGCGAGGTTGACGCCTTGCTGTCTGTCATGGGTACTGAAAATAACCGTGTGGCCTTTATCCACATATTGTCGAATAAATTGTTCCAGTGCTCGCTGGCTGGCCTGATCGAGATAGCTGAACGGCTCATCCATGAGTAGAATTTGCGGGTTCAACATGATCGCCCGCGCCAGCGCGACTTTTTGCATTTCGCCGCCAGAAAGTTGTTGTGCGGGAAGCATTGCCAGCGGTTCAATTTTTAATTCTGCAATGGCCTGCTGGATCTTCCCGGTATACTGGTCTTTATCAATACCGTTGAACCTAAGCACCATCCGCAGGTTTTCAATCACGCTACCGCGGAACAAATAAGGTTTTTGCGGTAAATACGCTATGTGCCGTTTTATTTTTTTATCCGCTACATTTGCCGATGCCCCGAAGACCTGCACTTCACCCTTCACCGGTGATTTCAGCAGGGCGAGAATATTGAGCAAGGTGCTTTTTCCACTGCCATTCGCGCCGATCAATGCACATATCTGTTGGGAGGGAATTATCAGCTGATCAATGGATAACGCGGTTTTATTTACATAGCCAAACCGCACATTATTTAATCTGTACGCCACGCTCATTTGTCCCCACCTTGCGCAAAATGCATGAACGCTTCATACACCATTATTTTTTCAGCATAATCCGGAATTAGCTGCTCAAACATTTGCAGCACTAATGGCGTTAGATGTTTAAACACCAGAAAATAATGTTCATTCATCAATGGCGTAAAATGCAGTTGAAAAATATCCGCGGCGGATTTTACCCCCAGACCAACATCACTCTGTTCGCTGGCAATCAGCCCGGCAACGGCAAGGTGAGTGTGTTCTTCATGACGATATCCTTTTACCTGTTGCGGTTCAATCCCCTGCTGTTGTAACAACTCATCCAACAATAGGCGGGTGCCAGAACCAGCCTGGCGATTAACAAATGTCAGTTGTTGTTGCAGCACTTGCTGCAAGCTTTCAACCGGATATTGCTGGCGACTCATCAACCCCTGTTGACGTTGTTCCAGCAAAACAAACTGATCACTGCTGGAAAACAAATCATGATATTGTCGCCATTGCCTTTCGCTTTGCGAAGCCAGATGAAACCCGGCCAGATCACAACGCCCCTCAACATAAGTTTGTAATGCCGCTTCACTGCCTTCAATTTGAATGCTGACAGGCAATGACAGTTCACGTAAATGATTCAGCCGCACACTGTCACTGGCAACAATTTTCAGATGATCTGCTGGGTTATCTACTATTTGCTGCAAACGGCTATCGAACGCCCTACTTGCTTCAGTTAATGATGCTGCGAGAAATTGTGATTGTTGTTGATAGGCATCCAGCAAGGCCTTTCCCTTATCCGTCAATTGCGACCCTCGCCCTTTTTGCATGCCCACCAATTCACTGCCAAACAAGGCTTCAAACTGTTTAAGCAAATTCCACGCGGTACGATACGAACAGCCAACCTGATCCGCTACCTGCTGTAAATTGGAGGTTGTCGCCTGCGCTTGCAACAAGCGAAGCAAGGGGGACAGATCATATTCTTTTTGATCTTTGCAGTAAGTGGCGTGGATATCCAGAGAAAACCGGCTCATTTTGGTATTTTTTTTCCTATTTACTAATTATAGATTAACTCATATAGTGTAAAACATCCAAATACCATAGAATTTTCATTATATTTTATGAAAAACTTTTCCTATTTATACCCAGATCGAATACTTCTCTATGCCGTTTTTTTTCTTGCTGCTAGCCCGAGTGTCTTGGCCGGATCCGAAGTGCTGACTTTAATCAATATGTTGCATGAAAACGGCATGGTCAATAAGCAGCAATATGCCCGCTTGATGGACGAAATCCGTACAGGCAAGGCACAACGGGAAGATCAGAAACAAGCCTTGCAAAAACAGCTGGATGACGCCACGGCTGTCAACGTCTCTGTCAACAAAGGCGGGCTGCAGGTTAAAAGTAAAGATGGCGCTTTTTCTGCCAAAATCGGCGGCCGCCTGCAGGCGGATGGTGCCTGGCACCATGAGGATGTCAGTGCGCTAGGTGATGGCAGTAAAATCCGCCGCGCCCGATTATATCTAAAGGGTACTTTGTTTCACGACTGGTTTTATAAATTTGAATATGACTTTGCAGGCAGTGGCGGAACCAATAAAGGCATCACCGACATCTGGCTGGGCTACAGCGGTTTTGATCATCTCAGTATCAAATTTGGACATTTCCGCGACCCGTTCATGCTGCAAGACCAGGTCAGTGACAATAACACACAATTTACCGAACGTGCCCTGCCGGACGCATTTACGGCCGGTCGCCATATCGGCATTATGGCCAGCAGCAACCACAAACACTGGACGGCAGCCGCCGGATTCTTCGGCGATAAAGCAAGTGTTGCCGGCGGTTCTGACGATGAAGGCTGGGGCACGGGTGGGCGATTGACCTGGATGCCATTTAATGAAAAAAGACACCTGCTCCATCTTGGGCTTGCTGCCAATTATCGTCAACCGGAAGGCCAGTCTGTCCGCTTTAAACAACAGGCAGAAACCCATATCAGCGGGGTCAATTTTGTCGATACCGGTGCGATAAACAATGTAGAAAACTACCTCGCGTTGGGTGCCGAATTTGCCGCGCAATATCAATCAGTGTATGCGCAGGCGGAATATATTCATACCTATGTACATCGCCAACATGACTCAGATCTGATGTTTGACGGTTGGTATGTGCAAACCGGCTGGTTTATCACGGGCGAATCACGCCCATACACGCACAAGGGCGCCAAATTCAAGGCGGTCAAACCTGACAATATAGTTGGGCAAGGTGGCTGGGGCGCATGGGAACTGGGTTTTCGCTACAGTACGATTAACCTGAATGATCATGCCATTAACGGCGGCGAACTGGATAACATCACCTTTGGCCTGAACTGGTTTCCCGCACCGGGGTTACGCATGTCAGCCAACTATGTTCGGGTCTTGGCAAGTACAGGCGGAAGCCGTGCTGATGATGAACCGGGCATTGTGCAATTTCGTGGGCAATGGGCATTCTAAAATAAAGGCATTTAAACTAATGAATCGAATCAAACATATCCTGTGTTTTTGTACTCTTAGCTTATTATCACTGACCAGCATCAGTCATGCGGACAATGTTTTACGCATGTCTACAACGACAAGTACTGACAACTCCGGCCTGTTAAATCAGTTGCACCCCGTATTTGAAAATCAATTCAATATAAAGTTATTTGTTATCGCTGTCGGTACCGGCAAAGCGTTGAAGTTGGGTGAAAACGGTGATGTGGATGTCGTGTTTGTGCATGCACCTGCCGCTGAACTGGCATTTGTTGACAAGGGTTACGGCATAGACCGTACTGCGGTGATGCACAATGACTTTGTCATTGTCGGCCCCGCTGCAGACCCGGCACTCATAAAATCCAGGCAAAACCTAAATGAGGTGATGAACATTTTGGGGCAGGCTACCACTCCATTTGTCTCACGAGGTGATGATTCCGGCACACATAAAAAAGAAAAATCGCTATGGAAAGCTGTTGGCATACAACCTGCCGCTGATAACTATTTCTCTGTTGGCCAGGGCATGGGTGCGGTATTAAAAATCGCCGATGAAAAACAGGCCTACACCCTGACTGATCGCGGCACCTATATTTCCATGCAAGATAAGATACAACTGGATATCGTTTTTGAAGGTGACCCCGCTTTATTCAACCCCTATCACATCATGGCAGTGAACCCTGAAAAGCATATGCATGTAAACTATGGACTCGCAAAGAAATATATTGACTTCGTTACCGGACAACAAGGTCAACAGCTGATCGCTGATTACAAATTACACGGCCAGCCGTTGTTTTATCCGTATGCTCCATAATAACCCTGTCATTTTAATAATGACCCCAACACTCCGCGAATGATTTGACGCCCAATCTGGCTGCCAATGCTACGAGCCGCACTTTTTAACATCGCCTCGCCTACAGACTGGCGATTACCTGATCGGCGGCCAGATGACCGCGTTGTCGAACTTTTCTCGTGCTGCTTTTCCTGCGACGCCTGTAATTCCGCTTTTTGTTTGAGCATTTCATAAGCGGACTCACGATCGACAACGTGTTCATATTTACCATGAAAAGGAGAACGTGACATATAGTCGCGACGCTGTGCCTGATCAATCGGCCCAATGTGTGATTCTGGCGGCCGCATTAGCGTCAGCTCAACCGGTGTGGGACTGCCATCCGGATTGAGCGTGGAAACCAGCGCTTCCCCCGTTTTTAATTGAGTAATGACGGCTTCGGTATCCAGGGCCGGGTTTTCCCTAAATGTTTCTGCGACAGCTTTAACTGTTTTTTTGTCTTTCGGGGTAAATGCGCGTAATGCGTGTTGAATCTTTAACCCCAGCTGACCAAGAATATCTTCAGGAATATCCAGTGGACTCTGGCTGATAAAATAGACACCCACACCTTTTGAGCGAATCAGGCGTACAATGTGCTCAATTTTATCTACCAGCACTTTTGGCGCATTTTCAAACAACAAATGAGCCTCATCAAAAAACAAAACCAGTTTCGGTTTATCCACATCCCCCACCTCGGGAAAACTTTCATAAACCTCGGACAACAGCCAGAGTAAAAACGTCGCGTACAGATGAGGTGACTGCGAACTTAACGTTGTTGCGTCCAGCACACTGATCACACCATTACCGGAAAAGTCTGTTTTGCATACATCACTGAGCTGAATGGCCGGCTCACCAAAAAAATTCTCTGCCCCCTGCTCTTCCAGCACTAATAATCGGCGCTGAATTGCACCGATACTGGCTGAAGAAATATTGCCATAATCCGTCTTCAATTCCCTGGCATTCTCTCCCATCCAGCTTAACATGGACCGTAAATCCTTTAAGTCCAGCAATAACATGCCTTGGTCGTCAGCAATCCTGAAACAACTGTACATAATTCCTGTTTGAGTGTCATTTAATTGCAGCAGGCTGCTAAACAGCAACGGCCCAAGCTCGGATACTGTGGTACGTACCGGATGCCCTGCCTTGCCAAATAAATCCCAGAATACTGTCGGGTTGGCACGAAACTGAAAATCTTTGATGGCAATCTTTTCTACCCGCTCACTGATTTTTTCATGCGCAGACCCAGCTGCCGAAATCCCTGATAAATCACCCTTTATATCAGACAAAAATACAGGCACTCCAAGTCTTGAAAAACCTTCAGCCAGTATCTGCAATGAAATCGTTTTACCGCCGCCCGTCGCGCCTGAAATTACGCCATGTCGATTGGCCATTGCTGCATCCATAAACACCTGACCGTTATCACTGCTGCCCAACAAAACTTTTTTCATCACTTCCCAAACCACATGATTTAAATTACAGATAATAGTTACAAATTACGCTTAGTTTTTCAAAACAAAAATGACAATTCTCATTACGCCTAATGTTTCATCAACATCACGCAGGAAAAATTCTTTTCTACCAGGCATGCCTAACTGATCTAAAATACAAAACTGCGCAGATACCCTATTTTCGTTGACTTGTTCTGGAGACCTTCATGTTAAATGTATTCATCACCATAGATACCGAAATCTGGTGCAATGGATGGGATAACCTGGACGAATGCTTCCCAGGATATTTTCAACAATACGTCTATGGAAAAACATCACAAGGAGACTATGCGCTGCCAGGCACACTCAATATTCTTGCTGACCACGGCCTTCCTGCTGTTTTTTTTGTAGAACCCTTGTTCTCTGCTCGATTCGGTATTGATCCATTAGCAGAGCTGGTTGGCCTGATAAAAGAACAAAACCAGGAAATTCAACTGCATCTTCATCCGGAATGGGTGGATGAAACAGGAGAGACTTTATTAACGAACATTCAGCAAAAAATTCCGTTATTAAGTCTTTGTGATTTATCTCAACAATCTCAGTTAATTGCCTGGGGGAAAAGCCAGCTCCACCAGGTGGGCGTTGAAAACATCACTGCTTTTCGCGCTGGAAGTTATGCGGCCAATCTCAATACATTACAGGCATTAAAAGACAATCAAATACTTTTCGACAGCAGTTATAACCCTGCCAGTGATGTTGGTGTTGCCGACATTGCACCCGGACAAATCCTGACACAACCCTATAAAATCAATGATGTCTATGAGTACCCCGTCTCTGTATTTGCCCAGCCCGTCAAAAATTCGCAGCGAAATCTGCAAGTTACAGCCTGTTCATTCAATGAAATGTCACATTATTTAAATACAGCGCATGATGCAGGGTGGGACGCGGTAGTGATTGTGAGCCATAATTTCGAGCTACTTAGCCCGAATAAAATTCAGGCGGACCACATTGTTATTAATCGCTTCAAAAAACTCTGTCAATTTCTCAGCCAAAACCCGGAACGCTTCAAGGTCACTGGATTCAACGATTTGACTCCGACGCACATTACTGATCAGCCTGAATTGCTGAATGGAAAGCCGGTAGATTTCAGCCTGAGAACCATGGAACAGATTACTCGCCGTTTTATGTACAAATAAACGATTACTTTCTTAGCTCAAACACATAGCCCACACCGCGCACCGTATGAATAAGTTTATGTTGAAACGGGTCGTCGACTTTGTTTCTTAGTCGCCGAATGGCGACATCAACCACGTTGGTATCGCTGTCGAAGTTGATGTCCCAGACTTGCTCTGAAATGACTGTGCGGCTGAGCACTTCCCCTTGACGGCGTGCCATCAGCAGAAGTAGTTGAAACTCTTTGGGGCTGAGATCTATGCGCAGATCGCCGCGAAAAACCCGGTGCTTGATTGCGTCAATTTCCAGGTTGGCGATTTTTATTTTTTGGATGTCGCGGCTTTCGCCACGGCGCAGCAAGGTTCGGATACGCGCCAATAATTCGGAAAATGCAAACGGCTTGACCAGGTAATCATCAGCGCCCAATTCCAGTCCTTTAACGCGATCATCAACCTCATCCCGGGCCGTCAACAGCATCACCCGGATTTGATTGTTTTGCTGTCGCAAACTTCCCAGAATTGAAAAGCCATCCAGGCCTGGCAGCATGACATCCAGAATGATCAGCTCATAGGGGATTTGTTCAGCAAGATTAAGTCCATCTATGCCGTTTTCAGCAATATCCACCGCAAAGCCATTTTCCTTCAATCCTTTACTTAAAAACGCAGCTGTTTTTACTTCATCTTCAACAATCAGAATTCTCATGACGAATAATTACATTGATTCGGCCTCGTCCACCCGCTCCTGTCCCAGGGACTCCAGAGCGGTTATTTTCCAGAATCCCTCCTGATCCTGAATATTGATCCTTGCGCGATACAGGTTTTCCCGTTGATGCTGATGTCCCCAATGTACAACCTGCCCGGTCACCAGCCATTGGCAATCCAGGGTTTTGCCTTTTTCCAACACGTCAGACACTTCGCTAATCTGTTTGATCTGAATATTTTCTACTCTGGACCAGGCACCGTCTTCCATCAAAAATGCCTGCCGATTTTGCAAATACAGCGTTTCAATCAAATCACCCTGGACACTGTACGCCAGCTTATCATAGGTCTCTGATTCATCTGTGGATTCAAATGCCTGATAAATATTCCACAATAATTGCTCGACTACGCCTGTTGTGTTCTCCTGAGCCAGGATACTGCCCGCAAACACATCGGGCTTCCCTGCTTTAGCCCATGAAACATAACTGCCACCAAGCAACAAAATCAACAAAGCCATGGCACATAAATGCATCTTTTCTGAAGTCACAATGGTGAGCACAAACGCCGCCATCAAGAAGACCAGCAAAATACGCAAGGTGTTGATTCGCTGTTCGTTATCATTTTCAACCGCGACCAGTGCCGCCTTTTTCTGGCCGGTCAATTCAGGCAGGTCAATATCCGCCAGCATGTTTTCCCATTCAAACACTCGATAATCATGGGTCACATAACTGTCGAACAAGCCCGCACTATCATATGCCCGAATCACGACACGTTGCACGGAATCCGTATACAAATCCCATTGCCAGGCTAGTTTTGCGGGGATGTCGCTGATCTCGTAATGCAGGCTCACCCCAATTAGAGTGGTTGTTTGCAATTGAGTTTGTTGCGGTTGATAGGCCTGAATATCTTCCGCCCCCATACGGATAAAATCGACTTTATCCAACACAGGTGAACGTAACATGCCATCGACTTTCAGCGGATTTTGCGACGCTAAAAAATCACCGGTTTTTTGCCGGATGTGTTCAAACTCACTCTCTGCAATCCATGTCTGATCAGCCAGCCCAAGGTCCAGCCATTCTGTTAATTCCTTAACTCTGACGACAATTTCAGCTTTGATTTGCTGCTGCTCTATATAAAGAAAAGCCATCACCGGATCGCCATGATCACGCTTTAGCTCAGGATTCTCAAAATGTGTTTGCCATGGGTCCTGCCAATCCAGACTCAGGGTTTCAGCTTGCGTCAGAACATCATGATCGATCACTGGTAAGCCCAGATGGGCAACGCTGATCTGATGAGATTGCCCTGCAAGCGTCAGCAGATCAAAATCTGGTTTCAGTGCAATGCGTTCGGGCTGTGCCCGGGTAAAAGCGAACCATAGCGTCATTACACTGGCTTGTTCATTTTCTGCACTAACAGATACAGTGGCCGGTATGGGATGATCCGTTTGAATGGCAAGGATACGCCTGGCAAAGTTCTCTTTGTTTAACTGGCTGGCACCGATGACATCTGCATGAACAGTCAATTCTGCTTTAACACCATTATTTAATACATTGACTGTGAGCCGAGTCGCTGACGCTTCGATGGTTTTGCCAGAATTCCAGTCTGCATACGCACAGGAAACCGGAAATAATACTGCGATCATCAACACAAGCCTTAGGTGACTGGCTATGTGCCTCAAGAAGGCAGACAGGTTTAAAAATTTCATGAAAGGTTCTTATATGGAAACAGGTGCCAATGAAAAAATGGCGGCACCTGAGGTTGAAAAAAATCTATATTGATAGTGTCTTCATGCGATGACGAACGAGGCAATAGTGTTGCTTTTTGATTTCCGGAAGTGCAGAAAATCAGCATGTTCAGCCCCTTATGCAACTTATGATGTCACTATCTAAGAGCCCCCCTTGTTCAGCTCTTTTCTGTAACGCTCTAAAAAGAATCGATAAATGAGATAAGCAACACCTGCAATCAATACGAAGATGATAACGGGCATTAAAAATCCCCAGCTAAATGGCTCTCCGATAGCTACACGTAGCGGAATCTTGATTTTGTCTGCGAACATATCATCACCGACGGTCACAACCAGTTCATAATGGCCCTTCTCCGGGAAGGAGACCTGAATTTGCGCGACCCCGTTTTTGTAATTACTGACCACAGTTTCTGCCAGAATTTTCCCGTCCAGCATCTCGTCACCGTCCGGATTGTCTTTTTTTTCTACCACATGCATTTTGATCGCCATTTGGCGCAGGTCGCGATCAATAAAGTCAACCGCCAGGTAGCTTTTTCCAATATCCGGTAATGTCTGGCAAAACGCCTGAAATTTATGTCTTTTTTTGGCGTCCGGATTAGGTTCCTGATAAGAGGTTAAATGTACAATATAAAAATCTGTGGTGATTAAACAATCCAGCTTTTTCAACGGATCAGTGGCCGATTGATCAAGCGACCATGCAGATGTGCTTATCATCAACATCACAAGCACGGCAAATTGTCGCATCACGCCTTCAAATATTTTAATCATTCGATCACCTGAAAGAAAAATTTTCCGGTCACAATATGTCCATCTTCTGATTGCACTCGATACCTGACGCCATAACGGCCCGGTATCATTGTTTTCAATGTGGCACTCAAGTGTGACTTATCCATCGTACCCAACCTGGCATCGCCATTATCCATGCGCTCTCCATCCGTGTTAACGACGGCAAGCGCGGTGTACTTTGGCCCCACGCCTGCATCAAACCACAAATCTATACGTTCGGGGGCTTGCTGTAAAACAGTATCTTTTTCTGGTGTAGACCGTACCAGGATTGCGTGTGCCATAGCATAATGACTGGATATTAAAGATCCGGCCATGACTAGAAACAAAATTATTTTTCTCATCGTTTCTCGTAAAGTATTAATTATCGTTAAAGCAAAGCGGACATTTTGGCGACAGCTTCTCCGCTATCCAGCCATTCAGTCCAGAATACCCGAAAACCCTCTCCGGTTTTGACAATCCGCGGATGAGACGGACCGACACCGGGAGCCGTCAAAACAATACCTTCTGACCAATGCTCGCCGCCATTTATTGATTGTTTGAAAACCACTTTTTTATCTTCTGCCAAACCTTCAGAATAGACCATTCCGATACGCTCATTTATGACAGCGAGATCGCCTGATTTGGACGTCTTGCCTGCGACCTGGGTTGCAGACGACCCATTCTGTTCATCGGCATGCGTCCGACTGAAATACAGCCCTTTTTTTTCACTATCACCATTCCAGACAAGTGCCAGCAAATGCGCTTTATCTTGCAGGGTTGCGTTCGTCAAAGCGCCGCCCTGGTGGGGACAACCGATAAATTCCCAATTAAACGGAATGATTGTTTTGGCAGGCGACCAACTTTTCCCTTGCGAAAACGAACTGATCAAGCGCATGTCACGCGGGGAGTCATCTCTGAATAACACATGCACATTGCGCTGATCATCATTAACGATCTTGCTCCAGCAACATGTGCACACTGTCTGTTCCAGGTTCGTGACAAAATGCCAGCCATTCTCAGTGGAATACCTGGCATATCTGAGCCCCTGAGTATCCCCTGCTTCCTCTCGATCATCCAGCCAGCTTAAATGAAAATTGTCGTCGCCATCAGCCCCCAGGTCAAAATAACCTTGATCAAATGCGCTCAATTCTTCACCCAGCGGACTGGCAACTTTCTCCCAGCTATTGCCGCCATCATGGGAAATCGCAAAGCTCAGCACACCAACCCAGGGGTCAGCACCCACCGTTTTCCATGCTGCTAGAATCGAAGAGGCTGATACCGCCAATTGAAAGTCATTACCTCGTTTGGACGCTTTGATTTCTGCCGGCCCTTGATTCACTATCACAGGAGACGTCCAGGACTGTCCTGCATCACCAGAAGCCAGATATTTAACGACAGTGGCGCCCGTTTGTTTATCTATTCCGGAAACCAGGCTATGGATGGAATCTTCCGTTGAATACAAGTCGAGCGTATGAACATCGCTTAAGCCTGCATCGAATAACACAGGTTTATTTTGCACGGGCTTGATCTGAGTCGCGCAAGCCCATAAAAACAGGGAAAACAACAGAATTGAATATGTTGCGCCTGGTCTTAATGCTGTTATTAAATTTGTTTTAGTTATCATTATATTCACACCAAATTTGACTGCATGCACCTGACCACGTTGACTGCACCTGCATTTTGGTAGCCAAGCATCCTATCTCAGGGATTTGTTTCAGTCAATAGAGTTCCTTTCTATTCCTCAACAAAACAGCGGATGCCAGCAATACCCTGCGCGCCGCAAAACATTGCCTGTGGCAAATCGGACTTGCCTAAACCGCCTAAAACATAGGTCGGTAACAGACTGGATTTCAATAATCGGGTCGCCTGCTCCCACCCTAATGGCGAACTGTCCGGATGACTGGCTGTTGGTAGTACGGGCGCTAGCACCGCGAAATCCAAAGCCAATGCCGCAGCTTGCGCTAATTCCTGTTGATTATGACAGGATGCTGAAACACGCTCATAACCAGCTGGCCGTTCAGTCAACTGCATCATATCCGCACTACTTAAGTGTAAACCGATCCCCTGCGTTGGAATAGTATGTCGCCATGCTGAATTAAGCATTAACCCAGCTGCTGACTGCTGACATTGTCGTATTAATTCATTGATAAATGATTGTGCAGGAGGAGGCTGCATGGTTTTCAAACGCAATTGCACCAGCGCTATACCACTTTCCAGCACCTTCTGTAGCCGCGCCTTGATCTGCTCAGCATTGATGCCATCGACAATGGCATATAACTTCGGCAATTGAATGGCCTTGACGATGGGCACATTTGCTGCCGGAAAAGTATAATTGCTTAATTCGGCCTGATTAACCCAGCGGATGTCCTGACCCTCACACCCTGTCGCATGGCCAGTAAAAGAGGCAATCGTCCATACATCCAGCACCACTGATTTATCAGGATAATGGTGCTGGATGGTGATCAGGGGCTCACAACACTTCGTTTTTATGCCCAGTTCTTCATACAATTCACGATGCAAGGCCTGCTGTACCGTTTCACCTGCTTCAAGCTTGCCGCCGGGAAATTCCCACAAACCGCCCTGATGGACATGTCGTGGGCGCTTGGCGATCAAGATGCGTTGTTTAATGTCTGTAATGACCCCTACCGCTACATGAATTGATTTAGCGTCATTCAAGTGCGGTACTCTGCATTGATGCGCACATAATCATAGGAAAAATCACAGGTCAGAACGTCTTCACTCACCTCACCTCGTCCAAGCACAACACGCACGCTAATTTCCTGCTGGTTCATCACGGCTTGCCCAGCCTGTTCGGTATAACTTGAGGCCCGTCCGCCATGTTCGACAATGCAGACATCATCCAGATAAATTTTGATCGCCTCCATCTGAATATTGTCAATCGGCGCTCGCCCTACTGCCGCCAAAATCCGTCCCCAATTCGGGTCGCTGGCAAAAAATGCGGTTTTAACCAATGGAGAATGGGCAATGGTTTTACCCACGGCAACCGCTTCTTCACTGTCTAAAGCCTGTTCCACCTTAATGCGAATGAGTTTGGTTGCGCCTTCACCATCACGCACAATGGCTTCTGCCAACTGATAACACAGCTTGTCTAACTGCTGTTGAAAACTCTGCAACTCGATACTTCCAGCAGTTATTTCCGTTTGCGTCTGGCCGCTTGCAAGCAACACACAGGCATCATTGGTCGAGGTATCACTGTCTACGGTAATCCGGTTGAATGATTTTTCTACGGCCTGTTGCAGACATTGTTGCAACAGCGACTGCTCCATCTTTACATCTGTGGCAATAAAGCCGAGCATGGTCGCCATATTTGGTTGTATCATTCCAGCACCTTTCGACATACCGGTTATGGTCACCGTTTCACCATGCAACTCGAATTTGCATGATGCGCCTTTGGCAAAAGTGTCCGTCGTCATGATTGCTATAGCCGCCTGAGTCCAGTTGTCTTCAGCCAAGGCAGCAAATGCCTCGGACACCGCGGGCAGCAATTTGTCCATGGGCAGGTTTTCTCCAATGACCCCGGTTGAAAACGGCAACACCTGCTGAGCGACTCCATCGGCAACCTGTGCCACTTGTGCACAGCTCGCCCGGGCGTCCAACATTCCCTGATCGCCGGTACCGGCATTGGCATTGCCGGAATTAACCAGCAACCAGCGCGCATTAGCATTTAAATGTTCTCTGGCCACAAGAACGGGCGCTGCACAAAATGCATTGCGGGTAAAAACGGCTGCCGCCGTGCCGCCCATGACCATTTCCATCAACAACACATCATCCCGTTCTGTTTGTTTGATGCCTGCATTACTGGTTCCCAGCCGGATACCCTTTACCGCATACATTTCCGGCATGTCTGTTACGCCAACCGCCATTTATTCCTCTTGATTACGCTTTGAAAAAAACACTCACTTTGTCAATCTGATCGACTTTTCGTTCCATTAATAAGCAATGCTGTTTGATCTGTTCCACCTGATGCGACTGGGTTGACATTAAATGTGGCAATAAAACCTCCACTTCCAGATACCCTTCAAGATAATGCACTCGGAATTCTGCAACAAAATCTTTCAATTCACCCAGATATTCCGCCATATATTTATTAATTTGCTTACGCGTCAGCGGTAAATGCTCCACTACTTTGAATTCGTCATCCTCAGGATCAATGTGCACCAGCACATCAACCACTTCATCAAAATCACGCTTGAGTTTATCCCTGACTACATCGCCAATGAGGTGCCCTTCTGACACAGTGATACGCGGATCCACAACAATATGTGCATCAACATAGGCATCCTCACCCATCTGGCGGGTGCGTAACAGGTGAATCCCACGCACTCCGTCCGTTGTTTTAATCTTTTTACGGATGTCATTGACGACATGTTCCGGCAACGAGGTATCAACCAGCTCGTTAATGCTTTCCAGCACCAGCTTTAAACCGATTTTGGCAATCATTAACGCCACAATCACCGCCGCGATGGCATCAGCAAAAGGGTAGCCCAGGATGACGGCACCAATACCGAACAACACGACAACCGAAGAAATCGCATCACTCCGGTGGTGCCATGCGTTTGCCAGCAATAACTTGGAGCGGGTTCTTCTACCGATACGCACGGTATAGTGATACAGCCCTTCATTCGCCAGAATCGAAATCAAGGCAACAACCAGTGTATCCTGAGTCGGGATCATCAACAGGTCTGGATGCAGAATCCGCTCAGTCACATCGACGGCAATCCCGCCGGCAATGACGATCAAGCCCAGCCCTAACAAGACCGTTGCCATGGTTTCAAAGCGGCGATGACCATAGGGGTGATCATAATCCGCTTCACGACCGCCCATTTTAATGGCAATCAACACACATAAATCACTCAATAAATCAGACAACGAGTGTACCCCATCGGCGATCAAGGCGGCAGACTGGCCGATTATCCCCATACCGATTTTAATCAGCGTAAGAAAAATATTTACCGCTGCTGCGACCAGCGTCACCCTGGCTTTTAAACGGGTCGCCTGCTGTGCCTCGCTCAATTCAGTCATATCAGCCTACTTTGATTGCGATAATATATTCTCGATCTTGACTGCGACTATCCAGCACCTGATGCCCGTTGATCCGGCACCAGGCAGGAATATCCTGCATCACGCCCGGATCAGTGCAGTACACCGTGAGTTCATCCCCCGCAACTAACTGTTTGATTTTATCCTGCGTCCTGATCACTGGCATCGGACATAGCAATCGGCGTGCATCCAGTTCATGCTGACTCATACAAACCACTCCTTAGGTATTTCATTTTGCGGTAACGGTTTGACAGCAATTTTGCGTTCTTCCTTGCCCGGTTCACGAATGCTGATTTCAACCTGCTCGGCATCCCGTCCCTGCCCATAGCGTGCCGTAATCTGACCAGCCAGTTGCAAATCCTCCTCACTGGGCTTGCCATCAATCAAGGCTAACGGTCCACGGTGACTGGCACAATTCATATTGATGAAGTCATTTTTATACCCTTGCATAAAGCGGGCTTCGCCTTCTTCACGTGCGACAATCAATTTAAAATTCTGTTTTGGCCGGATGTGACGCCCCACTTTAAGTAACATCACATCATCCAGCTCATAATCCTTTTCTCCGCGCGCCTGCCATAAATCCACCAGTTTGCGCGAATATTTTTCATCGGTTAAAAAACAGCAACCGCCCGCTGGCTGAGAATACTCTACAAATCCGTATTGCTCTGCCAATGCCATTTGTGGCTTGCGTGATCGTCCGCTAAAGTCAAACAGTTTTTCACGATCTACCCAGCCCTCTTTTTCCGGTAACGTGGCGGGCAGGTTTTGCGCGCATAACGGTCTTAACAATAACTCATCCGCACCGGACTCTTCAGCCACAATCGGCATGGTTTCGCGGCGTTGCGACATTGGGCGTTGCCCCATGACTTCACCGGTAATAATGAAATCAAATCCGTTTTCCTGTACCCATTGCCTGGCCTTGTTCACCATAAAAATCTTGCAGTCCAGGCAAGGATTCATATTGGCGCCGTAGCCATGTTTTGGATTTATCAAAACATCTTTGTACTCTTCGATAATATCGATAATATGCAGCTTGATGCCCAGCTGCTCGGCCACCCACAGTGAATTATTCCGCTTGGGTTTGTCTTTATCCTTTTTACGAATGGCATGGGTATGCCCTTCCACACAAAAGCCGGTAAAGAAATTTATCCCTTCCACATGAACCCCTTGTTCCATCACCGCTTTCGCTGCCAACATGGAATCCAGGCCACCTGAAATCAGGGCCACTGCTTTTTTCTGTTCTGTCATGCAAATAACCTGTTCATCACACATGCTCCACACAAGTGCTTTTCAATCAAAAAACTTTATATTATACCGATTTGATAGGGAGAATTGTTTTTCAAACCAGGCGACTGTCAAATTATGAATCAATCTACTCCGACGGCAGGAAATCGGCGCAGTTTTCCGTCGTTTTTCGTTGCATAGCCCCAAATGTGCCTCAAAAGACCAAAAAAATGCACACGATCATCCACTCGTCTCGCAACGATCACCATAACCCGACACCTTCCTGACACACAGATTGTGCAATTCATCCTGGCATACCCGGGGAAATCCGCAAATTCTTGACTACACTTGAATTATTCATTTATTTCACGAGGTTAACGATGGAATTCAAAGACTATTTGAAAATTCTGGTTCATAAAGATGGCTCTGATTTATATCTGACCGTTGGTGCGCCACCTGCGGCAAAATTTCAGGGCGCATTAAAACCTTTGGACTCTGAAGTCCTGACCAAAGAACGTATCAAGGAAATTGCAAACAGCGTAATGGATGAGGAACAGCGTGAACAATTTGAGCAAGTACCGGAAATGAATCTGGCCATCGCCGAACCGAATGTCGGTCGATTCAGGGTCAACATTTTTAAACAGCGTAATCATCACGCCATGGTGATCAGAAATATCAAAGTCGATATTCCCAATGCAGACAAATTAGGCCTGCCGCAGGTACTGAAAGACAAAATCATGGAAAAGCGTGGACTTATTTTATTTGTCGGGGGCACAGGCTCGGGTAAATCCACCTCACTGGCTGCATTGATAGATCATCGCAACAGCAACTCATCCGGCCACATTATCACTATTGAAGATCCGGTGGAATTTGTTCATCCGCATAAAAAATGCCTGGTCAATCAACGTGAAGTCGGTGTCGATACCTGTTCGTACGAAGATGCATTAAAAAACACGCTACGCCAGGCACCGGATGTCATCCTGATTGGCGAAATCAGAAGCCAGGAAACCATGGAACATGCACTGGCATTTGCTGAAACCGGCCACCTTTGTCTGTCAACCTTGCACGCAAATAACGCAAACCAGGCACTGGACAGAATCATCAACTTCTTTCCTGAAGAACGCCGCAATCAATTACTGCTGGATTTGTCATTAAACCTACAGGCATTTATCTCGCAACGCCTGATACCGACAGTTGACGGCAAGCGTGCCGCAGCCATTGAAATTTTGCTGGGCACACAGCTGGTCAGCGATTTAATTCAGAAAGGAGAAGTCCACGCGATTAAAGAAGCCATGGAAAAATCCGAAAACATAGGCATGCAGACATTTGACAGTCATTTACTCAAACTATATAAAGCAGGCACGATATCTCTGGAAGAAGCCTTGCGTAATTCGGACTCTCCAAACAATCTTAAATTAAAAATCAATCTGAGTGAAGGGAGAGGATCAGCCACCTCGGAAGACAAACCAAAAGCCGCTAGTGGATTGTCATTACAAGCCAAACAGGAAGAAGAGGAAGAGAGCGAAGAAGAAAACGTTGAATAAATATGGCAACTTAAACCCAGAGACTTAGCCATTCACAAATACTGTATAAATAAAAAAGGCCCGCAATTGCGAGCCTTTTTTTCAAGCCTTCAGCAACTAATTAAAGCTGAATAGACGCTGGGCTGGAAACTTTTTGTTTTGAACCGTCTGGATTATCCATGCAACCGCTCAAACCAACGATCATTAAAGTCATTGCCAAAAAAGATAATACTTTTTTCATAACATCCTCCAAATAAAGGTATTTATATTTATTTTATTAAAGCGTACTAATAAAGCACGGGTAATTTATATCATGCATAAATGGGCAAATCAACAGAAACATAATCATTTTATTTGATCAGTTGATCATGGAATATGATTGACTCGTTAAAGCTGATATGCATATTTTTTCCATTCCACTGCGCAATCCCCACCGTTTTCCATTCTCCGGAGAGGTTTTTCCTTCTTAGTCCGGGTTCCCATTGAAAAGGCATTTTGATCGGCTTGACCAGAATATTAAATTCAGTCTGATCCAGACTCAGTCCAACATGTTTTCCCCAAAAAGCAGTGACTTTAATTATTGCCTTTTGTAAACGCCATTGATTTATTTTGGGCGTAACCGCAATATTTGCCCACATCGAATGCACCCGCCCCCAATTCGGGGCCAGCATTCTGCCCTGCTCATTTACAAACGGCAAAAAATGCTGTTTTCCAGCATCATCGGTATAACTGATCGCGACCAACTGCCTGTAGCCTTCAAAATGATCATGCAGATATAACGCATGCGGTGTAATGCCAAGAAAAGTATGAGAAATCAATGTCATGCTATTGCTGACTCCTGTCAATGCCTGCCCTAATGCAGAAGACTTGGTATCAACACCCAATCGAAATAACACCCCATAATGCAAGGTCGTATTGAGCTGAAAAAATATAAGTATGATTAAAAATTTGCTTAATTTTCGTATCTTTTTTCTATCTACCTTGTCATCATTGAAATCAAACATTTGCTCATACCAGTTTGAATTCACGGCGCCCACCGACACCAGACATGTTTCGTCACATGGCACACGGCTTCTAAAATCAGCAATTCGCCGATACACCTGGACAGCAATGTGATTGATTCCCGGGGCAAGAAGAACCCAACCTAGAAAGCAGGGATAACGCATATTAATCAGAATCCGGGCATACGTATCGACACCAGAACACACTCGGCCAGTTTTATCCAGCGCATACAGGTCCGTCATCAATTCATTCATTTCCAGATGGGATAATGACGCATAATCAGAAGCAAATGATTGTGCGCCTTTAAAATCAATCGTCTTGAACACATCAAAATGATTCAAAATCAACACCGTGCGATTACATAAGGGACACTGCTCATCATAAAACACCGTCAATGTCGGGAGTGACACTGTCATCCATTGTCCTGCACGTTGATACCATTGTGGCGGAATGACCAACACATAAAAAATCAGCATCCCCATCCCGAAAGGATAGATATTCAGCACCAGGGTGATCCCCAGATGCAGCCCGATGCCAATCAGAATTAACAGGGGGCGCAAATATTTATTATTCAACATAAATAAAAATGCGATTTGAAAAACGATGATGGTGTAACCGATAGTCTTCTGCAGAAACTCATTCTCCAGAAACCATTCCATATCCAAGGCAGATATATACAACGGGTGCGAAGCAGGCAGCCATACCCCCAGGCCATTTCGCCAATGTTCGGCAAACATCTTGTGAACAACCGAATCGAAATACAAAAACCCCAGGCACACAATGACAGGAATGCTGTAAGCAAGAATGGACACCTGTTTAATTTGATAATTTGAATAATGTACTAACGGTTTTTGCAATTTTAGCCGCAACCCATCCAGCGCAAACGCGTTGTTATGCGGTAAAAACATCAGAAAAAAATTCGCGCCGATCATGAATGCATCGAATCCCCCATCAAAATCCCGTTGCATCGGCGTAAAATTGACAAAAACAATCCAGAAAATATAATTGGCGACAATTGTAACCTGGCTATGCCAACCCACAACCACACAGGCAGAAACAGCTGCCCATACCCCCAAAAAAATGACAATCATTGGAAACTCTACATCCAGATATGGAACTGGATCAAAGATCAGATGATTAAAATAAATGAGAAAAAAAACTTCCTGAAGGGTTACAAGCCCAAACAAGGCTCTGAATAGACCAAGACCTGTTGCAGAAACTTGCTGCCGCGCCAGCACAGAAAGTCTGGCATTTAGAAATTTGTACATATTCTGACAAAAATATTACAAATTATAGGGATATTAAATTGAAAGACAATGCAAGCTTCCCCTGGAAAGGGATAAGCATTTTCTTACAGACACAAAAAAGGCCGCTACTGTAAACAGCAACAGCCCTCTTTCAGAAAAAGAAAAGGCGTTCTTATTCTTCTTCCTCTTCTTCTTCGTTGAAGACCCACTTGATGAAAAAGTATGCGCCAGCGATTAAAACTAATGCACCTACCATACCTTCTGGCTCTTTTAACATTTCAGTTAAATCTAAGATTGCTCCCATGAGTATCCTACCTTGTTTAGTTGTTGTAAATAAATGTACCAAAATTGTGGCATCCGGAGCGGCTATGGTACTTCAATGATCTTTAAAGTCAAGCAAATGATTAATGTTTATGTCACCGATATTTCATCTAATGGTCATCTTTCTTCTTCACGTTCATTTTTGACTGCATACGAGAAAAACATACTAAAAAACTCACCCATCTGAACGTGATGCATAGACGTTTGTTAAATCGACCGTTACAATATGGTGGTTGAGGAAGAAATGCGGACTATAAATACGTTGAACAATAAGCTCTATGGAACTCGACCAAGGCTCATCGTTCTAAAAAAATTCAATGTGTGGTCTGTAACAACACAAATTAACTAATTATTATAAATGAGGTAACGACATGGTTTATGGTGGACTTGTTTCAATTATTTTAGCCATCTGGATTTATCAAACCGGTATGGAGCACAAAATAAAAAACACACTTTTCTGGGTTGCGGGTGCTGTAGCTATCTTTCTGCTGATGCAAACTAAAATGATCCTTTTCAACGCCTTTATTATCGAATCATTTGATAGTGATGTAGGTGAGCATTATGACGATATAGGTGGATTAAACAAGCGAGACAACATTGATACCGCAGGCCTGCAATCAGGCGGTACGGGAACGGTGATTGGCATCTTTTTTGAGTTTTTACCACTGGTTGTTCCATTCTTCGTTGTTGCCGTTTTAAGACAAATGATAATGTTAAGAGAGTCATTTAGCTTTGGAACACTTTTCAGTGGCCTGACAGGCGTTTTTGTTTCTATAAAAAACAGCTTCAAAACTGAAAAACCTGAATAGGCCGAACAAGCTTATTATTAAAAAAGCCCGGCTTGTTCCGGGCTTTTTTAATTGAAGCCCTTAGCAGGTTGTTGAAAAACGTTATAAGCGCAGGCAAGACAAGGCAAAAATGAAGAAAAGTACAATTTACATGGCGTAAATGAGCATTTTGAGTCATTCTTTAACGCCAGGTTGGCAAGGGCAATAGTTTTTCAACCACCTGTTAAACAACTAACGAAACCACCATCACCAGGGCAAAAATAAACAACGCTGTCGCAACCACCCCGACAATCGCATATTGATACCATACACCCTGCTGAAAATCGATTTTCCTGTTTTTTTCACTTTGCACACCTATTCCTGCAGCCACCACACTTTTAACAACATGCAACCATCCCGGCCTAGACATATTACCTCCAACAACGAATATTAGTAAGTTCTAATTATACCTATTAGGCTAAACTGATTAAAATAAATTCAACATTTTTTTACTGCTTTCCCAGCAACCATGAACAAAAACAACACTCTTAAACAGCAACTTGCAAACAACATCCTTTTTCTGGACGGTGCCATGGGTACCATGATCCAGAGTTACAAGCTGGAGGAAAAAGACTACCGCGGTGATCGATTTGCTAACTGGGACAGCGACCTGAAAGGCAATAACGACTTACTGTCATTGACTCAGCCAGACATCATCAAGGCCATTCACCGAGCCTATCTGGATGTGGGCTGTGATATTGTCGAAACCAACACCTTTAACGCCACCACCATTGCCATGGCCGACTACAAAATGGAAAGCCTGGCCTATGAAATTAATGTCGCCTCGGCAACACTGGCGAAGGAAGCAGCAAAAGAAGTCACCGCACTCACGCCGGACAAACCGCGTTTTGTCGCGGGCGTACTCGGCCCCACCAACCGCACCGCTTCCATGTCGCCGGATGTGAATGATCCAGGGTTTAGAAACATCAGTTTTGACGGCCTGGTCACTGCATACTCAGAAGCAACTAAAGGCCTTATCGACGGTGGTGCCGACATCATTCTGATTGAAACGGTGTTCGACACACTCAATGCCAAAGCCGCCATTTTTGCAGTAGATCAGTATTTTGAGCACATTGGTTATAAACTGCCGGTGATGATTTCCGGCACCATTACCGATGCCTCTGGCCGCACCTTGTCTGGGCAGACGGCCGCCGCCTTCTGGACATCGTTAAAACACATCGAACCCATTTCTATCGGTTTTAACTGTGCGCTGGGTGCTAAAGAATTACGCCAATATATTGATGAGTTATCGCAAATAGCCGACACCCATGTGTCTGCCCACCCCAATGCCGGTCTCCCCAATGAATTCGGCGAATACGATGAATCTCCCGAAGACATGGCGGCCGAACTGGAAGATTGGGCGCGTAATGGATACCTTAATATCATTGGCGGTTGTTGCGGTACGTCGCCTGGCCATATCAGCGCGATTATCGAAGCCGTCAAAAAACATCCGCCCAGAAAAATCCCCGACGTGCCCAAACATTGCCACCTGGCCGGACTGGAACCGATGAGCATTGCGCCAGAAACGTTATTCGTCAACGTTGGCGAACGCACCAACGTGACCGGTTCAGCCGCGTTCAAACGCCTGATTGTCTCGGAAGATTATGAATCCGCGTTGGATGTGGCCAAGCAGCAGGTGGAAAACGGCGCACAGATCATTGATATCAACATGGATGAAGGCATGCTGGAATCCAAAGACGCGATGGTGCGCTTTCTCAACCTGATCGCAGCAGAGCCCGACATTGCCAAAGTGCCGATTATGCTGGATTCCTCCAAATGGGACATTCTGGAAGCCGGGCTGAAATGCATTCAGGGTAAAGGGGTGGTCAATTCCATCTCGCTCAAAGAAGGTGAAGAAAAATTCATCGAACAGGCTAAACTGGTCAGACGCTATGGTGCAGCCGTCATCGTCATGGCCTTTGATGAAGTCGGGCAAGCCGATACGCAGCTTCGCAAGATAGAAATTTGCACCCGCGCCTACACCATTCTGACTGAATCCATCGGCTTCCCGCCAGAAGATATCATCTTCGACCCCAATATTTTTGCTGTCGCCACCGGCATTGAAGAACATAACAACTACGGCGTGGACTTTATCGAAGCCACCCGCGAGATCAAACGCACCCTGCCCCATGCGCTAATTTCAGGCGGCGTTTCCAACGTCTCATTCTCATTTCGCGGCAACAACCCGGTACGTGAAGCCATTCATGCGGTCTTTTTATATCATGCAATCCATGCCGGCATGGATATGGGGATCGTCAATGCTGGACAACTGGCAATTTATGCAGACATTCCTGACGAATTACGCAATGCGGTTGAAGATGTCATTCTCAACCGCAACCCGGAAGCGACCGAATCATTATTATCCATTGCCGAAAAATACCGCGGCGACGGTAGCAGTGCCGCCAAACAGGAGGACCTGGAATGGCGCAACCTGCCAGTCACCAAACGTCTGGAACACGCCCTGGTCAAAGGCATTTCCGAATATATCGTAGAAGACACCGAACAAGCGCGGCAGGAAGCAGAAAAACCACTACACGTCATTGAAGGCCCGCTGATGGACGGCATGAATGTGGTCGGCGACCTGTTTGGTGCCGGCAAAATGTTTCTGCCACAAGTGGTTAAATCCGCACGTGTCATGAAAAAAGCCGTCGCCTATCTGATGCCTTACATGGAAGCAGATAAAGACAGCGTCATGCAATCCAACGGCAAAATACTGATGGCCACGGTAAAAGGCGATGTGCACGATATTGGTAAAAACATCGTTGGTGTCGTACTGCAATGTAACAACTATGAAGTTATTGACCTCGGCGTGATGGTACCCGCCGAAACCATTTTAAAAACCGCCAAAGAAGAAAACGTCGATGTCATTGGTCTGAGCGGATTGATCACCCCATCACTGGACGAAATGGTGCACATGGCCAAAGAAATGCAACGCCAGGGCTTTACCATGCCGCTGCTGATTGGCGGTGCCACCACCTCGCGAGCACATACTGCGGTCAAAATCGAACCCAATTATAACGGCGTTTCCGCCTATGTCACCGATGCCTCACGCAGCGTGGGTGTAGTCAGCGCCCTGCTGAGTGAAGACCAGCAACAAGACTACATCGCCACACTTAAAGCCGAATACGAACAAGTACGCGAACGCCACAAAGGGCGTAAAGCGCAAACCCAGCAACACACGCTGGAAAAAGCACGCGAAAACCGCTTTGATTACAACAACCATCAACCGGTAAAACCGGCATTCCTCGGCCATCGTGTCTTGGACGACTTCCCGCTGCAAACCCTGGTGGATTACATCGACTGGACACCATTTTTCCACACCTGGGAATTATCCGGCAGCTATCCGAAAATATTAACCGATACCGTGGTAGGCGAAGAAGCCACTAAACTATTCGCCGATGCCCAAGCCATGCTCAAACAACTTGTCGACGAGAAATGGCTGCACGCCCGCGCCGTTTTTGGCTTCTTCCCGGCCAACAGCGTGGATGATGACATCATTATATATAGCGATGATTCCAGACTGGAACAACGCGAAACCCTGCACCATTTACGTCAACAAAACGTAAAAGCCCCAGGCCGACCCAATTACTGCCTGTCTGATTTTGTCGCACCACTGGACAGCGGCAAACAGGATTACATCGGTGGATTTGCCGTGACCACCGGCTTGGGCATTGAAACCAAACTGGCCGAATTTGAAAAAGACCACGACGACTACAACAGCATCATGCTGAAAGCACTGGCCGACCGCCTGGCCGAAGCCTTTGCCGAATACCTGCACAAGCGGGTCAGAAAAGAACACTGGGGCTACGCACAGGACGAGAAGCTTGATAACGCTTCGCTGATTTCCGAAGCCTACCAGGGCATCCGCCCGGCACCCGGCTACCCCGCCTGCCCGGACCACACCGAAAAAGCCAAACTGTTTGAATTACTCCATGTCACTGCCAGCACGTCTATCGAACTGACCGAAAGCTACGCAATGACCCCAGGCGCCGCCGTTAGCGGCTGGTACTTCTCACACCCGGAAGCGCAATATTTCAACGTCGGCAAAATCGACCGCGACCAGCTTTCCAGTTATGCCCGCCGCAAAGACATGGCCGAAGACGTTGCTGAACGCTGGCTCTCGGCACATTTGCATCATTGATTGGTTTTTTCAGCAAGCGCACGCCACTAGTCGCGTGCGGTGAAAACCGCACGCCATGACCTGCTCATAGTTATACCGCGTCAGGGACACATCAAAATTTGAGGTTACATATTTTTTTAGGATTAATGTAACCCTTACTCAATTTACTTGACTCTTGTTTTCGCATACGTGTTTTCATAAATTTGTACTTTTAGGAAGAGCTGGTTTTACCCACTCTTTGGTTAATGAATTTCTCCATAAAATTTGGGGCCAATACTTTTGAACATAGGTTTTAATAGGTAAAACTCACTCCGCCACCCCAACCAAATTCTGAATGATAGCCTGAAATTATGCCTAAATATTTGTGAATACGATAATTCACCCCAGTCTGCCATTCTTCTTCAGACTCAGTATCATATTGAAACTCTGCATATGCATTAACGGCATTCGTCAACTGTATTTCCTGTTCGATAGTAATTCGAAACTCACCTTCAGTATCTACCCGCCATTCTGATTCAAAACTAAGTGGTAATAAATAATTGCCTCCAAAAATCCCTCTCTCATCACCATGCTCAAACGTGATACCGGCAAAGCCGCTAAAATAGCGATTAAAATATCGCTGATAAATAACATTCACCTCATATTCAGTGGTATCCACATTCTGCCAACCCACTTCCCAATCTGCCTGAAAGCTGTTTTTTGAATTTGAATAACGAACTTCACCCTCAGTCATCTGCGACAAAACGTGAGCATTAGCGGTTAGATACCACGGCTCTTGATACAGTAAATGCCGGCTTTCTTCCAGTTCCTTACCGATGTCATCCTGGTAACTGATCACCCGCGCCATTCCTGAACGGGCATGGTAAAGAATATGGCAATGAAAAAACCAGTCGGCCTCTTCATTGGCCTCAAATTCAATAATGCGTTGTCCCATGGGAGGCACATCCACCGTATGCTTCAACGGAGAATAGTCTCCTTGCCCGTTTAACAGCCTGAAAAAATGACCATGCAGATGCATCGGATGATGCATCATGGTTTTATTATTCATCACAAACCGAATATTTTCCCCACGCCGGATTTTAATGACATTGTCTGCCGATAAAATTTCATTATTGATCGACCACACGTAGCGCTCCATATCACCGGTCAAATCCAGATGAATCTCTCGGGTAATATTCTTTTGCGGTAATAAAGTTGAATGAATCGCGCGTAAATCCGCATAGGGTGTGGTTACAGCCTGATTCGAGCTTACATCGTGCACCTCCGTATGAGCATGATGCCCATGGTAATGCATAGGATTAGCGTTTGATTTTTGCATGTCCTGCGGGCGACCGGCATGGTCATGCGCTTTGTACGGATTTGGCTTGCCCCTATCTGGAGCGCTGACTTTCTTGCCCTGGCCAATCCAGATCGAACTGTACCCTGAACCATCCTGCGCCGTAGCTCTAAGTTCATACATGCCTTGCTCAGGCACCTTAAGCAACAAGGTATAGGTTTCCGCAACAGCCATCAAAAACGTGTTGGTGCTTATGGGCTCAACATCAATGCCATCAGTCGCTATAATCTTAAAATCCCCCTGAGCAAATTGCAGGTTAAAATAAGAAGCCGTCGCTGCATTGACCAGTCTTAACTTAATCGTTTCTCCGGGACGCGCAGGAATAAAGGTTTGCGGTTGACCATTGGCAAGAAATTGATCATACGCAACATCAGAAATATCCATGCCAGGCATCCTTGACCAAGCCTGTTTTAACAAAACGCCGACGCCCTCATTAGTGATCGCATCCTGTAAATTCTGTCGGCTGTTTTTTTTGATGCTGTAATATTCACTGCCGCCTTTTAAACTGCGTAACACCTCATCAGGATGTTCCTGTGTCCAATCAGACAAAACCACCGTTGCCTGTTGATCAAAGTGTAATTTTCGCTGCTGTCTTGGCTCGATCACAATAGCACCATACATCCCCTGCTGCTCTTGCAGTCCGGTATGAGAATGGTACCAATAGGTGCCTGACTGCCTGATGTTAAATCTGAAGGTATGGGAGGTACCTGGTTTTATAGGCGGGTGATTGACATAAGGCACCCCGTCTTCATGATTCGGTAACAGAATGCCATGCCAGTGAATCGAAGTATCCACATCCATGTGGTTAGTCACTGTGATTTCTGCTTTATCTCCTTCTTGAAAATACAGGGTGGGCGCCGGAACAGAGCCATTAATAGCCATCCCTTTTGCTTGTTTTCCGGCAAATTGTAGCGTTTTATAATTTATTGATAATTGATAAGAAACTATCTTGGCCTGGACAACCGAAGAACCCAATACATAAAGAACAATAACTATAAGTAGCTGCATAAAAAGAACTCTTGATCAATATCAAGATGTACCCGCATTTCTCGATAAAGTTCCGTGGATCTACTTTAATATTTAATACCTGATCATCGGTATCACAATGCTACTCTGGATGATTTGACAAATTTTAGGACTTCAAAACACTTTTTTATATTCTCGTTTCGTTATTCTATTTGCCCAACGTACAAGGGGGAACGTTCAATCAAGCTGGCTGACCCTAATACCGCTACCAGTCGCAACAAATCTGACAAAATCAGCCTATTGAATACTCGCTCCTTGGCTTTGTCATTAATGGATACCCTTTTGGTCTCAACTTAATCACTCTTGGTTGAGCAGCCCTTTTTCGTTGCCCAATTTCTGTTTGAGCCATGGCCAATAATAAAGGCGGTATTAACCTTCTTAATGCGGCTCCTGTTAGAGTGAGAC
>SPJS01000061.1 GCA_006844705.1 Methylococcaceae bacterium | reverse complement strand
AAATCAACACTACTAACAAAGTCCTTAAAAATCCTAGATAACTTAATAGGTAAAATCCCTGTACTCAATCAATATGGATATTTTCAGATCATTGAATTTAATAAACAATGATTGCAGTTTATGACGCCCATTTTTCTAGCAACTATAATAATTATTCACAACACAAATTGGAGTTTTAATGAAGGTTATTCGAACAGTCATGGTAAGGAATTGTCGAGGCATCACTGGAATGACTGGAGGTGAAACCTATTTATTACAATTATTAAAAGGCTTCGATCCTGCAAGCTGTAATTGTTTGTTAGTCTGCATCGTTAAACCTTCATTAGGCGAAACACCTTGGTTAAAAGAACTCAAAAAGTCTGGCTTTGAATATGTCACTATCCCCATTGAAAATCCATTTAATTTTAAAGATATTGTTCAACTTGTTACGATAATAAAACAGTTCAATGCTGATATTGTGCATGCCTTAGACCATCGAGCTAATTTAGTCAGTCTAGTCGGCGCCCGGCTTAGTGGTCGCCCTGTCATAGCCTCCTTTCTTGGGTGGGTTAACTTTCCAAAAGGGTCGTGGCGTTCATTTGTTTACCCTTGGATTGACCGTTTAATTTTAAAAAGACTTGATGCCGTAATAACTGATTCTGTCGCCATCGGCGAAGAACTCAAAATGCATGAAAATGATCCTCCCATTGTTGCCATCAGGAATGGCATAGATACCCAACATTTCGATCCTAATAAACAACAAATAGGCTTTAGCAACCAGTCTTTTATACAACAGGCTGATTTTGTTTTTGGCATGGTTGGACGTATCCATCCTGTAAAGGGACATTTTAATTTTCTATCCGCAGCACATCAGATACTGCAAACAAACCCAAATTTTCGATTTTTAATAACCGGTACAGTGCTTCCTGGGTTTGAAGACTATAAGCAAAAAATACTGGACTTTATTGATCAGCATAAAATGACAGAATCGGTGATGATCACAGAAGTTAAACTGGAGGAGATCCCTTCGGTTTTTGCGAGCCTTGATGTGCTGGTGGCACCTTCTTACGCAGAAAGTTTCAGTTTTACATTATTAGAAGGAATGGCGATGGAAAAAGCCGTCATAACCTCCGATGTAGGAGGGGCTTGTGAAATGATTCAAGACGGTGAAACAGGCTATCTAATCGATATTGATGATGTAAAAACCCTTACGGAAAGAATGCTTATGCTTTCGCAACATCCAGAAAAGATACAGCAGCTTGGTAAAAAAGCCAGACAAAAAATTATTAAAGACCTAGGAATTGAAGTTATGGCGCGCCTAACTACGGCTACATACGAGCATCTAATCGAATATAAGCACAGCAGTGGCAGCAAAAAACAAAAAATTTATTCTCTAAAACAAAAACTTGCCAAGGTAAGTGCAAAATAGAGAACTTATATTATAAAGGTTTCATATTGCCAATGGATCACACTATGTTTTCTAAAAATATAGAATGAACAGTGCAAATATATAGCGATTTTATATGAAAATATTAATAACAGGATGTCAGGGTTTTATAGGTAAAAGTCTTGCTTTATATGCTATCCGAAATGGGCATAGTGTTTTGGGCATAACGCGAAGCAAAATAGTACAACCGGTTTCTGAAATAACTATTCAACAGTGTTCGCTTGATAGTGATGATTTTATTGGTTTAATTAATCGATTCAAACCAGACATGATTTATCATAGCGCGGGATCATCTTCTGTAGGATACTCATTTCAACAACCGAGAGATGATTTTAAAAATGCCGTCGATACCTGGAGTTCAGTTCTGGAAGCGGTTAGGAAGTCAGATATAAACCCTCTGCTGATGTTTCCTTCAAGTGCTTCTGTTTATGGTAACCCTAAAGTTCTCCCTGTCGATGAAAATGCATTGTCACAACCCATTTCGCCTTATGGTTTTCATAAAGTCATCTCTGAGCAGTTGGCTAGGGAATATTGTCAATGTTTTGATATGAACGTTGTCGTCACCCGGTTATTTTCGGCATTTGGCCCCATTCAGAAACGACTTTTAATATGGGAATTATTCAAACAGGCGATTAATCCAGACGAGAAGGAATTAGTCATACAAGGCACGGGTAATGAAACCAGAGATTTTCTGTATATTGAAGATATTTGTCACTATACCCTAAGACTTGTGGAAAGCGAGGTGTCAGGCTTTCTGGCAGTTAATGTTGCCTCCGGTGAATCCAGCTCGGTCAGGGAAATGGCTGAAATTATTCTTGCATTAACTGGCAGCAAAAAAACTATTCGAACCCTAAACAAAAATTTACCAGGCGATCCAAAAAAATGGCAAGCAGATATCAAATTATTGCAAACATTAGTTCCTTATCAGCCACCGTCTATCAATAAAAGTTTAGAATCCTGTATACAACAATGGTTGGATGTGTAATGCAAACAAAATGCTGGATAAGTCCATCCAATTTAATCACTTAGTTTATAAATTTTTTCATCATCAACTAGGAGGCTGTCGGGTTATGGGGTTGGTAGCGAGGTTCGATTACCCATTACCGCAGTAGAATCATCCATAACCCGATAGCCTCCTGGTAGTGATTTCCTTCAAATCAATAGAAAAATGAATATAATCAAGATATTTCCATCAGGCAAAGCCGTCTTATTTTTTTGTATCGCATTTTTTGTGCACATGCAATTCACCCTTGCAGCGAATGCTTCAGAAACACACTTGGATTTAGAAAAGCCAAAATATTTTCTCGGGGCTGGCGATGTTGTAAGAGTGTTTGTCTGGAACCATACGGATCTGACTTCAAATGTCCCCGTTAACCCAAACGGCATTATCAATTATCCTCTAATCGGCGAATTAAAAGCCTCAGGCATGACAGAGACGGAACTTGAAACAATCATCTCAAAAAAACTAAGCACCCATATCAAGACCCCCTTAGTCAGCGTTACACTTATTGAATTAAACAGTTACGAAATTTATGTTCTTGGAGAAGTAATTCGGTCTGGGTTTTTTAAAGTCAATAGTCCCGTTACCGCCACTCAGGCAATTGCTATGGCGGGTGGGTTTACGCCATTTGCCAATAAAGAAAAAATTATAATTATTAATAGAGAAACTGGTAAAAGAAGGCGGTTTAATTTTAAAGAATATATCACTGATGAACAGATCTCTATGGATGTGTTTTTGAAATCCGGTGACACGGTCTATGTCAAATAAACCAATTGCTGTAATCCCCAGTTGATTAATGTGAACAAAATAACCAACATATGGAAAACGACCTGCAGTCTGATCTTTTTTACCATTCTTTGTCCCATTTCTGTATATGCTGCAGACTCTCTTCGTAGTGTTTATGATATTGAAATTCCAACAGGCGAGGTAAGAACCCGTTTCAATATCATTGAACCTGAAAGAACCCCGTTGATTGACTTTCCGTTAAAGGAAATAAACGAACGTAATTTTTCTTCGGTGCGTATTCGGGAGGATGGTTTTATTCCACGATTATTAATCGTGGAAGAATATAATGACAATATTTTATTCGAAGCTGAGAATAAATTAAGCGATATATTTACCGTGATCTCTCCCGGTTTTAATTATCTAAAAAGAACAAATCGCTCACAGTTAGAACTTGATTATTCTTTTGAATCCACTCTCTATCCTGATCAGTCTGAATTTACCCAGGCGTTTGAAAGCCATAACCTGTTATTTTCCAGTAGCCATCGAGTAGACAATAACAACCTTATATCATTTACAAACTCTTTTTACTCTTTTCTGGATAGAACCAACCAGATCATCCCAAGCGGGTCGAAAAGGAGTCGTATATATGAAAATTATCTGGATGTTTTTATCAGTCACAAGTTGTCAGACACATTAAAATTGCTCTCAGGCTACAACCTTACCTTAAATACATTTGATGACCGAAGCATTTCAAATACTATCCGACATGATGGAAAATTATCTGTTTCAGCTCAGTTAAGTAAACGAGATGTGACAGATCTTCAGTATGTTTTTCGTTATGTTAAATTTGATGATCAATCAGACACTATCGGGAGCCAAAATTCACCGAGCGGCATAATTCATTTGCTGTCATTAAAAAACACGCATGACTTTTCTGAAACCCTGTCTCTGGTTACGAAAATGGGTGTCGCTCAGGTTACCCACCCATTCAGCAAGTTCGAATTTATTGCCAATCTGTTATTGTCTTTATCAATAAAGGATACTACTTTTGAAATCGGTTATGATCGCGACGTCTCATCTATAGGTGGGTTCGACACCTTATTACAAAGTGATACATTATTTGGCTCACTTAATACTGCGCTGATGAATAAAGTATATGGCAAAGCATCCATTAATTTATCCCGCTTTCAACAATTATCAGGTGCAGGGCTGGAAGTCAGAATGCTTGAGCCAAATTTGGCTCTGGAATATAAATTTTCCAAAAACATACAATTCAGACTTTCCTATCGGTATTTACTACAACATATTAATTTAAGTGATATTAGTATTAATAGTAATAAACTTAACTTTGGCATAGTTCTCAATTATTAGTTTTGAAATTTCGTCAGGGAAATGGAATTTCTGGTTTAAGAATTTGGGGGAACATCGAAAGCGTTTAGAATGTTCAAACAAGACATCATGAATTTGCCACACGATTAAAGTGGCCCCCGCCGCCGCAGTAGAACCCTCCATAATCCGACAGCCTTATATTAGGTCTGTCATGGTCTAATAAGCTGGTAGAAAAAGTCAGCCTGTTTGAATGCACTTATCAAACACAGGAATCACTGATTCAGGTACGCTAAAAAGGCTTTAGTGTTGCCAAAAGTACAATCGCAATTAAAAATACCACTGGAATCTCGTTCATCCAGCGGTAGTACACATGGGAACGGGTGTTGCGATCGTATTTGAAATCCATCAGCCATTTAGCGCAAAAGCCGTGATAAATTACCATCAAAAGTAGTAAGGTCAGCTTGACGTGCAACCAGCCGGCTGAGCTGTACATCGCCCAGGCATAATCCAT
The DNA here is from genome assembly GCA_006844705.1 of Methylococcaceae bacterium. GTDB lineage: Bacteria > Pseudomonadota > Gammaproteobacteria > Methylococcales > Methylomonadaceae > Methylomarinum. Next base: position 133,969 of record SPJS01000061.1, on the reverse strand, counting down.
CAGCATCCAGATGCCGAAGATGAATGTCAGTATCATGCCGGGTGTCATGATGCCGAAAAACAATTTTCTTTCCATGACTTTAAAGCGTTCAATGCTGATGTCATCATCACTCATCGCGTGATAGACAAATAGCCGCGGTAGGTAAAACAAACCGGCAAACCAGGTCACCATAAAGATTAAATGCGTTGCTTTTAACCAGAGCATATGTAGAAAGTTAAGTTTTCGTTGAAAGTTAAAATTTCGTGATAAATTTGTCACAGAAATAGGGTAAATTGTGCGGATATTTTATCAGTTGGGGAACAACAATGGGGAACTCTATACGTGTATTATCAGCTGTATTTTTGAATTTTTGCGTAGCCACTACAGCGTCTGCTGCCGTGTATAACATGACATTCACCGGGCTTTGGGAAGATGCCCATGTCGCTAGCGGCAGTTTGCCGGGATCGGCACATTTCACCACCTTGATCGGGGCAACGCATAAAGCGGGCGAGCCGTTATGGGCACCCGGAGAACTGGCCAGCCCGGGGATTGAAAATGTTGCCGAATTGGGCAGCACATTCCAATTGGCGTCAGAAATTTCAGCATTAAAAGCTTCAGGAAGTGTAAAAGACCAGATAAGCTTGGGTGGTATTAACAGCTTTCCGGATTCACGCCGTCGTGAAATTGAAGTATTTGCCAGCCATGATCATGTCTCATTGATCTCCATGATTGCACCCAGTCCGGACTGGTTTGTTGGTGTGTATGATGTGGCCTTACGCGACGCGAGTGGATGGATAGACTCCCTCAGTATTGATTTACATCCCTGGGATGCAGGAACGGAAGAGGGTGACCGTTTTTCATTGTCCAACGCTGCCAGTAATCCGCATCAGCCTATTGCATTATTGCAAGCCAATTCCTTTAACGGTAGTCCGGTGATCGGCACACTGTCTTTTGATCTGGTTGCCGTGCCACTGCCTGGCGCCGCTCTGTTGTTTGCCAGTGCTTTTGCAGTCATGGGGCTGGTCAGAGGTAAATCTGGAGCGGCGAGCGATTCACTTTAACTAAGTACAGAAAAATACAGGACAACCAGTTCTTCATCACCTGTATTTTTTAATTCATGCACATCGCCGGGTTCAATGGTAATGCATTGGCCCGGCTTCATCGCATACGACTCACCGTTGATTTCAATACTGCCGCTACCAGAACGGATAAAAAACACTTCCGTCATATCGTTGTGATGATGCGCAGGTGCTGATTCACCCACTGGAAAGCGGGCTTCTGAAAAGTACACAAGATTATTCACCTGATCAGGTGCAATCAACATACGTTTTTTTATCCCGGGATTATGTGAAACGGGTTGAGGTGTGCTTTGCTGTAAATCGGTGATGCGCATAAATAAATAAGTGGTTGATGTGTCAGGAGGTCAGAAATTTATCCAGATAGGCTTCAATAGTATTGACATTAAACATGCCCGTTGTTTGGTAAACAATGCGGCCTTCGGGAGAAATCAAAAACGTCGTCGGCGTGGCGCGGACATGGCCAAACGCCAGGCTGTGTTTGCCTTGCAGATCCAGTGCAAGATTATACGGAATATTTTTGGCGCGACTCATGGCGACAACGCGACTGGGCGGGTCGTAGAACATGGAGACAGCAATTATTTCCAGGCCGTGTTGATAGTAGCGCTGGAACAACGCGATTAGATGCGGGATTTCCTTGATGCAGGCCGCACAATCGGTGGCCCAAAAGGTAACCAATACCGGTTTGCCGCGCAACTGATTTAACGCGATATCTTTATTGGAGATGGTTTTGAAACTGACATCTGGCGCGGGTTTTGGCTGCAACAGGAACCAGATGGCAATGGCTAACACACCCCATAAGCCCAAGAAGATGAAGGTTGCTTTGGTTTTATTCATTATCTTGCTTGACGGGCTCTGGCGGGCGGTAACTGTCGCATAACTCACGATACAGGGGGCGTTCGTTGATCAGCTGGGAGGTGCCGGTGGCAAAAAATGCTGTCGCCATCAGTGGAATCAGGATTTCATTGCTGTGAGTCATTTCCATGACGATGACAAAAGAGGTGAGCGGCGATTGCAACATGCCGGAGAAATACGCGGTGATCGTCAGTAATATCATGATGGACGCCGGGGCGATGGGGAACCATTCGGCCAGATTAACGCCGAATCCGGCACCGGTAGCAATGGAAGGTACAAAAATCCCGGCCGGAATACCGCTGAAAAAGGTCGCGATGGTGGACAGCATTTTCATAAACGGGAACAGAGGGTCCATTTGCCCGCGATTAATCAAAATGGCCTTGGCCTGCGCATAACCGGTGCCGAAAGTTTCGCCTTCGGAATAAAAGCCGATGATGGCAATCAACCCGCCGCAGGCAAAAGCGATGACACTAATGGAAATACCGGATTTGTTTAGCAGACGCCCGCCAGTGACGATGATTTTGCTGAACAATCCACCCATCAGTCCCCCCAAAATGCCACACAAGGGCACTGCCAGCCAGCCCATTCCCCATGTTAAAACCATCGTCTTGTCGGTGAAGAAGATGTAATTGCTAAGCAGGGCATAGGCGGTGATACCGGAAAACACAATGGCCGTCAGCACCAGACTGCTTATTTTTTCTTCCAGAGCACGTCCCATTTCCTCGATAGCGAAAATGATACCGGCCAGTGGCGCGCTGAACATGGCAGCAAATCCGGCAGCGCTGCCTGCCAGAATCAGACCTTTTTCCATGTAATGCGGGGGGAACTTCACTTTTTTCCCCAGCGACGCCATGAGTGACGCCCCAACATGCGTGGCGGGGCCACCAAAACCGACAGACGCACCGGACAGCAAGCCCATAATTGGCAGCAGCATTTTGCCGGCGGCAATTCTTAATGATACCAATTGACTGCGCCGACTCAGATCGCCGGTAATTTCAAGTGCGGTTTTTACCTGGGGAATGCCGCTGCGTTCTGAACCGGGGAAAAAACGGAACGTCAGCCAGGCGGTGGCGCTAAGCCCTAACGGGGCAACAACAAAATTAAACCAGAAATAATGCCGCGACAGCTCGCGATAAATGTCCGAGGCGTATTCGCTCAGCAAAGTCATGGTCACAATCAGAATCCCGACAAACACCGCACCCAGCCAGAATACCAGTCGTTGTTTGATGGCAATGAAAGAAAATCGGGACGAAGATTGTTCAGGCATATTAAATAATGTCAAGGAAAGTACTGGAATTATATCAAAGCTGGTAAAATAGTCGTTCATTTAACATTTAAGATTGAAAGTCAAAAGCAAGCATGAAAAAAATACTGATTTCGGACAAACTGGCCGACGATGGCATTAATTATTTGAATGAGCAAAGCGACATCCAGATTCATATTCAAACCGGAGTAAGCGAAGATGAGCTGTGTGGTCTGATTCCTGATTATGATGCCTTGTTGATTCGTAGCGGCACCAAAGTGACCGAAAAAGTATTGAAAGCAGCGTCAAAATTGAAAGTCGTGGGTCGTGCGGGTATCGGGGTGGACAATGTCGACGTCCCTGCCGCCACTGAGCAGGGTGTCATCGTCATGAACACGCCAGATGCTAACGCGACCACGACGGCAGAACTGGCCATTGCACACATGTTCTCGTTAAGCCGTAACCTGCCAGAAGCTAACACGTCCGTCAGAGCAGGTAAATGGGAACGCTCGCGCTTGACGGGTGTGGAAGTCTCGCATAAAACCTTTGCAATTTTGGGTTTCGGTACGATTGGTCGTATTGCAGCACAACGTGCCAACGGTCTTAAAATGCGCGTGATTGCCTATGACCCTTTTGTTACGCCGGAAGTGTTTGCTGAATACGGTGCCGAGCCGGTATCGCTGGAAGAGCTGGTTGTCCAGGCAGATTATCTGACCCTGCATTGCCCGATGATAGAAAAAACCCGTGGCATTATTGGTGCCGAGCAATTAAAAGCAATGAAAAAATCAGCCTATTTAATCAACTGCGCACGTGGCGGTCTGGTGGATGAGGCCGCTTTGCTTGAAGCCTTAAATAATGGTGAGATTGCTGGCGCGGCATTGGATGTGTATGAAAACGAGCCGCCGGAAGATTCGCCTTTGCTAGGCGCTGATAACCTGGTGTTCACACCGCATCTGGGTGCATCAACCAAAGAAGCACAATTGGCAGTGAGTGTGGAAATTGCGCGCCAGGCAGTCAAATATCTACAAACCGGCGAAGCAGTTAACGCTTTGAATGTGCCGCGTCAATCTGCAGAAGAGCTTAAAAAATCCCGTCAATTCATGTCGCTGGCCAACATGCTGGGGAAAGTGCTGGCTGGTTGGGTGGAAAAGCCGATCAAAAAACTGGAAGTGGCAACCTATGGCAAGGCATCTGAAGTGGCTATTCACCCGATTTCAGTTGAAACCATGGTGGGCATGCTGGAAGACAAATTGTCCACCCCGGTCAACAGTGTTAATGCAGAGAGCATCGCCAAGCGTCAGGGAATCTCGTTGGTTGAAACCTCTTGCGAAGAAGCACAAGGTTATCAATCTTTGATTAAAGTCAGCGGGTTTTATGAGGGCGGATCGTTTTCGGTACAGGGTACGCTGCTGGGTGATTGTCATCCACGTCTGGTATATATGGATGACACCGAAATTGAAGTGATTCCAGATGGCACACTGCTGGTGACTCGTCACCATGACAAGCCAGGCGTGATCTCTGCCATCAGTACCGTTCTGGGCGAATCCAATATCAACATTTCGCGCATGCAGGTAAGTAAAGCCGATGAAATGCAGCAGGCGATGGCTGTCATCAGCGTGTCTGACCCACTGGATGAAAAACTGGTCAAAGCCGTTGCCGAGCTGGCACCTGTTATCTCGGTTAAACAAATCCGCTTGTAATGCAATACGACATTATTTGTTTTGACTGCGACAGCACCTTAAGCAAAGTCGAAGGCATAGACGAGCTGGCGCGTAGCGCCGGCTTGTTTGAGCAGGTGGCAGACCTGACTAATCAGGCGATGAATGGTGAGATTGCTTTACAGGACGTCTACGGAAAACGGCTGGCACTGATTAAACCCGATCAGCAAGCAATACACGCCTTGGGTCAGCTTTATATTGAACAGGTTGTTCCCGGTGCCAAACAATTGATTGCCGAATTGCTAGAGCAGCACAAGCAGGTGCACATCATCAGTGGTGGCCTGCGTCAGGCCATTTTGCCACTGGCTGATGAGCTCGGTGTGCCCCAAGCCAATGTGCATGCCGTGGATATCTATTTTGATGCGCAAGGAAATTATGCAGGGTTCGCCAGCGATGCACCTGCTGCAAACAGTGGCGGCAAAGCCGTCATCTGCAAGCAAATCAATGCGCAGAAGCAATCCATGGTCATGATAGGCGACGGCAAAACCGACCTGGAAGCCAAGCAGGCCGGTGCGACAGTGATTGGCTTTGGCGGTGTAGTCAGCCGCGAAGCAGTTCAGCAGCAGGCGGATGTGTTTGTGAAAGAGGCATCGTTGATGGCTGTTGCTCATTTTATTAATTAACAATCTATCCTCTTTTTGTTTCGTTTGAATTGAATGTATAGGGTGAAGTGATGGGTGTGGAGATCATCGGTTCCCGCTCTTTTTTGTGAGATACTCTCCTTAAATGTACTCAGTCCAGATTATTGCAATTAGCTAAGCGAGTCGACTCCCCTCTGAATATTTACTGTCTTAACTCCCGGTTGATATGAAGCCGTGACAGCTGGTTAGATCAAGCAGCTTTTTATGACTTTTGCCTTGTCTTGGCGGTGCTCATAACGGTTTTTAACAACCTGCTAGAAAAACGATGGGAATGAAATGTATTGCGGGCCTATTTTTAAACGAATTAGGTCTAAAATGGTATGATTGTTCTTATTTAGTAGTTAATTCAGGAGAGTTGAATGCATAACGTCACATTGATAAAAGGTGATGGAATTGGTCCTTCAATTATGGAGGCAGCGGTAAAGGTTATTGATGCCTCTGGCGCTAAAATACAGTGGCATGAAGCGGAAGCCGGTATGGGGGCTTTTGAAAAATATGGCACGCCCTTGCCTGATGCCACGCTGGAATCATTCGAGAAAAACCGGGTGGCCTTTAAAGGCCCGCTAACTACTCAGGTCGGCAGTGGTTTTCGCAGTATCAATGTGGAATTAAGAAAACATTATGAGCTATACGCCAATGTTCGTCCAGCCAAGAGCTGGAATGGCGTGAACACCCGTTTTGAAGATGTTGATATCGTCATTGTACGGGAAAATACAGAAGGTTTGTATGCCGGTCTGGAGCATTATCTGACCAAGAAAAAAGATATTGCAGAAAGTCTGGCGGTAGTCACTCGGGAAGGATCTGAACGGGTAATTGATCATGCCTTCAAATATGCACGTGAAAACGGCCGTAAAAAAGTCACCGTATGTCACAAGGCCAATATTCTGAAATATACCCAGGGATTGTTTCTGGATGTCGCCCGAGAAATTGCGGCGGGCTACAGCGATATCGAATTTGATGAAAAAATTATCGATGCAGCGTGCATGCATATGGTGATGAATCCCCACCAGTTTGATGTGGTGGTAACGACGAATATGTTCGGTGATATTTTGTCTGATCTTACGGCCGGTCTGGTGGGGGGCTTAGGTTTGATTCCAGGTGCCAACATCGGTGCTGATGCCGCATTGTTTGAAGCCGTACATGGCAGTGCGCCTGATATCGCGGGCAAGAATCTGGCGAACCCGACGGCAGTGATGATGGCCGGTGTGATGATGTTGAAATATTTGCAGGAAGATGAGGCGGCGGCGCGTATGCAGGCGGCGATTCAAAAGGTCGTGGATGAAGGCAAAATGGTCACGCCTGATCTGAACAAGGACTCAACAGTAGGTACCATTGAAATGGGGCAAGCCATCGTTGATACCCTGTAAATAGCGATGATGCCAGGGAAGGCATTATATTATTACCCTTAATGCTTAGCGTACAGTGATTGATCCTGAAGAACTGCAAAAACTCATCAATCAATATATTGATGTGGTTTATCAATGGATGGTCAGTCCACACTTTTATATCCAATCGGGGGCGATTCTTGCCGCTTTTATCATCTCCTGGCTATTGTTTCACGGCGTAATACGCCGGGTTCCCCTACTAAAAAAAGCACCTGAAGGCAGCGTATTTTTCTCATTCAGACAAGCACTGTTTGATAAGCAGAAATTGATTCATCGGCTGCTGGATGTGCTATTGCTCGAGATCGCCATAGAAAGTGCTCAGGCTGTTGTAAAGTCAGTCTGGCTGATCAAGATTGCACAAAGCCTGGCGGTTGTATTTTTGCTGTACAACGTCATCCGCCTGTTTATCAAGAACCCGTTTATCAATGGATTGAGCCGTTGGATTGGAATTCCCGTAGCTACACTGCATGTGTTTGGCTGGCTGGGGCAGGTGATTGAGTTTATGGATAGTCTGGCGATTCAGGCGGGGAATATTCGGGTATCCGCCTATCTGCTATTCAGAGTTGTCATTTTTGGCTCGATTTTGATTTGGCTGGGCAATTTATCCAATGGTGCCGGACAAAAGCTGATACGGAGCCGGGCAGAATTCGATAGCCGCAGCCGGGAAGTCTTTGCCAAATTATTTGAAATCTTTCTATATGTGGCAGTCTTTCTGGTGTTGCTGCAGGTTGTTGGAATTGACCTGACCGCACTGGCAGTATTTGGTGGTGCGCTGGGCGTGGGGCTTGGGTTTGGTCTACAACAGATTGCATCCAATTTCATCTCCGGCATTATTATTCTGCTGGATCGCTCGTTAAGCCTTGGGGATTATATCGAACTGGAAAACGGCAAGGCAGGCATACTTCAGGAAATGAACATGCGATCCGCCACCTTGAAAACCTACGATGGCAAGTCAGTTGTGGTACCCAACGAACAGTTTATTACCACCTCATTTACCAACTGGACACACCAGGACAAACATCAACGCTATGATTTTGAATTTTCAGTGTCCTATGGTTCTGATATTCCCAAAATACCGGAATTAATCATAAGCACGATTGAAAAACACCCCAAGGTATTACAGGTGCCGGAAAAACCCGATTGTGAAATTCGTTCATTTGGAGACAATGGCGTTGTATTCGGTGTGGAATACTGGATTGAAGGAATCGATGATGGCGAAAATCGCGTTGAAGCTGACCTGCTCATGATGATTTGGATAATATTGAAAGAACACAATATCGAAATTCCATTTCCGCAACGCGATGTGCGGATTATTCAGGATAAGTCTTGAGGGGCGGGGCTGCCGCTATCCATTGAGGATAACGGCAGAAAACACAGCATTTATTTCTTGCGCAAACGTGTAATACCCGCAAGGGCTGACAGGAACATCCACATCGCGGCAGGAAGTGGAACGGCACTGACCTGAGGTTTAACTTCAAACTGACTGATAATCTGCGGTTCAAGTGCCAGAATATCCGCCAGATTGTTGGCCAGATCATCTTCACCATAATATTCAACACCGAATGTTGTTACCAGCAGGTTTTGTGTGTCCGCATCGATTTCAAATTCCGTCCAGCCGTAGGTGTGTAAAGCGGTGTAGCCGCCTTCCAGCAATGTGACGTTAATGTCTGAATCTTCCAGTCCCACAGGAGAATAACCCAGCGGAACGATCTGTTCATCAAGCAATGCTTTGATGGCTTGATCCTTTACCGCTAATGGCAGCGCATCAAACGCTTCACGACTGGGTAAACCCAAACCACCCAGAAACACGTCAAGCAAGGTGACGCCAGGTGCTGCCGGAATGGATGCGGCAATGTCCAAAACACTGGGGCCGAAAGGGGAATCAAAGGCCACCGAGCCGGTGCTGATTTCAAAAACTGATGTAGGCACCTGCTCAATGCCGGTCGCGGTCAATTGTTGGTAAGCAAGATTGTTTACCACGGTGCCGTGAATATCGGCCGTGATGAAGACAACATTTTCAATATGATTATCTTCGATAAATTTCAGAATTTCCGTACGTTCTTTGGCATAGCCTTCAAAGCGATCAGATGCACCGACCACACCCAGGTTTTGCGCTGGTTCGGGCACCGAGATAAATTTCCAGGTCACACCGTTGTTATGAGCATCCAGCACGTCTGCTTTCAAATCAGCCAGCTGACGTTGACCCAGCAGAGTGCGATCCGCAGTTAATGAGGTGGCCAGATATTGTCCTACTTGTGCAGGATCCAGTGGATTGCTGACTTCCGTTAAGCCAGGGTCACGAAAAGTACGGGTATCCAATGAAATAAACAATGCATCATCGCCCATACTGCGTTGGCGATACAGTTTTCTTTCGCCATCCATGCGAGGATCAGTACCGGTGTTGCTATAGAACTCATCAGCAATCGGGTTGTATTCCTGAAAAGCCTGCAGGCCGTTTTCGTACAAGGTGGAATCGTTAATCGGCGTACCGGCAGGGTCAGCAGAAAAACGTGCATCGCTGCTGACGTCGGCAAAGCCGGAAAAATCATTGGTGACTTCATGGTCATCGATGGTTGCAAAAACAGAGGTTGATGCACGCAAATTACCCAGGCTGTTAATACCATGACGCGCTGAATACACTTCATCGTGCTTCAGGCGAAAGTCCGTCAAACTGCTCGCTTGTGGTTTATTGACCGCCGGGCTTGCGTAATCGGCATAAACGGTATCTCCCAGTACGGCAAAGAAATCCAGTTGGCGAGAGGGCACATTCGACAACGCCGCATAAGGCGATAGCTCACCCCGCCAATCACCACTCACACCAAAGCGAATGCCATGATGTCCACTGCCGGTTTCTGCGAAAGTTTTAAACATTCCGCTGGCGACAGCACCGGTGCTGTCTGTTGCGCGGTAATAATATTGGCTGTTGGCATCCAGACCGGAGATTTTGGTCTTGGCCGGAACCAGCGTATCGCCGATGGTATGGGCGACCGTACCTTCAATAGATGAAAAATCGGCCTGTTTGGAATACTCGAAAGTAAGAGCACCGAGGTTGTCACTGCGTGACCATAACACAGCGGAGTTTTGACTGACATCGCCCGAGGCCACGCCATTGGGTAGTCCGGCAGTGGCATTGAAACTTGCGAATAAAATAATGCTGACATTGGCTGGCAAAAGGTGTTTATTCATGATTAAATTCCTCATAATTTATATTGGTTTTCACATGCTATAGCACCTATGTGTAAATTTAATGAAAGCGATGATGGTGTTTTCCATGGGACAGTGACAGAGGAATAATGGGTAAACCTGACGACATTCAGCAGTCTGAAAAACAGACAGAAGCGATCCGTTTTATTCAGCATACAAGTGATCACTCCCTGCTGCTTCAGTGCCTGATCAAAATACAGGAGGCCTATCTGCATATTCCTGCTGATACCGTCGAGTTGCTGCAGCAACAGCTTGGTCTAAGCTATGCTGATATCAATGTAGTGGTCGAGTTTTACAGTTTTCTGTCGTTTGAAAAATCAGGCGATTATCAAATTCTGATCAGCAACAATATTACCGATCAGTTTCTTGGCAATCAGACATTGTTTAAGAAGCTGAACTCTCGCCTGGCCGATGTTAATGTCTCTATTGAATATACGTCCTGTACCGGATTATGTGACCAGGGGCCCGCGATTCTGGTCAATGGCTGGGCGATTAATCGCGTCGATGATGAGCGCATTGAACACATCGCTGAATTAATTGAACAGAGGTTGCCGGTAGACCAATGGCCCTCTCATTTTTTTGAAAAAGAAGACAATATTCTGCGCCGGGACATTCAGTTGTCTGTCGAGTGTCAGCCGGGGGCAGCGATCAAAACGGCCATTCAGCAAGGCAGGGAACAAAGCCTTGAAACATTGGAAGCCGCTGGATTAAAAGGTCGGGGCGGTGCCGGTTTCAGTACGGCCAGCAAGTGGCGATTTTGTGCGCAGACCGAAGCCGGTCAGCGCTATGTGGTATGTAATGCCGATGAAGGTGAGCCAGGTACGTTCAAGGACAGAGTATTGCTCAATCAATATGCCCATGATGTGTTTGAAGGCATGACCGTGTGTGCGGCGGTTATCGGGGCGACCCGCGGATTGGTGTATCTGCGTGGTGAATATCGTTACCTGTTGCCGCAATTGCAGCAGGTGCTGCAACAACGGCGTGATGACGGCTTGCTTGGCGCACATATTCTGGGTGAAGACCTTGCTTTCGATATTGATATTCATCTTGGCGCTGGCGCTTATATTTGCGGAGAAGAGTCTGCGTTGATTGAATCGCTGGAAGGCAAGCGCGGCATTCCCCGCATCAGACCGCCTTTTCCGGTAGTGAGTGGCTATCTGGGCCAGCCTACTGTCGTCAACAATGTAGAAAGCTTCTGGTCAGTGAGCCGAATCATGCTATTGGGCGCAGACTGGTTTGCAGGTGTTGGAACAGACGCCTCCAAAGGCACGCGCTTGTTAAGCATCAGCGGTGATTGCCGTGATCCTGGCATCTATGAATTTCCATTTGGAGTGACAGTAACAGAGATTCTGGCTGCGTGTGGAGGGGAACAGACCCAGGCCATTCAAATGGCCGGAGCAGCAGGCACCACCGTTTTGGCTCGTGACTTTGAACGACGTATGTGCCATGAGGATTTAGCTACCGGTGGCTCGTTCATGGTGATTGGCAGGCAGCGTAACCTGTTGGACATGCTGGCCAACTTTTCCAATTTCTTCACACACGAAAGCTGCGGATTTTGCACACCCTGCCGGGTGGGAACCCAACTCATCGACGACATTATCTGTTGCTTCAAACAGGGGCAGGGCAGCACATCGGAATTGCAGCAACTTAATGACATTGCAAAACTCATGCAACAAAACAGTTTTTGCGGATTAGGCAGCAGCGCGCCGACGGCATTTTTGAATGCCCTGCAGCAATCGCCCGAACTTTTTAGCGCGCACGGCCCACTTGATGATAATCCGCAGTTTGATCTGACGGCGGCTGTTGCTGAATATGAACAGCTTGTGGCAACGCTCAGCGGAGACCTACGTTAATGGCCAGCATACAGATTGATGATAAATCCATAGATTTTCAGCCGGGGCAAAGCATTATCCAGGCAGCGTCCAATGCGGGGGTATATATCCCGCATTTGTGTTATCACCCTGAATTTACCGCTCACGGCAGTTGTCGTGTGTGCATGGTAGAGGTAAATGGACGGCAGGTATCAGCCTGTACAACCGAAGCACAGGATGGCATGCAAATAAGTCACATGAGCGATGATTTGCAACAGACCCGCAAACAGGTGCTGGAAATGTTGTTTGCCGAAGGCAATCATGTGTGTCCGTCCTGTGAAAAAAGTGGGGCCTGCACGCTGCAATCCGTCGCTGAATATTGCGGTATGTTGACTGCGGAGTTTACTTTTCAATATCCACAGCGTGAGATTGATGCCAGTCATGAGGATTTTATTCTTGATAAAAATCGCTGTATTAATTGTGAACTCTGTGTCCGTGCCAGTCGCGATATAGATGGCAAATCGGTGTTTGCCATTGCCGGGCGCGGCGGTCAGGCGCAGTTGATCGTGAATGCTGTAGATGGACAACTGGGAAGTACCGATTTTTCGGTGCAGGACCGAGCGGCATCGGTGTGCCCTGTGGGTTCGATATTGCCGAAACATTATGGATTTGTAACACCTATCGGACAACGCAGTTTTGATCTGAAACCGATTGAACAACAGCAGGTGAGCGGTCATGAAGGGTAAGATCAAGATTGCCACAACCTCGTTGGCCGGTTGTTTCGGTTGTCACATGTCGATTCTGGATATTGATGAACGACTGATAGATCTGGTGGACATAGTTGAATTTAACCGCAGCCCACTCACCGATATCAAACATGCCTCGCAATGCGATATCGGCATAATCGAAGGCGCGGTGGCAAATTCGGAAAATGTCGAAGTCCTGCGTGAATTTCGCCGCGAATGTAAAACACTGGTGGCGATCGGCGCCTGTGCATTAAATGGCGGTGTGCCGGCCATGCGCAATCATTATTCGCTGACTGAATGTATCAAGGAGTCCTACCTGGATGGCATCGGTCTGGATAACCCTATGGTACCGAATGACCCGGATTTGCCGAAATTACTGGATAAAGTGCATCCGGTACAGGAGGTCGTCAAAATTGATTATTTTTTGCCGGGATGTCCGCCGCCTGCCGACATGATCTGGAAAATGCTGACTGACCTGCTGGCCGGTCGTGAGCCTGTGTTTACGCCGCAACAGATTTATTATGACTAAGATAACGATAGACCCCATCTCCCGCGTAGAAGGGCACGGTAAAATTACCCTGCATCAGGATGAGAATCAGCGGATTACCCAGGCAAGGCTACATATATCTGAATTCCGCGGTTTTGAAAAATTCATCCAGGGCCGACCCTATTGGGAAGTGCCGGTGATGGTGCAACGCCTGTGCGGAATCTGTCCGGTCAGTCATCATCTGGCAGCCGCCAAAGCGATGGACAGACTGGTGGGCGTATCCCAATTGACACCAACGGCCGAAAAAATGCGCAAGCTCATGCATTTTGGCCAGGTGCTGCAATCGCATGCGCTGCATTTTTTTCATCTGTCCTCACCGGATTTACTGTTCGGATACGATGATGAGGTACGCCACCGCAATATTATAGGCGTGATTGAAGATCATCCCGAGTTGGCTAAACAAGGGGTGCTGTTGCGTAAATACGGGCAGGAAGTGGTGCGCATGACGGCAGGCAAGCGTATCCACGGCACTGGTGCAGTCCCCGGCGGTATCAACAAGCACCTGTCGATCACCGAACGCGATGAGTTGTTGAAAGATATCGATCAAATTATCTCGTGGTCGCAAAATGCCGTTGAGTTATTCAAAACCATCTTTTTGCGCAATCGTGAATACCATGAACAATTCGCACTGATTAGCAGCAATATGTTCAGCCTGGTACAAGCTGATGGTGCGCTTGAATTGTATGATGGAGGTTTACGTGCCAGATCAGCAGACAATGCCCTCATATTCGATCAGCAAAATCCTGAGAAATACCTGGATTTAATTCATGAGCACGTGGAAAGCTGGAGTTTTATGAAATTCCCGTTTATCCGCTCGCTCGGTGTGGACAAGGGCTGGTACCGGGTCGGGCCGCTGGCGCGGGTGAATAATTGCGATAGCATCGATACTCCGCTGGCCGAGCAGCAACGTGTGGAATTCAAGGCCTTGTCCGCAGATGGAATAGTGCAATACACGCTGGCTTATCATTGGGCAAGACTGATAGAGGTATTGCATTGCGCCGAGTCGATCAAACAACTGCTACACGACCCGGATTTGCAGGGAGAAGACCTGCTGGTTAAAGGTGATATGCAGGCAGTCGGTATCGGCGTGATTGAAGCGCCGCGCGGCACTCTGTTTCATCATTATGAAATCAACGAAGACGGGTTGATTAAAAAAGCCAACCTGATCGTGTCCACCACCAATAATAATCAGGCAATGAACGAATCAATCCGTCAAGTGGCTGATGTGTATCTGGATGGCCGCGAATTAACCGAACCGCTACTGAATCAACTGGAAGTCACGGTGCGCGCCTACGATCCCTGTTTATCCTGTGCCACCCACGCACTGGGTAAAATGCCGCTACAGGTTGACTTAATCGATCATCAAGGCCATACAACACAAAGCCTCAGCAAAGCCTGAGCATGACGGTGCTGGTGTTTGCCTACGGCAATCTGTCACGAGGCGATGATGCGTTGGGCCCGATGTTGCTGCAACGCATGCAACAACACCCAAAGCAACAGCTTGGTGGCCATCCGATAAAATATTTGACCGATTATCAGGTCCAGATCGAGCATGTGATGGATATGCAAGGCTGCCAGCGCGTGTTGCTGATCGATGCCAGTTTGCAAGGCACTGAGCCATTCAGTTTTAGTCCAATACTGCCCCGCCAGGACACCCACTACACCACCCACGGCATGACGCCCGCCACTTTGCTGAATACCTATACCACAATGTTTGATACCCTTCCGCCTCAGACGGCCATGTTGGCGATCAGAGGATATGCTTTTGAATTGGGAGAACAATTAAGCGAGCAGGCGGTTATGAATTTAAAAGCATCTTTCTTATGGGTTAAGTTGCTGATGGAAGATGAGGACTTTTTCCGTTGGGATCAAATTGAAAAAATTGAACGGCCTATTTAATGATTCACGGATTCCACACGCATTCTGGATTATAATGGAGCGATTCAGTTTTATTGTATTAGAGATAGACAATGGCAGGACACAGTAAGTGGGCAAATATAAGACACCGTAAAGGTGCGCAGGATGCCAAGCGTGGCAAGATTTTTACCAAATTGATTCGCGAGATAACTGTCGCAGCAAAAAAGGGAGCGGATCCGACCAATAATCCGGCATTGCGCTCAGCTATAGATAAAGCGCTGGGTGCCAATATGAAGCGCGATACGATAGATAACACCATCAAGAAAGCCATCGGCGCACTGGATGGTGTGAATTATGAGGACATTCGCTATGAAGGCTATGGTCCTGGGGGAACGGCGGTGTTGGTTGATTGCCTCAGCGATAACCGCAATCGTACGGTGGCTGAAGTGCGGCATGCGTTTACCAAAGCGGGTGGTAATCTGGGGACAGATGGGTCTGTCGCCTATATGTTTAATAAAGTAGGCATCATCAGCTACTCTGCTGCAGTAGACGAAGATGCGGTAATGGAAGCGGCGATGGAAGCAGGCGCAGATGATATTGTGACCCACGATGATGGTTCTGTGGATGTCTTAACTTCACCGGAAGACTATCTGGCCGTAAAAGAAACCATGATTGAAGCCGGTTTTGAACCGGAAAATTCGGCAGTCACCATGCAGGCGGACAATAAAACTGAACTGGATACAGCAGCGGCAGAAAAGATGTTGCGTCTGGTGGATCGTCTGGAAGATCTGGATGATGTACAGGCCGTCTATACCAATGCAGATATCAGTGATGAAATCATGAATTCAATGGGGGACGCCTGATTATTCCCCCCTCTATCCGTAGCGTCTGCTGAGTGACTCGAATTCTAGGCATAGACCCTGGTTCCAGAATCACCGGCTATGGCGTGGTGGACGTGACTCAGAATACACAACGCTATATCGCCAGCGGTAGCATAAAAGTGGTTGCCGATGATTTTCCTGCCCGATTGCATCAGATTTTTCAGGGGGTCAGCGAAGTCGTCGAACTGCATCAACCGCAGCAAATGGCGATTGAACAGGTGTTTATGCACAAGAATGCCGATTCCGCATTGAAGCTTGGGCAGGCACGGGGGGCCGCGATTTGTGCCGGCATGAACCAGGGTTTGCCGGTGTTTGAATATGCCGCGCGCCAGATCAAGCAGGCCCTGGTAGGCAAGGGCAATGCAGATAAAAAGCAGGTGCAACATATGGTCAAAATCCTGTTGAACTTGCAGGGAGAATTACAGGCGGATGCAGGAGATGCATTGGGCGTATGTCTGTGTCATATTCATCATCAACAAACTGAACAACGTCTGCAACAGAAAATATCATGATTGGATTTCTTCGCGGTAAATTGATTGCCAAAGCTCCTCCTCAACTGGTACTTGATGTCCAAGGCGTGGGCTATGAAGTGGATGCGCCGATGACCACGTTTTATGCACTACCGGCAATAGGCGAAGAAGTCCGCTTGCACACCCACCTGGTTGTGCGTGAGGATGCACAAATCCTGTTTGGCTTTGCGGCTGAACAAGATCGCCTGATGTTCCGAACCCTGATCAAAGTGAATGGTGTAGGGCCGAAGTTGGCATTAACTATTTTGTCCGGTCAAAGTGCCGAAGAATTTCATCAGTGTATTCAAAACAGTGATACCCAGGCGCTGGTGCGTTTACCTGGCGTAGGCAAAAAAACAGCTGAGCGGTTGATCATTGAAATGCGCGATCGTTTACCCAGTCTGGAAGATGATAACGACAGGTCCACATTACCTGACACCCTGATTTCAGGCAGGGTCAGTGCCAGTCCAAAACAGGAAGCGATTACCGCCTTGTGTGCTCTGGGTTATAAACCCAACGAAGCCAGTCGCATGGTGCAAGTGGTCGCGACGGATGACTTGGCTTGTGAGGAGATGATACGTCTCGCCTTGCAAGGGGTGGCGAAATGATTGAAAGCGACCGCATGATTTCTGCCCAAGGCAGTTCTGACGAAGAAAGGCAGGACAGGGCCATTCGCCCCAAACGGCTGGCTGATTATGTCGGCCAAAAAGAGCTTTGCATGCAAATGGACATTTTCATCAAGGCCACCTTGTCCCGTGCAGAAGCTCTGGATCATGTGTTGATTTTTGGCCCACCGGGGTTGGGGAAAACCACACTGGCCAATATCATTGCCACCGAAATGGGAGTGAGTATTCGCCAGACGTCCGGCCCAGTATTGGATAAAGCAGGTGATTTGGCTGCCTTGCTGACTAATCTGGAAGCGCATGATGTGTTGTTTATTGATGAAATTCACCGTCTGAATCCTGCCGTTGAGGAAGTCTTGTATCCGGCGATGGAAGACTACCAGATAGATATCATGATTGGTGAAGGCCCGGCGGCACGTTCAATCAAACTGGAATTGCCGCCTTTCACGCTGATTGGTGCCACCACGCGAGCGGGTCTGTTGACGTCACCGTTACGCGACCGCTTCGGTATTGTACAGCGCCTGGAATTTTACAGTGTGGAGGAGCTGACCCGCATCGTCATGCGTTCTGCACGATTACTGGGTGTATCGATGGAAAACGACGGGGCAAATGAAGTGGCCAGGCGGTCCAGAGGTACGCCGCGGATTGCCAATCGTTTGTTGCGCCGGGTCCGTGATTTTGCCGAAGTTAAAGGGGATGGTACAGTTAACCGCGATATTGCAAATCAGGCCTTGAAAATGTTGAAAATTGACGAGAACGGTTTTGATGCGCTGGACAGGAAACTGTTAATGTCGATGATTGAGCATTTTGATGGTGGCCCGGTAGGGCTGGATACACTGGCTGCATCGATCAGTGAAGAGCGCGGGACCATTGAAGATGTTCTTGAACCTTATTTATTGCAACAGGGCTTTTTGATGCGCACACCGCGTGGCCGGGTGGTAACTAATAAGGCCTATGTACATTTTGGTTTGAAGGCACCGACTGAGAATAGTGCAAATAAAGATGTGTTTGATCTTTAGTTTCATTGCGTATTTTACGAGTGATTTAGCTTGACAACTCTCAGAGGGTGTTGAATGATGCGTCCGGGTAATTTCTGATGCATAGGCTAGGTAATTTAGCCTGTTTGATACAAAAATAATAATGAGATTTGATAGTTAAGCTGAAATCTCTTCATTTACCTTTTTAAAATCATAGGGGAAGGCTAATGGAAGTGAAGTCCTATCGGACGATCTGGATTTCTGATCTGCATATTGGTTCAACACAATGTCAGGCAGATGTGTTGCTTGATTTCTTAAAATATAATGAAAGCGAGAAGCTTTATCTGGTGGGGGATATCATCGATTTCTGGGCGTTGTCTAAGAAAATGTTCTGGCCAACGTCTCACAACACGGTGATCCAGAAAATTTTGCGTAAGGCACGGCATGGTACGCAGGTGATTTATGTGCCGGGTAACCACGATGAAAATGTCAGAGAATATGATAAATACGTGTTTGGCGATATTGTCGTTAAAAATGCTGATTATCACACCACTGCGGCAGGTAAGCGTTTTTTGGTTGTGCATGGTGACGAGTATGACACGATTGCGCAATACCATCGTTGGGTAGCCAAACTGGGCAGTGCCGGGTATGATTTCTTGATTGAACTGAATAGAGTGATACGTGCCGTCAGAAAATTATGCGGTGTAAGCTCACATTTTTCATTAGCGCAATTTATTAAATATAAAGTAAAAAATATCGTGCAGTTCATTTCTGATTATGAGGAGAGCATAGTGTCTACACTCAAAACTGAAGGGCTGGATGGTGTTATCTGTGGGCATATTCATCATGCCGAAATAAAAAATATCGATGAATTTTTATATGTGAATACCGGCGATTTCGTGGAAAGCTGTACCGCCATTGTGGAACATCAGGATGGCTCGTTGGAGTTGATCAACTGGTTACATGAAAACCCGGAAATGGATCCGGATAACATTCCTGCGACCTCGTAACGCCAGGTGGAGTGACCATTTCATTTGAAAAGATGGGCTATAAAATGTTACAAGGAATGTTTATTCGAGTTAAGGGATTAAATGCGGAGCTTTAGTTTTTGTTTGTTTGCCGTTATTTTTCCAGGCATTGCCGATGCAGCCGAAACAATTCAGCACCCCCTTGACCTGACGCAAAGCTGGGTCGGGTTACTGTCATTAGGTGTGTTTGGCTTTGCTTATGTGCTGGTTATCCTGGAAGAAAAAATCCATTTAAAAAAATCCAAGCCGGTACTCCTTGCTGCAGGGGTGATCTGGGTTCTGATCGCGCTGGCCTATGCGCAAAAAGGTTTGTCTCCGATGGTGGAAGCCGGGATACGGCATAATTTTCTGGAATACACCGAGTTATTCTTTTTTTTGCTGGTGGCAATGACCTACATCAATGCGATGCTGGAGCGCGGTGTGTTTGAGGCTTTGCGTGACTGGTTGATAAGCAAAGGGTTGAGTTATCGGTCATTATTCTGGTTGACGGGGATTCTGGCGTTTTTTATTTCACCAATCGCTGATAACCTGACGACCGCACTCATCATGTGTGCCGTCATTCTGGCGGTGGCTGACGGCAGTGCAAAGCTGGTATCCATTTGCAGTATTAATGTTGTAGTGGCAGCCAATGCAGGCGGAGCGTTCAGTCCATTTGGTGACATTACCACGCTTATGGTGTGGCAAAGAGGCATCATAGAGTTTTGGGATTTCTTCGCATTATTTTTACCGTCGGTCATCAATTTTGTTATTCCGGCAGCCATTATGCAGTTTGCCTTGCCGGAAGGGTCGCCCCAGTTTTGCGTGATTAACCAAAATGCATTGAAGTATGGTGGCATCATCATCGTTTATCTTTTTTTAGCGACCATTGCTACCGCCATCTGCTTTCATAATTTTCTGCATATTCCACCGGTATACGGCATGATGACCGGGCTGGCCTATCTTAAATTGTATGGTTATTTGTTGGATTTGAAATCTCAGGGATGGAATGATGACACCGAATTGCCCCCTGGATCATCCACATCTGAAGATCCCTACAGCTTCGATGTCTTCCAGAAAATCGCCCATGCCGAGTGGGATACCCTGTTTTTTTTCTATGGCATCATCTTGTCGGTAGGTGGTCTGGGCTTTATCGGCTATCTGGAATTAACGTCCGACATGATTTATGGCGAACTCGGGCCGACGGTAGCTAATATCATTGTCGGTGTGCTGTCAGCAATCGTGGATAATATTCCGGTAATGTTTGCGGTATTGACGATGCACCCTGAAATGGATCATCAACAATGGTTGCTGGTAACATTAACTGCCGGTGTGGGAGGAAGCCTGTTGTCCATTGGTTCAGCCGCTGGTGTTGCCTTAATGGGACAGACCAAGGGGCAATATACCTTTTTTAGTCACTTGAAATGGTCGCCTGTTATTGCATTAGGCTATGCAGCAAGTATTGCTGTGCATATGTGGATCAATTGATTTGACGTTTAAACGAGGTATTTCAAGACTAATGATGTATCCTGAAATACCTGAATAACAGTCGTTATATCGCTTGTTTGATACGCGCTATCGCATTGGACAGATTTTCCATGCTGGTCGCGATAGATATTCTGGCATGGCCGGGGCAACCAAACGCGGTACCGGGCACCAGTGCAACGCCGGCATTTTCGATGAGGTATTCAGCAAAATCAAGATCGGAGTCTATACCATCCAGTTTTGTGATGACGCCATCTACATTTGGGAATACATAAAATGTTCCGTCTGTGGACAGACAGTCTATGCCATCAATTTTATTTAATTCTTCAACAACAAAGTCATGGCGTTTTTTGAACTCAACCATCATGGTATCAATGCAGGACTGATCACCGGTAATCGCTTCTTCTGAAGCCCATTGTGAGATTGACGTTGGATTGGATGTGCTTTGCGACTGGATTTTCTTCATCGCGCCAATGATTTGTGCAGGGCCCGCTGCATAGCCAATACGCCAGCCAGTCATTGAATACGCTTTGGAGACACCATTCAATACCATGGTGCGATCATACAAATCCGGGTTGGCATTCAGGATATTTACAAAGCTGCCTTTTTGCCAAAGAATGTGTTCGTACATATCATCGGTAGCGATGATGATGTCAGGATGTTTACGTAATACCTCACCCAATGCTTGCAATTCGTCCAAAGAGTAGGCGACACCAGTCGGGTTGGATGGGCTGTTGATGACAAACAGACGGGTTTTGTCGGTAATAGCGGCTTCCAGTTGCTTGGCAGTAATTTTGAAATTTTGCGCCTGAGTAGACTCAACAATCACGGGTACGCCGTCGGCCAATAATGTCATATCCGGATAAGATACCCAGTACGGGGCAGGGATGATGACTTCATCACCTGGATTTAACAATGCCTGAGCAAGATTATAGAAACTTTGTTTGCCTCCACATGAAACAAGGATTTGATTGGCTTCATAATCAAAACCATTATCATTTTTGAACTTGTTGATAATGGCTTTTTTCAGACCAGGCAACCCGTCAACGGCAGTATATTTTGTGTATCCATTATCCAAAGCTTTGATAGCAGCAGCTTTGATATGATCAGGTGTATCAAAGTCTGGTTCGCCTGCGCCAAGTCCGATAATATCCTTGCCTGCAGCACGCATTTCAGCTGCTCTTGCTGTGATTGCCAGGGTAGGTGAGGGTTTGACTGCTTTAACCCTGTCTGAGAGTTGTATTACCATAATATCCTTACATGAAAAATCTTAAATAACTCTTTATTATACCCAAATTGTATAATTGTCGCTTGCACACATTTTTAATCATTTAAGTGAAAAAAGAATTTAAAATCCAAAGTCGATATCAACCTGCCGGTGATCAGCCCACCGCCATCAACCAGCTGGTGGATGGTTTACAGGATGGCGAGTTACATCAAACCCTGTTGGGTGTAACCGGTTCAGGCAAGACCTTTACCATGGCCAATGTCATCCAGAAAACCCAGCGCCCTGCAATGATCATGGCGCCGAACAAGACATTGGCAGCTCAGCTTTATGGCGAGATGAAAGAGTTTTTTCCTGAAAACAGCGTGGAATATTTTGTCTCCTATTACGATTATTATCAGCCAGAAGCCTATGTACCTGCATCAGACACTTTTATCGACAAGGATGCCTCGCTTAATGAACATATCGAGCAAATGCGGCTATCGGCAACCAAGGCCTTGATCGAGCGCAGAGATACGATCGTGGTGGCGACGGTATCCGCCATTTATGGCCTGGGCGAACCGGAATCCTATTTCAAAATGGTGTTGCACCTGGTGCGGGGCGATTTGATCAAGCAACGCGACATTCTGCGCCGGCTTGCCGAAATGCAATATACCCGCAATGATACCGAATTACGCCGTGCAACGTACCGGGTCAGAGGTGATGTGATAGATATTTTCCCTGCTGAATCGGAAGAACAAGCGCTGCGCATCGAAATGTTTGATGACGAAATAGAACGCATGTCCATGTTTGATCCGTTAACTGGCGAAGTGATTCATCGGGTGGCGCGTTTTACGGTGTACCCAAAAAACCACTATGTGACACCGCGAGAAACATTGCTGAGTGCAGTCGAATCCATCAAGCTTGAACTGGTGGAACGGCTTGAACAGTTGCGTTCGGTCAATAAACTGGTGGAAGCCCAACGGCTGGAACAGCGTACCTTGTTTGATATTGAAATGATTCTTGAAGTGGGATATTGCTCAGGGATTGAAAATTATTCACGTTATCTTTCAGGTCGTGCAGCAGGCGAGTCGCCACCGACGATGTTTGATTATCTGCCGGATGATTCGCTGGTATTTATTGACGAAAGCCATGTCACCGTTCCGCAAATCGGCGCGATGTATAAGGGTGATCGCTCGCGCAAGGAAACATTGGTTGAATATGGTTTCAGGTTGCCTTCTGCATTGGATAACCGACCATTGAAATTTGAAGAATTCGATATGCGTACATCGCAGCGGATTTATGTGTCAGCCACACCGAGTACCTATGAAAAGGAACATTCTGGTGTATTTGTAGAACAAGTGGTCAGGCCGACAGGCTTACTAGACCCGGTGGTTGAAGTGCGCCCAGCCACTACTCAGGTGGATGATTTGTTATCCGAGATCACTTTGCGGGTTAAACGCCAGGAACGGGTATTGGTGACGACGTTAACCAAACGCATGTCTGAAGACTTGACGGATTATCTAATGGAACATGATGTAAAAGTGAGATATCTGCATTCTGATATTGATACGGTGGAACGGGTAGAAATTATCCGTGATTTGCGCTTGGGGCATTTTGATGTCCTGGTGGGTATCAATTTGCTGAGGGAAGGGCTGGATATTCCTGAGGTGTCATTGGTAGCGATACTGGATGCGGACAAGGAGGGTTTTTTGCGTTCATTAACATCATTGGTTCAGACCATCGGTCGTGCGGCGCGAAATGAAAATGGTAAAGCTATTCTGTATGGCGACAGAGTGACGCAATCCATGCGAAAGGCGATTGATGAAACGGAACGTCGCCGGGAAAAACAGGTGTTGTTTAATCAGCAGAATAATATCGTGCCGAAAACGGTGCTTAAATCAGTCACCGATATTCTGGAATTGACGATCCCTGGCTCAAAGGGTAGTCAGAACTTACAACATGCGGTCAAAGTTGCAGAGGCTGCAGCTGAATATAAAAGTCTGTCACCCAAACAACTGGCAAAAAAACTCAAACAACTGGAAAATCAGATGTATAAACATGCCAGTAATCTTGAATTTGAAGAGGCTGCAAAAGTCCGCGATGAAATCAAATTATTACAAGCAGAGGTCGTGGTGTAATGTGTTGTAATCACCCACGGGTCATGGAACTGCTCAAAGCAGGCGAATGGGATGAAGCGCACGAGGCGGTTCAGCCGTATTCAGACAAGCTGTCCTGCTTGATCCATGCCTGTCTGCACCGTCTGGAAGGGGATGTATCAAATGCTCAATATTGGTATCGCCGGGCAGGAGAGATGATGCCGGATAATAGCATTGAACAGGAAATTATCCGTTTGGAATCTTGCGCCCGGAAATAATCAGGCTATTGCAGAGGGACTTCACATAAAGGGTAAATAATATAGATATCCTTGATGCCTTTTTTCGAATCGGCAGAGGATAGCTTGGAAAATATATTCATCTCATGGTCTGATACATCACCGACAATTTGAGATAAATGGGATAGCTTAAGCCCCTGACGGACTAAATAATCGATATATGTATATCTCAGTTGTTGATCTAATGGTTTAGCTTCACTGATATCTTCTATTGAGGCGTTCTCCTTGGCGCAATGCAGCATGGCATAAAGATCAGCCTCATTTGGCTGGGGAGGATAATCCCACAGTTGTTGCAGTCGATTGGAAAGCATGGTTTTCAGGTTTGAGCCAATTGAGACATTTCTAGGTTTATCACTATCGATAACAATACAGTCATGTTCAAGTCTGATTTGGTCAGGGGATAGTTGACTGATTTCTTCAAGCGTCAGTCCACTTAACAGCAGATAAATCAATTGTTGAACATCCGTTTCGTTATCTTCCAGCAGAGTGATAATTTGCTTTTGATTTAATATTTTTGTTGGTGAATTCTGACTTAGATGTTTGGTTGCCGGAGGGTCAATAATGGGCTGGTTGCGATCTGATTGATTTAACTGCACGGGAGGTCTTTCTTTCTTCACCCAGGAAGGAAATGTGACCAGATAATTTCTGCTTTCCAGTTCAGGTTGTGTTAAAAAGTTATAAAGCCAAATAATCAGGCCAGAAATTATCAGCGCAATAAAAAAAGAAATTGAGGTTCCTATAAGGTAATTCGGAGCAATTTGTTCGGCGGAAATGCTGGCTCGTTCCAGAACATTGACTTGCGGAAATTTGGTGAATTGTTTACTTTTTATTTTGATTAGACGTTCTCGCGTCTGGCGTTGTAATTCTTCTAATGAAGACAGGTTATTGATTAATTGTTGATGTCGTTCAAAGGTAGAGGTAAATTCAGCAGCTTTGCGTTTATGCTGGCCTAGTTGATATTCTATTTCTTTAACAACCTGTTTTGCTGAGTCGTAATTTCTGATGGCTTCATCTTTTACAATTCTTTGCCCCAAACGTCTTTTTTTGTAAATCTCTTTTTCCAGTTGCTGTATTTGGTCAGGCAGAATACGTAAACTGGGTTGTAAAGCCAGATATTGACGCGTGTATTGTTTATCGAGTTCAGTTAATCGTTCTTTTAATTCCTGATATCTTTGTTCAAGATTATGCAACGTGCGTTGATCTTTTTGCGGAACAACCACATCACCCCGGGCAATTGCTAAATTTACTGAGTCCAAGTGGGCTTTTGCTTTTACCACGTCTTCATTTGCGTGGTTCAGGGACTTGCTCAAGCCTTTTAATTTGGCTGCCGAGGTGTTTTCTTCCCGAACGGTAGAGTCAATGTGGTGATGCTTGCGAAAGGTGTCCAATTCATTATGACTGGACGTGACTTCAGCATCTAATAACCGCAATTCATTTTCCAGCTTAAGTGTGGACTGCTCTACCGAATCTTTGATGTGTTTTGTCGTAGACTTCAGATAGACATCTACCCATGTATTAATGATCAGATATAAAATGTCTGGTTCAGGGCCTTGCGCATAGAGAGTGATGATATTGGTATCTTCAGTAGAATTAACACTGAGCATCTCCCTTAAATCCTTGGATGAATTAATAGAAATTAGGGTGGGATAGTCTGAGAGTGATTTGAATGTTTCTGTAATAATTGCAGCACTTAAAAATTTGTTTTTTTGGATGGTCACATGCTGCAGGTCAATTTCTGTGACGGGCTGGTCGATGTCTTTGGGGGCTGTTGTTAAGATTAAGGCACTGTTTTGGTAGACTTCAGGACGTGAATAATTGACAAATAATCCAAAGCAGAAGATTAAAGCAAAGGATAGAAAAAAAATCTTTAACTTTAGAATTCGGTTAGCAATATGGTCGTTCTTTTCCTGTTGTAAGGTTATATTTTCCATGGTTCATCGAAGGTTGCCCAAACAATTAGCTGATATTAAAAGCACATTCCCCAAGTTAGCTGATTATTTACAGAAACACAATTGAAAACACAAGTTTTATATCAGACAGGACGCTATTTGTGCAGTTCAACCCAGCGTAATCGATTGGCATTGCTGACAACAGTGACAGAAGACATGGCCATGGCGGCACCTGCAAACATCGGGCTTAGCAAGATACCAAATATTGGATACAGAATGCCTGCCGCAACCGGAATACCCACACTGTTATAAAAGAAAGCACCTAACAGGTTTTGCTTGATATTGGTGACAGTCGCGTTAGATAAATTGATGGCTTCCGGCACTTTTTGCAGGGAACCCTGCAGAATGACCACATCTGCACTTTCAATGGCTACGTCAGTCCCTGTGCCTATGGCAAAACCGACATCAGCCTGAGTGAGTGCAGGAGCATCATTAATGCCATCACCGACCATACCGACAACATGTCCCCGAGATTGTAATTCTTTTACAACCTCTGCTTTTTGTTCCGGTAATACCTGGGCTTTAAATTCATCAATGCCTGCTTGTTGGGCAATCGCCTGTGCGGTTTTAGGGTTGTCTCCAGTAACCATGAGTACGCGAATGCCCTGATCACGCAATGCTTTGATCGCTTGAGCTGAATCTTTTTTGATCGGATCCGCAACAGATATGATGCCAGCAATTTTATTATCGATGGCAAGCAACATAGGCGTTTGGGCAGATTCTGACAAGCTGTCGAGTTGTTCTATGTGTTCAGAGCAATCAATGCCCTGTTCATCCATAAGCGCTTTATTGCCGAAACAAACCTCGTGATCTGAAATTTCTGCAGTCACACCATGACCGGGAACCGCTTTAAATGAGTTGGCTTTTTCAAGAGCAATGTTTTGTTCATTCGCTTCGTTGTTAATGGCGATAGCCAGCGGATGTTCTGATGCCGCTTCTATACTGGCAGCATAGGACAGTAATTCGGTTTCGCTGTAGTCAGCACATGGAATGATCTGGTTAATTCGCGGGCGACCTTCGGTGACGGTGCCTGTCTTGTCCAGAATAAGCGTCTGAATTTTGCACGTTGACTGCAGGGCCTCACCATTGCGGATTAAAATTCCCATTTGTGCGGCTCTTCCCACCGAGACCATGACCGAAATCGGCGTGGCGAGGCCCAATGCACAAGGGCAGGCAATCACTAATACCGTCATGGAAGTCACAAAGGCATAGCCCAGAGCAGGATCTGGCGCAAAAATCAGCCAGATAAAAAAGGTTAATACTGAAATACCAACGACAGCCGGGACAAAAACGGCAGAAATTTTATCGGCCAGTTTTGCAATGGCTGGTTTGGAACTTTGTGCCTGACGAACGCTTTGGATAATTTGTGCCAGTGCCGTGTCACGGCCAATGCGGGTGGCTTTAAACAGGAAACTGCCTTGCTGGTTAATGGTACCGGCAGCTACCTGATCATCAATATGTTTTTCAATGGGCATCGGTTCGCCGGTCAGCATCGATTCATCAATGGTAGAGTGACCTTCTACCAATACGCCGTCCACCGGGATTTTTTCGCCTGGGCGGACACGTATGGTTTCATCAAGGCCTACTTGATCGATTTCAATATCAAGTTCTTTACCTTCCCTGACCACGCGGGCTGTTCTGGGTTGCAAACCGATCAGTTCGCGGATAGCGGCAGAGGTTTTGCCTCTGGCGCGGGTTTCCAGGGCAGACCCAAAATTGATGAATGCCAGAATGATGACCGAAGCTTCAAAATAGGCATGCGGTGAAATACTGGCCAGGCTTTCGGAATAATCAATCAGAATAGTGGAATACACCCATGCTGAACCGGTACCCAGCGCAATCAGGGTATCCATATTGGCTTGTTTGAGTAACAGGGATTTATAGGCGCCTTGAAAAAAATGGCCGCCGGAATAAAACAACAGGCCCAGGGTAATGAGTGAAATATAAGGCCAGATCCAGTGGCCTTCAGGGTTAGCCATATCGGGTAATAAACCAATATGGCCGGCTATCATCAAAGGAAAGCCAAAAATACCTGCTGCAGCCGCTTTACGTATCAGCTTTTGATAGCGCTCTTCTTCCTGTTGCTCTTCATCCTCGACATTCTCCAGGCCTTCCATGATGGCGGCATCGAATCCTGCATCCTGCACCGATTGTTTCAACGCTTCAGTGTCAAATTCACCTGAAACAGTCGCAGAATGGTCCGCAAAATTAACGGCAACCTCGGTGACGCCGGAAACGTCCTGTAATGCACCTTCGACTGCACTGACACAGCCAGCACAGCGCATGCCCAAAATTGATATTCGGGTTGAGGGGGTATCATCTTCTATTTGTGCATTCATAACATCACCTTTGAGCGCCAAAGAACTTATTTTATTTCAAAGCCTGCACTGGAAATTACGCCAGTAATAGCATCAAGACTTATTTTATTGTCATCAAATTCAATATCAACACTATTTTCTTTATGATTGGCCGTCACAGATATGACACCATCCAGGCTGGATACTTTTTCATTAACTGATGACTCGCAGCCGCCACATTTCATTCCCAGGACAGAAAGCGAAACAGATTGGGACATGATGTTTTCTCCTAAAATAATTATTTGAAGGCAATTGTAAAATAACCTTACTCGTATGAACAATGCGTTAGTTTATGCGCATTTAAACCCGTTTAAAAAACCTTGATTCTCGATATAAAAAATTTCTACCAGCATTTGTGTACACCTTTGGATTATGACCCGAGTCAGTAACAAGGTGCAACATATGTGATTTTCAGGTGATCACCGATATAAGGTCTTAACGTTATAGTGGAGTCTGTAAAAGCGTTTATCAACGCTACTGTGTAGAATGGACTGGAAAAAGTGCATGAATCTATCCATTGAATGCTTTGCTATTGAAGTTTTGCTAAGAGGCCGTCGGGTTATGGGGTTCGTCGCGAGGCGAATGGGACATCGAGCGGATTTTTTTGATCTTTTAGGACACACAGCGGCCCCAGGTAACGAAAAAGACCGGAAAAATCAGCTGGCTTCCCATCACCGCAGAAGAATCATCCATAATCCGACAGTTTCCTGGATGATGCCGTTGATGGGCATGCCATCGCTGAGTTTAAAGGGTGTTCTCAACCCGGTTGCCCGGCACTGGATGATTAATTGACCAGGATACCGTTATGTCAGTAATTATCTGGTTCAAGTCAAATCAATTTTATTTGCAATGTAAACTATAGGCTAATAAAGTATGGCGCCATACTAACTAATTCAGGACGCTCTTTGAAATCTATCTTGCTTGGCCTCTGTTTGTTTGGTTGTGCGAATACTCAGCTTAAGGCAGACGGATTAATTAATTTATCCAGTGCACAATTAAGTGAGATGTCTGTTCAACAATCTCCCATGCTTATTGATATTAGAACTGAACAGGAATGGAAAAAATCCGGAGTCATCAGGGACAGTCATTTGTTGCAGTTTTTTGATAACCAGGGTGATTTTGATATGTCAGAATGGTTATCTAATGTGCAAAAAATCAGGTCTTCAAATGATCAACCGGTTGTGTTGATTTGTCGCTCTGGAAACCGAAGTAAAAAAGTAGGAGACGTGTTGACTAGACAATTGGGCATGAAAAATATTTACCATTTGCAGGGAGGCGTTAACGCCTGGCAGCAAAGTGGTCACAAACTTGTCACAGTTTGTGAAAGTAATGTACCCTGTTGAATATGACTATCAAAACCACTACCAATCAAGTAATTGCGCTTGCAGGGCTTGCTCAGGCGTGTTCGCTGGTTCAGCAGCTTGCCACAAAAGGGCAGGCTGAAGACAGTGTTGTCGAATCAAGTATATCCAGTATTTTTAAAATTGATGCGGCAAGTCCTGCGGATGTTTTTGGTGGCTTAAACGGTATTGCTTATGGTCTGGAACAAATGCAGAATCAGTTAACAGGACGCACCATTGCCAATCCTGAACAGGGACGCTACGCTGCTTCGCTGGTTTATTTGGAAAGACAGCTTGAAAAGCGCCAGCCTATGATGGAAAACATCTATACAAGCATTGAACGAATTCGTCATCAATCTGAACATTTTGGTGTCATGCATGAGAATGTGTTAACGAATCTGAGTGAGTTGTATCAAGACACCATCAGTCAGATTCATCCCAGAGTTATGGTGAATGGCGACCCTGGCTATTTATCCAGCCCTGAAATTGTCAACAAAATAAGATCACTCTTATTAGCCGGAATTCGTTCTGCGATGTTATGGAGACAATGCGGGGGGGCTCGCTGGAAGTTTCTGTTGTATCGTAGAAAATTGCAGGAAGAAGTTAAGTTTTTGCGCACCCAGTTATAGTTCATGCCCGAATTACCCGAAGTAGAAACCACGTGTCGGGGGATTGAACCGTACGTTAATGGTTCCTTGATTCGGCAGGTTGTAGTACGTCAACCACGATTACGCTGGCCAGTGAACGAGTCTCTTAATCATGAGTTACAAAACCAGATATTGACCGGCGTGGCCCGAAGGGCAAAATATATCCTGCTCACTACGATAAAAGGCGTTCTGGTGATCCATTTAGGCATGTCTGGAAGTTTAAGGGTCGTCAATAAGGATCACCCCGTCACCAAACATGATCATTGTGATTTGGTTTTGCAGAATGATTTGATTTTGCGCTATAACGATCCCAGGCGTTTTGGTGCAATTTTATGGATTACTGGAGATCTGCAACAGCATGCCTTGTTTGCGCATTTGGGGCCTGAGCCATTGGCTTCGGGGTTTTCTGCTGATTACCTTCATGCCAGGTCCAAACAGCGAAAAACAGCGATTAAAACATTTATTATGGACGCCAGTGTCGTTGTCGGCGTCGGAAACATCTACGCCAACGAGGCTTTGTTTATGGCCGGCATTCACCCCAAAAGGCAGGCAGGCCGTATTAGCCTGCAGCGTTATCAGCGCCTGGTTATCGCGATAAAAAATGTGCTGCAACAGGCGATTGAGCAAGGGGGGACGACGTTGAAGGATTTTGTAAACGGGGAGGGCAAACCGGGTTATTTTCAACAGTCTTTGTTGGTCTATGGAAAGGACGGGGGGGCGTGCCCGCAATGTGAAGAACCCATTAGAAAAAAAACTATTGCCCAACGCAGCAGTTTTTACTGCGTCAATTGTCAGGTTTGAATAATCTTGTGCAGCTAAATTTGCTGTTGCCACTCAAATATGGCGGTGACCCGATTACCTTTTCCATGATAGCGAATTTCACTACAGAGAGATTTTAATAAATTGAGACCTCGCCCTGAATACCCCGTATTTTCTTCGAATGATTGCTCTTGTTTGGTTTGATAATCAAACCCTTCACCACTGTCAGTCATTTTTATGA
The DNA here is from genome assembly GCA_006844705.1 of Methylococcaceae bacterium. Classification (GTDB taxonomy): domain Bacteria; phylum Pseudomonadota; class Gammaproteobacteria; order Methylococcales; family Methylomonadaceae; genus Methylomarinum. The sequence goes on along the minus strand of SPJS01000061.1, from coordinate 102,536 downwards.
TCAGTTGCCCGCCGGTCTCACGCCCTAAATGCTGTATCACTATCCTGATGTATCCAGATGTGAGCGTTTGCAGACGTTTTGTTTTCTGGTCATAAAATGCCATAAAGCCTTCGGGGCTGCTTTTTATGCTGGATTCTAAACCTAAAACGCCATGGTCAAGTGCATTTGCGAATAATTCAGTCAGGATAATAAAAATATCCTGCTGGACGTTTTGCAGCCCCTGAATTTCCATAATGGTGTTCATTATGATGGGGACTGGGTTAACGTGTTGTAAAGATTCAGCCCTGAATTCCAACATTGTTTTCCAGGGAATGGGGGGATTAGTGATGTTTTGTTCAGAACTGGGAGCTTCTTTCCACGGGATATTGTTAATATCACAATGCAGCATGGCAAATAATGAATCGTTATCTGCATGATGATCGATTATGGTTTGCTTGAGTTCGTTTAACGGGTCTGATAATTCGTGGGTGTTTGCCAAGCAGCTGGACAGCATGTGCTCCATGCCTGTTGAAATCATGTTTTCAGACATCAGCGTGAGCAGCTGGTGTTCATCAACGTCAACTTTTTGCGATTCAATAGAAATGGTTTGTTGAATGCCCAAAGGGGGATTGTGTGAAGGCAGCAGCTCAATTTTCTGCTTTTTAAAATCAACCAGAAAATGATCTTGCATGCCACAATTTATAACAAGCATTGAACGCGAATCAGGATTAACTGCGATTAATGATGCCGCCAGAAAGAGATCTATGGGGAGTAATGTGTTTACTTTAGTATTGATTTCTTCAACGATTTCAAGAATGCTAAATCCTTTTTTAGACATTTCAAGAAAAGTCATGGCGACTGGCGAAGCAACTAACAAGGATGCCATTCCTTGACCGGCAAAATCACCCAATAATAAATTCAAATGATTTTCTGGAGTACTACAAGCTATAAACAGATCACCATTACATAGATGCGTATCGGAGAAATTGCTGGTTAGAGCCGTTGTCTTGCAGGTTTTTTCATTTATTATCTTATTGAAAATGCCCGCAGCAACTTTTTTATCTGCCTGGTATTGATGGTTGCAACGTATTTTATCAGCATGCAGTTGTTGCAGGGTCAGCAGATTTTGTAATCGTTGGGCGATTCCGTTGGGTGAAAACGGAAGCAGGATTATATCGTTGATCCCGGGGTTGTAATAACTGGCCGGTTCTGCTGCTGATTCTCGTTCAGTTAATAAGACGTAAAGGATATCAACGTCATTGCTTTTTTTGAAGTAGTCATTCAGTTCATCAAAGGCATACAGTTGTTCGTCAACAAGCAATAAATCGCTATTTGAAATGTCCAGGTCGTTGATACTTTGAGCGATTGCATAGGTGCAATCAAACGATTCAATCATATGAATGCTGCCAGCAAAATCAATCAAATCCGGTCTGGAAAGGATGCTGATTTGTTTTATCATAAATTTGTTGAGAAATTGCTTTGAATGTCTTCTGATTGACTTAATACATCCTTGAGCATAGTCTAAAAAACCAGAAAATTTAATGGTGTTAGCTGACTAATTTACAAGTGTTACGAAATAGGGTGTACATCTACTTGAATCGTATCAATATTTTTTCCTGACATTTTGATCCGTCCTTTACATCGATCAATGCCTGTAGCCGAAAATTCAAATTCATATTGTCTGAAAAACGTCATTTTTCCCTCATTATTTCTACGTAGGCGCAGCAAATTCAAAGCGACACATTCATCAAGCAGTTGCAAATCAAATTTATCACAATATTGTCGAACCGCCTGTAATGCGTGTTCCCTTGTTTTGATATCGTCTGACCAAAACAAGAGTAAAACAGTGATAATAATGGCCAGAATGATTTCTATCATGGGTTATTAGGGAAAGGGAAAATGGCGTAATATAATAACCAAAATTCACAATGACAGATTAATTTCTCAAGTCTAATGGATAAACAACACGAAAATACTGATGTTTTAAAATGCTCGAATTGCGGTTTTGTCAGGGAAATACTGGAATCACGCTGCCCTGAATGTGGCAGTTTGAATTCAAAACTGGATGACATGCTTGCACGTGAAGAGGCTGAGAGGGAGCACAAGTCATTGAAAGGAAAAGTAAAAATTATTTGGCAAGCGCCTGATAGAAAAGCAGAGCTTTTGCATCAGCTCTCTTTGTATAAACAGACATTACCTGATAATGCGATGATGGTGCTTGTTGTCATATTTGTTTTTATCTTTGCCTTGGTTATTTCAGTGATGTAACTGCATCACTTACTCTCATTCATTTTGAAGAGTGGCTGTCAACCAGGTGTAGATACGTTTGCTTAACGTGAGCTCGTAATGCTGGTAACGATGATTGGTGTTTAATTTATCTTGTCTGAAATGTGGATGAGTGCGGGCTGCCAGTTTTCGCTTTCGTATGTTTTTCAGGACATCAGGCAGATCATTTTCAGCATAGATATCCAGCATGGGAAAGCGGATTTTCCCGATGATCTCTAACGGATTCACCTGAGGATGATCAGCATCAGGATGATGCAGACTGATCGTGACGATGGCTTTGATACGCGTGTTTTCTTCCTGCAACGCATATAACCCCATTAATGCCCCCATTCCGTAACCGATGATGACAGTATTGTTTACATTTCCCTTATCCAGATAATCCAATGCTTCAGAGATGCGACGTTTTGCATCATCTAACAATGAGTAATAGTCTTCGTAACTTGCCTGTTCATCCAGTACGGGAAGTTGTATGGCTAATGTGGCCCAACGATGTTCAGGCAACCGGGTTCTCAGGGTGTGAATTAATTTGTTGTGATCCGGGTTGCCTTGAACATCATGCAGAATGATCGCGGTTCCCTGGTTTGTCGAATCGGTCGTTTGTGTATACAGTGAAAAAAAACGCTGTACTCCTTCTCCCAGCCAGACCACATTTCCCATAACAAGGCGCTGGCTGATGTCATCTGCATGATGTTGTTCAAGCGCCCTGTCACTTGCCTGGGATGTCGTGAGTACTGTAGACAGGAAAATGACAAGCCAGCTTATCTTCATCAACTCTCTTCACTGTAGAAGTGACTGTCAGTGTAGATGTCGTGAATATGCCTTATTAACACCATGATCACGGATGCCATGGGCAAAGCCAGTAAAATGCCTAAAAATCCGAATAATTGACCGCCGGCAAGCACGGCAAAAATGACAGCAACCGGGTGCAAGCCGATGCGATCCCCGACCAGCCACGGCGTTAGAAAGATACCTTCCAGTGTTTGTCCAATGAGAAACACCAGAGCCACAGGAGCAAGGTAGACCACATCCTGAAACTGCAACAATGCTGCAAGACAGGCGGCTAATATGCCAATAATCGAGCCCAGATAGGGAACAAAGCTGACCAGACCAGCCATCATGCCGATCAATAGAGCAAGTTCTAATCCGACTAACCACAGGCCAAAGCTGTAAATGACACCCAAAGCGATCATGACATAAAACTGACCGCGGATAAAAGCGCCGAGTACCTGGTTTGATTCATTCGCCAGTTTGCCAATCACCGGTGCAATACGGCGGGGGAACAGGGCATGTGTTTTTTCAACCAAAATGTCCCAGTCACGTAATAAATAAAATGTGATGACCGGGATAAGCACCAGGTCCATCATCCATTGCAGAATAACATTGCCGGAATGAGAAACAGAATTCAGAATGGTGGTTAACACGCCGCCTGCCTGCTGCCAGTGTGATTTAATCACCTGAACGATGCTCTGGCTGTCCAGCGGTACAATACTGGTGTTAAAACGCTGATTAATTAACGGTAAAAACTCGTTGTTAATCCAGTTTAAATAAACAGGAAGTTTGCGAATAAATAATGTAATTTGTGATTCTATCCCCGGAATAATGATGAGCAGAACAGAGATAAAAATAAGCAGAAATACAATGAATACCAGGCTGACTGCGGTTGATCGGCCAATTTGCCATTTTTTGATGTGTACTACTTCCAGCCGGTCTACCAAAGGATCGCCCAGATAAGCGAGCGCTGCGGATATGGCAAAAGGCAATAGTACCGGGGCTAATAAATATATTAAGCCACCGAACGTTATAAAAAACGTCAGTGCCAACCATTTGTTAGAGTCCGTCACTGTCTTATGTCAATCCTGGTAAAAAGAATAAGTGTAAGTCGAAATAATCATTTATCCCAATAAATTATTATTTAAGACAAGTAGAACGAAAGAAAATAAACCTACCTGCCAGAACTGAATGACAGATAGGGGCAGGCAGGATTACTGGGAAGACATGATCGCTAACGCCGCACCGATTAACCCGATAACAGTGGCTAATAATGCCATTAATTTTTTAAAGCTGGCAGATTTTTTTTCTTCCAGGGTGGGAACGCCTTCTATGCTGGCTTCAATAGCCCGGTATTTACCATCACTATCTTGTGCAATATTGTAATAAATAGTGTCACCTTTATTGGGCCTTCTTGCCATATTGTTTAATGCCGAAATATGGATAAAAATATCCGGACTTCCATCGTCAGGCTTAACAAAACCGAATCCTCGATTATCTTTCCAGGCCTTCAGATATCCCTTGTGTTGCGCTCTAGTCATATATTCCTACCTCTAGAATGACTGTTAGTAGATAAGGAACCTCTGATCAAGTCCAATTATTTTTAGCAAGCTAAATTCTAACCAACTTAATCAGAGGTTCCATAAATTATCTGGTTTATTGTTATAAGTATCAGAAGTCTTTATCTACTACAGTTTTACCGTCAATAACTAATTTGGATACGCCACCTAATGCTGCATGTAAAGTACATTCAATTGTTTTAAAATTGTCACCCTCTGCACCTTCCCAAGTCATTGTGACCCAGGTGGATTTATCGCTTTCAGTATCTTTCGGGAAATAAACCTGACTGCCGGTTTTTTGCTTGATTAATTTTGGACATTTCTGGTTGGCCATAGATGTCAGGTTTGCAACGGCACGAACCATAGACGCATTTTCAATATCTTCTACCGATTGCTGTTTGCTGTTTCCAACCAGAATGAAACCGGCGACAAATACGAAAATAACGGCACCAATCATTAATTGTGTTTGATTCATTTTAGAACTCCTCAGGTTTTAGAATAGGAAAGTAATTAGAATTATAAATATTTATAGGATCCAGAAAGACCAATAATTCTATGTGAATTAATTGTTAACGACAAATAAAGATGACAATTTTTTGTATAAGTAAAAAAAACAAATAAGTTTAAAACAGTTATTCACAAGAAAAAGATAAAAATTTTATTAGTTTAAGTGAGTTTTACTATGGACAATCAATTTGAAGACAGGGTAGGTTTAAATGCTGACTTGATTATTCCAGTCTTCTAAATTGTAATAATTAGTAATGCGCGAAATTTTATTGTCCTTAAAATCAAAAAAGGCCCCTGCCGATATACGATAGGTTTGACCTTTCGCTTCAGGTAAACCTTCAGCTGTTACCAGGTACTCTCCTAATACAGTGAATTCTGCCGCCGCATGCGTTCCTTCAGAATTGGCCATAATCCGTATATCGACCAGTTGTTCGCGATAATGTTTGTTCATTTTGTCCATGAAAGCAGAGAACAATTTTTTGCCGGTCTGGCGTTCCCCCTGATTGATATCGTGAACAATATCATCGGTAAGTAAATTCAAGAATGATTCCATGTCACCTTCATTAAAGGCTTGATAATACAATGTGACTAATTGAATGGCTTGACTCATAGTGTCTCCTGAATGAGAAAGCGGGGATTGTGACAGAATAATTAAATTCGTCAACCACCAGGAGAGTCATGCTAGATAAAGTATAAAATTCAGTGCGAAGATCCACTAAAACTCAATCCCCTGAGTGGCTTCAATTCCTTGGTCAAAAGCGTGTTTGACAGGAGACATTGAGCTGACAGTGTGCGCGATATCGATGACTTCTCTGGCGGCCTCTCGTCCGGTTAACACCAGATGCATCCAGTCGGGTCGTTCGAGAGCGATAAAATTTGCGATTTCCTCGCCGCTGAGCCATTGATAGCCACAGCAATAATTTATTTCATCCAACACAACCAGGTCAAATTGCTGTGACTTTATTTTTTGCTGGGCGAATTGCCAAATTTCACGGCTGGTTTTTAGATCCTGCTCGGGATTTTTGGTATCCCAGGTAAAGCCGTCACCCATGGCGTGCCATTCAATATTGTCAAAGCGGGCCGCGGCTTGTTGTTCTCCGGTTTTCCATTGGCCTTTGATAAATTGAATGACACAGACGTTCATACCCCAGCCAGCGGCCCTGAACACCATGCCAAAAGCGCTGGATGATTTGCCTTTGCCTTCACCAGTGTTGACGACCACGATGCCTTGCCGGTTCTCCCTGCTTTTCATGATTCAATTATTTTTCCATTTGATATTGCATCCGATACTCGGAAATTGTTCTGATGTAACGGGTTCTTGCTTTAACACATGATTTAATGCTGAACGCAGATCAATGCCGGTTAAGGGCAGACCATTCTTGGGGGTAGAGTTGTCCAGACGTCCGCGGTAGACACAAGATAACTGTGGGTCGAAAACATATAAATCCGGGGTGCATGCTGCTTGATAGGCGCGTGCGACGTCTTGGGATTCATCGTATAAATAGGCAGCAAACGGATTGTCCCAATCATTCATCAGTTGAGTCATTTTATCCGGCGCATCTTGCGGATAATTTTCAATATCATTTGAACTGATGGCGATGAAACTGATGCCTAATTCCCGATAATGGGTGGCAATGTCGATCAGTTGAGGTTTGATATGAATGACATAGGGGCAGTGGTTGCAAATAAACATCACAACAGTTGCTTTGTCACCTGCCAATTGCTGCAGGGAGAGCGTGGTTCCTGATTGCGTGTCAGGCAAACTGAACGCGGGAGCTATCGTTCCTATTGGCATCATGCTTGATTCTGTTGCGGCCATAAATCACCTTTGGATAATAAAAGAACAGGTTGACCCAGCGTTATCATTCGGTGCGCAAAGCTTCTAACGGTTGCCATTGAGCGGCTTTGATGGCCGGGAAAACGCCAGAGATCATCCCAATAACCAATGATAACAAAAACGCGAACAAGATATAGCCCCAGGCCAGTTGCAATGGCAGTTCGGGTAAAAGCAGTTGCAGCATAATGACACAACAGCCGCCGAGTAAAATGCCTGTGCATCCCCCAATCGTACTGAGGGTCAGGGCTTCTAATAAGAACAACTGGAAAATTGTCTTTTGTTCTGCACCTATGGCACGTAATAAGCCGATTTCTGAAATACGTTCGGAAACTGCGATGGTCATAATGGTCATGATGCCGACCGAACCGACTAATAAGGAGATGCCCCCCAATGCGGCGACCGCAAACGTGAGTACGTTCAAAATATCATCCAGTGATGACAGCATTTGATCCTGCGTGATAATAGTGAAATCTTCGCGCCCATGGCGGGCAATCAATAAACGCCTGACAGCTGTTTCGACTTCATTGGACGAAAGGGAAGGTTTGTACAACAGATCAATTTCCATGACGCCATTGCGATCAAACATTTCCAATGATTTGGCTGCCGGAATATAGATGGAATCATCCAGGTCAAAGCCCAGCATTTGTCCTTTTGATTCCATGACTCCAATCACTCTGAAGCGGTCAGCTCCTATGCGTACTCGCTGACCTAATGGGTTGGAATTTGGAAATAATTCAGCGCGCAGTTTACTGCCCAAAACGGCAAAGGCGCGTGGGTTATTTACATTATCGTCAGGTAAAAAACGGCCTTGCTGCACTTTAATTTGCCATACTTCGGGGACACCGGCACTGACCCCAAATACATTGGCGCGACGTTGCTTGTGACCGGCTTCAATGCGGGCGTTACCCTGCACCAGAGGCACGGCGGAAATAACTTGATCCAGTTTCTGCAAACTGACAGCATCATCCTGGGTCAATGGGCGTACCGTGCTGATCGTGGCACCGGACATGCCAAAAGTGGTGGTTTTACCCGGGAAAATGGCAATCAGATTCGTGCCAAATTGGGTGAATTCCTTGAGTACAAACTGATGAATCCCTTTACCCATTGCCGTTAATAACACCACCGAAGCGATCCCGATAATCAATCCCAGAGTGGTCAGTATGGTGCGCATGCGATGGCTGCTGAGGGTGCGCAGGGATAATCGGATCAGATCAGGAAACTGCATGCTAGGCGTCTGTCGGAGGATGGAAAATTCTACTGCAGCGATGGGGCATCGGCTGATTTTTCCAGTCTTTTTCGTTACCTGGGGCCCCTGTGTGCCCTAAAAGATCAAAAAAATCCGTTCGATGTCCCTCTCGCCTCGCTACGAACCCCATACCCGACAGCCTCCTAGCGTTTACTTAAGGCCTGGATGGGATCCAGGCGCGCCGCTTTATAGGCGGGTAGTATACCAAATACTAATCCGGTGATGACAGCTACAGAAAGTGCAGCAAGCAGCGCCCAAAGGGGAAGTTGCAAGGGAAAATCAGGGTACACCTGTTGTAACAATTTCAATGAAAGCTGGCCAATGATTAACCCGGTAATGCCACCCGCAAGAGATAGCAGGGCGGCTTCACTTAAAAAAAGTCCAATAATTTGCTGCTGACTTGCACCGAGTGCCTTGAGTAAACCAATTTCAGTGGTACGGTGGGTGACGCTGACCAGCATGACATTCATCACCAATATCCCGGCGACAAGCAGGCTGATGCCTGCAATACAGGTAACAATCAAGGTCAATGCTGCCAGAATATCATCAAAGGTATTTACAATGCTGTCCTGCGTGATAATGGTAATGTCTTCCTCGCCATCGTGTCGCAATGTAATCATCCGTTTAATATCGTTCTGAGCGGCATACATGGATGCTTTACTTTTGCTTTCAATCAAAATACGAAACAAGGAAAAATTGTTAAATAAGGTTTGTGCTGAAGCGACCGGGATAATCACAAGTTCATCCAGGCCAACCCCGATAGACTGGCCTTCGGAGGCCAGTACACCGATCACCTGAAACCGCCGGTCATTAATACGTAACCATTGTCCCAGAACCGGAGAGTTGCTAAACAACTCTTCGCGAATTGTCTGGCCGATGACACAGACAGGGCGAGGTTGATCAAACGCTGTGTCAGGTAAAAATTGACCCATGGCCATGTTTAAATGTCTTACCCGACGCAGCGCTGCACTGGAGCCCATGATAGTGGTTTCGCGCTCCAGGCCGTGTACAGAGACCGGAGCTGATCCGACCGTGACAGGTGCCAGCGCAGCAATATGTGTCGAATGCATAAGCGCTTCAGCATCTTTCAAAGTTAAATCACGCGGCGTTTCGCCAAAAACAGGCGGTTGTCCTCCTGTGGTTTCGGTCCGCCCGGGCAGGATAATCAGAAGATGCGTACCGAGTGCCTGAAATTCATGTATTACGTAACTGCGTGCACTTTCACCCAATGCCGTTAAGACCGAGACGGAACTGATACCAATACTCATGGCCACAATGATCAACAGTGTGCGTAGCGGTTGGGTGATGACAGCGGTTAATGCCTGCGCGAAAGTGTCTTGTATCCTCATGTCGAGCTTTGCCCATCAATAATGCGGATATTTCGATGGGCACGTTGACCTAAACTGGCATCGTGGGTGATCACCAACAAGGTAACACCTTGCTGATTAAATTGCTCCAGCAGTTCGATGATTTCGATGCCGGAATGACTGTCTAGATTTCCTGTCGGTTCATCGGCCAGTAATATCGCAGGGTGCATGATGGTGGCACGGGCAATGGCCACGCGTTGCCGTTGTCCTCCGGAAAGCTGATCCGGTTTGTGTGATGCCCGATCAGTCAAGCCAACGGCGTCCAGTGCTGAAGTGACCCGGTCACGGCGAAGTTTTGGAGCAATACCTGCCAGGGTTAAGGGTATTTCGATATTTTCATAGGCCGTTAGCCGTGGAATCAGGTGAAAAAACTGAAAAATAAAACCGATTTTTTCCCGTCGGGTTTTAGCCAGTATGGTTTCATCCAGGTGGGTCACATCATGCCCATCAAGACAATAAGAACCGGATGTTGCCTGGTCGAGCAAGGCAATGATGTTGAGTAAGGTTGATTTGCCAGAACCTGATGGCCCCATGATGGAGACATATTCACCGGCAGAAATAGACAGGTTGATACCATTTAGTGCATGAACCGTCTGCTCACCGACTTGAAAATCACGATGAATATTGTTCAGTTCAATCATTTTCAATGCTGACAAAGATATCTTCTGCCAGACCTTCCTGTGCAGTGGAGAGGATGATCTGGTCGCCCTCATCTAGCCCGGTCAGAACGTGAGTATACTGCCAGTTTTGAATGCCGGTTGTAATGTTTGATTTTTTCAGCTGACCGTCACTATTTACTTTATACACCAGATGTCCATCCAGTATGGTGGACGTCGGGATGTGTAACACCTGTTTTTTTTCGGCCAGCAAAATTTCGATGTCAGCACTGTAACCCGGGAGCAATTCAGTTAAATCTTTAGCGTCGGTGAGTTTTACCTCGACTTCGACCGTGCGCGCCTGTTTTTCTTTTTCCAGCACATAGGGGGCGATGCGAGTCACTGTGCCGGAACAACGTTTTTCTGTGAACGCATCAAGCAACACACAGGCAGACATGCCGGTTTTGATTTTCGGCGCATCCACTTCATCTATCGGCGCTGAGACGTAAAGGCAGCTGATATCAAGCATATCTATGGGAGGCAGGGTCGGAATTCCGGGGGGAGAAGGCGTGACAAATTCGCCTAATTCAGCATTGATTTCAGCCACGATACCATCAAAGGGGGCATACACCCGGGTTTGCTCTATCGCGGCATTGACTTTTTCCAGTTCAGCCTGATGAACGTCAATCGTTAATTTTGCAGCAGCGCAGGCGGCAGATTGCGCTTTGGCATGTGTTTCAGCCTGGTCAACCTGTTCTTCTGAAACGATCTGGTTTTTACGCCGTAGTTTCAGCAAGCGACGGGCTTCGCGATGCGCCCCACCCGCCAGAGTACAGCGTTGTCTGGTTTTTGCCTGCTGCATGGCGATAGTCGCCTGTTGCAGCTTTTGCTGGGCCAGCAAGTCCTTATTCCATATTTCCATTAAAAGTTGCCCCTGCTTTATCTTGTCGCCTTCGGCTGTAAGCAGTCGGGCCAGTTGTCCGCCAGTTGTTGGAGCCAGGTAAGATCGACGACATGCTTTAATGGTACCGACGCGTGTATTGCTGACTGTAGAACTCACCCGTCCTTTGCTGACGGTATGTGTTTTTACAATGATTCTTGCAGGGGTACTTTGCCGATACATCAAAAATAAGACGCCGAGTAAAACAATACCAATCATCCAATAGACGATAGGTGATGTGGAATGACTATTATCTGACATGATTTCACCATTAGATGAATAATGAATGCATTGTAAAAGTAATTGCTGATCGTTGACCATCGTCTATGTCAAACAATTAGCTAAACAAGGGAAATTTCTGATATGGTTAGACAGGCTGGTCGGGCAAATATATTGACTTTTTCTTCTTGGGTTGGATTTAAAAGCGGTGTTTGTTCGGCCAGCCTCATTTAAACCAGAATGTCACTCGCATCACGCGGGGTTCAGGTTATAATAGTCGTTTTGTTACATCACCGAGGATAATAAAAATGACTGAAAACTGGATCGCTCCATCAATCCTGTCCGCGGATTTTGCGCGTCTTGGCGAGGAAGTTGATAATGTTCTGACAGCAGGTGCTGATGTTGTACACTTTGATGTCATGGACAATCATTTTGTACCTAACCTGACGATTGGACCACTGGTTTGTGATGCATTAAGAAAGCACGGCGTGACCGCACCGATTGATGTGCATTTAATGATTGAACCGGTTGACAGAATCATTCCTGATTTTGCCAAAGCCGGTGCCAGCATTATTACCTTTCATCCGGAAGCGTCTGTGCATATCGACAGAACATTACAATTAATTAAAGACAATGGCTGTAAATGTGGTCTGGTATTTAACCCAGGCACGCCGTTACATCATCTGGACTATGTCATGGACAAGCTGGACATGATTTTGTTGATGTCTGTGAATCCAGGGTTTGGCGGTCAATCCTTCCTGCCTTCGGCATTAGATAAGTTGCGTCAGGTCAGACAAAAAATCGACGAAAGCGGTTTTGATATTCGCCTGGAAATTGATGGCGGCGTTAAAGTAGACAATATCCGCGAAATCAAAGAAGCAGGGGCGGATACTTTTGTCGCCGGTTCAGCGATTTTTGGCAAGTCTGATTACAAGGAAATTATTGATAACATGCGTGCGGAAATCGCCAAAGCAGGTTAATCCCCCTTTGAGGGATGATCATCGCTGCCTGTCGTGGTTATCCCTCAATACTGAAACTTAATATTCCATCCTGTGTCGAACGACCTGTTTTTTACTTAACAGGATAATCGATGCGTCAAATCATACTTTCATTTTTACTATTCGGCTGCTCTGCTTCAATTCTTACACAACCTGAAATCAAAGGCACGCCGGATGAAGTTCGCCAGATAGTTTACCCTCATCCCACCTTGGTCAGTTTGCAGGGCCATGCCGAAGAAAAGGCTTATGCAGACAAGGCAGTGGTCAGTCTGGTGGTGACCACCGAAGAAGAAAAAATGGCTGAGGCCATTGCAAGGAATACCCAAATCCGTGCAGACATCAAAGCGAATTTGCTTCAGGCCGGCATCAACTCTGAAGATATTAATACATCTAAATTTTCAACAACGCCAGAATATGGCTGGTTCGGTAAAGAACCTAATCAGTATAAGGTCATTAATCGAATCAAAATTGGCGTATTCAGTGAAAAACATTTAAAAATAGTCGCTGAACTGGCAGATGCACATGATGAGGTTGGTTTTGCTGGTGCTGCCTATGAGCACACAGAAAAAGAGCAGTTTAAGCAAAAAGTAAAAAAGCTGGCTCTGGCTGATGTCATTCGACAAAAGACGTTTTATGAAAAAAGCCTGGGGGTGAAATTAATTCCACACAGTTTTTCTGATGTCAGGATAGCCCACCGAGCCACGCGGGGGGCTATGTTGATGGGGCAGATGAGTATGAACGTTGCGGCAAAAAGAGAGGGCATCGAAGTGGCGGATTCATTTGCGCCTCAAACGAAAACGCCTTCTTCCTTCGATGAATTAACGTATGAAGCGAATGTGTCAGTTCAATATAAAATAAAACCAACTAAATGATACGGTCGGGGATGAGAGGTTGTGCATCATGCAACATCTCTTGATCCCTGGTTTAACAACATGTGCCCGCGGCAGTGGCGGCAGGGACTTCGATTAATTTTCCCGATTTACAATCATAGATATAGCCATAGACAGGAATATCACCTGGCACCATGGGGCTACTGCGAATGCGTTCTACGTCCTCAACCACACTTTGTTGCAGATCGGTGATGGTCAACCACGGGATGTATTTGCCATCTGTCGTGCCCCCGCCCTCACAGCAATCATGCCAGCCGGAGGCATCAACCGAAGCGGTTTTGAGACTGCCGCTGAGCAACTCGCCCATGATTTCGCTGGTAAAGGTTTCCATGCCACAGTCCGTATGGTGGATGACAAACCACTCTTTGGTGCCGAGTAGTTTATAAGAGATCACCAGAGAACGGATGGCATCGTCACTGGCTCTGCCGCCGGCATTGCGAATGACGTGTGCATCACCCTCTGCAAGTCCTGCGTATTTGGCCGGATCAAGTCGCGCATCCATACAGGTTAAAATGGCGAATTGACGTCCTGGAGGCATCGGTAGATCAGCCTTGTCACCAAATGTGCTGGCATAGTGTTTATTCGCTTGTAAAACGTCATCGACGACTTTACTCATCTTTCGGTCCTTGGTTCATAAAAGTTGGGGGTTTATATTACCTCAATCATGTTATGGGTAAAGCTAATGCTCTATAAACTGACGTGCGGGAACTTGCCTACATTAATGGCAACAGCTGGGGTAATAACAGCCCGTTGGTGGCAAACACTTGCTTGGGAAAGATGCCTTGTTCACCTTTGAAATTAGTCATCGTGCCACCGGCTTCCTGTACCATCAATGCACCGGCGGCAACATCGTATAAATTCAATTCCTGTTCCCAGAACGCATCCACCTGACCATCGGCCACCAGGCATAAATCCATCGCGGCCGAGCCAAAGCGGCGTTGCCCTGTCGTCAGCTGGGCAATTCGGGCAAAACGCTCCAGGTTATTATCTTCCAGATACGATCGTAAACAGGCAAATCCAGTGGCAATCATTGAACTACCTAAATCATCTTCTTTGGACACATGAATGGCAGTGCCGTTTTTAAATGCCCCTTTGCCTTTTTCAGCACAATAATAATCATCCAGTGCCGGCGCAAAGACTGCGCCGAATTCCAGCTGTCCATCAATCTCAAGGGCAACACTGATGGACCAGAAATACTGACCTTTGGAAAACGAATGGGTGCCGTCAATCGGATCAACAATCCAGCGGCTGTCCTGGTTGTCAGTTTGCCCGGTTTCCTCCCCCCAAAAACCGAATTGAGGATATTCTTGAGTCAATTTTTCTTTTAATAAGGCTTCAACGGCCACATCGGCTTCAGTGACCAGGTCTCGGGCACTTTTTTTGGTAATTTCAAGATTAGCCACATTATGATAATGCTGCATGGCCAGTTCGCCAGCTTGGCGAATAATGGATTCAATAGTTCCGGTTGAAATGGTCATATGAATAAATTGATTATAAATATTGAATTATACGTTGAATATTCGCGGGTAAGACAAGACGGATTAATTAAAACTTTGCTGGATAATTGCGTCATACCAGTGCCTGGCAAACTTAGCTTCCATTTGTAATGCTTCTGTACGGGTATCCTGTGAAACGCCTCCCGCACCTTTAACCTGTTCAATCGCCCCCTTATTGTTTAATGTGTAAACCAGGGCAACGGAAATGGCCTGGTCATCGGTAATCAAACTGTAACAGGTATTCATCCATAAGGGATCCGCCAATGGTAGATCTTTGATTAAACTGACAACCGCAAAGGCACAGGCTTGGGCTTGAGAATTTGCCGCAAATGCAGATTTTGGTAAAGGCGTCATTTCGGCTGCATCGCCAATCACATGAATATTTGGCTGTAACTTTGATTCGCTGGTCAGTGGATTCACCAGACACCATCCACTTTCATCGGTCAGGCCTGATTTTTGGGCAATCAAGCCCGCACATTGGGGCGGGATATAGTTGATAACATCGGCCTTGAAACGATCTCCAAAATCAGTTTCCAGCACCTTGTTTTTAGCATCGATAGATTTCACCGGGTTGTCGGTTATGGAGTGCCACTCAATCATACCGTTTTCTCCATAGCCATAATGCTTGCGCCACGCCTGTTCAAATAACGTCTGTTTTGAAAAAGCACGTTTATGATCAAGCAATATGATTTTGGTTTTGGGCTTGTGGCGTTTGCAATACCAGGCGATCAGGCTGGCACGTTCATAAGGACCGGGCGGACAGCGATAAGAATTTTCGGGAATGGATAAAATAATTAGTCCATTGTCCGGCATGGTCAGTAATTGTTGCTGCAATAGCCGGGTTTGTTCGCCTGCCTGCCAGGCATGAGGGATGATGTTCTCAAAACCCGGGTGATAACCCTCAATCATCTGCCAGTTAAAATCAATGCCTGGTGAAACAATCAGGCGGTCATAATTCAATGTCCTGCCTTGCTGCAATTGAATGGATTGTTTTACCGGATCAATATCAATGGCAGAATCATGAATAACATGTATTGAATAACGCGACGACAACTGATGATAGTCGATGGCCAGGGAGTCAACTGTTTTAAATCCACCGAGTACCCAGTTGCTGGCTGGACAGGTAAAGTAATGTCGGTTTTTCTCGATCAACGTAACCTTGAGGTCGGGAGCAAGTAGCTTTATTGTTTTTGCGGCAGTCGCCCCGGCAAACCCCCCTCCGATGATCACAATATGTGCTGTAAAATTTTTGTTTAGATTAGATGTGCACGCTGTAGAAAGGAATAACGGACTGCTGGCCGCAAGCTTTAAAAAATGTCTGCGGTTAGTGGTCATCGGCTTGGGAAATAAATTCAGCAATCTGTCTGAGTTCATTATCGCTAAATCCCTTGCTTATCCGGTTCATAATCAGGGCAGGGCGTTGCTCATATTTAAACTGCAATAATGTAGCATACAGTTGTTCGGTGTTTTCTCTGTAGATACTAAGCTCAGCTTTTGGATGGCAGTTATTGCAGTTCATCACCGCCAGTTGCGGATTGAACTGTGCCAGGCAGTGTTCAGCGGATAAGAAGTAAACAACCAGGATAAAGATGTGGAGAGCTGGTAAACGAAAGATGTGCTCAACACTGTGAAGCGCATGTTTAAACTTCGATGGTGTTCCTTCACCACCGCATCCTGCGTTATTGCAGTATGCATGATCAATTTGATACATAATAAGCTGAATTAATCGTACGGTATTTAGACATTATTTCCCCATAGAGTTTCCCTGTCCATGAGGGCGCCTTTGGCGGAACTATCAGCTGATTTTTTGATGGGTCAGTGGGTGAAATCAATACTGTAGTATGTTCTCTTTTTGTGGCATGAACCAGAGAAAATAGTTCTTCGATAGCCTCATCTCCCATTGCCAGACAGCCGATAGAAACAGCTTTTCCATGAATAAAAATGTTACTACCCGGTTCGTTTCTGGCTTCTAGCTTTGCATATTTCAAGTCGAAAGCATTGGGATAATTCAGCTTCATGGATAAGTGAAAGCTGCTATTAGGATTAAAGCTGTCAATGTGATAAATACCTTCAGGAACTTGACGATCCCCTTCTGTTAACTTTGGCCCCAACACGCCACTGGCCGCTTTAATTGGATAGCTTTTTATCAATGTGAAGCTGGGTTGATTATCTGATGCCCAAATTTCAAGTATTTGCGTATCTTTAAAAGCAACAAGAGCCAGTTTTTCAGGCGGGTACTTCAATCCGGCTTTTTTGAAGAGAGGAGATAATTGATTTTTAGTTTTTTCGCCATAAATATCTATGACCTCAGCTACCGTTCTTTTTCCCTTGATGTTGACAGCAACGGGGTACCAGATTGTCCTTCCATAATGGTAGAAAATTAATATGCTGGTACTGATCAGGACAAGAAATAGGGCAATGACTATTTTCTTCATGGGAGTATTTAGAAAGAAATATTATGTGGCCATTGTCCGCTGCCGCAATATCTCAAACACCATTACACCCGTCGCGACAGAGACATTTAAACTTTCCACCTGACCAGGCATCGGGATTTTGGTTAAAAAATCACAATGTTTTTCAGTCAGCTGACGCATGCCAGTGCCTTCTGTTCCCACCACTAGTGCCAGCGGCATGTTTAAATCCATCTGGTATATGCTTTGTTCGGCATTGCCGCTGCTGCCGACAATCCAGATTTGTTGTTCTTTTAGCCAGCGCAAGGTTCGCGCAAGATTGGTAACCTGATAGACCGGGATGGTTTCCGCAGCACCGCTGGCGACTTTGCAAACTGTCGGTGTGATTCCCGTTGAATTGTCTTTGGGGATGATGATGCCGTGTATCCCGGCGGCATCTGCCGTGCGTAAACAGGCCCCCAGGTTATGCGGGTCTTGTACCTGATCAAGCACCAGATAAAATGGCATGCCCTGTATGCTGCTAAGATCTTGTTTTAATTGATTTTCCGAACGTGAAGAAGGCATGTCTATGGCAATCACAATACCTTGATGGTTGCCCTCCACCAGTTTATCCAGTTCTTTGCGGCTCAGTTTGTTGACGGTAATGCCAAGATCCAGTAATTCGTTGGTTAAGCGATTGAGTCGTTTGTCCTGGCGTTGTTTATCGACCCAGGCGTGATGTATTTTTTTTGCAGAATAATCCAGGGCTGACTGGGCGGCATGAATGCCAAAGATTTTATTTTCTGTCATTTATGTTTTTTACGGGTACTGCTTTTTTTGGGCTTGCTACTCTGTTTCTTTTTTTCGGGTTTGTTTCTGCCCGATTTTCCAGATGGGGATGTTTTTTTTGAAGGTTTGGGGCCTTTGCGTGGCGGCGTTTTGTCTTTTTTTAAAGAAGTTCGCTTTCGGGGGTTGCTATTGATGAGTTCGAAGTCAATTTTTCGATCATCCAGATTAACTTGTACAACACGCACCTTTACCTTATCGCCCAATCGGTAGCGAATGCCGGTGCGTTCGCCAATCAATTGATGACTGGTGGCATCAAAATGAAAGTAATCATCCGGCAGGTTGGAGATATGAATCAGCCCTTCGACATAAATTTTCTGTAACTCGACAAACAGACCAAATCCGGTGACAGCAGAAATCAAGCCGCTAAATTCTTCACCGATCTTGTTGGTCATGTATTCGCATTTCAGCCAGCTGACTACATCACGGGTCGCATCATCAGCACGACGTTCATTGGCCGAGCAGTGCTCACCCATGACCAGCATATCGGGCAGGCCATAGGCAAACGCTTCGGGTGGTTTCTTTTGCAGACAGTGGCGAATGGCGCGATGCACAAGCAAGTCAGGATAACGCCGAATAGGGGAGGTGAAATGGGCGTATGCGTCCAGCGCCAGCCCAAAGTGGCCTTTCTTTTCAGGACTGTAGACTGCCTGAGACATGGAGCGCAGCAGCACTGTCTGAATCAAATGGGCATCTTCTCTGTCTTTGACTGATTCCAGTAAGGCCATGTAATCCAGGGGCGTCGGTTTGGCTCCGCCGCCCATATGCAGTCTGGCTTCACCCAGAAAGGTGCGCAGGTTGAGCAGTTTCTCAGTCCCTGGGCCTTCATGTACGCGCAGCAAATGCGGCATTTTATGGCGAATCAAATAGCGCGCTGCCGCCATATTGGCGGTAATCATGCACTCTTCAATCAGTTTGTGTGCATCATTGCGTTCGCGTGGCACAATCTCGTCAATTTTGCGGTCTTCGCCGAAAATGATTTGCGTTTCCTGGGTATCAAAATCCAGCGCCCCCCGTGCCTCACGCTGTTTGCGCAACACTTTGTACAGCGCGTACAATTCTTTCAAATGTGGCAACAAGTCAGCATGTTTTTTCGCCAGCCGTTTGTTGTCATCAACCAGTATTTTGGATACGTCGGTATATGTCAGACGCGCATGGGAGCGCATCACCGCATCGAAAAAACGCGAGCGAAACACCTGCCCCTCCTGGTTGATATACAGTTCGCAGACCATACACAGACGATCAACCTGTGGGTTCAGAGAACACAAACCATTCGACAGAATTTCCGGCAACATGGGAATAACGCGTTCTGGAAAATACACCGAGGTACTGCGGTTTTTGGCTTCTACATCCAGCGGTTTGTTGACTTCAACATAATGCGAGACATCGGCAATTGCCACCAGTAATTTCCAGCCTTTGTCGGTTTTCTGGCAATACACGGCGTCGTCAAAGTCGCGTGCGTCTTCGCCGTCAATGGTCACCAATGGAATATCGCGTAAATCGGTGCGTCCCTGTTTGGCCTGTTCCGGGACTTCTGCGGTTAACGAGGCAATTTCATCCTGCACATCCTGGGGCCATTCATGCGGCAGCTCATGAGAACGAATCGCCATTTCGATTTCCATGCCCGGTGCCATGTGATCACCGAGAATTTCAATGATTTTACCGACCGGCTGGCTATAGGAGGTGGGGTATTCCGTGATTTCGGCAATGACAATCTGGCCTTTCTTGGCGTTATACAGATCTTCCTTGTCGATCAGGACATGTTGCGTGAGTTTGTTGTTTTCCGGAATCACGTAGTTGATACTGCGTTCCTTGAATAATCTACCGACCACCTGACGGGTATTGCGCTCCAGAATTTCAACCAGTCCGCCTTCCCGCCGTCCTTTGCGGTCTATGCCCTGAATGCGCACCACAGCTTTATCATGATGCATCAAACTGCGCATTTCACGCGGTGACAGAAACAGATCATCCGAGCCATCATCCGGCTGCAAAAAACCGAAACCATCGGCATGCCCCAGCACGCGCCCGGCAATCAGGCTTTGGCTGTTAACCAGGCAGTATTTTTGACGGCGATTAAACACCAGCTGCCCATCACGCTCCATTGCCCGCAAGCGGCGGCGTAAGGCTTCCAGTTCTTCTTCAGAATGCAGACCGAATTGTTCGGCGATTTGTTGACGGCGTAACGGTTTACCCGTCTCGGTAATTAATTGCAGGATTAATTCACGGCTGGGTATGGGTTTGTCATATTTTTCCGCTTCCCTGGCAGCATAAGGGTCAACATATGGTTTGTTATCAGATCCATGATCCGGACTATCGCTCATCTCATTTGAGTATTAGGTGTTTCCATTCCCAAACAGTACCATATTTTTCTTCAAAATCAGATTAAAACATCATTTTTGATGAGTTGGCATTCAGCGATGTTTATATGTTTTAACAAGAAAATACCGAATAGATGTTAATGATTTGACAAAAAACAGAGGGAGAATTATGATACGCGGCTCTTCGTAACAAGCTCATCCCTGCCGAGGTGGTGAAATTGGTAGACACGCTAGCTTCAGGTGCTAGTGGGGGCAACCCCGTGGAGGTTCAAGTCCTCTCCTCGGCACCATACAAAAGTTCACGTTGACGGCTGGCAGCGCCGTTCGTTTAAGTAGATCCATTTTTAATGGAAGTTCAGTTGTGTTGTTGAAGCAGGTATTCTGGCAGTAGAAAACCCTTCGCATGTAAACTATCGAAAAAAAAATTGCCGCGGAGAACGGCCTTAAATTGAAAGGGTTGAGCCAATACCGAGCGTGAATTCAGGTGGAATTACCAATCTTGGCTGGGTTTTGGGTTTAAAAATCATGCCTTGAGGTTGTTCTGCAGCCTCGTTTACGTTAATCAGCTGTAAAATAGATGTCGCCGTAATAACTGGTTGCCTGACCGCCTGCATTGTCGGTATCTGTCATGATGGCAATGGCATCAATGGTGTGAATGGTGTCCCCGAATAATGACTGAAAATCCTGTTTTATGTTTCGTTTTTCTACAAACCAGGTGTCTGATGAGTCATGTTGATTACGCAGTGCGAGCATCATGGCATTTTTTCCTGCAAAGGCGTTTGGCCAGATACTGCCGTGATCCTGGCTGGATGACCAGACATAATTGATTGCCCGGGTGTTCCAGAAAGCCCATCCGCCATCGACCACAATATAGAGGCGCGCTACGTAATCATCACCAGGTTTGGTATGTTCGTTTAGTGCAGGCAAATGGTTTTTAATACGCCAGCGCCAGTTGAGGTAAGGCGTTTTGTTCAGATTAATCTGCTGCTTTTTAAACAAACCAGAAGCCGAGTGATCACTGGTGGCCGTCAACACGTTGTTATTATCAAGAGAAATTATCTTGTAGTGCGTATGCCCTTTGAAGACTTCTTCTTCCCAGTTGTCCAGTCGGGCCGAGGAAAACTGGCCGACCTCAATGGTGTCGGCCTGAGCGTATGCAGCCAGGAGCAGGTGGATAATAAGCAGGGCGTCGCGCAAGGGGTGGTTCATAATAAATGATCAAATAAAATCTTGGACAAGTGTGAGTGGCGGGAAGTGCCGGGTTAAACAGGCTGGCATAAAAGTCGTAAACAATTCAGGGTTTTTTTGTTAAAAGCCATAAGCTAAAATCAAACCGCTTTTTATCCAAACTAAGGAATAACAATGGCTGAATTTAGAAAATTTAAATGTAAAACCTGCGGTCACATTTATGATGAAGAAAAAGGTGATCCAAGCAGTGGAATAGCACCAGGCACAAAATGGGAAGATGTTCCTGAAGATTGGGAATGCCCTAAATGTGGTGCGATGAAGGTGATGTTCAGACAAATCTGATCTGCAAACAAAAACCCCGGCATACACCGGGGTTTTTTGTGTGTACAGCACATCGACTGAACTGTTGCGTAACGTTTAGGCCAATTGCTGTTTTATGAATGTAACCACGTCATCCAGCTGAATATCCTGATTCTCTGAAGACGTTCTGGCCCTGTATTCTGCCAGGCCCTTGTCCAGCCCCTTGTCACCCAGCACTATCCTGTGCGGTATGCCGATCAGTTCCATATCCGAGAACATGAAACCAGCACGCACTTTACGATCATCGAATAACACATCAATGCCAGCAGTCGTCAAATCGGCGTAGATTTTTTCGGCGGCTTCACGCAGACGTTCAGATTTATGCATGTTCATTGGGCACAGCGCCACTTGAAACGGTGCCAGTTCGTTTGGCCAGATGATGCCGTTGTCATCATGTCCCTGTTCAATGGCGGCGGCCACCACGCGGGTAATGCCGATACCGTAACACCCCATGATCATGATCTGGTTTTTACCGGCTTCATTGGTAATCCCGGCCTGCATCGCTTCACTGTATTTGGTACCCAGCTGAAAAATATGGCCGACTTCAATACCGCGGGCGATGCTTAATGTTCCGTTACCGTCCGGACTGACATCGCCATCGGCGACAGTGCGCAGGTCTTCAATCTGGGGAGGGAAGGGCAAATCGCGATCCCAGTTAACGCCCTTAAAATGAAAGCCGTCTTCATTGGCCCCGCAGACAAAGTTTGCCATATTGCTTATGCTGCGGTCGGCAAGGGTTTTAATATCCAGTCCCAGCGGGCCGATGGAGCCGGGTTTGCAGCCACAGGCCGCCACAATTTCTTCATCACTGGCAAATTGCAGCGGGGAGGCGATGCTTGCGATTTTTTCCGCTTTCAATTCATTCAAGTCATGATCACCACGCAGCAGCAGCGCGATTAGCTCATCCTCTTCGCCTTTAACGATCAAGGTTTTCAGGCACTGTTCGGCACGGATAGAAAAAAAGGCGCTGACGTCATCAATACTGTGTTGATCAGGGGTGGCGGCTTTTTCCAGTGATTGTGTGGCGGCTGCACGATGGTCAGCAGGGGCAACAGCTTCGGCTTTTTCAATATTAGCGGCGTAGTCACTTTGATCGGAGAAGGCGATAGCATCCTCGCCGGAATCCGCAAGCACATGAAATTCATGCGAAATCGCGCCGCCAATTGAGCCGGAATCAGCAATCACCGCACGAAACTTTAAGCCAAAGCGGTTGAATATATTTGTGTAGGCCTGATACATGACATCATAGGTTTGCTGCAAAGAGACCTGATCCAGATGAAATGAATAGGCGTCTTTCATAATGAATTCGCGCGAACGCATCACGCCAAAGCGTGGACGAATTTCATCGCGGATTTTGGTCTGGATCTGGTAATAACAAATTGGCAGCTGCTTGTAGCTTTTCAGCTCGTTCCGTGCCAGATCGGTGATGATTTCCTCGTGCGTAGGCCCCAGGCAAAAGTCACGTTCGTGACGATCCTGCAGACGTGCCAGTTCGGGGCCGTACAGCTCCCAACGGCCGGTTTCCTGCCATAATTCCGCCGGTTGCAGGGAAGGCATCAGCACTTCCAGCGCCCCGGCGTTTTGCATTTCCTCGCGAACGATGGTTTCCACCTTGCGTAAAACCCGCAGGCCCAATGGCAACCAGGTATATAACCCGGCCGCCAGTTTGCGGATCAGCCCGGCACGGATCATTAATTTATGGCTGGCGATTTCTGCATCTGCAGGGACTTCTTTAACCGTACTCAGTGGAAATTGCGAGGTTCTCATGCGAATTATCGATAACTAAAAAAACCGCATATTCTAACGGTTAACCGGCAGGCTTACTATGCTGAAATTGTAGAAAATTTGCGTATATCCAATAAATGATGTTGATGAGGGCATCAGGGAAGTATGGGTATAATTGATTAAATTAATACTCTTCGAGTAATTTCATATAGAGCAATATATCCTGAACATCTTCTGTAGACAGAATGGAGTTAAAAGCCGGCATTTTGGTGGAAGAAAATACGCTGGGTGCATCCAGAATGATGGTATTCAGCATGTCGGTGTCATAGCGAGCTGTGACATGAACAGGTTGATCAAAAGCGGGCCCCACATTGCCGCCGGTATCTTTGATCTTGTGGCAACGTAAACAATAGCGGGTGATCAGTTCAAAGCCATTTTGGTGTTGTGCGGAAGCTTGTGTTGGAGCTATGGCGGAATAGTAGCTCGTCGTCGGTTGCATTGAAATGTGGGTCAGCTGGTAGGGCCAGGGGTATTGCCATTCGCTCAAACCAGGGTTTTGCCAGACTAAATAAAAAGGCGCAGGGGTTTTTTGTTTTTTGCCTCTGGCAAAGGGTAGCCATTGGGATTGTTCTGCATCTATGTCCTGATAGGCTACATAGCCTTTTTCTTTAACCGCATCAGGGTAGGGCAAGGTGCTTTGATAGCCATCACTGGCGGTAAATATCAGCACGGCTTTTTGTTTTTCTCCAGGATAGTTTTGACCTAAAACGTCCAAGATTTCTTTTAATGCATAAGCGCTGTATTGTTTTTCAGCCTGATAAACAGGGTCATGTTGAATAGTGATGGCGTGACTGATTAGTGGGGTGCTTTTGAGTAATTCAGTGATATTGAGGGTGGGCCATGCGTTAGCCCAGGCTAAACCGGGCAGTAGGGTCAACAGCAAGAAAGTGGGTATGCGAAAAAAAGCCATCATCAAGGTGTCCTCAATTCTCAAGATATGCGGTACCCTAACATAGTTTTAAACTTTCACGTAATCACGGATGTTTTTCCCATGATAAGCAAATCTAAAGATTTTTTTAGTGATCAGATCTGGTTGATTCCAGAGTCTGAATTAGCCGGTGCTCGGGGTGTAATGATTAAATCAGCGCGCATTTTATTATTGTCGGTGTATGGCTTTGTTAAGGACTTGTGCAGTTTGCGTGCTGCGGCATTGACGTTGTTTACTTTGTTATCCATTGTGCCGGTGATAGCCCTGTTGTTTGGTATCGCCAAGGGCTTTGGTTTTGAAAGCATGTTGCGAGAAGAATTGGTTGATAAAAATCCACAGCAAGGCGGTTTAATGCTGCAGCTGATTGAATTTGCTGAAAACATGCTGGCCAATACCCAAGGCGGTGTAGTTGCTGGTATTGGTGTGGCGGTTTTGCTCTGGACCGTGATCAAGGTGATTGGCAATATTGAAGAATCATTCAACCATATCTGGAAGATTGAAAAAGGGCGTTCGCTGGCACGAAAAGTGACGGATTATTTATCTATTATGATGTTGGCACCTGTGTTACTGATTACATCCGGCAGTTTAACGGTCTTGATTAAAACCCAGTTAACCCACCTGATGGATGTGATCAATTTGCATGAGGCAGGCAAACAACTGGTTGCACTTGGTCTGGGGTGTTTGCCAATCGTGATAATGGCATTGTTATTCAGTTTTATTTTTTTGTTTATTCCCAATCGCCAGATTTCGCTCAAAGCCGGGTTTATCGCAGGGGGCGTTACAGGGGTAGCCTATCAGATGGTGCAATGGGCCTATTTGACCTTGCAGATTGGTGCGTCCAGTTATAACGCGATTTACGGTAGTTTTGCTGCTTTGCCGTTATTTCTGGTGTGGTTGCAAATTTGTTGGTCGGTCGTGTTAATGGGATGTCAGGTTGCATTTTATATTCAAAATTATGCCAGCTATTGTCACAATGAACGCTTTTCAGATTTAAGCCTGTCAATTAGAAAGGCGATTGCGCTGCGGGTGATGCATTTAATTATCAATAGATTCAGTCATGGAGAACCCGCGTTAAATGCGGATGACATCAGTCGCATGCTGGAATTGCCACTTTCCGTGGTGAAACATACCTTGTATTCATTGCTGGATGGACATTTAGTGGTTGCGATTAATGGTCAAGATGTCGAGTCTGTTCAATATCAGCCTGGTTATGACATCAACAGCATGACGGTATTTACCATTATTAAAGCACTCGAAATTTCAGGAAACAATGCCCTGCCGGATACAGAAGCATTGGCTCCTTACTATGAAATGTTGGAAAAAGTAAATTTAGAATTTAAAAATAGCCAGACCAATCTATTATTAAAGGATATGGATTTGAGTTTATGAGATGGCTGATCATAGAAAGTACCCCCGATTAAAACATTTTGCAGATGTGAAAGTAACGACAACTTCAGGAGAATCAGTAACGGCAAGGTTACGTGATTTTTCTGAAACCGGACTATTTATACATTTAAAGCAGGAAATTACATATAAAGAGGGAGATCAATTAAGTGTTCAAACCCTGGAGTTTGAAGGTGCACCTGTTCAAACGGTGACGGTGATCAGAGTTGAACAGGGCGTGGGATTTGCGGTGATGTTCCTGCGCGAGTGATGGGGCTGCCTGTTTACTACAGGTCGCTTAGCCTAAATGAAACACATCTTCGGGGAAATCTACACCATTCAAATTTCTATTCAAGATGTGACTTAACGTTGTAGTGGCGACTTCTTTCCCCATCCCTTCAGAAGATAAGATGAAATCCGGGTCATTCTGCCACCAAAAACGATCGCCATCGCGCAAGCGGATAAACTGCTCGCTTAAAGCAGCTGCAATAAGTTCACCTACCGCTTTACCCGGCACATGGTCTTCTACCAACCCGCCTATCCAGGGGTCGATTTCATCGACATTGGTGTAAACTTGAGCCAAAGCCTGTTGAGTTTCAGGGTCTGAACTTATGTCTGCGAAAGAATCTTTGTGTGATAAACCATAAGCAGTTCGACAGGTGTTGTAACCGGGTAAACCATGATCGCGACCGCGTTGGATATTTAATGACGCAAGGTCCAGGAACATATTTAGGGCAGGGCTGCCTGGCGGGTTAAACAGAAAGTTTCTAACACTATCGATAATATGTCGATCTATGCGTTGCATTTTGTGGTCATGCAGCCCTGTTAAAAATGTTTCAATGCCAGAGTTTTCAACGCGTTCGGGATTGAAAAACAGATTTCTTAGCAGTTCTTCACCGCGATGTCTCCCACCCAAAATAATGGTTTCACTCAACATGCTATGACCAAGACGATAAAATGCGGTGGAAAATTCATTCATAATTCCTGCATTTATATGTGGATTGTAGCCACAGTAGTCAGGCAAGGCATCATCACCCAATAAGGCGGGTAAAAACTCCTCATAAGTGATGACTTGCATGCAAGCTCCTACAACCTTACGCGCAGCTTGGTAGACCGCTTCATCAAGCAGGTGTTTCTGGTTGTATGAGAAATGCTCAGGAAAGCGTTGCACAATTTCATCACACAAACGGTTGTGTTCACGCACGAACAAGGTGTGCATGCTGGTAAGCACGGCGTGTTCATTCGCTCTGACATCGCCCGCCAGATAGAATCGTTCATCAGGTGCATGAGGAGGCACCTTCGCATTATTCAGGCCTCCAGGATTTTTAGGCAACAAATCACCAGAAGGTGAGTATTCTGTTTTCAGTTTGCCAGAACCATCCAGGCGACGTAGCGCAGTGGCTCGCTTACAGTTGGCACCGTAAACATTAGCGCCATCGACATAAGCTGATAGCACATTGATTTGTTCTCTATTTGATCCATCGCAGCTGTCATCATCAAACCAGCCAAGGAAATCAAGCCAATCAAATTCAATACACTTAAATATTTCTTTAAGTTTATGTTCAGAGCGTTTGAATGGAATATGAGCCCCTTGTGGTTCGACGCCGTCGGGGACGTGTACGCCCTCAGGGATGTTAATATTCATCGTTTCGCTTTCACTTTCCGGACTGAGATCGATTTCATGATCTAGAAACTGTCCCCAGGCCCAAGTGAAGTCAGTTAAATTATTTTCACTGGGGATGTCGCGTGCGGCACAAATTGTATTACTGATAAGCCTGGGATTTACTGTTCTGGGGCTTAGGTCATTATGATCATATTCAGCATCCCCTTGGCGTAACAATACGGTTCCTGCAGAACCCCATTCAGGGTGTTTTACATTATTGTTTCGACCGTCAAAACTTCTGTTTTTTTGTAAAGTATTTTCATTCATGATGATTACCTTTAGATTTTTGATGGGTGCAAACTTAGCTTTAACCAAATTACATAGTAGATCCTAAACGTTTAGTACAAAACCGTAAGTAAATAATTCACTTAAAAAATATGAGAAGAACCCTTTTACGGCGCTGACCAGATAATGAAAAGGAACTATTAATTGTCGATGGTGATCAGTAATTGAGAAAAAGAAAAGGAAGTTAACTTTTTCCTGTTTCTGATGACAGTCGTTAACACACATTAAGTGAAAGGGGAAAATCATGAAGCCCATTTGGATCGTTGGATTGCTATTGATACAGGCCTGTTCTAATTTACCTGTCAATATCAAAACCCCGCCGACCGTTGATATACAACCTGGTCAAGTAAGTGAGCAGAACAAGCACTATCAAAATTACCCTGTTCGCTGGGGAGGCACTGTCATAGAGGTTAACAATGATGCGCATGAAACAGTTGTTCAGGTGATGTCTTATCCTTTGGGCTATTATGGTCGACCTAAATTGAGTCAGGCTGCCAGTGGACGTTTTAGTGTCAAAAGCAGCGGGTTTCTTGATCCTGAAATTTTCAAAAAGGATACAGAAATTACGGTGGCGGGTTCATTTATTGGAATGAAAATGACGAAAGTTGATCAGCGGGATATTGCCATACCGTTAGTGGATCTTGCGGAATATCATATTTGGCCGGCTTATAAACCCGCTCCCGCCTATTATCACCCGTATTATCCTTATTATCGTGGTAATTACAGGTATGGCTTCGGGTCAATTCATTATGGTCGCTATCCATATTCCCCCTTTTATCCCACCTATAGGCCCTGGTGTGATTAGCACGTGTGAAGGTAGGAGAAAATGGTGATTTTTCTCAATTTACTTATGAAGTACTTCACTGCAATTGGACATTCCCGGTTGTAAGCTGTTACTAAATCAATAGGAGAACATCATGATGATGGGTGCAGAAGCAACTAAACATTCAAAATCCAATACTTTTTATTCTACCCCTGAAATGTTAGCTGGATTGCAAATTCGCAGTGAATTGGTGGAGGAACAAAAGCGTCAAAATGTTTTGCTTTTGCAGAAAAAATGGCCTCTTACTCAGGAGTTTCAATATATTCAACGCAAAATTAAACGCCTGGCTTTGGATTCAGCGTTAATTAATGCCGAAATTGGCGCATTAAAAGGTCAAGAGGTCGAAGGTATTCTACAGAATATCAAAAAGACATTGCTGGATGAAACGCCGGATTTTGATGTGGACCGGATGTGGTTGGTTCAAAAAATGGATGATATTAGAGAAATTGCTGTTTATGGAGGCTGACACAGTCTTACATAATTGGTTTCAACGGATAGTCGTCGCAACGGGGTAGTCGTCGAAAACGAAGGCTGTCTACCTGAGCCGTTCGGCATAGCTTGTTAAAGATGACCTTTGATGGGTAATCAACGACTTTTAATGTTTGCGCGGTTGAAAAGGGTATTATTTCTCAAATCCGATATGGAGCTCTTCACTGCGGATGTAAGCCTTCACCTGTAAGCTTAATGCCATACTTTCAGGAGAATATCATGATCATGTACACAAACACGACAGAAGCTACACCAACAAACGTTTTAGCATCAACTGCTGAATTGCTCGCAGGTTTGGAAGTTCGCAAAGCGTTGGTTGAGGAAAATATTGGCCAGAACGTTGTATTGATGCGACAAGAAAAATCTGGCTCAGAAGGGTTTATCAATATCCAGAGAAATATTAAACGTCTTGCGTTGGACTCCGCATTGATCAATGCGGAAATTTTGGTACTCAAAGGTCAGGATGTAGAAGGAATGCTAGAAAATATCAACAAAACCTTATTAGATGAAACGCCGGATTTTGATGTTGATCGCGTGTGGTTGGCGCAAAAAATTGATGATATCAGAGAGATTGCGACGTATACACGCTAATCAGGCGAGAAAATCAACGTGATTTTCAGGTTCTGATCCTGATGAATTTTGTGCAAATAACTCAGCTCTGGCTTTAGTTGCCATAGTCGTAGCCCCCGCAGCAACTTTATGATCCTGGGAGGAGGGTTGCGCTGGTGCGAGTGCAGCGCGTCTGATCTGCTCCGCCTTGCGGACGGTGGCTTCAGGATCACCTTCAACCGGTGACACATCGATATTGACTTCACCGCCAATCGCGTATTTTGTACCATCCGGTCCGGTTGCATAGGTATAACTGGGGCCACTTACAGATAAACCGGCAGCAGCATTGATATGTGCCTGCTCATGGGTTTTGACTTCGCTATCGCGCGCTTTCATTTGCGCGACGATTTTTTCCTCTTCGGTGGTAAGCTCCTGGTCTGTTTTGTGGGTAGCGTGCTTGTGTTCTGCATCACTAGCCTGACCAGGCTTTGGTGTGATAGAGACTGAATGAAATGGAATTGCAGAAGAAAGCATAAGCGAAACCGAGGGATGACTAAAAACAGTATAGCAACGTTTTAATGCTATTTTATGCTGCTGGATAGAATACGCTGGATAAAAAAGTTTGGCTTGATTAACAAACCAAACAGTAAACGCCATGAGACTTGCATTGAATGAATACCCCATTTTTTAACAAATCGTTGAAAATGGGGTATTAACGTCTGAATTGATTATTAATCGCTAACGAAGTTATGTTATGCGGATGCGTATCTTTTACGAGCGAATAATCCAATCAACGAGCTGCCAAACAACCATGCGGCAGCAGGAACAGGAACAGCAGACACGTTAATGGTTTTGTCGGATACGGTAAAGTTTAATGTGTCTGAGCTGAATGTAATTTGATAATCGGCATGGCCGCCGACTTCGGTATTGCGAATACTGTTACCGAAATCGAAGCCGTCTTCTGCATCGTCAGGACTTAAACGATAATCTGCCATGAGGTAGAGATATTCACCTGCAGCCAGGGTCACTTCAAACGCGGGATCGCGCCTGAAATGGATAGAACCATCAGTTGCGCCTTCTGCTTCAGACAGACTGTCGAGTTTTATGCTGGGCGTATCTATGCTGTTACAGTTATTTCCAATATCATCGCAGCGCGCCAGCATATCATCAGCTTTTATTGGATTACCGGTATTTAGATACCAATAGGTATCGGGATCCAGATAGGTAAATTCGCCATCACCATTGATATCGGCAGCATCGATAACGTCATTACTGGTGCTTTCAAATGCCAGTACATTTACCTTGAACGTGCCGCCATTCAGCATGTTGATTTTCCATGCATCGAAGGTCGTGCCAGACTCATTCTGACCGCTTTCAGGATTGAACTGTTCGGTATAAAAAATATTGCCAGTAACTTTTACCCTGCTTGCTTGCACTGCAGGAACAAGGCAACAGTAAGCGACAGAACCATACAACATAGATGTTAACAATTTCATATAAGCCCTAAAGAATTAAATCAAAACTTAAAAAAGGCACACAATATGCCAGTTTTGATAAGAGTAGAAAGCCTAAGGGCTGCAGGAAAAACAGAACGGATCAGGTTTTTTCAATAAAATTAAACAGTGTTAATTGGCTTGATCGGTAAGCTGCAAATCCCATGCTATTTAAAATGCTCAAGTTATTGCATCAGTTGGCTTGGGTTATAATAATGAACTTTTTGTAAACGAATTCAGTGTCCGACCTGTTACAACAACTCGCCCGCCAGATTGCCGACTGCATGAGTGCCGATCAGCACGCCTGCAGATCGCAGTTAAACCGTTTGAAAAATGACTATCGCAAAGGCAAACTTGCGCCGAATAAGGTGCAGGCCTTGGCGGATAGGGTTTCTCGCTCTATTGGACGTAAACAACAACGGCAAGCCAGTGTGCCCGCGATCAACTTCCCAGATTTACCGGTCAGTGGTAAGAAAGATGAAATAGCTGAGCTGATAAAAAACAATCAAGTGGTGATTGTCTGTGGTGAAACCGGCTCGGGGAAAACCACTCAGTTGCCAAAAATTTGTTTATCTGTCGGGCGCGGGCAACGTGGCTTTATCGGCCATACCCAGCCGCGTCGTATAGCGGCGCGAACAGTTGCGGATCGTATCGCAGAAGAATTGGGGCAGCCTATTGGTAAATCAGTCGGTTATAAAGTGCGTTTTCACGATAAAACCCATCAACAGTCATTGGTTAAGTTGATGACGGATGGTATTTTGTTGGCAGAATCACAAAACGACCCTTACCTTAAGCAATACGACACGATCATCATTGATGAGGCGCACGAACGCAGCCTGAATATTGATTTTCTGCTTGGTTATATGAAGTGGTTGTTGCCGCGGCGTAAAGATCTGAAACTGGTGATAACCTCGGCAACTATTGATCCGCAACGCTTTGCCAATCATTTTGATAATGCGCCGATTATTGAAGTCTCTGGGCGCACCTATCCGGTTGAAGTACGTTATCGCCCGATTGATTTGATTGAAGAGGATGATGAAACCTCGGCGGATTTACAGCAGGGAATTCTGGATGCGGTGGAAGAATTACACCGCGATATGCCGGGCGATATATTGATTTTTCTTAATGGCGAGCGCGAAATCCGTGAAACGGCGGATTCCCTGACCAAACATTTTAGTAAACGCTACCAGATTTTGCCGCTGTATTCCAAGCTCAGTGTTAGCGAGCAGGAACGGGTGTTCAAGCCGAAAGGGGGGGCGCGCATTGTGTTGGCCACCAATGTGGCGGAAACATCGTTAACTGTGCCGGGTATCCGCTGTGTGATTGATAGCGGCCATGCGCGTATCAGCCGCTATAGCCATCGCAGTAAAATTCAGCGATTGCCGATTGAAAAAGTCTCCCAGGCCAGTGCCAATCAGCGTGCCGGTCGTTGCGGGCGGGTGGCCGATGGGATTTGTATTCGTTTGTATTCTGAAGATGATTATAAGGCGCGTCCTGAATTTACCGACCCGGAAATTCTGCGTACCAACTTGTCATCCGTCATTTTACAGATGAGCGCGTTGAATCTGGGCGATATAGAAGACTTTCCTTTCGTTGAACCGCCTGAAGACAAAATGATTCGCGATGGGAAGAATGTTCTACATGAAGTGCATGCGCTGGATAGACAGGGCAAGCTGACAGAAACCGGCAAACAGCTGGCGAAAATCCCGACTGATCCCAAACTGGCAATGATGTTGATTGCCGCCGACCAATATAAATGTTTGTCTGAAGTGGCCATTATTGTGTCTGCCTTGAGCATTCAGGATCCACGCGAAAAACCTGCGGATAAAATGCAGCAGGCGGATCAGAAACACGCCGTATTTAAAGCAGAGGATTCTGATTTTTTGACCTTGTTGAATATCTGGAATACCTACGAGGAACAGAAAAAACATCTGTCACAAAACAAGCTACGTAAGTACTGCAGAGAAAATTTCCTGTCTTACATCAGAATGCGAGAGTGGTATGACATCCATTCGCAGATTATGCAGGTGGTAAAAGGCGAGCTAAAACTGAAACCAAATGTGGCAGAAAGTGGGTATGCGGAAATTCATCGCGCTTTATTACCCGGATTGCTTTCTAATATTGGTTTTCGACATGAGCAGTATGAATATCTGGGAGCCAGGAATCTGAAGTTTTTTATTTTCCCTGGCTCAGGTCAACACAAAGCCAAACCCAAGTGGATTATGGCGGCAGAGCAGGTGGAAACCTCCAAAGTGTATGCACGCACGGTGGCCAAAATTGAGCCGCAGTGGATTGAAGAATGCGCTCAGCATTTAATCAAAAAAAATCATTACGACCCGCATTGGGAAAAGAAAGCCGGGCGCTGTGGCGTGTATGAACGTACGTTGTTATATGGGTTAACGCTACAGGCCAAGCGCAAGATTCCGTATGAACGAGTGGATGCGAAAGCCGCGCGCGAAATTTTTCTGCGCAGTGGGTTGGTGGCACAAGATTATTTCACCAATGCGCCGTTTTACAAGGCGAATCAAAAGTTGCTGGAAGAAGTTGGTTACATTCAGCACAAGGGGCGACGGGTTGATCTGGTGGAGGATGAGGAGTGGCTGTATCACTTCTACAATCAGCGTATTCCCGAGGAGGTGGTGAATGGCATCACGCTGGATCAATGGCGCAAAAAGGCGGAAAAAGACAATCCTGAAATCCTGTTTTTAAGCAAAGAAGATCTCACCCGACATGATGAAGAGCATGTCAGTGAATGGGATTATCCCGATGCAAAAAAGATTGGCGATTTAAGTATCGAGTTGCAATACCGCTTTGAGCCTGGGCATGATGAAGACGGTGTGACGGCGGTGATTCCGGTGCACCAGTTGAATCAATTGACGCCACAGGCGTTTGACTGGCTGGTGCCGGGCATGCTGGAAGAAAAGGTCGTGGCCTTGATTAAAGCCTTGCCCAAACATTTACGGCGACAGTTTGTGCCGGTGCCGCAGACCGCGAAGCATTGTTTGGAAATTGAGCCGGATTTTAAAGGTTCGTTGTATGAATGGCTCAGTAATCGCTTGCGAAAATTAACCGGCGAATCCATTCCCTTGAACGAATGGAACAGCGAGGTGTTGCCTGATCATTTGAAAATGAATTACCGCGTGGTCGATGAAAAGGGCAGGGCGATTGATTATGGACGGGATCTGAAAAAACTGCAAAAACAGCATACCGGCAAGGCGGGTGACAGTTTTGATCAAATGGCCACCGAAGAGTTGAACATGACCGGGTGTATCAGCTGGGCATTTGATGATTTGCCCGAGACCCTGCAGTTTACCCAGAAAGGTCAGTCTTTTGTCGGTTATCCGGCCATAATCAATGAAGGTGATGCGGTAGGCGTGCGCTTGTTTGATACGCGCGAGAAGGCGCATGTTGCCCATCAGGAAGGGGTGAATCGACTGTTTCAACTGCAATTGCGCAAGGACTGTCGTTATCTGCAAAAAAACATGGGCTTGAAACATCAGACCATATTACAGCTGAATCAGCTCGGCTCCCATCCATTGCTGCCGGAACGGGTGGGCGGCGATGTGCCTGAAGATGCGTTGTTCACGGTATTTTCTGAGGTTTTTATTCAGCAACAGAGTATCCGTAGCCAGCACCAGTTTGAACAAAGTCTGGCGTCCAATAAAAAGAAGCTGCTGGCCTCCGGTAACCAGGTGGCTGATTGCCTGAATAAAATCGCAAATGAATATTTACACGTCAAACAGGCCATGCAACAGCCTGGCGTGATCCCCAGCTTGAAAGAAGATGTACAGCAGCAGTTAAATTATCTGCTGTACAAAGGTTTTGTCAGGCATACGCCGTTTGCCGATTTACAGGCAATTCCACGTTATTTGAAAGCGGTGGTGTACCGGCTGGAAAAACGTAAGGAAGATGCAACAAAAAATGCAGAATTAAACCGCTTCTGGACACGCTATTGGAATACCCTGGAAAAGCAGAAAAAAACCGAAGTGCTGGCACCGGAACAACAAAAATTCCGCTGGTCTCTGGAGGAGTTCAGAGTGTCACTATTTGCCCAGCAACTGAAAACCGCCTATCCCATATCAGCCAAACGGCTTGAAAAGGCTTGGGATGAAATGAATTAGTCCGAGCATTTATTTTAGCCTTGCGCGGCTGCCATTTTTCGTCTGGGAGCAAATTTAAGCATGACAAAGCTGATAACTGCGACAGCAATCAGGCCGCCTGCAAGTAGTGGACGATGGGCAATCCAGGCGATAGCAATGGTAAGCAATGTACAAGGTAGACTGATTAAAAAGCTTAACAGGCCGGTGCCGACGGCCAGGATATCTCCCAGAAAGGGCAGCACACTGCCGACCACTGATAAGGGTCTGAAAAGAAGTGATAACCCCAGCCACATGATGACCCCGCCACCGATGCGGATGCCCCAGGTGATCAAGTTGTTTTCCTGATGGGCGGCAGCAAACATGGCATCGGCAGACAGAACACCGGTTTCTAATAAATCAATGTTGCCACCGGCTTTGCTCTGGAAGGGTTGAAAGCTTTGATTGAACTGCTCTGCAATCAGGCTGATGTCAGTGTTGCCTACTTGAGTAAAGCTGATTTTTACATCGCCAATGGAGGGTTCTGCCGGGTAGTCGCCCAGATAAAAGCTGTTATCAATGAGCTGTACGGGCTTTCCCGCCATGTGCTTAGGAAAATCAATGGCATGCAGACTGATGGCTGTATTGCCACTGATGCGTCTGATTTGCGATGGGCTTAACCTAAACGCACCGAGATTCACTTGGGTTGCATGTTGGGTTTTACTGTTGAACAGCATGGGCGGATTGTCGTAGCCGCTTTTTTTGAACTGAGAAGAATTAAGCGCAGTGCGGCTCCACTCCTTTACGTAGGAATACGTTTTGGTGGTGGTTTTTTTACCGCCAACGTCTTCCCGGCTCTCAGTTTTGACATTTTCCTTCCATTGGTACATTAAAACATTGCGCGACAACTTGATTGCATTGGCTGAAATACCGAATTCAGCATCGGTCAAAATATCATCGGTTTCAGCCAACCCTTGTATATGCACCAGTTTTTCTTGATTAATAGGGTCAACCCATTCATTGGAAATATTAATCACCAGCCCCTGACCTTCCTGCAAGGTTTCATAGCGCTGGACCGAACGCCCTTCATTCCACCATAGCAGCGGAAAGGCGGCGATAAAAAGCAATAACCCAAACAATATCCCTTTGATGGATTCACCAATGCGGCTGAACCAGCCTTGAGAGGTAACTTCGGTATAACTATCGTGATCCATAGTGTTATCTTATTAGTCTAGGGGCATCATTTCATGGTAGATGATTACGCTTGATTATCAAATCAATAGTTTGTCTATCTGAATGGCTTCAGGTTAGTTTATAGTGAATATTGGCATCAACAGGTTAAGATTTGAACAAAATGCCTGGGTTTCAATCTCCATATTTGATTGTAAATGAATAAAGATCACAGGAATAATAATGATACCCCTTAGAGATAGTGTCCCCTGCAGTATTACACCCTTTGTTACCTGGACGATTATGGCGATATGTACGCTGATATTTATCCTGCTGCAAATCGTGCCTGATGAAACCCTGCGGCAACTGGTTTATTTATACGGAATGGTACCGATACGTTATACCAATCCTCAGTGGGCTGTCAGTTTTGGTTTGCCGCAGGATAATTACCTGTCAGTGTTCACCAGCCTGTTTCTACATAATGGATGGATGCATTTTATTCCTAACATGCTATTTATGTGGATTTTTGCCGATAATATTGAAGATTTGATGGGGCATGGGCGTTTTATTGTGTTCTACTTGGTATGTGGGGTTTTGGCCACGGGGTTGCAGTGGTACAGTGATCCGCTATTGGTACAACCGATCGTGGGTGCTTCAGGAGCGATTGCGGGGGTGATGGGGGCCTATTTTTTTCGTTATCCTTTTGCCAGTGTCGTGATCATGATCCCGATATTTTTTTTCCCCCTGGTTTTTGAGCTGCCAGCGATAGGATTCTTGGGAGCATGGGTTATTATGCAATTGCATAAGGCGACGACCTCGGTATTATTTGAAGGCCAGACAACTGATGTGGCCTGGTGGGCACATTTGGGCGGATTTATTGCTGGCGCTTTTTTGCACCCGCTATTTGTTCCAAATAAGCCGGGTATTACGACTGAAGAAGATTAAATCTTTGACAAATAAATTCTGCAATCATATGCGGGTCATTTATGTCTAAGAGTGTTATGCCGCTGGGAAGAGTCATTGTTTGATCAGAAGCGACCGCGATGATGGAATCATCTTCAGGATATATTAACGCTTTTTGCAACACTGGACGATGTAACTCAATTTTTGGAAAGGCGGTTTTTTTGAATCCTTCAACCAGGATCAAGTCTATATCGTGTTGTGTTAAGAACGGTATTTGGTCCTCGAGACTTGGTTCTTGTGGCGTGCTGAATTCAGTAATCATTGCCCGTCTGTGCGAGGACACGAGTAAAACTGGGCTGGCACCCGCCATACGTAGGCGGAAACTGTCTTTGCCTGGTTTGTCTATTTCAAAGTTGTGGTGGCTATGTTTGATCAACCCCGTTCTAATACCAAGATGTTTAAAAACAGGGATTAGCTGGGTCAAGAGCGTGGTTTTTCCTGTACCACTAAAGGCTGCAAATCCGAGAACAGGTACCTGGTTATTTTTCATAGTGCATTAAAACAACAATTTTACGTCTGCATATTCTAGAATATCTTTTCAAAATTATCTTAGAGCAATAGAGGTTGCACTTGATAAGAATCTACATGGCATTAGTTGCAGTAATCCTGGTTATATTGGCAATGCGCTGGTTTCTGAATACGCCTGCTCAAAAAGTAAGCAGTGCGTTCAAGAAGGTATTGCTTATTATCGGTGTTGTTATGTTGCTGATTTTTGCAGCAACAGGGAAGTTAAACGGGATATTTGCCTTATTCGGTATTCTAATTGCGGCGATAGCTCGTTTATCCCCTTTTCTGTTACGTTTTGCTCCTGATTTACATCGATTATGGTTTTTGTTTCGTAAGGACAGGCAACAACACTCTGGTCGCCAGAATGCATCGGGCGCAAAGCGAGGCCGAATGAGCAAAGCTGAGGCCTACGACATCCTGGGACTTCCACCAGGCGCCAGTCGTGATGAAATCATTCAAGCTCATCGAAGGCTAATGCAAAAAAACCACCCGGATCGTGGTGGGTCAGATTTTCTGGCTTCGAAAATTAATGAAGCAAAAAAAACGTTATTAGATCGTTAAAGATGTTAACAGTCAGGACGATACTGTTTATATGTTTAGTGACTAGTGTTTCAGGTTGTAGCTTGTTATGGGGAGGTCAAGGACGACCATATCGTAACGATATTCCCGCGTACCAAAAAGTGTATAAGGTTAAATCAGGAGACACCTTATATGCGATTGGTCTGCGTTCCGGCCATGGATACAAGCGTCTTGCCCAGTGGAATGGCCTAAAGTATCCATATACTTTAGCAATTGGCCAAAAAATTAAACTTTTTAAACCAAAACAATGGCTTAGTAAAAAGGCGGTAAAAAAACAAAATTCTTCCAAACCAAAAAAAACGCGAGCGCTATCACAAAAAAGTTCAATGTTATCAAACGATAACAAAAAAGTGTTAAAGTTTTACTGCGGGTGGCCGTTAAAGGGAATGATCCTGAAAAAGTTCCAAAAAAATGGATTTAAAGGGATCAAGATCAGTGGTAAACCGGGACAGATAGTTAGAGCCGCTGCAAAAGGTAAAGTGGTATACAGTGGACATGGGTTAATAGGGTACGGAAATCTTATCATAATAAAACACAACCATGTTTATTTGACCGCTTATGGAAATAATAAAAAATTGTTGGTTAAGGAAGGCCAAAAGGTAAACAGAGGGCAGGCGATAGCAGAAGTAGGCCGGTTGAGGGGCAAGCAGACTTCATTGCATTTTGAAGTAAGAAAATACGGTAAACCGGTAAATCCACTTTGGTATTTACCTAAGCGGTAAACTTTTCAGACTGTGAATCAGGGGGTTCAAATGACTATCGAAACAGTTGACGTAATGACTGAAGAAGTCGGCATGAATGTGGCGGAAATTGCAACATTTGAAATGGAAAACGAAATTGAAGAGCTTGAGGAACAAGCTCAGGTTGAGGAGATTGAAGTTTCTCAATCATCTACCGAAAGTAACTTTGATGCTACCCGTGTCTATTTGAATGAATTGGGTAAATCAAAGCTATTAACGGCTGACGAAGAAAAATTTTATGGTAAGCGTGTGCTTCAAGGCGATATGGAAGCACGCAAAATCATGATCGAAAGCAATCTTCGGTTGGTTGTAAAAATTTCCAGACGCTATTTAAACAGGGGTCTACCTTTACTCGACCTTATTGAAGAAGGAAATTTGGGCTTGATCAGAGCAGTGGAAAAATTTGATCCAGAAAGAGGGTTCAGGTTTTCTACTTATGCAACATGGTGGATTCGTCAAACGATTGAACGCGCTATCATGAATCAAACGCGAACTATTAGATTGCCTATTCATATCGTTAAAGAAATGAATGTGTATCTGAAAGCTCAGCGTACTTTATCTCAAAAGCTCGACCATGAACCTTCAGCAGAAGAAATTGCCGACTATTTAAACAAACCCGTTAACACTGTAGCTAAAATGCTGAAGCTGAATGAGAGAGTCACTTCAGTTGATGTTCCAGGCGGTAAGGATTTTGATAAACCTTTGGTTGATTCAATTCAGGATGAACATAGTCAATCTCCTGCCGATCAACTGCAGGAAAGTGGAATTAAAGACAAAATTACTGAATGGGTTTATCAGCTATCTGAAAAACAACGTGAAGTGGTATGTCGCCGTTATGGACTGTGTGGATATGAGTATTCAACGCTTGAACAGGTTGCGCAGGAGTTGGGTGTTACCCGTGAGCGGGTAAGACAAATCCAAATGGACGGTTTAAAGCGGTTGAAAGAGATTCTTGATGCTGGAGGTTATTCTTTTGATGTTATTTTTCAGTAAGAATTATCAGAGATAACAGTTTGACAAATGCCGGCTTTATGGTCGGCTTGTCAGCCTGTCTGAGATGTTTCTAATTTTCCAGGCAATCCCTGCCGCAAAAACGCCTCCCATTGTATCCGCCAGCCAATCAAACACATCGCTATTCCTACCCGGCACGAATGACTGGTGCCATTCATCAAATACCCCATAGAAACTGCAAAATATAATAACCCTGAAAAATCGGGTAAAATTGTTTGTAGCTAAGTGTTGGAACGCACACCATGCGATTCCTCCCATAACCGAGTATGCTCCAAAATGAACAACTTTATCTTGATGGTTAAATACTTGTTCTGTTATGGGTAGCTTTTCCTGGTCTGATAGATAAAAAATCAGCCCACAATAAAGAATTAATAGACTATTACTGACAAGCGTGAATCTGTCGTGGAAAATATTTTTAAGATTGCGGATCTGTGTTTGCATCGTACAGACATTAATGAAAAATTGTTGTTAACGCATAAAGCGTCAGAAAGTTTATCAAATAATGAGTTAAGCTTTGCTAATCAAGTTCCTGTTCAGTCAATTAGGCGAGTCAGTTTTCCTGCAAGTCCCGCGTTAATCTCCCCGCGAAATTTACCAAAAAGAAAACTGAATAGTCAGGAAGGCAAAGCCGCATTTTTCCATGCGCTGGCCCATATTGAGTTTATGGCTGTTTATCTGGCTTGGGATATTATCTTTCGGTTCAGAGATCTGCCACAACAATTTTATTTGGATTGGTTGCAGGTGGCAGATGAAGAGGCGCAACATTTTGAGTTGCTGAATGATCACTTGCGCCACTTTGGGCTTCATTATGGCGCGTTACCCGCACATCAAGGGCTTTGGGATCATGCTGTAGATACCTCGGAGAATTTACTTGCCCGCCTGGCAATTGTGCCACGCTGCATGGAAGCACGAGGACTTGATGTGACGCCGGTGATGATAGACAGACTGGCAGAAATCAATGATGAAAAAGGTGTGGAAATATTGACCAGAATATATCAGGATGAAATTGGACATGTGCAACTGGGGTCTTACTGGTTTAAGTTTTTTTGCAAAATTAAGCAGTTACAACCAGAGCTTTGTTACCACTCGATGTTAAAAAATTATTTCAATGGCTGGCCAAAAGGACCATTTAATCGTGAAACACGTATAATGGCAGGATTTTCAAATAAAGAAATCGATTTGCTGGAACAAGGGATACATGAATAAAACAAACATTTTCTCACACCCGCTATTTTCAATGGGCTTTAGAGTATTCTTCTTGCTGGCGGGCCTGTTTGCATTAATCTTTATGGCTTTGTGGCGGTCGATATACGAAGGAAGTGTTCAACTGGATAACTATTTTCCTGATGTTTACTGGCATGCACATGAAATGCTGATTGGTTATACCGTGGCCGTAATCGCCGGTTTTTTATTAACGGCACAAGGCAATTGGACGGGTATCAAGCCGGTTAACGCCATCCAGTTGTTATTTTTAGCCAGTTTATGGATTTATGGACGGGTTGTTCCTTTTTATTCAGGATTGCTGCCTGATGAATTGATTGCCTTTATTGATTTCAGTTTTCTGCCTTGTTTACTGTTTTTTCTGATAAGACCGATTATTCAATCCGGGCAGTTTCAATACCTTGTGTTTTGCCTGTTGCTTGGCATTATGATGTTGGGCAACGGCTTAATCCATCTGGATATTCTTGGTATTGTTGAAAATGTAGCCTGGCAAGGGTTGGCAAGCATTGTTTCAATGATCGTTTTGATGATCATCGTCATAGCAGGCAAAATTTTCCCGTTTTTCACTGAACGAGGATTATCCGGCGTTATCGCGATTCGAAACCCGTTAATAGATGCGCTGAGTATTGGTTCTGCGCTAATCACACTGAGCCTGTGGTTGTTTCAATTCAATGGTTTGCTGTTGGCGTGCTTTTCAATTTTAACTGTTGTAGTAAATGCTTTTCGCATTATGGGATGGTTTGACCGAAAAGTGTTGTATGTTCCCTTGTTGTGGGTGCTTTATCTGGGGTATGGCTGGATTTTGATTGGATTTATCATCTTAACGTTCTCGGCCTTTTCATTAATTAATGATTCCATTGCGGTTCACGCGTTTGCCGTCGGAGGTATTGGTGTTTTGACTCTCGGCATGATGTCACGCGTATCCCTGGGCCATACGGGGCGATCCTTACGCGCAGCAAAAGTGATTGAGATTGCGTTTGTACTGATTAACCTGGCTGCAGTTGTTCGAGTGATTCTTCCTGCGTTGATGGCCGGTTGGTATGATGAATATATTGTGCTGGCCATCTATTTATGGCTGGCGGCGTTTTCTTTATTTGCGATGTATTACTTTCCAGTGTTGACCGCACCCCGTGTTGATGGAAAGCCTGAATAATTATTGAATGGAAACGTCCCTGTTTCCTTATCGCGGTTTAATTTACAGCGTAATGTGAGTCGATGTATTTTTCGACCAGTTCCTGAAATTCTTCGGCAATACGATCGCCTTTTAGCGTGACAGTTTTCACACCATCTTCATAGACGGGGGCTACCGGAGATTCACCGGTACCTGGCAAGCTGATACCGATATTGGCATTCTTGCTTTCACCGGGACCATTCACCACGCAGCCCATGACGGCCACTTCCATATCTTCAACACCTTCATATTTATTTCGCCAGACAGGCATATTATTTCTGAGATAGGCCTGAATTTCCTGCGCCAGTCGCTGAAAATAGTCGCTGGTTGTGCGGCCACAGCCGGGACAGGCAATGACCATAGGGGTGAATGAACGAAATCCCATTGTTTGTAATAACTCCTGGGCAACAACGACTTCTTTAGTTCTTGCTGCGCCTGGTTCAGGCGTTAACGAGATACGGATAGTGTCCCCAATGCCTTGCTGCATTAAAACGGATAAAGCGGCAGAAGAAGAAACAATGCCTTTGGAGCCCATGCCAGCTTCCGTTAACCCTAAATGCAGAGCGTATTCAGAGCGTTCTGCAAGATCCTGATAAATTTTGATCAGTTCCTGTACATTACTTATTTTGCAGGAAAGAATGATTTTGTCTTTGCCTAACCCATATTGTTCGGCTTTTGTAGCACTTTCCAGCGCAGAAAGAATAATG
The DNA here is from genome assembly GCA_006844705.1 of Methylococcaceae bacterium. Taxonomy (GTDB): domain Bacteria; phylum Pseudomonadota; class Gammaproteobacteria; order Methylococcales; family Methylomonadaceae; genus Methylomarinum. The sequence goes on along the minus strand of SPJS01000061.1, from coordinate 59,203 downwards.
GCTTCGCGTGTGATTGCCGATAACTCAAGAGGATGTGCTCTTTCACGGTTTTCATCAAGCAATCTGGTAAGAACGGATTGATCAAGACTTCCCCCGTTTACACCAATTCGAACCGGCTTGTTGTATTTACAGGCAAATTCGATCATTTGCTGAAATTGAGGGTCACGGTTTTTACCCCGTCCTACGTTGCCTGGGTTGATTCGAAATTTACTTAACGCTTCTGCACATTGAGGATATTTTTCCAGCAGCTTATGGCCGTTGAAGTGAAAGTCACCGATGACAGGCACAGCGCAGTTTTTCTGATCAAGTTTTTCCCGAATGGGCGCGACGGCTTTAGCCGCTTCTTCTGTATTGACTGTGATTCTGACCAGTTCAGAGCCCGCATCATACAGTTCAAGAATTTGTTTTACTGTGCCATCAACATCGGCCGTATCGGTATTGGTCATGGACTGGACAACAATAGGGGCTCCACCGCCCAGTTTAATGTTGCCAACCATCACCTGCTGAGTTTGTTTTCTATTAATCATGAAAATAAATCGACAAAAATAATCAGAAATTACAATTCCGTAACTGGAATCTAGGTCTAAAATTATACTCTAAACAGCATGACAAAAGAGTCAAAAGGTGCGGATAAATTATTTTTCAGATATTCATCTTGAGTTTGGTGATTTGGAATCACCCGATAATGATGCAGATTTGGTGATTGCAGCAGGCGATATAGGTGTATATGATCAGGGCATTAAATGGTTAAAGCGATTGGATAAACCTGTCATTTATGTTGCGGGTAACCATGAATTCTATGGTAATGAATATCATGACACCATGCGTTTGTTAAAACAGGAATGTGCGGGGACCAACATCAGTTTTCTTGAAAACGACAGTATCGTGATGGGTGATGTGCGTTTTATAGGCTGTACATTGTGGGCGGATCTGTTTCTGGAAGGGGAAGATAAAGCAGATGCTCTTGGACAAACGCTGAATGATTTCAAGCGAATAAAATTTGAGGAGCAGCAATATAATCAGAAGGTGTTTTCCGAGTTTTATGCACATTCGAATAAATGGCTGATTTCTCAGTTGGCCAAGCCGTTTGATGGAAAAACCATTGTGGTAACTCATCATGCGCCCACTGAGTGGAGCTGGAATGATTCACCCAACGCCTTAAAGAAACTGGCCTATTGTAATGATCTGAAATACTTGTTCCACGAGTATGAGATAGCTGCCTGGTTTCATGGGCATGTGCATAGCATGGGGGATTACCGGATAGCCGGATCAAGAATTCTGAGCAATCCGCGCGGCTATGTGGGTAGGCGGTTGGTTGATCAGTTTGAGGTGAACAGGATTGTCGAGCTCTAGGAGGCTGTCGGGTTATGGGGGTTGGTTGCGAGGCGAGTGGGACATCGAGCGGATTTTCTTGATCTTTTGAGGCGCATAGTGGGGCTACGTATCGAAAAAGACCGGAAAAATCAGCCGATATCCCATCGCCGCAGTAGAATTATCCATAATCCGTCAGTCTCTCTAGGAGACTGTTGAAAAACTATTGCCTTGCCTTGACGGCGCTCATAACGTTTTGTAACAACCTGCTAATCTATTCAAATCAAGCGACTAATTCTCTTTCGATATAGCGCTGCCTCTTTTTTGCCGTGATTTTATCCAGCTCGACCATGATTAAACTGTCGATGCAGTTGTTGAAATCAGGGTCTATATTGAAATCGATAAAATGGCAGCCTTTATCGGTACACAATTCAACATATTGTTTATAAAGGGTAGGGACTTTAACCCCCAGTTTTTTTAATTCACTGTTGAGAATTTTAAAACTGCTCTTGTAATCAGCATTGAATTCGTTTTTAGCAAATTGTTGAGCTTCTTCAGAGATAATAAAGGGTTGCCTGGCTTTCGCCAAATTCAGATCAGAGCCAAATTGTTGTTTATAAAAGCTGATAATAACTTCTTTAGCCACTTGGGGGTAAGCGTTACTCATGCTGACCGGGCCAAACAAATACTGGATGTCAGGTTGTTCTCGAAGATAAGCGCCAATGCCATACCATAAATAATCCAGGCTGCGTTGGCCCCAATAACGTGGCTGCACAAAACTTCTGCCCAGTTCTATACTGTTAGGCAAATATTTTTGAAATTCAGGGTTAAGGTCAAATAGAGTGCTGGTATAAAAACCTTCGACACCCAGATTGGCCATGATCTTATGACCTTCGCCTATGCGATAGGAACCGACGATTTCCAGGTCATTTTCGTCCCACAATACCAAATGGCTGTAATACACATCATATTTATCAAGATCGTGACTTAGTCCTGTCCCTTCTTCAACTGTACGAAAGGTCAGTTCACGCAAGCGGGCAATTTCCTGCATCACCGGACAATCATCCTGATAGTGGTATAAAAAGATTTTTTTACCGTCTTTCGTTTCACCTAACATCCTGGATTTATATAGTGCCTTTTTGAGTGCTTTGCTATCGACCGGGTGAGCAACAGTTTCTATGGTCTCGAATAGAGATGGCTTGTTCTTTTTAGCCAGGTTATAGATATGTTTTCGGAACAGTTGGCTGAGTTCTGCATTACTTAGTTTATGCGCTGACATGCTTTGTGAAGGAATGGGCGAGCCAACGATAAACTTCAATTCCTGATCAGTTTTGTTGAACATTTCTTCAACGAGTAGCATAGTGCCCATCGGCTTATAAAGCATGGATACAGCATAAAATAATGCAGAATTGCTCGCTTTAATGTAAATGGGCAGTATGGGGCTTGATGTTTTTTTGGCTAATTTAACAAAGCCATTTTTCCATTTCCCATCACGAATACCCGTAGGGGATATTCGGGAGACTTCTCCAGCAGGAAACATGATGACCGCTTCCTCTTGTTCTAATGCGTCTATCATGGCTTTATACGCATGTTTGTGTGATTTACCATCAGACAAGACATCAACAGGCAGAAAAATTGAGTTCAAAGGCTCCATGTATGATAAGACTCGGTTTGCCACAATGCGGACGTCGGGTCTTACGGAACGTATCAGTTTTACAAGTGCCAAACCATCTAATGTTCCAATGGGGTGGTTAGCAATAATAATTAAGCGACCTTCTGATGGAATATTGCTGAATGAATCAGGGCTGACGTGATAACTGAATTTAAAATAACTGAGTAGTTTATCCAGGAAAGCGATGCCGCGCAGATGTTGGTTGCGTGTGATGACTTGATTAAAGTCGTGCTCGTGGAGCAGTTTTTTTAGGAGTCGGATTATGATGTTTCTATTTTTGCCGAGTTTGAAATCGGGATAGGTTTCGCGAAGAATTTTTTCAGCGTCAATCATAGAACCTCTCACTCAAATTTATGACAGCAAATTTAACAGATCTAAATGTCAGAATTATTACGAAAATAGTTATTGTCGAATTACCTTATCATATTTGTGAGCACGTAGATCTGAAATTAAAAATATTAGAAAAACAAGGGTTTGTGAAATGAAGTTAAATCATGCCTCTCCAGTGACACTGGAGAGGCATGATCAAAATTGAGAGGAATTAGTGTAATAAAAGTTATTCCTGAATATCCAGCTCTTTTATTTTTCGGGTCAGGGTGTTACGGCCATAGCCTAAAATATTTGCGGCTTCATGCCGTCTGCCATTGGTAAATTTAAGCGCTGAACTAATGAGGATGGATTCAACTGTGGGTATTGAGGTTTTAGCAATGTCTTGCTCCCCATTTGCCAATTGTGTTTCTACCCACTGGGCAAAGGATGATTCCCAGTCATTTGAGACGGATTGGGCGGTCTCCTTGTCTACTGAATGTGATGTCAATAATTCAGGAGGCAGGTCTTCCATATGAATTTCACGCCCTGCTGCCATCACCGTGAGCCAACGACAGATATTTTCTAATTGCCTGACATTGCCGGGCCATTCAAGTGAGCTTAAGAAAGTTTCGGTTTCCGGCTTGAGAATTTTGATTTCAGTATCCAGTTCATTTGCACTTTGCTGTAAAAAATATCGCATCAGCAGGCCAATATCTTCACTCCGTTCATTTAAAGGCGGGATATGAATACGAATCACATTCAGGCGATGAAACAAGTCTTCTCTGAAGCGGCCTTCTTTGACAAGGTTTTCCAGATTTTGATGGGTGGCGGCAATAATACGTACATCAACTTTGATGGGGGAATGCGCACCGACTGGATAGAATTCGTTATCGGCGAGGACGCGGAGTAATCTTGTTTGCAGTTCGGCTGGCATATCTCCAATTTCATCAAGAAATAAGGTTCCGTTATTGGCCTGTTCAAACCGTCCTGCACGTCTATTTTGCGCACCGGTAAACGAACCTTTTTCGTGGCCAAAGAGTTCTGATTCCATCAGATCCTTCGGAATAGCTGCCATATTTAAGGCGATAAAGGGTTGATTTGCTCGTGGGCTATGGCGGTGTAATGCCTTGGCAACCAATTCTTTGCCTGTGCCAGACTCACCATTAATCAGCACCGTAATATGTGAACGTGCCAGTCTGCCAATGGCGCGAAAAACTTCCTGCATCGCAGAGGATTCACCAATAATTTCCGGGGTATTTTGTAAGATATTTTGATTGTTGTCGGATGGGGCCAGAGATTGTTTGTGATGCGCACAGGCTCTTTGTACAATTTCTACAACATCATTAATATCAAAAGGTTTTGGCAAGTATTCATATGCTCCTCCATGAAATGCAGACACTGCACTTTCCAGGTCTGAATGGGCGGTCATGACAATGACAGGCAAATCTGGATATTGACTTTGGACATTATCAAGTAATTCAAGTCCGTCCATCCCTGGCATACAAATATCCGTTATCAGGACATCGGGTTGTTCAGCATGAAGGGCATTAATCAGTCTTGAACCATCGGAGAAACTTTTTGTTTCAATTGAGGCTTTCTGTAAGGCACGTTCCAATACCCATCGTATTGACTTGTCATCATCAACAATCCAGGCTTTATCAGGAATGAGCATAAGATTCCTCCAGTGGTAAAAAAACAGAAAAAATGGTTTTCCCGGGTTCGCTATTACATTCAATTAAGCCGTTGTGTTGATTGATTAAGGATTGAGATATTGATAACCCCAGGCCAGTACCTTCTGCTCTTCCAGTGATCATCGGATAAAATATGGTAGGTAATAATTCCGGGCGTATGCCAGGGCCGTCATCAATAAACTGAATTTTTATAGCCAGCTTGTGAATTTTTCTGCCGAGAGTAATATGACGGATAATTCTAGTTTTCATCCAAATTGTTCCTTCGCCTTTGAAGGCCTGAACGGCATTGCGGGTAATATTTAAAAATGCCTGGATGAGTAGGTTTTTATCAGCATACAAATCGGGGATGCTTGGATCATAGTTGGTATGAATTTCTACTTTATCTGAAGACTCAACATTAACTAGATGACGGACACGTTCCAGGGCTTCATGAATGTTGATTATTTGTTTATTCGTTGGTTTATTCGGCCCCAGCATCTTATCCATGAGATCTTGCAATCGATCAGATTCGGCGATAATAATTTGAGTGTATTCCTTTAAGTCAGGTTCGGTAAGCTCCTGTTCGAGTAACTGAGCGGCTCCTCGCAGCCCCCCTAAAGGGTTTTTAATTTCATGGGCAAGCCCTCTGACTAACAACCGGGTATTATTTTGCTGGGCTATGAGTTGTTCTTCTTTGCTAATTTTTATGTGTCTGTCTACAGGTAATAGTTCCACGACAATGCCTGTTAAAATGGCATTATCGATAACCGGTGTAGCGCTGAAATTGACAGTTAATGTCTGATTGAGCTGATGCAATTGTAATTCACAGTCCACTAAAGGATCTTGTAAGGCCAAGCATTGTTTGAGATTATTGAATAAAGGTTCATTAAATGCTTTAAACAGTTTATTTGCACTATTGCCTATCAAATGCTTGATGCTGTCAGCTAATAGAACTTCCCCCGCTGAATTAATATATTTCAGTATCAAATGCTGATCGAATAATAAGATGGCTGAATTTAAATGATCCAGGGCCTTTTTATATTCAAGATGAGAAAGTTGTATGTCCATTCCACTGCTTAAAGCAAAATACTGGCCAATAAAAATATAAAAAAGATGTAATAGAAAGTTAGAGTGGGAGGAAGGGAAGTATAACGAAGCGCACCAAAATGATGCAATAGATGAGGGTCAAAAAAAAACGCCCCATTGAGGGGCGTTTTGTGTGCTGATATTTTGTTATGTTTACAGGCTGTAGTACATATCAAATTCAACAGGGTGTGTGCTCATGCGCAAACGTTGCACTTCTTCATTTTTAAGATCGATATAACCATCAATCGCATCGTCAGTAAAAACACCGCCACGAGTTAAGAATTCACGGTCTTCATCCAATGCTTTTAGTGCTTCGTCAAAAGAAAATGCAACTTGCGGGATGGCTTTTTCTTCTTCAGGTGGCAAGTCATACAGGTCTTTGTCCATAGCATCGCCAGGGTGGATTTTGTTTTGAATACCATCCAGACCGGCCATTAACATGGCAGCAAAACATAAGTATGGGTTGGCCGTTGAGTCACCAAAACGTAATTCAATACGACGTCCTTTTGGGTTGTTTACGAAAGGAATACGGATTGAAGCTGAACGGTTACGGGCGGAGTAAGCCAGCATGACAGGGGCTTCAAAACCCGGCACCAATCGTTTGTAACTATTTGTTGAAGCATTGGCAAACGCATTCAGTGCTTTTGCGTGCTTAATGATGCCGCCAATATAAAATAAAGCTGTTTCTGACAAGCCGCCATACAGGTCGCCAGAGAACAGGTTTACGCCATCTTTAGAAAGAGACTGGTGAACGTGCATACCGTTACCGTTGTCACCTACCAGAGGTTTAGGCATGAATGTTGCCGTTTTTCCATAAGCATGTGCGATGTTAGCAACGACATACTTTAGCTCTAAAACTTCGTCCGCTTTATTGACTAAGGTGTTGAATTTAGAACCAATTTCGCACTGTCCAGCTGTCGCAACTTCATGGTGGTGGACTTCAGTGGTTTGCCCCATTTCTTCCAGAACCAGGCACATAGCTGAACGCATGTCTTGTAATGAATCTACTGGTGGAACAGGGAAATACCCCCCTTTGATGCCAGGGCGGTGGCCGACGTTACCATCTTCATAAACTTTTTCAGAGTTCCAGTCGGCTTCTTCAGAGTCTACTTTGTAGCCGCAACTGCCCATTTCAGCATTCCAGCGCACGTCATCAAAGACGAAAAATTCGTTTTCCGGACCAAAGAAAGCGGTGTCGGCAATGCCGGTTGATTGCATGTAAGATTCGGCACGGTTAGCAATGGAGCGTGGATCGCGTTCGTAGCCTTGCATGTCTTTGGGTTCGATGATGTCACAACGTAAAATCATCGTAGTATCATCAAAGAATGGATCAATAACTGCAGTTGATGGATCCGGCATTAAAATCATGTCAGATTCATTGATTCCTTTCCAGCCTGCGACTGAAGAGCCATCGAACATGTTACCTTCTTCAAAGGTATCTTCATCAATGGTATGAGCCGGGAAAGTAACGTGTTGTTCTTTACCTCGGGTATCACAAAAGCGGAAATCGACGAATTTAACATCTTTTTCCTGAATCATTTTTAAAACATTATCTACAGACATTATTAATGCTCTCCAGTGTTGATTGTTAAAAGTAGTGTTTGAAGGGTTCCTAAAAACCAGAACAGGAATAGTAGCGCTGTATTGTAGTTTGCTGCTTACCGGTACCTGAGCGACGGCTAACTCTACCATTTTTTTATTATGTTATGCCAATAAAAAACGGGGCGTAAAGCCCCGTTTTAGTCACTAAACTCTACGAAATGTAAAGTTTAGAAAGAAGTTGAGATAGTCCCAACAACTTTAGCGTCGTCAGCGCTGCTTGTATCACCAATATCATCCGTCTCGGTGTAAGCAACTTCCAGGTTGAATGGACCAAAGTCACGTCCTGCACCCATTTTCCAGTTCCAGTAGTCATCGCCGCCGCCTGTTACGTCATAGTGGCCGACTGAACCCAGAATTGTCACGCCGAATAACTCATCAGGTAATGTGTAATCCATGGCAAATTCGCGGTAGTCACCTGGGTTGGTGTTTTCGATGCGTAGGCCGTAATAGTAATACGCGCTCATGTTCAAGCTATCGATAGGTGAAAAGCCCAATCCAAAGTACAGCTCGTTAAAGTTTAAGCCTGCTTCGGAAGGGTATTCATAACGTAACCAACCTAAATCGTAAGTGATAGCGCCAAAGCCAAAATCGACATCATTTGAAAAACCGCCATAGATGTCTAATTCAAGGCTGGTTGTATCACCGAATTCAACGTTTGATCCCCATACGCCAGCGTAAAATCCGCTTTCATGTGCGATATCAAATGAACCTTGGATGGCTGGATCATTACGGGTTTGAGAAACACCACGCCATACGTAATCAGTGGTTAATGCAACACTGGCACTGGTTTCAAAGCCGTCTGGCAACATCGCAGCAGAATCGGCGCTGCCACCCAGTTCTTTAGAAATGGTAGCCACAATTTTGCTGTCATCTGAGCTGTCTGCTGCGCCTATGTCATCAGTCTCTGTATAAGCAACTTCAAAGTTGAAACCAGCTATATCTTTAGCAACTCCAATTTTCCAGTTCCAGTAGTCATCGCCACCACCGGTAACATCATAATGTCCCACACTACCTAGGATAGTGAAGCCAAACATTTCATCTGGTAACGTGTAATCCATGGCAAACTCACGATAATCGCCTGGATTGGTGTTTTCAATACGCAAACCATAGTAGTAGTAAGCGCTCATGTTCAGGTTTTCAATTGGAGAAAAGCCTAAGCCGAAATAGAGTTCATTGAAGTTTAAGCCCGCTTCGGAAGGGTATTCGTAGCGTAACCAACCTAAATCATAGGTGATGGCGCCAAAGCCGAAATCGACATCGTTTGAAAAACCACCGTAAATATCAAGCTCCAAACTGGCTGTATCACCAAATTCAACGTTAGATCCCCAAACACCAGCATAAAAACCGCTTTCATGAGAAATATCAAATGATCCCTGGATGGCTGGGTCATTACGTGTTTGCGAAACACCACGCCAAACATAATCAGTGGTTAAGGCAACACTAGCAGAGCCTGTAAAACCGTAAAAAGAATCATCACCTTCAGCCAGAGCAAAGGGCGATGTTGTAAGTAGTGCAATAGCAACAGATAGTTTTGTTTTTTGCATAGAGTTGTCCTCAGTTGAAATCTAAATTTTTACAGCACTTAATATGCCAGCAATTTTCACATTATTCAACAATAACTTATAGGTAAATTAAAAATAAATTTCAAGTAAAAAAAGAAAGCATATGTAGAAAAGCTGTTGTGAGTACGCAACAAGGTTGCTAATAATAATGTTAAGTCATTGATTTTTCATGGATCCTTGGGTGAGGTGTAGTGGATAAAATAAAAGAATAGTGACTTGTTGAATTAATACAACTTTCTAGCGTTGACATTAACGTTGTAGAGGAGGTTTTGCGACAAGTGAGTAACGCACCGAAATGAGGCGTTATTGCTAGAGAGCATCTTCTTGGTGCGGTTTTTATTGTGTGAAGTTGTAATTTAATGGTAATTTATTGAAAAAATAGGGTGGCGCTGTTGGCACATAACATGCTAGTTTTTGAGGGTGAGTTTAACTGCAAAAGTGTAAGAGGAAAATATGAAACTAATCACTGCGATTGTTAAACCCTTTAAATTAGACGATGTGAGGGAAGCATTGTCTGAAATTGGGGTTTCTGGTGTAACTGTCACGGAAGTAAAAGGGTTTGGTCGTCAAAAAGGACATACTGAGCTTTATCGAGGAGCAGAATATGTCGTTGACTTTCTTCCAAAGGCAAAAATTGAAGTGGCGATTGCTGATGAGCTTGTTGATCAGGCAGTAGAAGCAATTATTAAAGCTGCAAATACTGGTAAGATAGGTGACGGGAAAATTTTTGTTTCCTCTCTTGATCAGGTGGTCAGAATTAGAACCGGTGAGACCGGCGAAGAAGCTTTATAAAAAATATAAACTCGGGAGAGAATTGTGGAAAATAAACTAATTGAATTAAGTTATGCACTGGATACATTCTATTTTTTAATGAGTGGTGCATTAGTGATGTGGATGGCAGCTGGCTTTGCCATGTTAGAAGCCGGTTTGGTCAGAGCCAAAAATACGACTGAAATTCTGACAAAAAATATAGCGTTATTTGCAATCGCATGTGTGATGTACATGTTGTGTGGATATAACATTATGTATCCTGCTGAGGCGGTCAGTAGTGTATGGCCTGGAATCAGTTTCTTTCTGGGCGGTGACAATTCATTGGAAGATGTTTTAGGAAGCAATGGTGATACTTATTATTCAGGTATGTCAGACTTCTTCTTCCAGGTTGTGTTTGTAGCCACTGCGATGTCAATTGTATCTGGTGCCGTAGCTGAACGAATGAAGCTTTGGGCCTTCCTGTTTTTTGCTGTTGTAATGACAGGATTTATTTATCCTATACAAGGCTTCTGGAAATGGGGTGGCGGATTCTTGGATGAGCTGGGCTTTCTTGATTTTGCCGGTTCTGGAGTAGTTCATCTGTGTGGAGCAACCGCTGCATTAACAGGTGTTATGTTACTGGGTGCGCGCCAAGGAAAGTACAGTGAGAACGGTGAAGTTCAACCTATTCCGGGGTGTAACATGCCGTTAGCAACATTAGGTACATTTATCCTGTGGTTAGGCTGGTTTGGTTTCAACGGCGGTTCTGAGCTGAAAATTTCAGATGTGGGTGAAGCAAATGCGGTAGCCTTGGTATTTGTAAACACTAACGCTGCTGCTGCAGGTGGTGTTGTTTCGGCTTTATTAACGGCACACTTCATGTTTGGTAAAGCTGATTTATCAATGACGCTGAACGGAGCATTGGCTGGCCTGGTTGCAATTACAGCAGAGCCTTTAACGCCAACACCAGGTGTAGCAACAATTATTGGTGCTGTCGGCGGAATTCTGGTGGTATTCGCTATCGTTTCTATGGATAAATTGAAGATTGATGATCCAGTGGGTGCGATTTCTGTGCATGGTGTCGTAGGTATTTGGGGGTTGATTGCAGTTTGCATCTCCAATCCTGATGCTAAATTGTCTGCTCAGCTCATTGGCGTTGCAGTGATCTTTGGTTTTGTATTTGTAGCAAGTCTTCTCACTTGGTACATTTTGAAAGTTGTCATGGGTATCCGTGTCAGTGAAGAAGATGAGTTCAACGGTGTGGATTACTCAGAATGCGGCTTGGAAGCTTATCCGGAATTTACTGGATCAGGTAAAGTTTAAGACTGAAATTTAACATTCAAATATAAACGGGCGTTATAATACGCCCGTTTTTTTTGCGTTTACACATACGGTTTACATAAAGTAAATTGTATGTTTATCTATATTTATTTATTATGTATAGATGTATTAAATACCCTTTCAGGAGGTGACATGAAGTTAATAACTACAATAATAAAACCTTTCAAATTGGATGATGTTAGAGAGGCGTTATCAGAAATTGGCGTAACTGGCGTAACAGCTACTGAAGTAAAAGGTTTTGGGAGACAAAAAGGCCATACTGAGTTGTACCGTGGAGCAGAGTATATCGTCGATTTTCTACCCAAGGTCAAGTTGGAGCTGGCCGTAGACGACTCAATTTGTGAGCAGGCCGTAGAGACAATTGCTAAGGTTGCTAACACTGGAAAAATTGGGGATGGCAAAATTTTTGTTCAAAGTTTAGAGCAAGTCATACGTATCAGAACCGGAGAAACTGGGTCTGACGCTATTTAAACAACCGCATCGCGTGGGCCTTCGGCCCACCTTTAATTTCAGGTGACACTCTCACTGTTGAGTTTTATCGACTGTTCAAAATTACACTTCATCTATTTACCAAAGCTTTTTCGCTTGGGTGAACAATTCTTTTATTCAGCCCGGCTTTACATAAAGTGAACCATATTTGTAATAACGCACTGTTTTCAGTAGCTCAAATCAGGGAAATCGAGCAAACGGTTATTCGTAATGGTGTCTCTGGGTTTGAATTGATGAAAAAAGCAGGGCATGCTGGTTTCAATCTCATCAAAAAAAATTGGCCTCAAAACAAGATAATCTATATTTATTGCGGTGGTGGTAACAATGCCGGCGATGGTTATGTGATGGCCAATCTCGCTTTAAAAGAAGAATATAAAATAAGGCTTTTTGCTTTGCGTTCCGCCTCAAATTTAAGTGGTGACGCACTGATAGCAGCACAGACTTATATTAACAATGGAGGTGAAATCGAGCCCTTTGAATCTCAATCTATACAATCTGATGCCATTGTTGTTGATGCTTTGCTTGGAACAGGGCTGTGTCGGGCGGTCTCCGACGAATTCCTGGAGGTTATTCAACACATAAATGAATCTGCAACGTGTGCTGTGCTAGCCGTTGATATCCCTTCCGGGGTTCAAGCGGATACAGGCAAAGTGATGGGGATGGCTATCAGGGCGGATGTGACACTTTCATTTATTGCTCCGAAATGCGGACTTTATACAGGAGAGGCAAAAGCACATTGTGGCAGGCTTGTTATTGACCCGATTGGAATTGAACAACATATTATTCAATCATATAAACCTCAAGCAAAAATCATTGAATTTGATCCGCCAACGCCAAGAAAACGTGATGCGCATAAAGGAGATTTTGGTCATGTTCTGTGCATCGGAGGTGATGAAGGATACTCGGGCGCTATTCGAATGGCGGCTGAAGCCGCTTTACGTACAGGGGCAGGGCGGGTTACGGTAGCTACACGAGAAAAACATGCGCAATTAATCAATATTTCTCGCCCAGAAATCATGAGTCAAGCTGTGGAAAGCAGCAATGAACTCGATGTTTTGTTAGCCAAGGCGACACACGTCATCATCGGGCCTGGGCTGGGTACGGGAAAATGGGGGCAAGCCATGCTGGATTTGGTCTTGGCATGGCATGGGCATGTTGTCTGCGATGCAGATGCCTTGAATCTTTTGGCGTTACAAGATAACAATATCAACAAGCCTAAATGGATATATACGCCGCATCCAGGGGAAGCCGCTCGCTTATTGAAATCTAGCACGCAGGACATTGCTCAAGATCGATTTACAGCGATAACCAGTCTACAGCAGCAATATGGGGGCTTAGTTGTATTAAAAGGTGCCGGTACTTTAGTAAAATCGTCTGAGCAACTCTTTGTGTGTACGACTGGCAATCCTGGTATGGCAACGGCTGGTATGGGGGATATCTTGTCCGGCATTATTGCAGGTCTTATGGCGCAAGACATGGAGATCCTGCAAGCAGCAACCCAAGCCGTTCATATTCATGGCAAAGCGGGCGATCTTGTGGCAGCGCATCAAGGGGAAAGGGGAATGCTGGCCATGGATTTACTTTCTTTTGTCAGAGGTTTGCTCAATGGGTGAAATGTATTTGGAGAATGCAGAGCAAACTGAACAATTTGGACGTCAATTGTTTACTCAACTATCACCCGGAGAACTAGTGTTTCTACATGGTGAGCTGGGTGTGGGCAAAACGACATTGGTTAGAGGATTACTTAGGGAGTCCGGGTATCAAGGCACCGTCAAAAGCCCTACATACAATTTGGTAGAGGAGTATGATTTTGGCGGCAAAAAAATATGCCATTTTGATCTGTATCGGCTGAAAGACCCTGAAGAACTGGAATGGTTGGGCATGGATGACTATATTAATGAGCGCTACCTTTGCTTAATAGAGTGGCCAGAGATGGGTAAAGGCTATTTGCCAGCCCCGGATTATCAATATTTTATGTCTATCAGTGGTTCTGGAAGAAAAATATCATACGCAACAAAAAAGAGCTGAAATTTTAAATGAGTACTGGAAAAACAATGACATATTGCTATAATCTAAACAAGATTATTATGTAAGTGTCTCTTATGTATAAATATCGGTCATTTTGGCTCATTATATGTCTTTTAGGTGTGGGATTTTCTGCGCATGCAAAACCCACCAGTGTCTCAAGTGTTCGACTGTTCGCACACGTCGATAAAACCCGTGTGGTTTTTGATGTCTCAAAGCGGCCTGTATACAACATGTTTACTCTGGCTAACCCTCACAGGTTGGTTATTGATATTCAGAACGCTCGCTTGGCTCGTAAGTCGCAGCTTTCTTCTGACAATCACCCGTTGATTTCTCGTATTCGAAGTGCAAAAAAAGCCAAAGGCAAGTTGCGTGTCGTGTTGGATTTGAAGGATGCAATCAGCAGTCGTAGTTTTACGTTATCTCCAAACAAATCATTAGGTCACCGGTTGGTTGTTGATATTGTGCCAAAAAATCCTAAATTTCTGGCACAACAGTACAAGCACAACAATAAAACCGTGTCAGCAAAAAAATCACTTAAAAATATCAAGCGAGACGTCGTGATTGCCATTGATGCAGGCCATGGAGGAAAAGATACCGGTGCTATAGGCCCTAAAGGTACGCGCGAAAAAGATGTCGTTTTCAAGATCGCTAAAAAACTGGAATCAATGATAAACCGCAAACCCGGCATGAAGGCCGTCTTGATCAGAAAAGGTGATTATTACGTTAAATTGAGAGATAGAATGAAGCTTGCCCGGAAAGCTAAAGCCGATTTATTTGTCTCTATTCATGCCGATGCATTTAAGGATTCCCAGGTTAAAGGGGCATCTGTGTTTATGGTATCCAGAAAAGGGGCTTCAAGTGAGGCGGCCCGATGGCTGGCAAATAAAGAAAATTCAGTAGAAAAAGAGTTGGTAGGTGGTGTCGGTTTGCGCGGACGTGATAAACAGGTGCAAACCGTGATTATTGATTTGGCGGTTACGGCTACTAATGAAGCAAGCCGCAAAGTAGGGGATAAAGTTTTAAAGCAAATTAAACATGCGGGCCATCATTTGCACCAGGATAAAGTTCAAAAGGCTGGTTTTGTGGTGTTGAAGGCACCTGATATCCCGTCAATTCTGGTGGAAACCGCTTTTATTTCAAATCCAGGAGAAGAGCGTAAACTTGGCAGTGAAAAATATCAATATAAAATTGCCACGTCCGTGTACCGGGGAATTTATGGTTATTTTAAAAATAATGCGCCAGCAGATACTTTTTTAGCCCATTTACAAGAACAAAAATTGCAATCTAAACACGTCATTGCCCGGGGAGAAACGCTTTCTGAAATTGCAGTACGCTATGGCGTTTCAATGAAGGCGATTAAACATGTCAATTCATTGGCCGGCAACATGGTGAAAATAGGTCAAGTGTTGACTATTCCTGCAGGGAGTTGATTGGTATTTCCCATTTCTATGGTTCTCTGTTCGACAGGGACGCGGGTTCAATTATTATCTGCGCTTCTTGTTGACTACGCTACAATAACGCTTTTGTCTGCTATGCGTATCAAAAGCCTCCCTCCCCAATTAATAAACCAGATTGCAGCAGGAGAAGTCGTTGAGCGACCGGCCTCTGTAATCAAAGAATTGGTAGAAAATTGCCTTGATGCAGGCGCAACAGAAATCACTGTCGAAATTGAACAGGGTGGCGTCCGTCTGATAAAAATACGTGATAATGGATGTGGCATCAGTAAGGAAGACCTTCCCCTGGCTCTGTCTCGTCATGCGACCAGTAAAATTGCATCTTTAGCGGATCTGGAGCAAGTGCTCAGTATGGGGTTCAGGGGTGAAGCCTTACCCAGTATCAGTTCCGTATCCCGGTTAACCCTGATTTCAAAAGAGCAGGGCAGCCAATGTGCCTGGAAGATTTCAAGCGATGGGAGTGAAAAGAACTTTGATATTCAGCCCGACCCTCATCCCGAAGGGACCAGTGTGAGCGTTAAGGATTTATTTTTTAATACTCCCGCACGTCGTAAATTTCTAAAATCCGAAAAAACTGAATTTGGTCATAGCGAAAATGTCCTTAAAAAAATCGCGTTAAGTCATTTTGATGTCGGATTTACCCTGCTGCATAATCAACGGCAGGTGTTTCGTTATAAACCTGCAGCCAGCGAGCATGAGAAGGAAAAGCGGGTGTCTGATATTTTTGGACACACCTTTCTGGAAAATGCGTTGGCGATTGATTTTTCTGCCTCAGGCTTGTCTTTACAAGGTTGGATAGGGTTACCTACCTATTCCAGAAGCCAGGCAGATATGCAGTTCTTTTATGTTAACCAGCGTTTGATTCGTGATCGATTAATTGTCCATGCGATTAAACAAGCTTATCAGGATGTTTTGTTCCATGGTCGCCATCCTGTATTTGCACTTTATTTAACATTAAACCCCAAGCTGGTGGATGTAAATGCACACCCAACCAAGCTTGAAGTGAGGTTTAGAGAAAACAGAATGGTGCATGATTTTATTTTTCGCGCTTTGCATCGTTCAATTTCTGACCATCGACCTCAGGAGAGTGGAGATAAACGCCATGCAGAAACCTTTGAGCCACTTTCTGAAAATCCTGCGGATGTTCAACATGTTGTAACGAGTGCTCAATATCAAGCAAGCTCTCAGACCCGGTTACCAGAATCTGTTGCTGAAGATGTTAAGTTGTATACGGCATTAGCCACGCCACAACATACCATACTTAATCCGGAGGAAGATAACCAAGAGGTATCTAAAAATGGGGTGGTTCCTCCGTTAGGCTATGCGCTGGCCCATGTACATAATATTTATATCTTGTCTCAGACTGAACAAGGTATCATTCTGGTGGATGCCCATGCTGCCCATGAAAGGATCACCTATGAGCATCTGAAAAACCAGTATGACCAGGGAAATATTCCATCACAACCACTGTTGCTGCCATTAAAGATCCATGTGTCTGAGGCGGAAGCAGAGATGATAGAAGAAAAGAATGATTTTTTTCAATCGCTTGGATTTGAAGTGAACAGAACCGGGCCGGATAGCATCGTGTTACGTTCCTCTCCAGCTATTTTGGTAAAACAGGATATAGAACGTCTGTTACGAGATATATTGGCAGATATTGTCGTTTTAGGTATGACCAATCGTGCTCAGGAAAAAAGTAATGAATTACTCGCCACCATGGCCTGTCATGGCTCTATTCGTGCCGGTAGAAAACTGACAATTGATGAAATGAATGCATTGCTGCGTGAGATTGAGCGAACTGAGCGTAGCGGCCAATGTAACCATGGTCGCCCTACCTGGGTTGCACTTTCACACAAGGATCTTGATCGCTTTTTTATGCGAGGCCAGTAAAGAATGGTAGACCGCTTACCCCAGGTTATTTTTATTATGGGGCCGACGGCTTCAGGCAAAACCGCATTATCCATAGCATTGGCTCATGCCCTGAATGCTGAAATTATCAGTGTGGATTCTGCATTGGTATATCGTGGCATGGACATTGGTACCGCCAAGCCGAATGTCGCGGAACGACAAGGAGTGCCACATCATCTGATTGATATTCTCGAGCCCACAGAAACCTATTCTACCGGCGAATTTCGGGATCACGCATTGATGTTAATTTCTGACATTGTTTCCCGCGACAAAATGCCACTGTTAGTCGGTGGGACAATGCTGTATTTTAATGCATTATTACGTGGATTAGCCGTATTGCCTCCGTCTGACCCGGTCATCAGAGCCTCCTTGGAAAGCGAATTTTCAAGGCTTGGGAAGCAGGCCATGCATGCCAGACTCAAAAAAATTGATCCGGAGGCGGCGGCCAGAATACACCCAAATGATCCTCAACGCATTCAGCGTGCTTTAGAGGTCTTTGCGATAAGTGGAAAACCAATTAGCAGTTACTATCAGCAGCAAAACACAAGATTACCTTTTCGGCCAGTGAAATTTATTGTTGCTCCAAATGAACGTAAGGATTTGCATGAATTGATTGAGCGGCGTTTTTATCACATGCTGGAAGCGGGGCTTATAGAAGAGGTCAGGCGTTTACAAAACAGAGGGGGTTTGAATGAAACCATGCCTTCAATGAGAGCGGTTGGTTATCGCCAGGTCTGGGGTTATCTGATGGATCAATATGACTATCCAAGCATGATAGATAAAGGTGTTGCTGCGACCAGACAACTAGCTAAAAGGCAGTTTACCTGGTTGCGCAAAGAAGAAAATGCGCATTGGCTAAAAAGTGAAGACCAATCAAAACTGGAGAAAGTGTTAAAAAGTATTAATTAAATAACGGGTTGAACTTGAAAAAATAAGTTTTGTCCCTAATTAAAATAGATAAAAAATGTTTATTTAGGTGTAATTTTTACTATATTTGTCATTAACTTAGCTTTAATAAATGACAGCTTGGTTGAAAAAAAAATATTTAACGAGTAATGTATTCTCAGCTTGCATAATAATAAGGAATATAGGATGTCAAAAAGTCAAAATCTTCAGGATAATTTTTTAAATACGTTGCGAAAAGAGCATACACCTGTATCGATCTTTTTGGTTAACGGAATTAAACTCCAGGGAAAAGTCGATTCATTTGATCAATATGTGATCATGCTAAAAAACACAGTAAATCAAATGGTTTATAAGCATGCAATTTCAACCATTGTTCCTGGCAAGCCGGTCAAATTAAATCAAGATATTCCTGCTGCTGAAGATTAATATAAAATGGAGTTAATCGTTGTTTGAACGCCCCAATGCAGGTGAAAGGGCGATTCTGGTGCATCTGGATCTTTATGCTGGTCAGGAAGACTTATATGAACTCAAAGAATTAGCACGATCTGCAGGTGCTGAGCCCGTCTCTGTTCTTCATGGCAGCCGCCATAAACCTGACCCTAAATATTTCATTGGCAGTGGAAAACTGATTGAGTTACGTCAGCTGATTATAGATTGTGAAGCCGATATCGTCTTGGTAAACCATCCTCTTAGTCCAAGTCAGGAACGAAACCTGGAAAAAGAACTGAATGTTCGGGTTGTGGATAGAAATGGAT
The DNA here is from genome assembly GCA_006844705.1 of Methylococcaceae bacterium. Classification (GTDB taxonomy): domain Bacteria; phylum Pseudomonadota; class Gammaproteobacteria; order Methylococcales; family Methylomonadaceae; genus Methylomarinum. Next base: position 40,360 of record SPJS01000061.1, on the reverse strand, counting down.
TGATTCTTGATATTTTTGCGCAGCGTGCGCAGACATTCGAAGGAAAGCTACAGGTTGAATTAGCTCAATTGCAACATTTATCCACCCGTTTGGTACGTGGTTGGACTCACCTTGAACGGCAAAAAGGAGGGATTGGTTTGCGTGGTCCAGGTGAAACCCAGCTGGAAACTGACCGCCGCTTGCTAGGGATAAGGATAAAGCAAATTCGTCAGCGCTTACAAAAAGTGGAGAAACAGAGAAGCCAGGGGCGAAGTAAACGTAAAAAAGTAGAGACGCCTTCCGTTTCTTTAGTCGGATATACCAATGCAGGCAAATCCACTCTATTTAATTCATTAACCCAGGCAGGAATTTATGCTGCCAATCAACTGTTTGCGACGCTTGATCCTACATTACGCCAGTTATCCCTAAGCCGTGGTGGAAATCTCGTGTTGGCCGATACCGTCGGATTTATCCGCCATCTGCCCCATGAGCTTGTCGCTGCGTTCAAATCAACCCTGCAAGAAGCCAGTGAAGCGGACTTATTGCTGCATGTGGTGGATGCCAATGCTGAAGACCGGGACGAGACAATTTGCCAGGTAAATGAAGTTCTAGAACAGATAGGTGCTCAGGATGTCCCTCAATTAATGGTATTTAATAAAATTGATTTGCTGGACAACATTGAGCCGCATATAGATTTACGTGATGATGGCTCGCCAGAACGGGTCTGGATGTCGTCGATAAATGGACAGGGAAAAGACCAGTTGGATCAGGCATTGACTATGATTTTTGCCAGCAGTCGAGTGCGTCGCAAATGTTTTTTAAACCCGGGGCAGGGCGGCATACGTGCCCGCTTATTTGATTCGGCCAATATACTTCATGAAACGGTTAATGAGCAGGGAGGTTGGGAAATGGATGTTGAAATTGACAAAAAAAGCCTTGGATTATTAAAAAATGTACGTATCAAAGAAATTAGTTAGTATAAACATGACGACACTATTAAAATCGATCAGTAGTGCGGTAGAATAATGCGTTTGACTTTGAATTCTAAGATGATCAGTTTTTCCGCAAAAGCGTCAGATTGACATAAAAATAAACAAGATACCTTCTTGAAAATGCTGTGAAGGTACCCCATAACACGTTGGATAACTATTATCCTGAAATTTTATTTTAACGGAGCACAATATGTCCTGGAATGAACCCGGTGGCGATAAAAATGATCCCTGGAGTGGTCGTAAAGACCCGAACGGTCCTCCTGACCTGGATGAAGCAATAAGAAATTTACAAGATAAATTTGGGGGGTTATTTGGCGGCGGTGGCTCTGGTGATGGAAGCGGCGGCTTTTCAATGAAAGGTATAGGAATTGTGGTAGCTGCTGCTGTCGCTGTTTGGCTCATAAGCGGTTTTTATCAGGTTGTGCAAGGTACTCGGGGCGTGGTGACGCGTTTTGGTGCATATGTTGACACGACGGAAGCCGGTTTGAATTGGCATATACCATTCCCTATTGAAGATGTGCTGATCATTGATGTGGAAAAGCAGCGCTTTATCGAGGTGGGGTATCGATCCGGTGGACGTCAGGGAATGGGCTCCGTACCACGCGAAGCATTAATGCTAACCAAAGATGAAAACATTGTTGATGTGCGGTTGGCTGTGCAATACCGCGTGAGTAATGCGAAAGACTTTGCCTTTAACGTACTTAATCCTTCAGCAACATTAAAGCAAGTCACAGAAAGCGTAGAGCGTGGTGTGATTGGACATAACAATATGGACTTCGTGCTGACTGAAGGACGTAGTGAAATAGTGTTTGAAATCAAGGAAGAAATACAGGCTGTGATGGATTCTTACCAGGCCGGCATTCAGATTGACAGTGTCAACCTGCAGGATGCTCAACCACCCGAACAGGTGCAAGGGGCGTTTGAAGATGCGATTAAGGCCAGAGAAGATAAACAGCGTCTGATTAATGAAGCTGAAGCGTATTCAAATGATGTCGTGCCAAAAGCCCGCGGTGCTGCATCACGTACAGTGCAAGAGGCGGAGGCTTATAAAGAGCGGGTGATTGCATCTGCGGATGGTGAAGTGAGTCGTTTTGCGCATTTATTGGAAGAGTATAAAAAAGCGCCTGAAGTGACTCGGCAAAGGATTTATCTGGAAACTATGGAAAGTGTATTAGGCGGAACAGATACTGTGATGGTCGATGTCAAAGGCGGTAATAATTTATTGTATTTACCGCTAGATAAGTTAGGCAAGCAAGCGAAACCACAGCCATCCGGTTCAGTCAGTTTGCCGGTTAATCTTGTGCCGCAACCGACCAGAATTACAAATAATAAAAGACCTTCAACCCGCGGTCGTGACGTAAGAGGACGCTAAAGATGAATAAAATATTAGTTATTTTTGCGGCTGTGTTTATCGTGTCGTTGATGTCGGTTTTTACCGTGTCGGAAACAGAACGGGCAATTAAATTCCGTTTAGGTGAAATTGTAGAATCAGATTACAAACCGGGTATCCATGTAAAAATACCATTAATCAATAATGTCAGAAAATTCGATTCTCGGATTTTGACTATGGATTCGAAGCCTGAACGTTTTCTGACCGCTGAAAAGAAAAACGTGATTGTTGATTCTTTTGTTAAATGGCGTATTGGTGATGTTAAACACTTTTATACGACAGTATCGGGTGATGTCAGGCAGGCCAATATTCGTTTGGATCAAATTATCAAAGATGCATTTCGCAGTGAGTTTAGTAAGCGTGAAATTAAGCAATTGGTTTCCACGGATCGCAGAATCATTCGTGAAGCTTTAATTACCAATGCATCGCCATTGGCTCAGACGCTAGGGATAGAAATAGTTGACGTACAGGTCAAACGGATTGATCTGCCACCTGATGTAAGCTCATCTGTCTATCGTCGTATGGAAGCTGAACGTGAAAGAGTTGCCAGAGAATTTCGTTCACAAGGTTCGGAGGCGGCAGAACGTATTCGTGCTGACGCTGATAAACAACGTGAAATTATCATGGCGAATGCTTTTCGTGACGCTGAAATATTGCGCGGTGAAGGAGATGCAAAAGCAGCAGATGTTTATGCAAAAACTTATGGTGCTGATATTGAATTCTTTACCTTTTATCGTAGTATGAATGCGTATAAACAAACGTTTAACAACAATGGTGACATGTTAGTACTTGAACCTGATTCGGAGTTCTTCAAGTACTTCAAAAAACAAAAATAACTCAACACAACTTCGAGTTATGCAAGCGCCCTGCAATGTAGGGCGTTTTGTGTGTATAGGATAGTGAAAATGCAAAACAACAATGCCTGGCTATTGCCTGAAGGTATAGAACAGACATTGCCGGACAAAGCGATTATCGTTGAAAGTCTGCGCAGAAAATTACTGGATATGTTTGCTTGTTGGGGATATCAACAGGTTATTCCGCCAATGATCGATTATTTGGATTCGTTGCTTGTCGGTTCAGGCCATGACTTATCCATGCAGACATTTAAAATGACTGATCAGTTAACCGGAAAGTCATTGGGCATTCGTGCGGATATGACGCCGCAGGTGGCCAGAATGGCGGGACATAACCTGTCTGAATATAGTCCAGCCCGGCTTTGTTATGTAGGTACGGTGTTACATACAATAGGTGACTCACTGGAAAAGACGCGTAGCCCCATGCAAATTGGTGCTGAACTTTATGGTCACAGAGGTCTGGAAAGTGATATTGAAATTATCGGCCTGATGTTGGAGATGCTGGCAGTAGCCGGTGTACAGAATGTCCATCTTGATTTGGGGCATGTTGGCATTTACCGTGCGATCTGCAGTCAGTCCGCGTTGTCTGAGCAACAGGAAAGTGAATTATTTGATATTTTGCAACGCAAGGCCATACCTGAGTTGATCGAATTTATTGAAGATTCGGAACTTGCTGAGCCCGTCGCTAAAATTATCCAAGAATTGCCAAAATTGAATGGCGGCAGCGAGATTCTGGCAAAAGCAAAAGACTTGATCATTGACTGTGTTCCTGACGCCGCCGGGGCGATTGAAGAATTGCAGCGTATTGCAGACTATTTGGCAGTTAATTACCCCTCTTTGCCGGCGCATTTTGATTTGTCTGAATTGAGAGGATACAACTATCATACCGGCGTTGTTTTTGCTGCATTGGTTCCGAATGTTGGAAAGGAAATAGCCAGAGGTGGGCGTTACGATAATATCAGTGAGGTCTTTGGCCAGGCACGAGCAGCGACCGGTTTCAGTGCAGACTTGAAGAAGATTTGCCATCTGATTTCAGCGTCAGTTGAACTGGAAACCCAACAGAAGATATCTGCCGAATATGGCGAGGATGCCGATTTGCTGGCGAAAATACGAGACCTGCGTGCTGAAGGCAGAGTCGTCATTCAACGATTACCGGGACAGCAGGCGGGGGCGGCAGAATTAGGTTGCACCGCCATGCTGGAAAAACTAAATGATCAATGGGTGGTAATCCCAATTAACGAGTCGGAATAAAAATGGGAAAAAATGTTGTAGTCATCGGCACACAATGGGGTGATGAAGGAAAAGGCAAATTGGTTGATTTGCTGACAGACCACGCCAGTGCAGTTGTGCGTTTTCAGGGAGGACATAATGCCGGCCATACTTTGGTGATTAACGGTGAAACCACTATTCTGCATTTAATTCCATCTGGTGTGTTGCGTGAAAACGTCGAATGCATGATCGGTAACGGTGTGGTGTTATCGCTTGAGGCATTGTTTGAAGAAATCGAACTGCTGGAAAAATCTGGCATTCCGGTGAGAAATCGTCTGAAGGTCAGTGAAGCCTGTGCATTGATTTTACCGATTCATATTGCGATTGATCAGGCGCGTGAAGTTGCACGAGGCAAGAAAGCCATCGGTACCACCGGGCGTGGCATCGGGCCGGCTTATGAAGATAAAGCCGCTCGCCGTGGATTGCGCGCAGGAGATTTGCTTAACCCGCAACAATTTGCTGAGCGCCTGAAAGAGTTGACCGAATATCACAACTTTTTGTTAACGAAATACTTTAACGCTGAGCCGGTTGAGTATCAGGCCATGCTGGATAAAGCGCTTGAACTGGGCGAGCAATTAACGCCGATGTTGACTGATGTGGCGGAAGAACTGCATATGTTGAGCTCAAAGGATAGTCACATCCTTTTTGAAGGCGCTCAGGGAGCGTTGCTTGATATCGATCATGGGACCTATCCCTATGTCACTTCATCCAATACTACAGCAGGTGGCGCTGCAACCGGTACAGGCCTGGGCCTGCTCAGCTTCGACTATGTTTTGGGGATTACCAAAGCCTATTCCACGCGGGTGGGTAATGGTCCTTTTCCTACCGAACTGGAAAATGATGAAGGCGATTATTTATGCAAAAACGGGCATGAATTTGGAGCTACTACCGGACGCAAAAGAAGAACAGGCTGGTTTGATGCCGTATCCATGCGCAAATCTGCACTGATGAACAGTTTAAGTGGAATTTGTCTGACCAAGCTGGATGTGTTGGATGGCATGGAAAAGATCGGTATTTGTACGGCCTATCAAATTGATGGCCAAACCCATACAATCGCACCGTTAGGGGCAGACCGGTATGAAGCGTGTGAAGCGGTCATCGAGGACATGCCGGGTTGGACAGAAACTACCCGCGGCATTACCCGCTATGATGATCTGCCTGAAAACGCCAAGGCATATATCAAACGTCTGGAAGAACTGGTTGGTGTCAAAGTATCAATTCTATCTACAGGGCCTGAACGAGACGAAACTATAGTGCTTGAACATCCTTTTACATAAGCAATAGTGACAAAAAAGGGGCTTTCGCCCCCTTTTTTCTGCTAAAAATAATTGGACTTGATCAGAGGTTCCTTAAATATTCCCAAGTTTATCCTCAATCATTGCGAAGGATTTTTTTAACCACACGCGAGTCCGTTGTCTTTCCATCAAAGACAGGTGATCCAATCCATGATCCTTTGCATTTGCGGCAGCCCAGAAACTGAAATCCAGCTTGTCAATTTTATGCATGGTCGATTCATGCAGTGAGGGAAGAACACCTTGTTGCAGAAAGCGTTGGTTATCATTCAATCCATCTAATAACGTGTTAATCTCTGCAAAATCACTGCCGCGTCCTTCATTTTTTACTGCAATACAATGCAGCATGTCATTGTATTTGTGAATGAAGTTGTCAAGTAAGCCCACTGAATCGCGCCCGTCGTCTACCAGATACCAGTATACCAGCGGGATATTCATTTCACTGCACATCTCCAATACGCCATTATCATCAATCCAGCGATCCAGAAATCGCTGGCTTTGTGCTGGCAAATCAATCAATAAATGGCGATCCGTTTCCAGCGCCAGTTCCATGATCTGATCAATGCTTTCGAAATGATCAAGTTCAATAGCGCGTGTGTAATCCTGATAATATCGGGTCAATGTTGCGTGCGACTGATCTGCATCAAACCCCAGATAGTCCAGAGAATGATCCAGAAAATACTGCGACAGCAATCTTGAAAATACAGACTTACCTACACCACCTTTTTCACCGCCGATAAAATGAATGATACTCATATTGTTGATTTGCTAGTTTTAAAGAGAAGGGCAGATTGTAAAGGATGCCGAATATTAATAGGGAAATAGTTTTCAGAAATACTTTATTTTTAGTGGATAGGGACGGATAAATGCGACCAAAAACTTAAATGCTGATGCCTAATGCAGTCAACTCGTTTTGAATGGATGGTTCCTGCAATAACGCTAAAAAAAGCTGCACTGAAGATTTTTGCAAACTTTGTTCGGAAAGTACAAAGTCATAATTTTCATCCTGGATTGGCAAGAACGCGAGCGGATCAGTCAACACCGCTTCAATCGCTACGCCCCAGTCAGCCCGTTGCTGTTCAATTGCGGCTATGACTGCGCGATGATTGCTGGTCTGGACCAGATAGCCTTGCGGCTGGCTGCCTTGCAACAGCTGGTCAATCAGAATCCGGGTGCCACTGCCCTGGTTGCGGTTAATCATGCGACAATCCGCTAATTGCCGGACTCGATTAATAATTGATTGGGCGTCATTACCTTGAAATCGGGGGTCATCTTTTCTGAATATCAGCCCTTGTCTGCGCCGATAGCCTTGAATCAGTTGCAGGTTGCCGGACATAAACGGGTGGTTGTAACTGTTGCTTTCAGGGTCAAACAAATGGATACCGGCAATATCACATTGGCCGCGTTTGACTGCGTTCAACCCGGCAGTGGAACCAACGGATAAAAACCGGGTGAGAATGCCCCGTTTTTTTAACTGACTCATCAGTAAATCCAGACCGGCACAATGGCTGCCAATGATCACCAGGTCGGCGGCTTTGCTATCGCGGCTGATCAATTGAACAGACACATTATGGCCTGCTTCCACCATTTCGGTATGGCGTTCAACGCGAATAAAACCGTCAGCATGGCTGAAAGTAGTGACACTGCCTGAACCTTTGCCAATGGGGTAGGCGGTCAGGCTTGTTTCATGATGCTGAGTGTCAGTCTGATTTTCCAGCAATCTGACCAACACAAATTCAGTACGTCCGATTTCAGAATTAATTCGCACCGCAAGATCAGCGTTAACCGTACTCATGCTGGCAGGCGGGAATCCAGCAAGCTGGCGTACCACCGGGGCGACGAATTCATGAAAAGTAAAAATGGCAGAGGTCGGGAAGCCGGGCAGAATAACCAGCGGTTTCCCCCGGGTGGCGGCCAGGCATATCGGTTTTCCCGGTTTCAATGCCACGCCATGTACCAGAACACCCGGGTCGTCATAGTCGGTGAGAACCTGATAGGATAAATCACCCTGGCCTTTACTGGTGCCGCCGGAAAGCAAGACCATATCAGCCTGCTGCAAAGCCAGTTCAATTTTTGCTTTTAATTGCTCTTTATTGTCGTTGGCGATGCCCAGTTCAAGCGGTTTACCACCGAGCTCTGTTACCGCATCGGCAATAATGCGGCCGTTGGAATCAAACACTTTACCCGGCTGCATGGGGTTGCCGGGTGCGAGAATTTCATCGCCAGTCGAGACGATGGCGACTATGGGCTTGCGCCAGCAGTACACTGAAGACTCACCAATGGCAGCCAGAATACCTGTCTCCCGACTGCTAAGCAGATCACCCTTGAATAAAATGATTTGACCACTGGCGACATCGGTACCGGCAAAAGCAATACCTGTACCCGGTGCAGATGGCTTGCTTACATGCACCTGATGATCAATCACATCAGCGTTTTCCACCATGACGATGGCATCAGCGCCACGCGGAAGCATACCACCGGTTGCAATCAACATGGCTTCACCAGCTTGCAATTCTGTTTGCGGGTGGGCACCTGCGGCAATTTGTTCGTCAAGCAAAGTCAACATCACCGGGTTTTGTTCATCGGCACCTACGGTATCAGTCGCACGTACAGCATAACCATCCAGATTGGAGCGGTCGAAAGAAGGAACATTTACCTTGGCAATCACATCACGTGATAATACCCGACCCAGTGCTGAACTGAGCTCAACAGACTCTTCTCCCAAAGGGTGCAGATCAAGCGCGGCTTCAAAACGTTGCTTTGCCTGGTCACGGTCGATGACATCCAGAAATTGTCGTTGTATTTGCATTTCGATCAGTAGGGAAGTTCGTATAAAAAAACATCAACATCAGCCTGTGCAGGATAACCCTCGCTATCGGCAGCGATAATCACAAAACCGTCAGCAACCGTAGTCGAGCTGATATTGGCGGCGCCACTGACTGACACTGATTCCACCTGGTCATCTACGCGTCGAACACGCGCATAATCGGTGCGTCCAATTATCGAGGAAATCTTGTGTTTCAGTTTTTTGCGCACGACTGGATAAGGCCATTGCGGGAGTAGACCGGCAAAGCGGCGAATGGTTCTGCCGGCAAAGAAATCATATGCACACAGGCAGGCCACAGGATTACCTGGCAACAAAAACACTAGGGTGTCTCCGATTTTACCAAAGCCGGTTGAGCGGCTGGGGCGCATGGTTACCCCGTGAAATGTCAATTCACCCAATTCTGCCAATAATAGCGGAACGAAATCTTCCTCTCCCACGCTAGTGCCCCCGGTTAGCAAAAGGACATCACAGTCACTCAGCATCGCATCACGCAGTTGTTCAGGGTTATCTTTGATAATGTCGGAGCGTCCTGCGTCAGCGCCATCCCGTCTCGCCAAAGCCTCCAGCATCGGGCCATTGGAATTTACAATTTGAAAACCTTGTGGGGTGCTTCCAACGGGCAATAATTCGTTTCCGGTAACAATAATTTTAATGCGGGGTCGCTGTAAAATGGCGATATTTTCATAACCAATGGAAGCCAGCAGGGCAATATCCTGTGGCCGTAAGCGCCGCCCCTGTTGTAAAACAGTGTGGCCCTGTTTAATGTCTTCACCCGGCTGACCAATATTTCGCCCTTGGGCAACGCTTTCCATAATGAAGATATGGTCATCATGAAATTCAACATTTTCGGCAGGTAACACCGCATCAGCACCGTTAGGCAAAGGTGCCCCTGTCATTATGCGCACTGTTTGGCCTGGCTTTACGGCGACATCCGCGCCTTGTCCGGGCATGGATTTTCCGACAATATCCAGTTGTAATTGATTATAACTACTAGCCCCTTGTGCATCAGACGCCTTGATGGCATAGCCATCCATCATCGAACGGCTGAAGCTGGGGATATTAATATTGCTCGTGATGTCTTCGGCGAGTATTCTGCCGCAGGCATCCTGAATATTGATGGTTTCGGTTTGCAGATGTATTGATTGTTGGTCAAGCCAGCTGATGATGTCGTCAACAGGTGAGCGCTGCTTAAAGCCGCGCATGCGGACATCATCTGCTTGAGAGGAAGTGGAAGATAATTTCATCCAGTCATTTTATAAAGCTTTGGCCTTAAGAGTAAATGGAATGGCTAAAATGATGTTCAGTCAAATAGGATAAATTCTTCATTTAATTGTTCAAGCTATGTCTGCTCAGGGATAAAAAGTTATACTGATGCCAATTTTGGTGGCGAGAAAAAATATGGATTTTCCTACAATTGAATCATTTGTCGGCAATACCCCGTTAGTGCGTTTGCAACGTTTGCCGGTGGCGAATAATAATAGTGTACTGGTCAAGCTGGAAGGAAATAATCCTGCCGGGTCGGTTAAGGATCGGCCGGCATTGAGCATGATCCAGCAAGCTGAAGCGCGCGGTGATATTCAACCGGGGGATTGTCTGATTGAGGCGACCAGTGGTAATACCGGTATTGCATTGGCCATGGCGGCGGCGATTAAAGGCTACAAAATGATTTTGATTATGCCGGATAACATGAGCGAAGAGCGCAAAGCATCGATGAAAGCCTATGGGGCGGACATCATTTTAACCCCGGCCAAGGGTAGCATGGAGGCGGCGATTGATCTGGCCATACAAATGGAAGCGGAAGGCAAGGGCAAGATTCTCAATCAGTTTGCCAATTTTGATAATCCTTTGTCGCATTATACTGGCACCGGGCCGGAAATCTGGCGGGATACTGATGGAAAAGTCACCCATTTTGTCAGTGCGATGGGCACCACCGGGACGATCATGGGAACCTCACGTTATTTAAAAGAACAAAATCCGGCGATTGAAATTGTTGGCGTGCAACCGGAAGGTGAATCAAAAATACCGGGGATTCGCCGCTGGCCCAAAGAATATCTGCCGAAGATTTTTGAAGAAAAGCGAGTCGATCGCATCATTGAAGTAGATCAGGAATCCGCAGAGAATACTGCGCGCGACCTGGCGGCAAAAGAAGGCATATTTTGCGGTATTTCCTCGGGTGGGGCAGTATATGCAGCGTTACAGGTTGCCAAACAAATTGAAAACGCTATTTTGGTCGCCATTATTTGTGATCGTGGTGATCGTTATTTATCAACAGGCGTGTTTAACTGATATTGACGGTGAGACAAATTGCGCTGTGGGTAAATGCTTGTTGTCTAAGTCTATTTGTTTCACCTTGTCTGGCGCTTGAATCCTTTCAATTGCAGGTAGACGAAATATCTGCAAACGGATTTAAAATTCGTAATGCTACGCTACAACTCAAACAGCTGTCACATCAACATAGCATTTTTACACTGAAATCCGGCGAGCTGTTATTGCCTGCACCGTTGAATCAGTTAAAAGTTATTCAACTCAGCTGCGGCCAGTTTCAATGGTCTGAAGGGCAAATCCATTGTCACCAGGGCCGCGGCAAAATCAGTCATAAAAACCTGGGCAAACCTGAGTTTGATTTTTCGCTGTTAGTGAAAGACAACAAGGCTAGATTGAACATTACGCGTCTGCCCCTGTTATCAGGCAGAATCAATTTGCAAGCCCAGGAACGGGACGGGCGCTGGCAAGTAAAACTCAATGCTAAAAAGCTTTCGCTGTCAAAAATCAAACAGTTTTTTGCCATAAAAAATATTCAGGAGATAAACGGCAGCGTGGCAATACAAGCCAATTTGAAGGGGCGTAACAGCCGGATTAACGCTGCCTCCGTTAACATCAACACGCATAAGGTGTCTTTATCGTCCTTGGATGACAAATTGCTTACCGATGCATTGGCAATGCAACTTACGTTAAACGCATCACATAAAAAAAAATGGCATTGGCAAAGCCATTTAAACATCAGCAAAGGCGGGTTGTTTTTTGACCCCTTGTTCATTGATTTCAATCAACTCGACAATTTGAATGCACATCTGCAGGGAACAGTGGATTTATCGACCAGGCAAATCAATCTGAGCAAGTTTCAAATGGATCAGGGAACATTATTTGATATTCATGGCCAGGCAAAACTGGCACTCAAATCTACGCCGATACTTTCATCTGCGCGGGTGAATGCTTCCATTCCCGTGCTGGTGAATACGGTACCGGTATATTTATGGCCATTTTGGGAAACCGGTATCATTGAGCAATTGGGTTTATCGGGGGGGGTGCAGACACAGATTGATATCAATAACAATCAATTAGTGGCGGCTGAGTTGCACGTTGAACAACTGGGCATTACTGATCCAAAACAGCGGATTGCCTTGCAACAGGCAGAGGGCATGATTTACTGGCATCAAACAAGAGAACGTCGACAGGCGTCGTACATAAAATGGCAAAACCTGAAAGTCAAGGCCGTTCCTGTTGATGCCGGGCGTCTTGATTTTGCAGTGTATGGCAAGCAGTTCGATTTAATCCGTAAAGCACACTTGCCCATGCTGGGAGGAGAATTTACCATTGAACATTTTGGGTTCGAGTTTCTCAAAGTGGGTGATGCGGACGTGCATTTTAAAGGCAAAGTGACTGACTTATCTTTGGCGCAACTTGCCGAGGCGATGAACTGGAAACCCTTAACCGGTGTATTGAACGGAGTGATTCCTTCGGTGCGTTACCGTGATAAAAAACTGGATCTGGATGGTGAGTTGGTCGTCAATGCATTTGATGGTGAAGTACGCATTTCCAAACTCGCTTCATCTGGCATGTTTACCGATTTTGCACGGTTTTATACCGAACTTGAATTTAATAATCTTGATTTGCATGCGCTGACGCATAAGTTTGATATCGGTGGGATTTCCGGGAGGCTGTCCGGGTTTGCCAAAAATGTATATTTGGAAAACTGGCAGCCGGTCAGCTTTTATGCCTGGCTGGGGACACCAGAAGGTGATGACAGTGAGCATCGCATCAGCCAGCGAGCGGTAAACAATATCGCCAGCATTGGTGGGGGCGGTGCTGTGGATGCCCTATCACGCAGTTTTATGCGTTTTTTCGAGGAATTCAGCTATGACGAACTCGGTATGGGATGCTATCTCAAAAACGGCGTCTGTCAGGTGATGGGTGTACAAGCCGCTGAAAATGGTTATTACCTGGTCAAAGGAGGCGGACTGCCCAGAATTGATGTGATCGGCTATAATCCCCGCATTGACTGGAATGTACTGATGCAGCGGTTACAGCGTGTGTTAAATCGTTCGCAAATTGTCGTTCAATAATTTGGAGTAATCATGAACAAGCTACCTGTGTTGGCCGTGTTTTTTTTAACGGCCTGCGTGACAATAAATATATATTTTCCGGCGGCAGCGGCTGAAAAAGTGGCCGATGAAATCATCAGGGAAATTCAGCAGAATCAGCCGCCGGAAAGTGACTCTGCGTTACCTCCCCAATCCAGCAGACCAGCAGTATCAACGCTTGCATTGGCATTGCAAAGTGTACTTGATGTGTTGGTCAAACCGGCCCATGCTGAACCCAATCTCAATGCAGATACGCCGGAAATCAGGCGCATCAGAGCCAGTATGAAAAGCCGCTATGCACAGCTTAATGGTTACTATAATCGCGAAATGCTGGCGATTAAGAATGACGGTATGTTAACGGTTCCCAGTGGCGTGCCACTAAATGAACGCAACCGGGTGAACAAGCTGGTACAGGCGGAAAATGCTGATCGTAATCGCTTATATCAAGCCATTGCCAATGCCAATGGACATCCTGAATGGACCGGTAAAATCAAGGCAACCTTTGCCAAACGCTGGATCAGTAACGCGCATTCCGGCTGGTGGTATCAATTGGGTGATGGGAGCTGGAAGCAAAAGTAAATGGCTGGAAGACGTACACGCAAGAAGAAATTACCCGAACAGGCTGTAAATACAGACATCGAATCGCTAACTCATGACGGGCGCGGTGTGGCTCATGTTGAAAACAAGGTGGTTTTCATTGATGAAGCATTGCCTGGTGAAACAGTTGAATTTATCTATACCGATATCCGCAAGGATTTTGCCGAAGGCAAGGTCAGTGAGGTTATCACCGCATCTGAACATCGTGTCAGCCCACCATGCCCGCATTTTGGCGTGTGTGGCGGGTGCAGTTTTCAGCATGTCGATGATGAACAGCAAATTCATTATAAGGAAGATTTGCTGAAGGAGCAGTTTTCACACATTGGAAAAGTTGCGCTGGAACACATATGGGAGCCTTTGACGGGGCCGCATTGGGGCTATCGCAGTAAAGCACGCATGGGCGTGAAATACGTAGCCAAGAAAGGACGCGTCCTGGTGGGATTTCGCGAACGGCGCAATCCGTTTCTGGCAGAAATTGACAGCTGTAAGGTGATGCATCCTCTGGTGGGTGAGAATCTGTTGAATTTGTCCGACATGATAGGCAAATTAACTGTGCGCGACAAAATTCCGCAAATTGAAGTCGCCATTGGGGATGATCAGTGTGTGTTGGCATTCCGTGTTTTGGTCCCCCCCACCGATGGAGACAAGCAGATCATGAGTGCCTTTGGCAAGCAAATGGGGATGAGCATTTGTCTGCAACCGAAAGGGCCGGATACGATTGCGCCGATACCGGGTGATGAAGAAGTGATTCCAACCTACAGCTTGTCGGAATATGGCATTACCTTCGAGTTTCGACCGGCGATGTTCACCCAGGTCAATTATGAGATTAATCGCAAAATGATTAAACGCGCAATTGATGCATTGGCACTAAACGAAGAAGACAACGTGCTGGATTTGTTTTGTGGTTTGGGCAATTTTACCTTGCCGATGGCGACGAAGGCAGGGTATGTCACCGGGGTAGAAGGTGATCTGCCGTTGGTTAAACACGCCCGGCATAATGCCGAGATTAACACCATCAGTAATGTAGAATTTCATGTGGCGGATTTAAGCAAAGATGTCAGTGAAATGCCGTGGAGTAAAAAGAAATTTAACAAGATTCTGCTGGATCCTTCACGTGCCGGGGCCGCTGAAATTTTGCATAATTTCAAGCACTGGAATCCGCAACGTATTGTTTATGTGTCTTGTAACCCGTCGACACTTGCGCGTGATGCCGGGATACTGGTTAATGAGCATGGCTACAAGTTGATTAAAGCGGGGGTCATGGATATGTTTCCCCAAACGGCGCATGTTGAGTCGATTGCATTATTTGAAAAATAATCATGTCAATGTTTCTTGAAGTGGATGCAACTAAACAAAAATTATTTGTACATCAAGACGATAAACTTATTCAGCACTTCCAGGTGTCCACTGCACGAAACGGCCTGGGCGAACAAATGGGCAGTGAATGTACACCACGGGGTTGGCACCGGGTTCGCGCAAAAATCGGTGCAGGGCAGCCTAAAAATGCCGTATTTATCGGCCGTAGACCAACGGGTGAAGTCTATTCAAGTCAATTGGCAAATAATCAGCCTGATCGCGACTGGATTTTATCACGCATCCTGTGGTTGAACGGACTGGAACCGGGTAAGAATCGTTATGGCCTGGTAGATAGTGGCTGGCGTTATATATACATTCACGGTTGTCCGGATGAGCTGGTGCGCGGCGCACCGGAATCGCACGGCTGCATTCGAATGTTGAACGCCGATGTTATTCAATTATTCGAAATAGTTGAGCCAGGCTGCAAGGTAAATATACATGCCTAGGAGACGGTTTGATTATGAATGATTCCACTGCGGCGATGGGGCATCGGCTGATTTTTCCGGTCTTTTTCGTTACGTAGTCCCACTATGCGCCTCAATAGATCAAAAAAATCCGCTCAATGTCCCACTCGCCTCGCGCCGAACCCCATAACCCGACAGTCTCCTAGAGTCGTGCTTGGCATTGAGTACGATGGCACGCGGTATCATGGCTGGCAGTGGCAGAAAAACAGCCTATCAGTGCAGGATGTGTTGCAACAGGCGCTGAGTCATATTGCTGATCAACCGGTTTCTGTGCTGTGTGCCGGTCGTACCGATGCCGGTGTGCATGCATTGGAACAGGTGGTGCATTTTGATACTCCAGCGCAGCGTGATTCCCGTGCCTGGGTCATGGGTGGCAATACCCACTTGCCGGATGATGTACGTATATTATGGGCACAGCCTGCCATTGGTGATTTTCATGCGCGTTACAGTGCGTTGGCGCGTTTTTATCGCTATGTGATCCTAAATAGACCGGTTAAATCTGCATTGCAGAGCACCCAGACCACCTGGTGTTCTCTGCCGTTAGATGAAAAGGCCATGCATCTGGCGGCACAAACTTTGGTGGGAGAGCATGATTTTTCTTCCTTTCGTGCTCACGGGTGTCAATCGGCCAGCCCGTGCCGCCGGGTCTATTTTATAAATGTTTATCGACAGCAGGAAAAGGTGATTATGGATATAGCGGCCAATGCATTTGTTCATCACATGGTGAGAAATATTGCGGGGACATTAGTGGAAATCGGTGTGGGTAAGCAGTCTGTTGATTGGACTCAAGCCTTGCTTGATGTAAAAGACAGAACTCAGGGGGGAGCAACAGCCAGTGCGGCGGGACTTTATTTGGGTGGGGTGTTGTATCCGGAGGAATATGGAGTAACAAAACATCCGCTATTTGAAAAATTACCGGCAGATGTGAAGCGGTTTGATTAAAAAACCTGTTGGAAGCAAGCTTGCTTCAGCAACAGGTTTATAACAAATACAGCATTAATTGTTTTACGCAGTTAATAAATTGTCAATATCCAGATCATCTATGTCAATGCCAGGCATGTCATCGTCAAGCGGAACTTCACGCCATTCAACGTGATCAGATAAAGGCAAGTCATCCAGACTTTCATAATTGATATCATCCTCAAACTCATAACTCATGGTTACTCTCCAGTAAAAAAAGACTAAACGGAACTCATATAAAAACATCGAGATAAATTTACATCCGGAAGCAAAAATAAACCATTGTACTTTGGTACAGGGGGCGCTAAATTACATGAAAATGTGAATTAAATTTAGCTTTGAATTTTAAAAATATAAACAGGTACACAAATGGATACTGGATCAGAAGAGCACGGGCTGGATTTGTTTGCCAAAGAAATGGCAGGGGTTACGCGTAATATAAAAAATGATCGTATTTTACTGAAATGCACAGACGATATTCAGCCAGGTCAGCAGTATAGAAAGGAAAAGGCATGTGAAGCCGGGGGAAATGCACAAGATCCTTTATCTATGGTGTTAAGACATAAATTGTCACCCGACGACTGGCTGAGTTTTAAACGTGATGGTATTCAGACTGCCGTGTTCAAAAACTTGAGGGTAGGCAAATACATACATGAAGCAAATTTAAACCTGCATAAAAAATCCCCCGCTCAAGCGCGTGATGAATTAATCGAATTTGTTAATGACTGCGAAGAAATGAATATTCGCAGTGTCCTGATTTTTTTTGGCCGGGGAGAACAAAGTTGTCTGCTAAAAAGTTATTTGAACCAGTGGTTACCTGAATTAAAAAAAGTGCAGGCGTTTCACACAGCACAAAAACATCATGGTGGTGCTGCTGCGGCGTATGTTTTATTCAGGAAAAGTGAACAAAAACGTTCTGAAAACCGCGAAAGGCATGCTGCGCGATTGGGCGGGACATTATAAACAGTGTCAAATGTGTAGTTTTTATCCAAAATTGAAAAATATGCTCTATTCTTAAAAATATTTAAGGTTTTGGGGAATGGGTTAATGTCAAATTCAGGGTCACAACAGCCAGATCTGGATTGGAGTCAGGTAAGGGAAACAGTTAAGCTACTGACTGTCTCAGTTGCTCAGGTTCAAAACAGCATGCAACAGGGGGATGATTCAGTCAATACGTTGACAAGTTCCTTTACGTCTATGGTTCATCACATGAATGCCATCGAACACATCCTGAAAAATATGGACGCTGAAAAGGATATGCAGGATGCGATGGAATACTGTCAGGCAACCAGTGATTTGATTCAGTCTTCGATTATGGCGTTTCAGTTTTACGATCGACTGCAACAATGTCTGGATCATGTTTCAAACGGTTTGACCGGGCTGTCAGAACTGGTTGAAGATCCTCAGAGATTATACAACCCGATGGAGTGGAAAAAATTTCAGGATCAAATCCGCAGTCGGTATACTATGGAATCTGAAAAACAAATGTTTGATGCCATTTTACAGGGCAAATCCCTGCAAGAGGTGGTTGCACTGGTGAATAATTCTAAAGATGATGAAGAGGAAGATATTGAATTGTTTTAAAAAAGGCGGATTATTTTTTGGATCGATTCTTTTGTTAAATGCCTGTAGCAGTTTTCATGGGTATCAGGCACCTGCGCCGGTTTATGGCAAACCGGTCACTGACCCCTACGCAAGGCCTTATCCCGCATCGCGGCACACTCAGCCCGTTCCTGATAAAACCATTACCCATCCAATTCAGTCGGCACCTGATGTTAAGCAATTTCAGCCGGTTGAAATTCCAAAACAACCTTCGCGCGATCAACTGAATACCGGCACTATGTCTCCGGCAGTTGTGGCATTATTGTCGCAATCTGAAAAAAGCAGCAAATCCGGTCAGCTCGATTCTGCCGTAGTCACGTTGGAAAGAGCGTTGCGTATAGACCCAAGAAACCCGATGTTGACCTACAAGCTGGCTGAAGTACGTTTACAGCAGGAAAAACCCCGTCTGGCAGAAGATCTGGCCAGAAAAGCGGCCTTACTTGCCGGCAAGGAATATAAACTCAAATACTTGAGCTGGACATTGATCAGCCAAGCCAGAAGCAAGCAGGGAAATCGTCTGGGTGCTATCGAAGCAGCTAACAAGGCAAAGAATTATCTGAACCCTTGACCGCAGTTTTATTCATGTTAGGCTGAGCGCTTTTTGACCTAACGCGCGTGACAGAATTACAAGAGGTTTTTGCGAAAGACGGACTGCTAGCAGATGTCATTGATGGGTATTTGCCTCGTGAAGCCCAGCTTGAAATGGCGCAATCCATTTTCTCTGCTATCCAAAGCAAATCGAATTTGATTGCAGAAGCCGGTACCGGCACGGGGAAAACTTTCGCATATCTGGTTCCAGCCATTCTTTCCGGAAAAAAAACCATTGTTTCTACCGGAACAAAAAACCTTCAGGATCAATTGTTTGCCAAAGATTTGCCGATTATCAAACAGGCATTGGCCAAGCTACCGTTTAAAGCAGCGTTATTAAAAGGTCGATCTAATTATCTGTGTACATATCGCCTGGATGCGTCGTTAAAAAATTCTTTTGGGTACAGCAAGGAAGATGCCCAGGCATTGGCACAAATTAAAACCTGGTCCAAACAAACGCGGGTTGGAGATATTACCGAAGTCAGTGACATTCGTGAAAACGAAGCTATCTGGTCGTTTGCTACCTCCACAGTGGATAATTGTCTGGGGCAGGAATGCCCAGACTTTTCTGATTGTTTTTTATTGAAGGCCAGAAAAAAAGCGCAGGATGCTGACCTTGTTGTGGTCAATCACCATTTACTGTGTGCTGATTGGTCCATCCGTGAAACAGGATTTGGTGAATTGTTGCCCAGTGTTGAAGTGATTGTGCTGGATGAAGCGCATCAATTGGCAGAAACGGCCTCCGGGTTTTTGGGAATTAATCTCGGTGCCAAACAGTTAAATGACCTTGCCACCGACAGCATTACCGAGTTTCTTGATGAGGCAAAGGACATGCCCGATTTGCGCCAGGCTGCTGAAGATGTGCAATATGAAGTCAAAAACGTACGCATGGCGTTTGGCATGGAACTAAAGCGTGGAGAATGGCAGGATATTGAACAAAACCCAAAACTGATCTCTGCCATCAAAACGTTGCATGAGCAATTACAACGCCTCACCGACCAGCTTGAAATGGCTTCAGTCCGCTCCAAAGGGCTGGAGGCTTGCTTTGAACGTTGTGAAACCTACGAGGCACAACTGGACAGTTTACTCAATGATCGCCAGGGTGAATGGATTAAATGGTACGAAATACACAGTAAATCCTTTACGCTTAGCCGTACACCGCTGGATATTGCCAAAGAATTCAAATCCTTTATGCAGCAGCATTTGGCAAGCTGGATTTTTACCTCGGCGACATTAAGCGTAGCCAGTGATTTTAAGCATTTTGCGGATATGCTGGGCTTGCAGGATGCGCAAAAGCAAAGCTGGCTGAGTCCTTTTGATTATCCAGAGCAGTCATTGTTTTATCATCCTAAAGGCCTGCCTAAACCT
This sequence comes from Methylococcaceae bacterium, assembly GCA_006844705.1. Classification (GTDB taxonomy): domain Bacteria; phylum Pseudomonadota; class Gammaproteobacteria; order Methylococcales; family Methylomonadaceae; genus Methylomarinum. The sequence continues at coordinate 20,461 of SPJS01000061.1, read as the reverse complement.
GCAGAAGCTGACTTTACCGATAAAATTATCGAATTTGTTATCCCGGTTCTGCAAGCCAGCCAGGGTCGGGCATTTTTTCTATTTACCAGTCATCGCGCTCTGCAGCGGGCCGCAGATATTTTACAGGACCGGGTCGATTACCCATTGCTGGTACAGGGTTCAAAATCCAAGGCTGTCCTGCTGGATGATTTTAAGCAAAAAGGCGATGCCGTATTATTGGCCACGGCCAGTTTCTGGGAAGGGGTTGATGTGCGTGGTGATGCTTTGTCTTGCGTCATTATTGATAAGCTGCCGTTTTCTTCTCCTGGCGACCCGGTGTTAAAGGCACGATTGAATGCGATTGAACAAAAAGGCGGTAATCCATTTTTTCAATATCAGTTGCCAACCGCGGTGATTGCACTAAGACAGGGTGTCGGACGACTAATTCGAGATGTGCAGGATAGAGGCGTGTTGATGGTCTGTGATCCCCGGCTGCTGAAAAGAGCCTACGGACAGATATTTCTAGACAGTCTGCCCGATATGCGGCGTACGCGGGACATTGCAGAGGTGGAAGCGTTTTTTAAGAAGGAACAGGCATGAAGTTATTAGCCGTCGATACCTCAACGCCGGCATGTTCGGCTGCATTATCGATTGATGGTGAAATTACAGAAAACTATCAACTGGCGCCCAAAAAACACACCCAGCTTATTCTGCCGATGATTGATGAAATGATGGCAGAAGCGCAGTTGAAACCGCAACAACTGGATGCGGTAGCGTTTGGTTGTGGTCCCGGTTCGTTTACCGGTGTACGCATTGCTACAGGTGTTATTCAAGGAATTGCCTTTGCCTGTGATTTACCCGTCGTTCCTGTATCAACGCTCGCGTCCATCGCACAGTTTCATTTCAATCAGGCTGACTGCAAGCACGCCTTTGTGGCCATGGATGCTCGAATGGGGGAAATCTTCTGGGGTGTGTATCAACGAAATCAACAGGATTTCGCAGAATTGCAGGGTAAAGAGGCCGTGACGCCAGCCACAGATATTGTATTTCCCGATGTCATTGGCGATGGACTGGGTACGGGTTGGGAAAGCTATCAGCAAGAACTGCAGTCTGTATTAGGACCAAGAATCAATGATATAGATGCAAGCTGTTTACCCCATGCCTGCGCCGTTGCACAACTGGGTGTCGAAGGGTTTCGGCAGGAAAAAGCAGTGCCAGTGGAGCAGGCACTACCGGTTTATCTGCGCAATAAGGTGGCCAAAAAAGAAAGTGAGCGTTGAAATTTATAAGTCATCAGATACCTTGTTTAAGGTAAAATAGTTCGTTTGTATTTTGCGATGCCGATGTGCATCTCTGTATCTCATTAATGGCCCAGTTTTTCTCCGTACATCCCGAAAATCCCCAGCTCAGATTAATTCACCAGGCCGTCGAAATCATCCAGCAAGGTGGGGTGGTCGTTTATCCGACCGAGTCATCCTATGCCATTGCCTGCCATATCGGCGACAAATCGGCATTGGATAAAATCAAAAGGATCCGTCGTCTGGATGACAAGCATGATTTCACGCTGGCGTGTCAGGATCTGGTTCAGGTCTCTATCTTCACCAAAATTGGCAATGATGCCTTTCGGCTGATTAAAAAACTGACACCAGGGCCATTCACCTTTATTCTGGATGCAACTAAAGACGTCCCCCGCCGTCTGCAACATCCAAAGAAAAAGACCATCGGCGTGCGTGTGCCGGTTAACAGGACGGCACAGTTGTTACTGGAGAATCTGCAGGAGCCATTGTGCACAGCCACAATGATTTTGCCCGGCGATGAAGAAGCAATGAGTGACCCGTATGAAATCCGGGATACGTTGGAACATGAACTGGACTTGATTATTGATGCAGGGTACATTGAATACCAGCCGACGACCATCATAACCTGTCATGACGGTAATATTGAAATCTTAAGACAGGGGATGGGCAATGCGCCCATGCTGGATTAACAAGGACACGCGTATGATGAATGAATTATCACTGGTGCAACGTATTATTGTGTGGTTGCTACCTGTTGTTTTGGCCATAACCGTTCATGAGGTGGCGCATGGCTGGGTGGCAAAAAAATACGGCGACAATACCGCTTATGCTCAGGGCAGGTTAACACTCAATCCAATTAAACATATCGATTGGTTTGGCACCATCATTATTCCTTGTTTGTTATTGATTACATTTACCGGATTTATCTTTGGCTGGGCCAAGCCGGTGCCAGTAGACCCGAGAAATTTCAAGAACCCGAGAAGAGCGATGAGTGTGGTAGCCATTGCCGGGCCTTTATCAAATTTAGTGATGGCAATCGGTTGGGCCTTGCTTGCCCGTTTGGGTGTCATGATCAATATTGAATACTTCACCATGCCGTTGATATACACAGGTATTGCCGGTATTTCAATCAATATTGTGTTGATGCTGATTAATATGTTGCCGATCCCGCCACTGGATGGCAGCCGGGTGCTCAGTGGTTTTTTACCTGCTAGATTAGCCTGGCAATATAATAAACTCGAACGCATCGGTTTTTTTATATTACTGGGTTTATTATGGTCAGGTGTGTTGACCATGTTATTAGGGTACCCAATGTTTTATGCACAGCAAATGTTTTTTAGTCTCGCCGGGATTTGAATTTGACTGAAGAGCGGCTGACTGAAGAGTTGCAAGACATGCCAGAGCCCCAGGCATTGGCCAAGGTACAGGGCATTGCCTATCAGCAATTGCCGGAAGACCTGTATATTCCACCCGATGCACTGGAAGTGTTTCTGGAGGCATTTGAAGGGCCATTGGACTTGTTGTTATATTTGATTCGCAAACAGAATATGGATATTCTGGATGTACAGATTGCCGAAATTACCCGGCAATATATCGATTACATCGAAATGATGGATTTTTTGCACCTGGAGCTGGCAGCAGAATATCTGGTGATGGCCGCATTACTGGCCGAAATCAAATCCCGGATGTTGTTGCCGCGGCAAACCGCGGAGGATGAGGAAGATGATCCGCGTGCATTTCTGATTCGCAAATTGCAGGAGTACGAGGCCATAAAAAGAGCGGCAGAACAGATTGACCTGTTGCCGCGTAATGAGCGCGATGTTTTTGAAATCAGTGTGGATGTCAGTACCATCACTGTCCACCAGGTGATGCCTGATGTCGAATTAAAAGAACTATTACTGGCGTTTAAAGATGTTTTAAAACGAGCCGAACAGCTCAGTCATCATCAAATTACCAAGGAGCCCTTATCTGTCCGTGAACGAATGGCAACCATTTTGGAAAAACTTGACCGGTCAGATAGCGTCCATTTCCCAGCGCTATTTAACCGACTCGAAGGCAAAGGCGGGGTGGTTGTCTCGTTTCTTGCCATCCTCGAACTCAGTAAAGAAGGACTCATCGACATCCTTCAATCCGAACCTCTCGCTGACATCAGTATCAGAAGACGTAGCCGTTGAGCTCCAGGTTAAACGCAGGCCGCGACCCCGCAGGAAAGTAGTGAGCGACGAAAAGAAACAACCCGAAATACAGGAACAGGAAACCCACAATTTAGCCGATGATGGACCTAAAATCGCGGCGAGTACTCATGATGATTCGTTCCAGTTACCGCAAAGGAATAATACCAAGCAGATTGTCGAGGCTATTTTGTTTGCGGCCCATAAAACCATGACCGTCAGGCAGATACAACAGGTTTTTCCCGAGCTGGAGAGGCCGGATAGCCTGGCGATACAGGACGCCATTGACGCGATTATGCAGGATTATCAGCATCGCCCCGTCGGATTAAAATTACTGGCCAGTGGCTATCGTTTTCAAGTAAAAGAAGGCTTGTCAAGCTGGATCAGTCGTCTGTATGAGGAAAAGCCGCCTAAATACTCCAGAGCGTTACTGGAAACCCTGGCAGTGATTGCCTACCGGCAACCTGTCACACGCGGCGAAATAGAAGATATTCGTGGTGTCAGTGTCAGCAGCAACATCATGCGTACTCTGCTGGAGCGCGAATGGGTGAGGATTATTGCCCATAAAGAAGTCCCCGGACGCCCTGCATTGTATGGTACAACTAAACACTTACTCGATTATTTCAATTTGTCATCGCTGGATGAATTACCATCACTGGAAGAAATTGAAAATCTGAACAATACTGAACCTGAGCCTGAAATATCACAACAAACAAGTGAAGAACAAACCACCACATCCCCGACCGAACCGGAAATCGAGCTCTCAAGCTTCGCCGAAGAAGAAACCACCGCCGCCGCGCCAGAAGCAAACAAAACCATCCACTAAAGCTGGCAAGGATGAGGATGGAGAGCGTATCCAAAAAGTGTTGTCGCGTGGTGGCATGGGTTCACGTCGCCAGATTGAAAGCTGGATTGAGGAAAAACGCTTTATCGTCAATGGCGTTGAAGTGACGCTGGGCTACATGCTTAAACCGGGTGATCATCTGCAATTTAATGGGCGAACAGTCAAATGGGAAAAGTACGAAGAACAGACCACCCGTGTACTGGTTTATCACAAACCGATAGGTGAAGTGGTGTCTCGCCGTGATCCTGAAGGGCGACCAGTCATCTTTACCCAGCTCCCACGTTTGAGCGTCGGACGCTGGATTGCTGTAGGCCGTCTGGATATCAATACCTCCGGCCTGTTATTGGTGACCAATAATGGTGAACTTGCGCATAAACTTATGCATCCTTCAACCCAGGTTGAGCGTGAATATGCAGTCAGAATTCTGGGTGAAGTAGATAAAGATATGATCGAGCGTCTGAAAACAGGCGTTGAACTGGATGATGGTAAGGCCACGTTCTGTGATGTTCAGTTTTCTGCTGGTGAAGGTGCCAACAAATGGTATTACGTCGTAGTAAAAGAAGGGCGTAATCGCATGGTTAGACGTTTGTGGGAATCTCAGGGCGTGACTGTCAGCAAACTAAAAAGAGTGCGTTATGGTCCCGCCATGTTGCCGGAGCGAATTAAACCGCATTCATTTTATGAATTGACAGAAAGAGAACTGACTCAGTTAATGACATTCGCAGATATGTAGCAGTTTGAACACATTCTTTGTTTTCCTCCCTGCCAATTCTTATAGTTTTTCATCTCCCTGCTAAACTTTAATTACTTTTTTGTAATTAAGGTTGACGCATGAGTACACCAACCACCGGTATTTTGATTGGCTCCCTGACGGAAGTGAGAGGAGATGGAATGGACGCCCGTATTGCCGAAGAACATGTCAATGAATTACCAGTCATCGATATTGGAAACGAGCAGATTTTGGCAGGACATCTTGGCTCGTATGTGGTGATCAGGCAGTCGGACATCGGCGTGTTGGCGCTGGTGTTCAAAATGTGGGAACAGGATCGCTTTGATAGTGATGGCAATCGCGTGTCAGACCGGTTTATTTCATTGATTCCGGTGGGAGAACTGCAACAGGATAATTCGTTTGTCAGGGGGGTTCGCCATTATCCGACGCCCGGCGCAAAGGTTTATGCGGTTGGCTTGCAGGAAATCAACGCGATTTTTTCCAAATTCCGGGAATACGAGTTTTTTATCGGCCAGCTGGCCACGCATAAGGATTATCATTTAAGCCTTGATCCGCGCGCCTTGTTCGGCCGTCACTTTGCCATTATCGGTCAGTCCGGATCAGGGAAATCGTGGACCGTTACCAGCCTGATTCAACATACCATCAAAGCCATGCCGCGCACCCATATGATCATGCTGGATCTGCATGGTGAATATTGCTGGAAAAACGAGCAGGGCGGTATTGAATCGGCATTTCCGGACGATAAGGTCAATTATGTCGATGCACTGGATCTGGAAATGCCCTACTGGATGATGACTTATGCCGAACTGGTTGATTTGTTTATCGATCGCAGCGATAGCGGTGCATCCATGCAAATGGCTTTCATGCGCGAGGTACTGCAACAATTAAAACGCAAGGAAGCCAAAAAACTTGGACTGAATTCAGTATCGATTGATACACCCATTCATTTCTCGCTGGCGGAAATGTATATGCAGTTTAAAAATGCCAATGAAGAGCGCAAGGATTTTGGTAAAACCCAGGGCGCATTATTTGGCCAGTTTGATGAATTTCTGGTGCGTATGCAAAGTCGTTTTAATGATGTGCGTTATGACTTTTTGTTAAAGCCGAAAAAACGTAATTCATCAGATAGCATGGCTGAATTACTGCGTCAGTTTGTTGGTTTGGGCGAAAACAAGGCGAATATTACCGTCGTTGATTTAAGTTCAGTACCTACCGATGTACGCCCGGCTGTTTCCGCACAGGTCGGGCGGATTGCCTATGAATTCAATTATTGGAACCCACGACGCCGCGAGTTTCCGATCACTCTGATCTGTGAAGAAGCGCACGCCTACATCCCAAGAGAAAAAGGTGGACAGTTTGAAGGCACCAAAAAAATGATGGAGCGGATCGCAAAAGAAGGACGCAAATATGGGGTGTCGATAGGTGTGGTGAGTCAGCGTCCAACAGAATTGTCAGAAACCATGTTGTCACAGTGTAGTTCGTTCATTTGCTTACGTACCACCAACCCGGATGATCAGGCTTATGTGCGTGGATTGGTGCCTGAAGCCGAAGGCGATTTAACAGATATTCTAACGTCATTGGGACGTGGTGAAGCGTTAGTGCTGGGTGAAGCCGCTCCATTGCCCACCCGTGTTCAAATATACCGCCCTGAACCCGCACCGAAAAGTAATGATGTGGATTATTACACCGCCTGGCGCGAAGGGCCGGATGAGCTGGATGTCGATGGGATTGTCAATAATTGGCGGTCGCAGGTGAGGGAGTAGGTGGGTACATGTGTTACTGAAAAGTGCAGACCATCGTCATTAAAGATGTGCGTAGTCTTTGTCTCCGCGCGCTGCGTGGACGTTGAATTCACAGGTGAATTTCAGGTAGTATTTCTTAATCTAAAATTCTTACGATATCCATATGCTAATTTTTGAGTCTGTAAAATACAACATGATGTTTGACGTGTATTGAACGATCCGACAGCCTCCTAGGGTTAAAGCGGGTTGTCTTGTCTATGGGGGCACCCTTCAATTAGAATGATTACGCTATTTAAGGAACCTCTGATCAAGTCCAATTATTTTTAGCTTGCTAAAACTGCCGCTATTTTCCACGAAGATCGGCACAATAGAATGACTATTACTGCTCACTTCGCGAAAAATAGCGACAGTTTTTTCTGCGCTAAATGCTAACCAACTTAATCAGAGGTTCCTTAAGCATCAATCCTATTTATCCCCACAAACCTGTTCTCTGCAGACAACTGCATTTCAAAATAGCCATGAATGCCTTCGCGGGTGAGGAATTTCTGCACGTTACTGGCAGGGAAGTCGATGGTTCTGCCGTCATCTGCACGTACCCGGATGGTTTTGCGGCTGCCTTCATAGGCTAGCCGATATTGATCGTAACTGATGGCAAGATGAAAACGAATGCGTGTCATAAAAAAAACGCCGGGAATACCGGCGCGAGATGGGAGAACAAAAGGTCGGAATCAATCGAAATAAATTCAATTGAACCGACCGTACTATTAGAAGACTGTCGGATTATGAATGATTCTACTGCGGCGATGGGACATCGAGCTTCGCGACGAACCCCATAACCCGACAGTCTCCTAGAGACTGGAAACAAAAATTACTTCATGTTTTGCAATGCCGCGATGCGTTCTTCCAGCGGCGGGTGACTCATAAACAGTTTTTGCATACCGCCACCGTTTATGCCGAAAGCGGCGAGTTGGCCAGGCAGTTCCTGCGGTTCATGTGCACGTTGCAGGGCACGTAGCGCTGCAATCATTTTTTCGCGTCCGGCCAGTTGTGCACCGCCGGCATCTGCACGATATTCACGCAAGCGGGAGAACCACATGACCAGCATAGAGGCCAGAATCGACAAGACAATTTGCATGACTATCTGCGTGATGTAATAGGCCGGGCCATAACCGCGTTCGGTTTTGAATACCACGCGATCAACAACATGCCCGATCACAGTCGCAAAGAAATAAACGAAGGTATTCACCACCCCTTGCATTAGCGCCATCGTAACCATATCACCATTGGCGACATGACTGATTTCGTGGCCGACCACAGCTTCGATTTCATCTTGATTCATGTTTTGCAACAGGCCGGTACTGACCGCAACCAGAGCATTATTTTTATTCATGCCTGTGGCGAAAGCGTTCAAATCAGGGGTCTGGAAAATGCCAACTTCAGGCATGCCGATACCCGCCTGTTGGGCTTGTCTTGCGACCATGTCCATCAACCATTGCTCGGTACGGTTTTGAGGACGCTCAATGACGTGTACGCCCATACCACGCTTGGCAGACCATTTTGATATCGCCAATGAAATCACCGAGCCAGTGACTCCAATCACCGCAGACATCACCAGCAGTGCTTGTAAGTTCAGGTCTACGCCTTGCGCATCCAGTGTACTTTCAAGTCCCAGAATGTTGAACACAAGACTGATGACAACAAGAATTGCGGCGTTGGTTGCCAGAAACAGAAAAATCCTCATCATGGTGTAAAGCCTATTTATTGTTTATGTTGTAAAAATTATGGGGACAGTGAATATCAAATTCAATCCATAGAGTGATAACATAAGAAAAAGTTTAATGGGGAGGAAGAAAATGGCTTTTTTTCGCATTTCGATGTTACTGGTCTTGGCTGTTCCGGCTTGCGCGACACCGGACGCGCAGACGGTTATCAAGCAACTGATTACACCGCCGGGATTCCAGATTTCACTGTTTGCAGACAATGTGCCCAATGCCAGAACACTGGCGCTGGGCGATAACGGTGTGGTGTATGTGGGCACGCGGCGCGAGGGCAAGGTTTATGCCCTGGTTGATGCGGATGGCAATGGTGAAGCCGAGAAAAAATATGTACTGGCGTCTGGATTATACATGCCGAACGGGGTGGCGTATAAAGACAATACCTTGTATGTGGCTGAAGTAAACCGGATTGTTAAATTTGTCAATATAAGCAGCACACTGGACAACCCGCCCAAGCCTCAGGTGGTTTATGACAAGTTGCCTGATGACAAACATCACGGCTGGAAATATCTGCGCATAGGTCCGGATGACAAGTTATACAGCGCGGTGGGTGCACCCTGTAATATCTGTGATCCTGCCAAGGATATTTACACTGCCATGTTCCGCTTAAATCGTGATGGCAGTGGTTTTGAAATGATTGCCCGCGGCATACGCAATACCGTCGGTTTTGACTGGCACCCACACACCGGCGATCTGTACTTTACTGATAATGGCCGGGATTACATGGGCGATGATCTGCCGCCGGATGAACTCAATATCTGGCAGCAAACAGGTGAACATTTCGGCTATCCCTATTGCCATGCGGGCAATATTAAAGATCCGGAGTTTGGCAAAAAAGACTGCACGGACTTTAAAGAACCAGCATGGACGTTCAAAGCCCACATGGCGCCCTTGGGCCTCCGTTTCTATAGCGGGGAAATGTTCCCCAGCCGCTATCAGCAGCGCCTGTTTGTGGCCCAGCACGGCTCATGGAATCGCAGTAAACCGCATGGTTATCGGATTGCCTCATTAACTTTGAAAGCAGGCAAAGTGATCAAGGAACAAAGTTTTATCAGTGGCTGGCTAAGGCCTGATGAAAAAGTACTGGGCCGACCAACCGATATTCTGCAAATGCCGGATGGGAGCTTGTTGATTACCGATGACAGCCTGGGGGTTATTTATCGGGTCAGTTATAACGCAGCGAAATAATGGCAGAGAAAAAATTCGAAATTCTCAACAAAGAGACCGTCTACAACGGTTTTTTTCGTCTGGAGAAATATCATTTAAAGCATACCTTGTTTAAAGGTGGCTGGATTGATGAGATCAAGCGCGAACTGTTCCGTCGCGGCGATTGTGTCGCCGTTTTACTGTATGACCCGGTGCGCGATGAAGTTGTATTTATCGAACAGTTTCGGGTGGGGGCCATCTTGCAGGACAGAGTGCCCTGGTTGATCGAGATTGTGGCGGGAGCCGTCGAAGAAGGAGAGCAGGCAGATGATGTAGCCATCAGGGAAGCTTCGGAAGAAGCTGATTGCAAAATACTGGAACTGCAACTGATCAACAAGTTTTTTACCACGCCTGGCGGGGCATCTGAATGGTTATCTCTTTATTATGGGCGAGTGGATGCAACTCATGTTGGCGGTGTGCATGGCCTGGATGAAGAAGGTGAGGATATCAGGGTGTTTACCGTAAGTTTTGAGCAAGCCTGGGAGATGTTGCAGCAGGGGCAGATTGATTCTGCAATTCCGATTATGGCTTTGCAGTGGTTGTATATCAACCGTGAAAGATTACGAAAATTGTAGCGTAAAAATTTTTAGAATGTTTAATAAGTCTTTAATTATTAAAAGGAAAATGGCATAATCCAGCGTTTTTCGAAGAAGTACTCGCATGAAGGCATTAAGCGGTTCAGACAAATACAATTTCAATAAACTTCAAAAACGTTTGCGCAGACAAACCGGGCAGGCGATTGAAGATTATAAAATGATCGAGCAGGGCGACAAGATTATGGTTTGTCTGTCCGGCGGTGCTGACAGCTATACCATGTTAAGCGTATTGCTGAGCCTGCAGAAAAGTGCGCCGGTGGACTTTGAACTGGTCGCCGTTAACATGGATCAAAAACAACCCGGCTTCCCCGAACAGGTGCTTCCTGACTACCTGACCGCACTGGGTGTTGATTTTCATATTATCAACCGCGACACCTATTCCATCGTCAAATCCAAGATTCCGGAAGGCAAAACCACCTGTGGATTATGTTCCCGTCTGCGTCGCGGGACCTTATATTCATTTGCCGAAGACATCGGTGCCACCAAAATTGCTTTGGGTCATCACAAGGATGATATTGTCGAAACCCTGTTTTTGAACATGTTCTATGGCTCGCGTATTTCGGCCATGCCGCCAAAATTGTTATCCGATGACAAACGCAATATCGTGATTCGCCCGCTTGCCTATTGCCGGGAGAAGGACATCAAACGTTATTCGGACATCATGGAATACCCTATTATTCCCTGCAATTTATGCGGGTCTCAGGAAAACCTGCAACGGCAGGCAATCAAAGCCATGTTGAATGAATGGGATAGACGTCACTCCGGCCGTACCGAAGCGATTTTTTCAGCCATGCAGAATATTGCACCCTCGCAGATGGCAGATACCGGGTTATTTGACTTTTCCAGCCTGGCATTGGATAGAACCGGTGATCGCAAACCCTATGAATTTGCTGAAAACCAGAGTGAATCCACAACCGTGGTTGCGTTTCCCAACCAAAAAATAAATATTCTGGAGTTATAATCGTGATCATCATGTTCACAGATTTTGGCGCTAACGGGCCTTATCTGGGACAGATGGAAGCGGTTATTTATCAGCACAACCCGCAATGTAACATCATTAATTTACTCAGTGATGCCCCAACTGAGGATATTCCAGCCTGCGCATTGCTTCTGCAAAGATTAAGCACGCGTTTTCCAGAAAACAGTGTGTTCTTAAGTGTGGTCGATCCGGGGGTGGGTGGCGAGCGATTGCCGATTGTATTAAAAGCAGATCATCAATTTTTCGTCGGTCCTGACAATGGCCTGTTTGATGGCGTTGCAACACGCGCGCGAGCTGTTGAATGGTATGAAATAAATTTCCGGCTGGATGCCTGCTCCCGCAGTTTTCACGGTCGTGATATTTTTGCCCCGGTTGCGGCCATGTTGACGCAGGATACTGCTGATAACTATTTAACCCACATAAATCGACCTGCAATGTCGCCTCTTGCCGCCCTTAACAGAATTATCTATTTTGACACCTACGGCAATGCATTTACTGGCATCCCTTATCAAACGCATTTTGAAGGTACAATAATCAAGCTGGGAGACAGCTCGATCCCGCAGGCCAATACTTTTTGTGATGTCCCGCAGGGCGACGTGTTCTGGTATAAAAATTCGCTGGATTTAATCGAAATAGCAGCCAATCAGGCTTCAGCCAGACATCTACTGGGTTTACGATTGGGGCAGGACGTGGTCGTACAGAAACTAAAGTGATGTCTGATGTGATTGCAAGAATTTGCCTGAATTTTTTTGCAGGTAAACTATATAGTTAGGTTTTATAGCGATTCTATTTGGACTATCATAAGCAAAACGGGAAACATTCCTGTTTCCTCTCGAGTGACTTATGGTGCTGCGATGATGGTCAAAAAGATAATTTTTGTTATGGGTTGTTTTGTTCTTGCAGTTCCCTTCTGGTTTGCTGTGACCCGGTTTACATCGGATACGAATCCGTTTGATGATATCAACCAGGAATTTGCCGAACAGCCTGCTGCAACCATTACATCTCCGGCTTATTTTGCCATTCTTGATGGCACCCAGTTTACTGAAAGCACGTACCCATGGATAGGTTATCCGGTTAAGATTATAACTGAGGATCAGTTGTTAGGGCCGGGTGATAACCTGAACACCGCGCCTAGAGAATTCAAGATAAAGTATGCAGTCCAAACCTTATCAAAAAGACATAAACGAGTTATTTTTCAAATCGACAGCTGGGTTATTTCGGCCGGTGACAGTGAAAAGGATGCACGGAAACATGTGAAATGGTATCTGGATATTTTGAAATGGGCGAGGGAGGCGGATCCGGAAGGAAACTATGGTTTTTATAATCTGCCTTATTCACCTGCATACGCATTACAAAAAGATAAAAAACGCATGCATGAATATCAACGGATTTTACAGCGACTGGCACCGATCATGCTGGCGTCTGACAGTTTATACCCCGCATTCCTCGCCAAAAACCAGGATACTGATCATAGGTATTTTTCGATGATGACCCAATTATATATTTCCAAATCTTTTGCAAAGCCTGTTTTCCCGGTTGTCTCTCATCAATATTCGATGCATGATGGATCATCCACATTGCAATCAGTGGCGGCTATCCAGCAACAGTGCGCGTTTCTTAAAAAATATGCTGATGGTATGGTGTGGTGGTCAGACAAAGGTGAGCAATGGAAAGAGGGGTGGTATCATGCAGTAAAACCTCATTGTTTTGATTAATGCCACTCAATTCATGTCCTTTATCTTTAATAATTTTAGGTTAAGCTTTTTTAATTTTCTCGAGACATTATGAAAGGAACAGTTCTGGTGACCGGTGGAGCCGGGTACATTGGCAGTCATGCCTGTGTCGAATTGATCGAAGCGGGTTATTCGGTCGTCATTGTTGATAATCTGAATAACAGCAAGCATGAATCTGTAAACCGGGTGACAGAAATTACCGGGAAACCCATTGATTTCTATCCTTATGATGCTCGGGAGAAACAGGATTTGACTGAAGTCTTTCAGCATCACTCGATAGATGCAGTCATCCATTTTGCCGGATTAAAGGCGGTCGGAGAGTCAGCCAAAATTCCGGCCTATTATTACGATAACAATCTCAATTCCACGCTGATTCTCCTTGAAGTCATGAAGGAACAGAATGTTAATAAACTGGTATTCAGCTCCTCGGCCACGGTGTACGGTGAGCCTTCCACCGTACCTATTTCTGAAGATTTTCCATTATCTGCAACTAACGCCTATGGCAGAACCAAGCTGTTTATCGAAGAAATTTTGCGCGATATGGCCAATGCAGACAAACTCAACCAGGTGGATTCACCATTAAAAATCGCCTTGTTACGTTATTTCAATCCGGTGGGTGCGCATAAGAGTGGCAGGATTGGTGAAGATCCCAATGGAATTCCGAATAATTTAATGCCCTATATTTCCCAGGTCGCGGTCGGTAAACTGGATAAGCTGTCGATATTCGGTAACGACTATCCCACTCGGGACGGCACCGGCGTACGCGATTATATCCATGTGGTCGATCTTGCCAAAGGGCATGTCAAAGCAGTGGATTACTTGCTGCATATGGATGAATCCAAAAGCGAATGCCATGCCTATAACCTGGGGACGGGGCATGGGGTCAGTGTGTTGGAAATGGTAAATACTTTCATGCAAGTCACAGGGCAAACAATCGAATACCGTTTTGCCGAGCGTCGCCCGGGTGATGTTGCCGAATGCTATGCCAACCCGACCAAGGCCAACAATATCTTGAAATGGCACGCAGAAAAAAACCTGGAAGACATGATGCGCGACACCTGGCGCTGGCAGAAAAACAACCCAAAAGGGTATGAAGATTAAATCTGGAGTACTGCAACTTATATTTTAGGTGTAGTGGATATTTGAAAATCCTTTTTTCAAAAGCGTTTTTTGGCTCGGCGACTACGTGGCCTTTATCGTTCATGCTTCGCCTGTCTTGCCGTCATGCTTTTGACCGAGCCATACAGGGCAAAAGCCAAGACAGAAGTAAAAGTTCAGAACATATCAGAACCAGATCATCAAAAAGGTCTACTCGCACCCGTGAACGTAAGCCTGAGTGATAATATAAATCATTGAATGAAAAGGAGGTTATGATTGCCAACTCCCCAATATTCCCCTACATTCTCAAATAGTATTCAGGTTGAAAGAAATTGCTGTTTATCTCAAGTTAGCAGAGAAGACCGCCTATCGCTTGGCAGCAGAAGGTAAGCTGCCAGGCTTCAAAGTGGGTGGAAGTTGGCGGTTTAAAAGAGAGGATGTCCTCGAATGGATAGAAGAACAAAAAAACAAGGTTAAATAATGGATCATTCTGTACACAACAAATTAGTCTCTTTCATCTGGAGCATCGCCGACGATTGTCTTCGCGATGTCTACGTGCGTGGTAAGTACCGTGATGTCATTCTGCCAATGGCTGTCCTGCGCCGTTTGGATACCTTGCTGGAACCGAGCAAACAGGCCGTATTGGATGAAGTCAAGTTCCAGAAAGAGGATATGAATGCTACGGAACTGGATGATGAGCCGCTAAAAGCTGCGTCAGGTCAGGTTTTTTACAACGTATCCAAGTGGACGCTTCAAAACCTGTTCAGCACCGCCACCAATAACCAGCAAATCTTGTTGGCCAACTTTGAAGAATACTTGAACGGTTATAGCGACAACGTTAAAGAGATCATTGAGCGCTTTGAACTAACCTCAAAAATCCGCCACATGGCAGGCAAAGATGTGTTGCTTGATGTGCTGGAAAAGTTTGTTTCCCCCTATATCAATCTAACACCCAATCCAGCCGAAGACCCCGATGGCAATAAAATGCCCGCGCTTACCAATTTGGGTATGGGCTATGTGTTTGAAGAACTCATTCGTAAATTCAATGAAGAAAACAACGAAGAGGCCGGAGAACACTTCACCCCGCGTGAAGTGATTGAACTAATGACGCACCTGGTCTTTGACCCCATCAAAGACGATTTGCCATTAACGATGTCAGTGTATGACCCTGCTTGTGGTAGCGGCGGCATGCTGACGGAATCTCAGAACTTTATCGAAGAAAAATACCCGGCCAGCGCTTCATCTCAAATTCAGCGTGATATTTACCTGTACGGGAAAGAAATTAACGATGAGACTTACGCTATCTGTAAGTCAGACATGATGATTAAGGGAAATAACCCTGAGAACATCAAAGTAGGCTCGACACTTTCAACTGACGAATTTGCCTCTGATCGTTTTGACTTCATGCTGTCAAACCTGCCTTACGGTAAAAGCTGGGCTTCAGAACAGAAAAACATCAAAGACGGCGGCGAGGTTATCGATCCGCGTTTCAAAGTCAAGTTAAGCGATTACTGGGGTAATAAAGAAACCGTCGATGCCACACCACGTTCCAGCGATGGGCAGCTTCTGTTCCTCATGGAAATGGTCAGCAAAATGAAAGACCCGGCTAACAGCGCACAGGGTAGTCGCATTGCGTCTGTTCATAACGGCTCCAGCTTGTTTACGGGGGATGCGGGGGGCGGTGAGAGCAATATCCGCCGTTTTATCATTGAAAATGATAGGCTGGATGCCATCGTGCAGTTACCCAATAACCTGTTCTACAACACCGGAATCACCACCTATATTTGGCTGTTGAACAACAACAAGCCAGAAGCACGCAAAGGCAAGGTGCAACTTATTGATGCCAGTTTGCTATTCAGAAAACTGCGTAAAAACTTAGGCAATAAGAACTGTGAATTTGCGCCTGAACATATCGCACAAATCACACAGACTTACCTTGATTGTGCTGAGGTGGAACGGGAATTAGATGCCAATAATGACCCTATTGGCATTGCTAGCCAAGTATTCAACAACAAAGACTTCGGCTATTACAAGGTCAATATCGAACGCCCAGATCGCCGTAAGGCCAGGTTCTCGCCAGAGGCCATTGCGCCGTTACGTTTTGATAAAGCACTGGCTGAAGTGATGGAGTACGTGTTTGAAGAACATGGCGATAAGGTCTACGACAAAGGCTTCTTAAAAGACATCAGCAAAGACATTCTGCAATGGTGCGAAGAAAACGACATCAGCATCAATGCCAAAGCGAAATCAAAGTTGCTGGACGAAAAATACTGGCAAAAACTACGCGCTATGCTGGAAGCCGCTAGTCGGCTTATGCAGGAAATAGGCAGCGATGGATTTGACGACTTTAATCTATTTAAGGGCAAAGTAGACGCGGCACTTAAAGCCCAGAAAATAAAATTATCAGCCCCAGAGAAAAACGCCATTTTAAATGCCGTGAGCTGGTATGACGAAAGTGCCGAAAAAGTCGTTAAGAAAATCGTCAAACTATCCGGCAGCAAGCGGGATGAACTGCTTGATCACTTAGGCTGCTCGCAAGATCAATTAGCAGATTTCGGCTTCTATCCAACAAGCAAGCCGGGCGAATACATCACCTATGAACCCAGCTCAGACTTGCGCGATTCAGAATCTGTTCCACTCGCACAGGAAATTCATGGGTATTTTCTTGTAGAAGTTAAGCCGCATGTCGAGGAAGCGTGGATTAACCTGGATAGCACCAAGATTGGTTATGAAATCAGCTTCAATAAGTACTTCTATCGCCATAAGCCACTGCGCTCATTGGAAGAAGTCGCTAGTGATATTATTGATCTTGAGCAAAAAGCAGAAGGTCTGATCGCACAGATACTGGGGGTTGATGTGTCGGGCTTCGATTCTGGTGGCTTCGACTTCGCTGGCTTCGACTCCGCTGGCTTCGACTCCGCTGGCTTCGACTCCGCTCAGCCACCGGGGGGTGGTAGCCTTGGCAAAGTCGAAAACCGCAGCCTGAGTGAAGTCGAAAATCGTTGCCTGAGCGAAGTCGAAGGCGAAGGCAAAGGCGGTACATCATGATAGGCTATGTCTATATTCTTCGTTGCAACGATGCTAGTTACTACACAGGAAGCACTAAAAACATAGAGCTAAGACTCGCTCAACACCAGCAAGGCATGGGAGCAAAGCATACAAAAAAACGATTACCTGTAGAGTTGGTTTTTGTTGAACAATTCGAGCGAATTGACGAGGCTTACGCAAGAGAAAAGCAAATTCAAGGATGGAGTAGAAAAAAGAAAGAAGCACTTATCCAAGGTGATTTTAATCAGCTGCATAAATTGGCCTGTTGTCAGAATGACAGCCACTTTTCTGGCTTTGATTCTGCCGGTTTTGATTCTGTTGGCTTTGATTCCGCTGGCTTCGACTCCGCTCAGCCACCGGGGGGGCGTAGCCTGGGCGAAGTCGAAAATCGTTGCCTGAGCGAAGTCGAAGGCAAACCCCACAACCCAAGCGAACCCCAAACCCGTAGCCTGAGCGGAGTCGAAGGCGAAGGCAATGAATAGTAAACTAATCACTATGCCGAAATATGAGGCATATAAAAATTCTGGTGTTGATTGGATTGGTTCTGTTCCTAAAAGTTGGGAGATTACTCGCCTAGGTATGCGTTTCTCTGAACGCAGGGCTAAGGTTTCGGATATTGATTTTCCGCCTCTTTCGGTAACTAAGCGAGGAATCTTACCGCAGTTAGAAAATGCCGCTAAAACTAAAGACGGTGAAAACCGAAAATTAGTAAAAAGTGGTGATTTTGTTATTAATAGCCGTTCGGACAGAAAAGGATCAAGCGGTGTATCCGATAGAGATGGCTCTGTTTCTCTAATTAATATCGTTTTGGAACCCAAAGGAATACATCCAAAATTTTCTGAGCACTTATTGAAAAGTTACGGATTTGTTGAAGAGTACTATAGGGTTGGTCGCGGTATTGTTGCTGACTTATGGACTACACGATATGACGAAATGCGAACAATTACACTTGCTGTTCCTAGCTATGAAGAACAAACAGCAATCGCCAACTTCCTAGACCAAAAAACAACACAAATAAACGAAGCAATCGCTATCAAAGAAAAGCAAATCGCATTGCTCAAAGAACGCAAACAAATCATTATTCAAAAAGCGGTAACAGGGGAAATTGTCTGGAACGAACAAGCCAGCGTCTGGACTGAGTCTGCCGAGGTCAAAGATTCCGGTGTGGATTGGATTGGTCAGATTCCTGAGCATTGGAAAATTATTAAGCTAAAGCACCTTTTTAGAGAAAAGACAGTACGTTCAACTACAGGAACAGAAACTCTTTTTTCTTTAAGGATGGAAATAGGCCTTGTGCCACACAACGATGTGTCGGACAAGTATATTCCTAGCGAGAATCTTGTTGACTATAAAATAGTCGAGGTAGGCCAGTTAGTAATGAATCGTATGAGAGCTGCTATCGGAATATTTGGACTAGCAAATGATTACGGATTGGTAAGCCCTGATTACGCGGTGTTTGATGTGATGGGAGATATTAACTCTCATTACTACCTTACTCTCTTCAAGCTGCCACTAATGGGTATGCAATTTCGACTAAAATCAAAGGGAATGGGTACTGGATCGTCGGGTTTTATGCGGTTGTATACCGAGAACTTCGGAAACATTAAAGTTCCAAATCCTCCCCTAAAAGAGCAAGAGGAATTGATGCAATTTATTTCTCAAACAGAACAAAGCTACGCAATAGGAGTACTGCATCTACAGGCACAAATTAAAAAACTAAAAGAATACAAAACCACCCTAATCAACAGTGCCGTAACCGGCAAAATCAAAGTGGCGTAGCAAGGAGGCGGAATGGTAAGTCAAACAAACGAACAGGCGCTAGAGGCGGCAATCGAGAAAGCTTTAACGGGTACTTGCCTGGAAGAACTCAAAGGCCAAGTAAAAGAGCCTGCGCCTGATTTTGGCAACACGCTGTATCAAGTGGGCTATCCCTCTGACTTTACTATGCAGTATGCGCTGGATGAGCGCTTCTTCTGGACGTTTTTAGAAAAAACGCAGGAGGAGGAGCTTGAGAAGATAAAGCGCAACAACCCCAATGATTGGCAGCGCAAAATTTATGAACGCTTTGATCGATTGATCAAGAAACACGGTATTTTGCATCTGCTCAAGAAAGGTTTGAGTGTTGATGATGCGCACTTTAATTTGATGTATCCCGCACCATTGGCCAGCAGCAGTGAAAAGGTTAAACAAAACTTCGTGGACAACATTTTTAGTTGCACCCGCCAGTTACGCTATTCACAGGCGAATCCGCTACAAGAAATCGATATAGTGCTGTTTATCAACGGTATTCCCTTGATTACCCTGGAACTGAAAAACGCTTGGACGAATCAGACAGCGCGTTACCACGGCCAGAAACAGTACCGTGAAGACCGAGATACCCAGCAGCCACTGCTAAATTTTGGGCGTTGCCTTGTGCATATGGCGGTTGATACCGATGAAGTGTATATGACGACCAAACTGGTAGGAACAAGCACGTTCTTCTTGCCGTTCAACAAAGGGCATAATTTGGGCCAAGGTAATCCGCCAAACATTGCTTCAAATGGAGCGGGAGGCCATAAAACGGCCTACCTTTGGCAAGCGGTTTTTACCAAGCAAAGCTTAGCTAATATCATCCAGCACTTTGTCCGGCTGGATGGCAGCAGTAAAGACTCACTGAATAAGCGTACTTTATTTTTTCCGCGTTATCATCAAATGGACGTTGTGTGTAAGCTGGTGGCGCATGCATCTGAACATGGCGTTGGTCAAACCTATTTGATTCAGCACTCAGCAGGCTCGGGTAAATCTAATTCGATTACCTGGGCGGCTTATCAACTGATTGAAACCTACCCAAGCACAGCGGATGTACCAGGAAGCCGAGGCTTGGATCAGCCGTTATTTGATTCCGTGATTATTGTTACCGACAGGCGCTTGCTCGATAAGCAATTGCGCGACAACATCAAAGAGTTTTCTGAAGTCAAAAATATTGTGGCGCCCGCGCATAAGTCTTCGGAGCTTAAATCGGCGCTTGAGAATGGTAAGAAAATCATCATCACTACAATTCAGAAGTTTCCTTTCATTATTGATGGCATTGCTGATCTAAGTGATAAGCGCTTTGCGGTGATCATCGATGAAGCGCACAGTTCTCAGTCTGGCTCGGCTCACGACAATATGAACCGCGCTATGGGCAAGTCAGCAGTCGAAGAGGCGGAGGATGCTCAGGACAAGATTTTGCAGGCGATGAAATCTCGCAAGATGCGCGGCAATGCTTCTTATCTGGCTTTTA
>SPJS01000270.1 GCA_006844705.1 Methylococcaceae bacterium | reverse complement strand
GACAGATAGTTTGCTCCTGCAATATCTGGGTAATAATCGGGGTCAGATACAAATTATTCCTGTATCTTATTTTTCCGCCACCCAACTGGACGACCAGCTTTATTCGGTTTTACCCGTCGTCCAGTTAACTGCTCAATGTCATCCTTAAAACGATCATGTCCTATTGCCATCCCAGTATTTACACCTACCCTAATTTCATCAAGTAATTTTTCTTCTACATGATGAGCAAATAATGCACGATAATTTTCCATACGCTCAACCTCACTCACCTAGCTATAGATATTCAGCATGTGGCGTGCACAACTCAGACAACTTTCCTAATGCATTGATTTGATAGCTAGACCACTGATATTCACTTGGGTCTGTCACCATATTCGCTCGCACTGGATTTAATTCGATATACCGATAAACACCTATCAGATAATTTTCCGCTTCAATTAAACATGATTTATAGCGACCTTCCCAAAGAGTACCACTACGCTTGTACTGGTGATTAAAATATTGCACATAACGGCGACCAATCGATTGCATCATTTTACTTACAGCCCCATCCTCTAATGGAGCACAAAGTATATGAATATGGTTTGTCATTAATACCCAAGCATGAATGGCTACGGAATATTTCTTTGAATAGTCCTTAAGCCAACCTATGTACGCTATATAATCCTCCAATGCGGCAAAACAAACTTGGCGATTATTTCCTCGCTGGATCAAATGAACGGGTATGCCTGACGGTGATATTCTAGGAAGTCTTGCCATTTTCATTGAACTTTAAATTTAAGAACAACAAAAGTATATCACTTAATTTGTATCTGACCCCGGTTATTTTGTAATTTGTATCTGACCCCGGTTATTTTCAGAAAGTCAT
>SPJS01000087.1 GCA_006844705.1 Methylococcaceae bacterium | reverse complement strand
AACTAGTTTTCTGTTTTTGGCTGTCACTGCTATGCTTATATTCGATTAAATGTCCGTATGTAGAGGTAGTCAGACGCGCCATAACCTCAATCCCCAGGTCTTTAACAATTTTTTGTCTAGCATTTTTACCCAATTGCTTTATCTTTTCCCGGTTTTGCGAAAGCATAAGCATTCTTTCGGTAAGGGTTTTTACATCATCAATATCGATTAAATAGCCTGTTTCACCATCATTAATCATTTCACAAGCACCTCCAACATCTGAGCTTATGACGGCTTTTTCCATCGCCATTCCTTCTAATAATGTAAAACTAAAGCTCTCTGCATATGAAGGTGCCACCAGCACATCCAGGCTGGCAAATACCGAAGGGATCTCCTCCAGTTTAACTTCTGTGATCATCACCGATTCAGTCATATTATGCTGATCAATAAAGTCCAGTATTTTTTGCTTATAGTCTTCAAATCCGGGAAGGACAGTGCCGGTAATTAAAAATCGAAAATTTGGATTTGTTTGCAGTATCTGCTGCGCTGCAGATAGAAAATTAAAATGTCCCTTTACTGGATGAATACGCCCGACCATACCAAAAACACAATCAGCCTGTTGAACAAAAGACTGCTTGCTAAAGCCTAATTGATCTTTATTGGGGTCGAAATGCAGGGTGTCTATACCATTCCTGATGGCAACAATGGGAGGATCATTTTCCTGCATTTTTAGTTCTTCGCCGATGGCGACAGAATCAGTTATTACGGCATCCAGTCTTTTTAAAATGATGCGATCAATCCACGGGTAAACAATTGAACGCCAGGATCCTTTAGGGAAATTAACCCACCCAAGAAAGGATGCGATGACAGGTCGGCCACTGAGCCTGGCACTGACCAG
>SPJS01000094.1 GCA_006844705.1 Methylococcaceae bacterium | reverse complement strand
CCCCAATTTCAGAGAGACTTTACATGGAAAGAGGGTCAGACTCGCCTTCTTGTTGACTCAATAGCTAGAAATTATCCAGTTGGATCGCTTCTCATTTTGGGTAAAAATGAGGCGGTTCCATTGAAGTCAAGAAAATTAGATGCTAATTATCCACCCAAAATTACTGAAGAAGAAAGCACAGAAGAATTTGATGAGCCAACAAGTGAATCATATTATGTGCTTGATGGTCAGCAGAGACTAACATCAATCGCTCGAGTGTTTTTGGATGCTAACCCCAGTAGAAATTATTATTTTGATTTAAAGAAAATGCATTATTTTTTCAAGGATGAAAACCCGTGCTGGATTGTAAGTAGAAGTCGGGGGAAGAAAAACCCTGATAGAAAAGATAATAATAAGCTTATCAAAACGAATGTGGCAATTGACCAAGCTAAATGCGATGTGTACATATCTGAATATATTGAAGATTCAGGTGACTTTCCAGAATTCCAAGATAATAGAAGCGAAGCAAGAAAAGCGGCTGCAAGATTGAAAGGTATTTTTGAGACAATTAGAAAGTTTTCTATTCCCTTTGTCGCTTTGGAAAATGACGCACCTTTAGAGTCCGTTTGTAGAGTTTTTGAAACAATAAACTCCACTGGCACACGGTTAACAACATTCGATCTTGCTGTCGCAAGGTATTATCCTGAGCCTGATTTAAAAACATTATTTGAAAATTCAAAAGACAAGCACTCTGTTATTAACGAATACGAAGTTGATGGTGAAAGAGTTCTGCAAATACTATCGTTGTATCATCTAAGAACGATAAATAAATTTCCAGAAGCTACGCGCTCTGTTTTATTATCTCTGAAGCCAGACTTTATAAAAGCTACATGGGATAGTGCAGCATACCATCTTGC
>SPJS01000103.1 GCA_006844705.1 Methylococcaceae bacterium | reverse complement strand
TTGACCGAACAGAACAAATTGAGCAAACAAATTTGGCCGCAAGCACTTTGTTTGCCGTGCGAGTTGATCAGCAAGGCCAAAAAATGACCGATTACCATACCGTTAAAAATGCGCGTAAAGACTATAAAGGATTAAAAAGCCATGAAACTATCCAGACCTGGCGGGAATACTGGCAGGATGCCCGGTATACGGTCGCCATTTGGAGCAGTGAGACCCCATCCATTAGCTTGCAACAGATTGAAAATGCCATCAATCGACCCATTTATACACCTTCTTTGGGGCGGCGAAGCTGTCCTTTAGCCAGACCCTTATTTGATAAGTGGATACAAGCAGAATCTTCATATGCTGCTTTAAGTGCTATTGATGTAGGTGGTAAAGTCATTTACAGTGAGGAATACAGCTCTGATGCTATTCCAATCAAAAAACGCGATAACCCGATTATTCATAAACCCAGGCAATTTGCCACCCGTATGATTTATATGCGCAGTGCCGGAGGAGACGCTCATGTATCTGAGTAAAGTTTTTATTCCCTTGCAACAAGCGAAAAACCCGTATCAACTGCACCAGGCGCTTTGGCGATTGTTTCCGAATCGAGACGAGCTACAACGCGATTTTTTATTTCGTTTGGAACAGCAACAAAAAAGCGTAGGTTTTCATATCCTGATGCAATCGCAAATAAAGCCACAGATGCAGGAAAATACACCGCAAATTATGACACAACGCAATTATGACCTTGCTTTACAACCGTCGCAACGCTTGCGTTTTCGTTTACGCGCCAATCCGATTAAAACGATCAAAGACAGTAGCAAAGGAACGGTTACAAAAAAAGGCAAGGTATTTACTAAAACTGTACGTGTTCCTTTGCTTCAAGAAGAGCAGCAACAGGCGTGGCTTGAACGGAAATTTGAAGATTTTGCGCAATTGGAAGCACTGTTAATTCAGTCTGAGCCAATCATCTATTTTCGTAAAAGTAAAGAACAACGTAGCGGTAAAATTCAATCGGTCTTGTTTGACGGGGTCTGTTCGATCACGGATGCCAATGCATTGAAACAGGCAATGGTTGAGGGTATCGGCCCGGCTAAAGCTTTTGGTTGTGGGTTGCTTTCGGTAGCCAGAGTTTAATGCTAAAGTGCTATGTCAGGTGTCTTACAAGAGAATAAAATCCGCGTTAATGCACAATTAGATGAAAAAAACGAACAGGATTTGCAGTTCATTAAAGAGCAAACCGGTGAATCAATCACCCGGATTATCAATGAGTTGCTGGCTGAAAAGGTCGCACAGCTTAGGAAAAAGCAACAAGCGGGGGCAAAAATGAAAGATCAATTCCTCGGATATGTGCAACTCCTAAACCTATCGCTGGAAAAACCAGCAACCATTTGAAAATTTATTACTGCCGGAGAGCTGATGGACGACCCCATAATCGAACAGCTTAAACAGCTTGCCGAAAACGACGATGAGATTGTCGCGCTATGGCTGTATGGGTCTCGCGCCAAAGGCGCCGCGCATGAATCTAGCGACTATGATTTAGCGGTTGCCTTTAAGACATTTATTAAAGACGATCCTCTTGCCGAACGCTTACGGCCTGAATGTTTGGCGCTAGATTGGCAACAAGCGCTGGATTTGTCGGAAAAGGCGCTGTCGGTTGTTGACATCAATCAAGCGCCGATTCCGCTGGCCTTTGAAATTGTCGATGCCGATAGTGTGTTATTCAGCCGGGATGAAAACCGTTTATGGCGGGAAACTTTACGCATACATAGCAGAATGGAGCTTGATTATGCCTGATTATTTATTTGCTATTGTAGAGCATGCGCGAGAATGCAGGGAAGATTTGGACGCCTTGGCGAAAACAGCAAGCATACGAAGTCTAAATCGAATGGAACGCCGCGCCGCCGAACGCGCTTTGCAAGTGTTGATTGAGGCTTGTATCGGTGTCGCCAAATATTGGCTGAAACAGCAAAGTCTACATTTACCATTAAATGCCTATCAGTGTTTTGCCAAGCTATCGGAATTACAAGTGATCAGTATTGATGATTTAAAACAATGGCGGCGAATTATTGGTATGCGTAATGCATTAGTCCATGATTATCTCAACATTGATTTAGTCTTATTGCATCAAATCATCAGTGAAAAAGCCTATATGTTTTTATTGGATTTTATAGAACTGGCCGAACAACAGCTCGTGCAGAAATAGTTTATGACCCAACTGCTACCGCCACTTAAACCCATTGCCATGAAAGAAAGAGTCTCGATGGTCTTTATCGAAAAAGGCCAGATTGATGTCAAAGACGGTGCGTTTGTCGTGATTGATGAAACCGGCATTCGCACCCATATTCCGGTCGGCACGATAGCCTGTATCATGCTGGAGCCGGGAACGCGCGTCTCGCATCATGCCGCAGCGTTAGCCGCTAGAGCAGGGACGCTGTTAGTGTGGGTGGGTGAGGCCGGGGTCAGGCTTTACGCTTCCGGACAGCCGGGCGGGGCGCGTTCGGATCGCCTGCTGTATCAGGCCAAGTTAGCATTGGACGATACTGCGCGCTTAAAAGTTGTACGTAAAATGTATGAAATCCGCTTTGGCGAAGCCGCGCCAGAAAAACGCAGCGTTGAACAATTGCGCGGCATTGAAGGCAGCCGGGTGAAAAAAACCTATCAACTGCTGGCCAAACAATACGGCGTTGAGTGGAAAGGACGCAATTATGACCGTAATCAATGGGATAACAGCGACATGCCCAATCGCTGTATCAGCGCGGCTACCGCGTGTCTCTACGGCATTACAGAGGCCGCTGTTTTAGCCGCCGGCTATGCGCCGGCGATAGGGTTCATCCATACCGGCAAACCGCTATCCTTTGTTTATGACATTGCCGATTTATATAAATTTGATCGCATCATACCACTGGCCTTTCAAATTGCAGCCAAAAATTACCGCGATGCAGACCGCGAAGTCAGGCTCATGTGCCGGGATGAATTCCGGCAAAGCAAAATGCTCAAAAAAATCATCCCGATGATTGAAGAAGTGCTGGCAGCGGGAGAGCTGGAAATACCGCCGCCTGCCGAAGAAAATATCGAGCCTGCGATCCCAAACCCGGAGAATATCGGCGATGTTGGTCATCGTAGTTGAAAATATTCCACCTAGGCTGCGTGGCCGCTTAGCCGTGTGGCTCATCGAAATCCGCGCCGGGGTCTATGTTGGCGATCTGTCTGCCAAAGTACGTGATATGTTGTGGCAACAAGTGGAAGTTGGCATCGGTGAAGGCAATGCCATCATGACCTGGAGTACCAACACTGAATCCGGTTTCGACTTTCTCACCCTGGGTGAAAACCGTCGATTACCGGTAGAAATTGACGGCCTTAAACTGGTCTCCTTTTACCCGCCAGAAGAAAAATAAAACAGCTCATTAACAACCTGGAAAACAGCTAAAAATCCGGTAAAAAAACCGACCCGTATTTTTAGCTTAAATAACAATATGTTATTCTAAGTGTGTTCCCCACACCCGTGGGGATGAACCGCGCAGAGTCAACTTTTATATTGCCAGTATTAGGTGTTCCCCACACCCGTGGGGATGAACCGCCCGCAAAAAATAAATCATCAGAAAAAATTGAGTGTTCCCCACACCCGTGGGGATGAACCGCAGTAACAGAGCAAATAGGCTCAATTGAAAACGTGTTCCCCACACCCGTGGGGATGAACCGGGATTGGTAACAATGGTGGGGGTAATCAAATCGTGTTCCCCACACCCGTGGGGATGAACCGTACACTGTTCGCGCTGCCTCAGACGCTCAACAGTGTTCCCCACACCCGTGGGGATGAACCGAAACCCGCCGCTTTGCCGTGCAGGATTTAGCCGTGTTCCCCACACCCGTGGGGATGAACCGAAATCGACGAACAACGACGGGTCATTTTGAAAGTGTTCCCCACACCCGTGGGGATGAACCGTTTATAGCCATGTAACCGGCATTGCAGCCAGTGTGTTCCCCACACCCGTGGGGATGAACCGGAATTTTATTGCAACTTTTCAGCTAGATTTAGGTGTTCCCCACACCCGTGGGGATGAACCGCTTTCGTGACCTGAGAGAATTTATGCGTATCTGTGTTCCCCACACCCGTGGGGATGAACCGCCGACACTGCCTTGAAACGTATCAGACAACAAGTGTTCCCCACACCCGTGGGGATGAACCGGATGGCGTGGTAATGCGGGCGTTGATATAGATGTGTTCCCCACACCCGTGGGGATGAACCGCTCGCTCAGCAACAGCTAGTTCAGAGAACATTGTGTTCCCCACACCCGTGGGGATGAACCGAAAAATACGCTTCTATATGGCTGGTGAATATGGTGTTCCCCACACCCGTGGGGATGAACCGTAATAATCATAGCGAGTGGCTCTAGTCCACATGTGTTCCCCACACCCGTGGGGATGAACCGTTTCCATCCATAGATTGTCCATAACAGGAAATGTGTTCCCCACACCCGTGGGGATGAACCGAAATTTTACAAATCAGCTCTGGTTTTGTATATGTGTTCCCCACACCCGTGGGGATGAACCGCTTCCGTAAAACTTTCAACAGAAAACGTAGGTGTGTTCCCCACACCCGTGGGGATGAACCGATGGCATTGAGCGCATCAGAATAATCAACAACGTGTTCCCCACACCCGTGGGGATGAACCGATCGATGAGCTATCTGTAAAGCCTGATCCTGAGTGTTCCCCACACCCGTGGGGATGAACCTTATCTGTATGGTTGGGGGGATAACGAGTCTGAGTGTTCCCCACACCCGTGGGGATGAACCGTAGTCGTGGCGTTTAGAACGTTTAAGGAGATTGTGTTCCCCACACCCGTGGGGATGAACCGCCTCTCATGCTTATCCTGATAGACTCGCACGCGTGTTCCCCACACCCGTGGGGATGAACCGGACTGTTCCCGTTTTTTGAAGAGCTTTTTTTTGTGTTCCCCACACCCGTGGGGATGAACCGGCATACCAGTGACCTGGATACTGGAGAGATGTGTGTTCCCCACACCCGTGGGGATGAACCGCAACGCCCGTATTCACCGGAGAGCGGAGCGCAGTGTTCCCCACACCCGTGGGGATGAACCGGACATGTCGGTGGGTAACCATTTGTCAGAGTAGTGTTCCCCACACCCGTGGGGATGAACCGCGATTGATAGGAAGCCAGCATTAATAAAAACTAGTGTATTGAAGTCTTTCAACACTACTCACTTATCCGTTATCCAGGTTTTTTAATATTTCTTCCAAAGGCACCAGGTTAAGGCGGATTCTGAACAGAATTTCCTTGTTCTCCAGCAGGCCGTAGCAATCGTAGCTACGCAGCATGATGTTGGTCTGGTTCAGTGTGTTTTTGGTTGATTCCGGGTGCTGTTTGACCAGGATATGCAGTTTGTCATTATCTGAAATGTCTTTCAGGCGTACCCGGTCTATGGAAATTTCGTGCGAGGTGTAGACCATCGGGTTTTGTTTGAAGTCATGATTTTCCAGTTGTGCTTTTTCCAGCAAGGCGCCGGAAGTCAGACTGCATGGAAATATTTCCGGATAATTGGCCAAGTGGGTGAGTTCGTCAAAATAATCGGATTGCTCTGCCAACGAGCCGGATAAGAAGTTTTTGACATTGCCGTTATTCATGTATTTGCGTTTCAAAAAATATTCTGTATCCGGCACGGTTGATTTATCAGGTAAGGCATTGAGATCAGGGAGTTTGCTAAAATCGGTGTCATCAAGAAACAAGGGGCGCGAGGTTTCCTTTTTAAACCCGAGCAAAATGGTTTTGCCTTCCGATTTTATGGAGACTCGGTTGGTCAGGGTCAGGTTGGGGATGGTTTTGATCAGCGTTTTTTTAATATTGAGTTCAAACTCATGGCGGGGACGCAGTGCATTAACAAAGGTGATCTGGTAATTGCTGTAGCGCAGGCTGTTTTCTTCGATGATTTGATCTTCATGTTGCGCTTCGCGGTACAGGCGCATCTGATATTCGATCAGGGTGTTTAATTGAAATCCAAGGGCAATAGGGCCTTTAAACGGGTTGTGGGTAATCTGCAACCACTTATGTTTGTCGTGGAATAAATTAAAATCATCAGAGGCGTTACGCGCCACTTCAAGATGAATCTGGTCAAATACAAAAGTCTGAGTCATAGGCTATGTAACTGTTGAGCGATAAAGTCCGGGTCGATTTGGGGTTCGGCAAGTGGTTCATCAAACCAGAAATTGACCGGATATTCAAACCCGCTGCCATGCATGTAATTGTAAGTGGCTTTATTTAATCCCTGGCCCAGCATGCTGTGGTCTGTGGCTACCGGGTCGATATAGTTTATATCGTTTTGGGCAAAACCTTGGTCTGTGTTAGCGATGAGGTGGATGTCAAAGTGATCGGGCGTCAATCCCACCGGGCTGTGCACGGTGGCGGCAAAACGATGCCAATAGGCAGACTGAAAGCAGCCGTTTAACATCATTTGGCGTACCCATTCCAGAGATTCAACGGTTTCATTTTCGGTTTGGGTGGGGAAGCCGTACATCAAATAGGCATGCACCAGTATACCGGCTTGAGCGAATGCATGGGTGACCTGGGCGACTTGCGACACAGTAACGCCTTTTTGCATCAGTTTTAGCAAGCGGTCTGAAGCAACTTCCAGCCCGCCACTGACAGCAATACAGCCGGAATCTGCCAGTAATTGGCATTTTTCTGCGGTAAAACTTTTTTCAAAGCGGATATTGCCCCACCAGCTGATGACGATATTTCTGTCGATCAATGCTCTGGCCAGTGCAAACAGGGTTTTGGGCGGGGCGGCTTCATCAACAAAGTGAAAGCCACGTCGGCCGGTTGCCGTAATCAGGTGTTCGATTCGGTCGATCAAGATGTTGATGCTGGCCGGTTGATAATCGGCAATGTAATCCAGGCTGATATCGCAAAAGCTGCATTTCTTCCAGTAACAGCCATGGGCGACGGTCAGTTTATTCCAGTGACCATCACTCCACAGGCGGTGCATGGGGTTGAGCATTTCGCACAATGATAAATAATTATCCAGGTCCAGGCCGTCATAGGTGGGGCATCCTGTTGCATTAAACGGGATGTCTGTAGTCGGGTTGCCAGGTTGATAGATCACTGTATTTTGCCGGCAATAATATGTGCGCAACAGCTGTGTTGATTCGATCTGTCCGTGCAGGTATTGCAGCAGGGATAACAATGGTTGCTCACCCTTATCCAGCGTGACAAAGTCAACATACTCAAACAGGCGGGGCTCTGATAATGATCTCAGCTCAGTATTGACATAGCCTCCACCCAGTATAATCTTAAGCTGAGGGTTAATGGTTTTGCAGCTTTGCGCAATCTGTAATGCGCCCAGCATATTACCGGGGAAGGGGACGGTGATGGCAATGATATCCGGTTGTTCTGAGGCGAGATAGTGTTCGGCAAGGCGATGAATACCTTTGCGTACCAGGGTAGGGGAGGCGGTGTGTAACTGCTGATGCAGGTCATCAAAGGAAGGGTTGGATGCCGCCAGGCGTTCAGCGTAACGGGAGACTTCAAACAACGGATCAACGCCTTGTTGAATGACGGCGACCACATCATTGATAAACAGGGTGGCAATATATTTCGCCTTGTCCTGAATGCCCAGTTCACCAAAAGCCGAGTGCAAGGCTTCTGCGGAGTGCTCATCCATGTCATGCAGGGCGGCGAATGCCGGGCCTTCGACTAAATGGCGACGACTGGCAATCCGCATGGCCATGGCCGGGTCTTTGCCCTGTAAAAAACTCAGTGTGGCCGGCAGGCAGCGTTGAATTTTGTCAAATTCCGCAAAGAAATGAAAAATACTGTCGGGTAATTGATCATCATCAACGTCTGCAAAATGAATTTCCACCTGCTGATAGATGTGTTGCAGGCTGTCAGGTGACAACATGTGAAGGAATAAGTCGATCGACATATCTCGCTGACTGCTTGCGTAACCCTGTTGGCGCAGAAATCCTGATAAATAGGCGGACGCCGGATAAGGGGTGTTTAACTGGGTCATCGGTGGGGTGATGAGCAGGGTTTTCATGGTGTGAATGCAGAACCGGATACAACAAGATGCTTCAATTATACCTTGCTAACCCGTTAGTCAGAATTTATCGTCAGGGACATCACGGTCTCTAGGAGACTGTCGGATAATGGATGATTCTACTGCGGCGATGAGACTTCGGCTGATTTTTCCGGTCTTTTTCGTTACCTAGTGCCACTATGCGCCTCAAAAGATCAAAAAAATCCACGCGATGCCCCACTCGCCTCGCGACGAACTCCATAACCCGACAGCCTCCTAGGAAAGCTGACAAAAAACTCGCCCGCACTGCGCGAGGCATAGCTGATTATGAGCAAAGTTCCGTGCGTGATTGCTAATGTCGCTTTATTTTTCCTGCAACAGCGGTGAGGGGTCACGAATTTTTTGGCAGGTGTTTTTTGCAACACAAAAACAACCGCTTTCAATTTAGTCATTCAGATACGCTCGGTGTGTAATCCTGCTGAAAAACAACAGGAAAAAACCATTTCATCCAGTTTACGCTTGTCCAAAGATGGGGTTAAGTAATACACTCGACTTATTATGTTCAATCATTTTCCCTAAGAGGACCGTTAATGCTGGCTACCAAACGCTACGAATATTTACCCATCGAACAAATTGAATATCATCATACGTTAACCAATCATCGTACGCTGGATTTAGCCAAGGTGGCGCATCTGGAAAAGGATATTCTGAGCAACGGGTTGTTTGAGCCACTTGTGGTGTGGGAGCGCAATAGTCAGGAGTATTATCTGGTCGGCGGTTTTCATCGTATGCAGGCGATCCATGCCATCCGTTATGCCAATCCGGGGTATTTCGATCGTGTAGATGTACGGGTGGTTTCGGGTGATCCGGATGAGATCAAAGCATTGAATTTGAAGTTGAATTCAGACCGTGTGGATACCAAAATCACTGACTATTTTCAAACCGTGATTTATTTGAATAATGCCAATTGGCCTAAAGAGCGCATTGCTGAGTTTTTCGATAAAAGTGTCAGCTGGATAGACGATATAATTCGATTCGCGCCATTGGCACCTGCAGCCATGCTTGCTAAATTGGCGGCAGGGGAGTTGTCCTGGGCGAGAGCTAAAGAGATTCTGCGTAAATCGCTACAGGCACCGGTGGGACAGGAAAAAGAGATTATCGAACAGGGGCTGGCTCAACCCGCCAAAAAAGCCAGGCCTAAACCCCTGCCTATGCATAAAACGATCAAACATTTGTCAAAGTTTGTGGAGGATGATCCAAAGCGTACATTTGAAGTCAGTTCGGAAGATTTGTATGCATTATTGCTCACCTTGCAAGGTAAGGATGTGGAACAAGAGGCGATTGAGCGCGCCAAAAAAGCCTTTCCGGTATTGTGGGCCGATAAATGACTGTGGCGTGTGAATACGCATAAACATCATGATGTATGAGCCAGACAACTAATATTGGAGGTGTGGCTCCCTCCTTTTCTGTTTCAGATTGGGTGCAGGGTGATGCGGTTGAAATTGAGCAGTTACGGGGACACGTTGTTCTGATTGAAGTGTTTCAGGTCAACTGCCCCGGCTGTTTTTTGTATAGTCTGCCGCAGGCCGTTGATGTGTACCATCGATTTCATGAACAAGGGCTGGACGTCATCGGCATCGCTACGGCATTTGAGGATTTTTCATTAAACACGCTGGATAACCTGAAGCTAATGGCAAATGAACATGTGGTGATGGGTGAAACCCGGCGAGTTCTGCAACAGGAAGGGAAGCTGGATGATGGAAAATTGCCGTTTCATATTCCGTTTCCGCTGGCGATGGACAATATTATAAGTTTGCCCGGTGAAACGACACATGAAGAAATTGCTGAGTTTATCACGCAGTACATCCCTGAATTTAGTCAGCGTACTACTTTTGAACAACAGCAGATTGAAGAGAAAGTGAAGGCGTATTTAAACGCACGTTTTCGTTTCGGTGAGACATTCAAACATTATCAACTACAGGGAACACCTTCGCATCTCGTCATTGATAAGCAGGGCGTACTAAAAGCGAAAGAATTTGGCTTTTTTTCTGATCTTGAGTGGGTGATTAATTCGTTACTAGACGATTAGAGACCAAAAAAGGAGTGCGCATAAACAGGGTTAAAGTGTAGTGAGCGCCTTATTTTAATGCACTGCTTTTGATGAACAATTAAACACAATCTGATAAATGGGAGAGACAGTAAAACAAGTACTGAAGTGTCCGCGTTCCCTAAAAGAAGACCGGTTAAAAACCAAAGGTTTGTCCATATGGCAAAATTCGGAATCAATCAATGATAAGAGTGTGTGCTGCCATTTGATATGGCAACACGTTCTTCTAAAGTGAAGCTAAGGAACCTCTGATCAAGTCCAATTATTTTTAGCTTGCTAAAACTGTCGCTAAATTCTAACCAACTTAATCAGAGGTTCCCTAATTAATTCTACGGTCAATTTCACCACCTGGATATGCCTTGATTGCACAGAATTTGAATTCCGGAATCTTGGCTGACGGATCCAGCGCTTCATTGGTAATCAGGTTGGCACTGGCTTCGTTATAACAGAACGCCATAAACAGGCTGCCGCGTTGAATCCCCATATCTGTGCGGGCGTAGGCGGTAATTTTGCCACGGCGTGATTCAATGGTGATCAAGCCGCCAGGTTCCACACCGATTTTTTGCATATCTTCAGGGTGAATGGTGATAACCGGATCGGGTTCAATCGCATCCAGGGTGCTTGCATGACGTGTCATACTGCCGGTATGCCAGTGCTCCAATTGGCGTCCAGTAATGAAAATCCAAGGAAATTCATCATCCGGTAATTCATCAGCGTGAATAAACGGAGCCGGGACAAATTTTCCCTTACCAGTTTCAGTCGGGAAGCCGTCGGTAAAGATAACCGGTTCACCCGGATCACCGATATTTTCCAGTGGATAGGTAAGTGAGTCTTCATTCTCCAGACGTTCCCAGGTCATGCCGGCAATACTGGTCATGCAGGCACGCATCTCGTTGAAAACATCTTCCGGGCCGTTGTAATTCCAGTCACAACCCAGGCGTTTAGCAATTTCCTGAATTATCCACAAGTCCTGACGTGCTTCACCCGGCGGGTTGACAGCCTGGCGTCCCATTTGGACACGGCGATCGGTATTGGAGAAGGTCCCGTCTTTTTCGTAGAACGCCGACGCAGGCAGAATCACATCAGCAAACCCGGCGGTTTCTGTCAGAAAGATATCCTGAACCACTAGGTGCTCGAGGTTTGCAAAGGCTTCACGAGCATGATTCTGGTTAGGGTCAGACATGGCCGGGTTTTCACCTTCAACATACATGCCGAATACATTCTTGTCCAAAATAGCGTGAATCATTTCCACAGTCGTCAGACCACGTTCCGGATCGAGCTCTGTATTCCAGAGTTTTTCATATTTAGCGCGAAATTCAGGGTCTTCAACGGATTCATAATCCGGGTAAACCATTGGGATCAGTCCGACATCTGAAGCACCCTGTACATTGTTTTGGCCACGTAATGGATGTAATCCTGTGCCGGGGCGGCCAATCTGGCCGGTCATCAATGCAAGGGCAATCAGACAACGCGCATTATCCGTGCCATGGATATGCTGTGATACACCCATACCCCATAAAATCATCGAGCCTTTTGATGTCGCATACAAACGCGCAACATCTCTAATGGTGTCAGCATCAATGCCGCAAATCGGCGCCACTTTCTCCGGACTATATTGCTTTAAGTGACTACTCATGAGCTGGAAGTCTTCGGTATAGCGCGAAATATAGCTATCGTTTTGCAGGTTTTCTTCAAGAATGACGTGCATAATGCCGTTCAACAAGGCAACGTCAGTATCCGGACGGAACTGCAACACATGCGATGCATATTTGGCGATTGATGTCCGGTTAGGATCCATCAATATGATTTTGGTACCGTTCTTGGTGGCATTCTTCATAAAGGTTGCGCCAACCGGATGGTTCACAGTCGGGTTGGCACCGATAAGAATAATGACTTCGGCCTTTTTAACATCTTCAACCGGATTGGATACCGCACCGGAACCCAGACATTCAAGCAAAGCGACAACTGATGATGCGTGACACAAACGGGTGCAGTGATCGACATTGTTTGAACCGAATCCGGTACGAATCAGTTTCTGGAACAAATAGGCTTCTTCGTTACTGCCTTTTGCAGAGCCGAGGCCTGCCAGCGCTTTTTTGCCTTTTTCATCACGGATTTTCTTCAGGCCATGGGCGGCAAAATCCAGCGCTTCCTCCCAGCTGGCTTCTCTGAACACCTTGTCGAGATCGTTGGGATCAAGCAGTTCGGTAGTTTTGGCCACGCCTTCTTTACGGATCAGCGGTGTGGTCAGACGTAACGGGTTGTGGATGTAGTTGAAGCCGTAACGTCCTTTAACACACAGTCTGAAATGGTTAGTGAAGCCGTCACGGCCTTCGGTATAGAGGATTTTATTGTCTTTGACATGATATTTGATCAAACAACCAACGCCGCAATAAGGGCAGGTGGAATCAACCGTTTTGTCTGCCACTTCAAGGCCGACATTGTTGGACGGCATCAAGGCACCGGTAGGGCAGGCCTGCACACATTCACCACAGGCAACACAACTGCTGGCTCCCATAGGGTCAGCAATATCAAAGACGATTTCGGAATGATGGCCACGCTTGGCATAGCCAATGACATCATTCATTTGTTCTTCACGACAGGCACGCAGGCAGCGGGTACACTGGATGCAGGCATCCAGATTGACTGAGATCGCCGGGTGAGACAGGTCGGCCGCTGGTTGTTTGCGGCTTTCAAAACGAGGTGCACTGACGTCAAGCTTGTCAGCCCAGTAGTCCAGTTCTGAATCCAGTTTGTAAGGCGATTTGCCTTGTTTCGGCATATCGGATTTAAGCAGTTCCACCACCATTTTTTGGGATTTCACTGCGCGTTCGCTGGTGCTGTCTACATTCATGCCTGGGTTAGGCATGCGGCAACAGGAAGGGGCCAGAACGCGTTCGCCTTCGATTTCAACCACACAGGCACGGCAGTTACCGTCCGGGCGCATGCCGTCCTTGTAACATAAGTGGGGGATTTCCTTATTCAGGCGTTTGGCTGTCTGCAGGATGGTTTCTCCCGGGTATGCGGAAACCTGTTCGCCATCCAGCGTAAAATTGACAGATGCTTCATTCATTAAATCAGGGTTTGCAGCCATGATGATTTACACTCTCAGGGTTAAAGTTCTTCAGGGAAAAATTTCATAATGCAGCGCAAGGGATTGGGGGCCGCCTGTCCCAGGCCACAGATGGATGCATCCACCATGACTGATGACAGTTCTTCAAGTAAATCCTGATCCCACGCATTCTTGCTCATCAGCGTCGCGGCTTTTTCAGTACCTACGCGGCAAGGCGTACATTGGCCGCAAGATTCATCCTCAAAAAACTTCATAGCATTGAGTGCCAGGTCTTTTGCCTTGTCCTGATCGGAAAAGATGATAACTGCGGCAGAACCGATAAAACAGCCGTGTGGATTCAATGTGTCAAAATCGAGGGGGATATCGCCCATGGATGCCGGCAGGATACCGCCTGAAGCACCACCTGGAAAATAACCGTAAAACGTATGGCCTTCCAGCATGCCTTCGCAATATTCTTCGATCAATTCTTTTACGGTGATACCGGCTGGGGCAAGGTGTACGCCGGGTTTGTTCACGCGGCCAGATACAGAAAAAGAACGCAGGCCTTTTCTGTCATGTCGTCCGTGGGAAGAGAACCAGTCAGGGCCTTTTTCGACAATGTCCCGAACCCAGTAAACTGATTCCATATTATGTTCCAGCGTGGGCCTGCCAAACAGACCGACTTCTGCAACAAACGGGGGACGTAAACGCGGCATGCCGCGTTTACCTTCTATCGATTCGATCATCGCCGATTCTTCACCGCAGATATAGGCTCCGGCACCACGACGTAAGTGGATGGGGGGCATGCGATATATTTGTGACGGCGGATTATTCACCAGATTGTCGATTTCTTTGGTAAGAATTTCACGACAACCGGCATATTCATCACGCAGATAGATATAAACTTCATCACACCCCACACAGGTGGCGGCGATCATCGCACCTTCAAGAAAACGATGCGGGTCCTGCTCCAGATAGTGTCGATCTTTAAATGTGCCGGGTTCGCCTTCGTCAATATTGACCGCCATTAAGCGAGGACCTTCAAAGCTTTTTACGATGCGCCATTTACGGCCAGCAGGGAAACCCGCGCCACCGAGACCACGCAAGCCGGAATCCTCCATCTTTTTAATGACTGATTCAGTGCTCATTGTGCCTTCAATGACTTTTTTCAGGGTTTGGTACCCCCCGTCAGCCTGGTATTGCTCAAAGCTGATGTAGTCAGTGACCTGGGCTGTAATATCATTATTATTTACAGTTCTGGTGACTGATTCAGTGGTTGCCTGGTCAACCGGATTTTGACCTACAACGGCCACCGGTGCATGCTGACAACGTCCAACACAAGGTACTTTCTGAATGCGTACTTTACCGGACAGGCCGTGTTCCAGTGAATCAAGCAGCTCATGTGCACCTGCCATTTCACAGGATACAGATTCACAAACACGGACAGTTAATTCAGGTGGAGGCGTTTCACCTTGTTTAACGACATCAAAGTGGTGATAAAAAGAGGCGACTTCATAAACTTCAGCGGTGGACAGGTTCATTTCGTAGGCGAGTGCTACGAGATGGCGGGAGGAAATATGTTGATAGGCATCCTGAATTTTATGCAGGTGTTCTATCAGCAGGTCTGGTTGCCGTGATTCATCGGCCAGCAGGGCTTTGACATCTTCCAGAGCCTGCAGGTCAACCGCATGGCCTTTGGGGCCGCTGCGTTTTTTCTTGGTTATTTGCTCCGGTGATATTTTTATAACAGCCACACGTTATTCCTCCACATTATGTTCGGCAGACTATGACGCTGCACATAAATCATTCATCATTGAAGTTCAGGCGTGGGTCAGGCTATGGATAATCTACTGCGACAAAAGTAAAGCGGTGCATATTTCCGCTCTTTTTGTTATGTAGTGCCTCTATGCGCCTCATAACAAAAAAATGCACGCTACTCACTCATCATCTCGCTAACGATTTCCATAGCCCGATACACGCCCCGGGCATAGAAACATGCCTTTATTGTTTTATTATACTGATGATTGTTTTAACACAGGTTAAACTCAAATCAGACAGTAAATCAGATGCACTTTAACGTAACTGTAACATCACTTTCAAGTCATCTTTTTTGAGGAAACCCATCAGTTTTGATGATAATATCAAAAGTAAATGTTAGCTAATGGTTGGTAAATTTAGCTTGTTTTCCTATTCATATAGTCGGGAATTGGCATTGAATCCAAATCATTTACTTACTTTTGCTGTTGTGGCGCGTTTTAACAGCATTACCCAGGCCGCCAAATTTCTCAATTTGGGGCAGCCCGCTGTGTCCGGACAATTAAAATTGTTGCAGGGCGAAGTGGGCGAACCATTATATGAACGTAAGGGTCATAAAATTGAACTGACCTCGGCAGGCAAAGGATTGCTGGAGCATGCCCTGAAAGTACAACGGGAACTGGAACAGGCCATCGAATACACGCGCAATCTGCAGGATATCAGTGCCGGTGTACTGCGCATAGGCGCAACCATGACCATCACCAACTATTTTTTACCTTATTATGTCGCACGATTGCAGCACGATAATCCGGGGGTGCAGGTGTATATGGAAACTGCAGATACCCGCGAGATTGTGTCCAATATCCATAATTACGATCTCGGATTTGTGGAGGGCGCGGTCTCCAGTCAGCAGATGCCTTTTAATTATCAATTAATCCCCTGGCTCACAGACGAAATTGTCATGATTTTGCCTGATAATCATCCTTTGTGTTTTCAATATCCCGATGCAGTGCCATTAGATGTATTTGAAACACACCAAATTATCTGGCGTGAACCCGGGTCAGGGGCAAGGCAGGCCGTAGAGACGGCATTGAACCAGGCCAACATCAAAACCGATGTCAAAATTGCGGTCACTGGCGTGACCGGCATTAAGGAATGCGTGAGAGCTGGTTTAGGCCTGGGCTTTGCCTCGGTTAAGGCTTTACGTCATGAAAGTACAGGGCTGGTCTCGCGTCGAATCGCCCCCCCGGTCGGTTTATTGTGGCAATTGAATATTGTTGCCCCACTGAGTGAACATCAATCACGTGTCAGCCAGGCATTCCTTGCTTTGTGTGACTTTCCACTGGAATACGAATGAAAAAGACTTTAAGCATACTGTTTATAATTTTTTATGCATCATATGGTTGGACTAGGCCATTATCGGTTGATGAGGTTGCGCCGGGGATATTTGTTCATTTTGGCAAACACCAGTTACCGGACACCATCAATCATGGGGCGATTGCCAACATCGGTTTTATCATAGGTAAACGTTGTGTGGCTGTCATTGATACCGGCGGTAACCCGGACGAAGGGCGAGCGTTGCGTGAAGCGATACGCAAGCAAACGGATAAATCGGTGTGTTATGTGATTAATACACATGTGCATCCTGACCATATTTATGGCAACAGTGCATTCAAGCAGGACAAGCCGAGGTTTATCGGACATCATAATCTGGCCAGAGCGATTAACAGTCGGGCTTCCTTTTATATAGCAAGGGCACCCGAACAACTGGGAATCAACTTAACCGAGGCCGATCTTGTTGTGCCGGATAAAGGGGTAAAAAAACATCTGGTGATAGATATTGGTGATCGAAAATTGATGTTAACTGCACACCCTACGGCACATACCGATAATGACCTGACGGTTTATGATCAACAAACAGATACTATGTGGCTGTCAGATTTGCTGTTTCTGGAACACATTCCAATCATCGACGGAAGTTTAAAGGGCTGGATAGCGGTGATGGAACGATTAGGGAAGAAAAGTTATCAAAGGGTCATTCCTGGACACGGGCCATTAGTCACGCACTGGCCGGAAGCGATGCAGGCTCAGCACACTTATTTGAATGTATTGTTGAAAGAAATCAGAATATTTATCAAGCAGGGCGGGTTTCTTGAAGATGCGGTGACTCGGATCGGGTACTCACAAAAAAATAAATGGCATTTGTTTGATGATTTTCATAAAAAAAACGTAACCACATCCTTTGCGGAACTTGAGTGGGAAGATTAATTTTAGTTAGAGGAGAAACTGAATGAAAAAAATAATATGGCTAATTCCATTGTTAATAGGGT
The DNA here is from genome assembly GCA_006844705.1 of Methylococcaceae bacterium. Taxonomy (GTDB): domain Bacteria; phylum Pseudomonadota; class Gammaproteobacteria; order Methylococcales; family Methylomonadaceae; genus Methylomarinum. The sequence continues at coordinate 26,598 of SPJS01000103.1, read as the reverse complement.
TACCCGCACTGTCTCAGGCAGCACGTGATGAATACGCCTGGAATAATGAGTTGAAAGAGGAATTTTTTGCGGGTAAAAAGATTATTGAATCCAACGACGTGATCGATATCGAGGTGCCTTATCGTGCTGAAGATCCAGCCTTAGTACCGTTAAAAATTATCAGCAAGATTCCACAGACCAAAGATCGTTACATTAAACGCATTTTAATGGTGGTGGACAAAAATCCATATCCATTTGTTGGTGAGTTTGAATTTACACCGCAAAGTGGCAAGGCTGATCTGGCCATGCGGGTGCGGGTCAATACCTACAGTTTTGTGCGTGCCATTGCCGAGTTGAACGATGGCAGCCTGCATATGGCCAAACAATTTGTCAAAGCCAGTGGAGGTTGCTCGGCACCCATAGGCGCAGATCTGGATGCTGCAATGAAGCGGCTGGGCAAAATGAAATTCAAGTTCGGCGATGACTTGCAAATTGGCAAGCCATCTCAAGCGCAATTGTTGATCAGTCATCCCAATATCACCGGCATGCAAATGGATCAGGTGACGCGGTTTGTCAAGAAATCACACTTTATGGATAAGCTGACCGTGACTTACAACAACAAGCCGGTACTGACGGCAAAAACGGATATTGCGATCAGTGCTGATCCGAATTTCCGGTTCTACTTCATCCCTGAAGGCAAGGGGGAGTTAAAAGCGGAATTCAGTGATATTAGCTGTGAAACACCGACCAGCCGAAAAGTGTGTAAATCCATAAGCAGTTATTCCAAATCACAAACTATTACGCCTTAATTGAAAAGAAGGCCGGTCGTTTGTGCATGACCGGCCTTTTATTGTCATCAAAATGTCATTAGACCTTCAAAGTACTGACATATTTTCTGCATAGTCTTTGAGATGCTTTCTGTAATCTACAGATCAAGCGCAATTATCAGAAAAATATTTGGAGGGAAAATGAAAGTAACCAGACTTGCTGGTGCAATGGCTTTGTCATTTGCCAGCGTCACTGCATCAACGGCATTCGCATCAAATTATCAACTTGAGTTCCTGGGCGAAAAAATTATCGCCAGCGGCGCGTCTTTTGGCGGAACAACTATTGGCGGTCTGTCGGGCATTGATTACAATAAAAGTACCGGTCAATATTATGTGATCAGTGATGATCGGTCCCCGAATGCCCGGTTTTATACGCTGGATATCAACCTCGGTGCCACGGGTTTCAACGCGATCAATTTTTCCAGTGCAACCACGATAAAAGATATCAATGGCCAGCCATTTGCGCAAAACAGCCTTGATCCTGAAGCTATTCGTGTTGATCCGGTGAACAATACATTGTTCTGGACCAGTGAGCGTGATCAAAATGGTGATCCGTGGATTCGTGAAATGGGACTTGATGGTTTACATAAAAATGAATTACTGACGCCAGCTAAATTCAAACGGACGACAGCCACCAATATTGGTGCTTCAACCAATCGGGCGTTTGAAAGCCTGACATTTTCTAACGATGGAAACACAATTTATACCGCAACAGAACAGGCATTAATTCAGGATGATACCTTATCAGATATCAACAAAGGCAGTAATGCACGCATCCTGGTTCAGGATGTGCCGCGTGGTGATGTGACACCACAAGTGATATCTACCAGAGAATATGTTTATCCTGTGGGGCCGGTTGCCAAAGGTGATGGTGCTGGTTTTGAAGATAATGGACTGGTTGAATTACTCAACCTGGGAAATGGCAATCTGTTAGCCGTTGAGCGTGAATTTGTATCTGGTGTCGGCAATACCATCAAGGTGTTTGAAGTGGATATGTCTGCGGCTGACAATGTTGCCGAAAAACAGGCTCTTGATGGTACTGAAACTGCCGTCAGCAAAGAGTTAATCTTGGATTTCGATGAGCTGGATTTACTGGGTAACCGTGAATTGACTTTTGCTTACCTGGATAATGCCCTGGACAATATCGAAGGTGTCACTTATGGCCCGGAGATTGATGGTTATCAAACGTTGATTTTTGTTTCTGATGACAATTTTAATGCTTTCGATGATGGGATTGATGGCAATGGTGATGATCAATTCACGCAATTTCTGGCGTTCAAATTGAAACCGGTCCCTGTGCCAGCGGCTTTACCTTTGTTTTTGTCCGCGCTAACCCTGTTGGCGGTGGCGAGAAGAAAAACAGCCTGAAGCAGCCAGGCCACCAGATTCTCAGGGAGGAGAATCCATTACGTCGTATTTTTTTACAATCCGCTGGCATTTTCTGTAATAATTCAAAAAACAGCTTATTACAGTCAATGCTTAAAATCGGACAGATTAATCAACTTGAAGTCACTCAGTTAAGTGACGATGTTATTTACTTTGGACACACCCGTCCTCAAATTACACTTCCAGCGGCGTTAGTTACCGATCAGGTCAAGGTGGGTGATCATCTTGACGTGTTTGTCTACAGCGATGGGCAGGGGGAATTGCACAGCAGTATGGAACAGCCTTATGCCCACGTTGGCGAGGTTGCCTGGTTACAAGTGGTTTCGGTGACCCAGGTAGGTGCTTTTTTGGATTGGGGCATCAAAAAAGACCTGTTTGTTCCGTTCAGTGAACAAAAAGTCAAAATGCGGGAAGGGAATTCCTATCTTGTGCACGTGTTTCTGGATGAGGATAACCGGGTGGTGGGGTCATCCGTTCTTGATGACTTTATCAGTGACGAATCCATTTACCTTAGTGAACAGGAGCAGGTAGACCTGATGATAGCTGAATCCACTGATTTGGGTTTCAAGGCGGTTGTCAATCATCGGTTCTGGGGTGTTTTGTATAAAAATGAAGTGTTTCAGACACTCAAGCCGGGTCAAAAACTGAAAGGGTATATCAAGAAAATTCGTGAGGATAAACGTCTGGATTTATGTCTCAGTTTGAAGAAGAATTCCGAGAAAGCAGATGAACTGACCACCAGAATTCTGGATTATCTGGCTCGACATGATGGTGAGATGGATCTTACCGACAAGTCATCACCGGAAACCATCAGCCGTACCTTTGGCGTAAGCAAAAAGATTTTCAAGCAGGCGTTGGGCAGTTTGTACAAACAGCGTCTGGTTAAACTTAATCCGCAGTCAACCCAATTAATACGCAAGCAATGAGCAAACAGGAAAAGACACTTATCATGTCGGTGTTAATGACACCGGATATGGCCAATTTCAGTGGTAATGTTCATGGAGGTTCACTGCTTAAATTACTGGATCAGGTCGCCTATTCCTGTGCTGCCAAATATTGTCGTCAGTACGTCGTCACTGCAAATCTGGATCAGGTTTCATTCAAAGATAAAGTGAAAGTAGGTGAGCTGGTGACTTTTTACTCGCGGATCAATTATGTCGGTCGGTCATCGATGGAAGTCGGGGTCAAGGTCATGGCTGAAGATTTGCGCAGCCATGAAAAACGCCATACTACGTCCTGTTATTTTACGATGGTCGCGGTGGATGACAATGGCAAGCCAATGATGATTCCACCGCTGAACATTGAATCTGAAGCCGAACAACTATTATTTTCTGCCGCTCAGGAACGTAAAAAAATGCGCTATGAAATGACAGAAAAGAACAAAGCATTACACGTTGATTTAACACAGGAAAAAGAGTAAATGGGTGTGCAGGAAAATTTTGAAAAACGCCCATTAAAAGAATTTACCGAAAAGGCGTATCTGGATTATTCCATGTACGTCATCCTGGATCGGGCCCTGCCGCATATCGGGGATGGCTTGAAGCCGGTTCAGCGCCGCATTATCTATGCCATGTCAGAGCTTGGTCTGTCGGCATTGGCCAAATACAAAAAATCTGCCCGAACTGTCGGGGATGTACTGGGTAAATATCATCCGCATGGCGATTCCGCCTGTTATGAAGCGATGGTATTGATGGCCCAGGATTTTTCCTATCGCTATCCATTGATTGACGGCCAGGGCAACTGGGGATCGGCAGATGACCCAAAATCATTTGCCGCCATGCGTTATACCGAATCACGCTTGACACCCTACGCGCAAACCTTGCTGAATGAGTTAGGGCAGGGCACGGTTGACTGGGTGGATAACTTTGACGGGACAATGAAAGAACCCAGGTTATTGCCTGCTCGTCTCCCCAATGTTTTGTTGAATGGCACAATGGGTATTGCTGTGGGCATGGCAACCGACATTCCCCCGCATAATCTTAGAGAAGTCGCATCGGCATGTATGCACTTGCTTGATCATCCAGAGGCAGAACTCGCTGACATACAGCAGATTGTCAAAGGCCCGGATTATCCTACAGAAGCTGAAATCATCAGCTCTGCAGAAGACATCAGTCGCATTTATAACAGTGGCAACGGTTCAGTCAAAATGCGTGCGAAGTACGAGAAGGAAGATGGGCAGGTTGTGATCACAGCGTTGCCGCATCAAGTCTCTGGTGCGCGGCTGATGGAACAGATAGCCGCACAAATGCTGGCCAAGAAGTTGCCGATGATTGAGGATTTACGTGACGAGTCTGATCATGAAAACCCAACCCGACTGGTGATTATACCTAAATCCAGACGCATGAATGTGGATGAAGTGATGTCGCATTTATTTGCAACCACCGATCTGGAAAAAAATTATCGCGTCAATCTTAATATGATTGGCCTGAACGGAAAACCGCAAGTAAAAAATCTGCAACAGATTTTAAGCGAATGGCTGATTTATCGGACAGAAACTGTCAGACGACGTTTGCAACATCGTCTGGACAAAGTGCTGGCGCGCCTGCATGTTTTGGAAGGCTTATTGATTGCTTTCCTCAATATTGATGAAGTGATACATATTATCCGCACCGAAGATCACCCCAAACCGGTATTAATGGAGCGTTTTTCAATTACCGATATTCAGGCTGAAGCAATACTGGAATTAAAACTGCGTCATCTAGCCAAGCTTGAAGAGATGAAAATTCGGAGTGAGCAGGATGAACTACACAAAGAACGCGAATCGCTGGAAAAAATCCTGGGGTCAGAGCAGCGGCTTAAAAAGCTGATTCGGGATGAAATTAAGGCGGATGCGGAAAAATATGGCGATGATCGGCGTTCTCCCATTATTGAACGTCAAGCATCCAAGGCGATGGATGAGTCTGCTTTGATCAGTAACGAGCCGCTGACCATTATCTTGTCGCAAAAAGGCTGGATCAGAGCTGCCAAAGGTCATGATATTGATGTGAGCAGTCTTAATTATCGTTCCGGGGATAGTTATCTTGCATCCGCTCGTGGGCGTAGCACCCAGCCGGTTTATGTGCTTGACTCAACAGGCCGGGCCTATAGCGTGACAACACACGACCTGTCTTCAGCACGTAGCCAGGGGGAGCCATTAACCGGACGCCTTAAACCTCCCTCTGGCAGCCTGTTTTTGCATTTACTGGCCGGGCAACCGAATGACTGGATTGTCGTGGCCAGTTCTGCTGGATACGGGTTTAAGGTGCAACTAAAAGATTTATTCAGCAAAAATAAAGCCGGAAAAGCATTGTTGAATCTACCCGTCGGTGCTGAAGTCATTATGCCTGGCTTAATAGGTGATGAAGACAAATTGTTAGCCATCGCGACCAAACAAGGTCGGTTATTGATTTTCCCCCTGGATGAACTGCCGGCATTGACTAAAGGTAAAGGCAATAAATTAATCCAGATTAAATCGGATGAGCTTGCAGCAGGCGCAGATGCCGTCGTAGCCATGCAAGCCATTGGCAGTGAAGGGGAGTTGGTCATATATTCAGGTAAACGCCATTTAACCTTAAGAACCTTGGATATTGAGAGGTATACGGGGAGCCGGGCAAAAAGAGGCATCGCGTTACCAAGAGGGTTCCAAAGAGTAGATAGTCTGACTGCATAAAACTATCATGAATTCAAGGAAATGGTTCATCTTTTATTAAGAATATTCATAATAGACTGTGCGCGAGTTAAAAAATACTGGCGAAACTACGTTAAATTAACGTTTTTTCATAACACGTTGCGTTATTTGATGAAGCAAAAATGTGATGCATATCACGATTGTTTGCTATACAATCCGTTAAAAGCAAATTTTTTTTCGTTTTAATAATCTCTTAACGTCGCTGGTATTTGATAGTGGCTTAATTACCACACCCCTGTTTTGGGTTTTTTGTTTCTTTTCAGCCAGTGAGTGTATTTAAGTGGAAAGTACAATGCGTTTTGCAATAGAAATTTCGAATGATCAGCATCAACGGTTAAAGACAGTCGCTGCTTTTCGTGGTCAGAGTATTATGGATTATGTGCTGGAGCACTTGATTCCTGAAAGCTTATTAGACGAAGAGCGTGCCCCTGAACTTTTGGAATCATTTTTACAGACAAGAATTGACAATCAACATGATGTATTGGTCTACAAGTCTGTAAGACAGATATTTGAAGAAAGTTATCAGGATTAGATTCTCAATGTCCGCGTATCTATTAACCCAATCTGCTGAAGAAGATTTACAAAATATTGCCCGTTTTACATTTACCCAATGGGGTAGAAAACAATCAGCCAAATATGCTGATACCATGGAAAAACATTTCCAGAAAATCGCTGAAGGAAAGGTCAGTTCACGATCTTTTTCTGATAAACATCCTGAAGTTAAAGTCACCTTGTGTAAATATCATTATATTTTTTACACTCAGGAAACTGAACAACAGCCTCCTTGCATTATTGCCGTCTTGAATGAAAGAATGGATATTACGACAGTATAATTGCTGACAATATTTTTCTTTTTTCCTTTTATTTTCATGAAACGATTTTTTGACAAGAGTGTTGTCACCAACCTGCTTGCCTTAGTAATCATTGGAACGGGCTATCTGTGTCCGTTTTATTCAGAAGTGATGAAGTCCATTGGTTTTTTTGCTCTTTCTGGAGCAATCACCAACTGGCTAGCGATTCACATGCTGTTTGAAAAAGTCCCGTTACTGTATGGTTCTGGTGTGATTCCTCACCGGTTTGAGGAGTTTAAAACATCGATAAAATCGCTGATGATGGAGCAGTTTTTTACCCAGGAAAATATTGAGCTGTTTATCGAGAAAGAAGAACAACAAGGAAGCAAGGTTCTCAATCTTGATCCAATTATGCAGGCTATTGATTATGACAAAATATTTGATGGCTTGATCTCTTCGATCATGGAATCTTCTTTCGGAGCCATGTTGCACATGATGGGAGGTGAAGAGGCCTTGTTGCCATTAAAAGAGCCTTTTACCCAGCGGATGCAGACGACACTATCTGATATGGTTGAATCAGAGACCTTTAAAGACGCCCTTCATCATGGCCTGAATGCACACAAAATAAGTGAAGACATTACCGGTAAAATAGAAACTGTCATCGATAAACGCCTGGAAGAATTAACGCCTCAAATGGTTAAAGACATCGTGCAGAAAATTATCCGTACGCATCTTGGCTGGCTGGTGGTCTGGGGAGGTGTTTTTGGTGGTTTGCTAGGGGCGGTGTTTAGTTTTGTCTGATTCAGTTTCTTCGCAAGACACGGTCGATTTAGCATTTGATGTTTTTGGCAGCCAAAATCCGCAGCCATTAATCATTATTCACGGTTTTTTTGCATCTTCCAGAAACTGGCGATCCCATGCCAAAGAACTGGCAAAAAAGTATGGCGTTTATTCTGTCGATATGAGGAATCATGGCGCGTCTCCGCATTCCCCTGAAATGAATTACCAGTCGATGGCAAACGATTTGGCGCATTTCATCCAAAGCAATCAATTACACCAGCCGCACCTCTTAGGTCACAGCATGGGTGGCAAGGTTGCTATGTGGTTGGCATTAAATCAGCCCGAAGCAGTGGGCAAATTAATTGTGGCTGATATTTCACCTACTGAATACAATCATTCATTCGATACTACGATTAATGCGCTCAAGGATTTACCTACAGAACAAATCAGTAATCGAAAACAGGCTGATGAATGGTTAGCAAGTGCCATTGAAGAAGCAGATTATCGTCAATTCCTGTTACAGAATCTGCAACTCATAGAAGGTGAGTATCAATGGCGGGTAAATCTGGATTTTTTTGCTAATAACGCTCCTGATATTGTAGGGTTTCCAGATGCTAATAGCCTTTCCCCTTATCAACAAGAATGTTTGTTTCTTGGCGGAGAATTTTCTGATTATATTCGATTGGACGATGTTGACCGGTTATTCCCTCTAGCCAAAGTTGTTACCGTACAAAACGCAGCTCACTGGTTGCATGTGCAGAATCCCAGGCAATTCCTTGACGAAGTTGAGACTTTTTTGCGGTAACGTATTTAATCCTAAGAGTACTGAACGTTTCTAATGTTCGGGGCGCGCAGCACGCGATTGGCCACAATCAGTCCAGACAAAGGAATTCCTCATTTGGAAATACTTACCTGGACATGCGTAGCAACCCGTTAATCATCTAAATGATAAATTAGCTTTTTCAATACAGACGAGGTTATTTCTTCGGTTTCCCATTGCCGTAGTAGAATTATCCATAATCCGACAGTCTCCTAGTGCAAGACGTTATGATTCTATCGTTGTTTGACAATATTTATCCTGTACCACGTGATTCAAAATGAAACGATTCATACTGCTGTTCTTTTTGATAATTTATCCAGTTTTTGGATTAGCAAAAACAGTAACGATTGGATTAATTGCAGATGGCCCGGTGATGCGTGAGGTTTTGCCGCTAGCCTTGATCAAACAGGAAATTATTCGCCTGAATACCCCTGATTTTTCTATTCAGTTCCCTGAGCATAAGGTTTTACAAGGGAAATGGGATTATCAACAGATCGTTTCCTCTATTCAACAGTTGAATGATGATAAAGAGGTTGATCTGATATTACTTCAAGGGTTGATAGCCTCTCAGGCCGCAGCAAACTTCCCTAATCCAAAAAAGCCTATGCTTTCCATGCTGGTGGCAGACAGAGTGTTACAGGGATTTCCATTCAAAAATGGCAAAAGTAATAAGAAAAATTTCACCTATGTCAGTACGTCCACCAGTATAGAGCAGGAACTGAAAGCGTTTCATCAATTAATACCGTTTAAGCAATTGGTATTGCCTATCGATCCAGTCATTATGAGGGCCATGCCCAAGCTGAAAAGTATGATTGATCGAATTCAGCAGAATATGAAGTTTACCGTCAATTTTGTTACGGTTTCATCAAGTATGACTGAGGTAATTGATCAATGGCCCGCTGCCACCGATGCGCTTTATTTACCTCCGCACCCGCGCTTTTCAAATCAAGATATTCGCGATTTTGCTGACCAGTTGAATCAACGTAACATCGCGACGTTTTCTTTATTGGGTCGTAGCGATTTAGAGCTGGGATTTTTGGCGACCTTAAATGGCAGAACGATTGATGAGTTGAGGTTTGCCCGCCGTATCGCCCTGATGACTCAAAGTATTTTACTTGGTCAGAATGCTTCACAACTTAATGTTGAACTGGAACAAACACCGAAACTCGCATTAAATATGCAGACCGCAAGAACCATTGGATTCTCTCCAAGCTGGAGGGTTTTGGAGACTGCTGAGTTACTGTTTAATGATTCACCACAAGATCAAATCACACATCTTACTGATGCAATGCATCGTGCAGTCGCGGTTAACCTGGAGCTACAGGCTGACCAGTACAATATCATACTGGCTGAAGACCAGGTGGATCAGTCACGCGCCCCGTTATTGCCACAAATCAACATTGCATTAAGCGGCTCTCATATTGATCAGGATCATGCCGGAGTTCAACAAGCGCAACATAAGGCTGACGCCGAGATTAATTTATCCCAGTTGATCTACGCTGAAAAAAACTGGTCTGCTTTTGATGTTTCAAAATTAACTAAACAGTCTGAAGACCAGGTGTTTAAAAGCCGCGTATTAGATGTGTTGCGACAGGTGTCTGTTGCTTATTTGCAGTTATTGTCTGCGCAAGCGACCCAACAGGTGAGAAAAGCGAATCTTGAGGTAAGTGAATCCAATCTTGAATTGGCAAAACAACGGGTTAAAATCGGCTATTCCAATCGCTCAGAAGAATTGCGCTGGCAGAGTGTGATTGCCAATGACCGTAGCACTTTTTATGTGTCTCGCGCGGCAACCGAGCAAGCAGAAACGGAATTAAAACGCATTCTTCATTGGCCGTTGGCGAATGCTTTGTATGTTTCTGATAAGCAGTTAAATGAAATATTTTCATCTATCACAGATCAACGCTATCTTGGCTTGCTTGATAATGCGATAAAACTGGAAAAATATGTACAATTTGAGATTAGCCGGGCCAAACAAAATGCACCCGAGATAAAGCAAATTGAATTAATTTCGCAATCAGCTCAACGGCAACTGGATGCGGGAAACCGAGCTTTTTACGTACCTGATGTTAGCCTTAATGCCAAATTTTCACATAACCTGGAGCAGGGCGGAGTAGGCGCAAATAACAGTTTTCATCAGGAGGATAGCTGGAATGTAGGGGTACAGGCTCAGTTGCCATTATTTTCCGGAGGCGCGCGCAGTGCAGAAGTTTCCCGGGCGCGTCATGCGTTGATTCAATCACGCTTGTCTCATGCAGATATTGAGGAAAAAATAGCGGCCAGGGTTCGCACGGCGATTCAAAAAGTTAAAGGCAGCTTTCCGGCAATACGCTTGTCCAGACAGGCGGCAGAGGCCGCCAGAGAAAATTATGAACTGGTCAGTGATGCCTACCGTAGCGGGACAATTTCCATTACGTCGTTAATCGATGCGCAAAATGCGTTGCTTGCGTCTGATCTTTCGGCGGTAAACGCTCTGTATAGCTTTTTGATTGACTGGATTGAAATTCAAAGGTCAGTGGCAAATTTTGACCTGATTTTGCATGAACACGGGTTTGATCAATGGTACCAAATGATCAATGAGAGTATTCAATGAGAAATAAAATGATACGGTTAGTTGTGATAAGCATTCTAGGCCTTGCGGTATTTACTGGATGTGAAAAAGAGCAGGTCAACGAAAAAACCCGATTGCGCAGTGTCAAATACATCGAAATCTTCGCTGCAGGATCAGGGCTGGCCAGGACTTTTTCGGGTATTGCCAGAGGGAGTCAGGAAATCAAACTGAGTTTTAAATCTGCAGGGACATTGGCTTCTATTCCAGTCAAGCTGGGGGACCGGGTGAAAAAAGGACAACTGTTGGCTGAACTTGATTCTGCGCAGCATGAATTGCAGGTCCAACAAAGCCGGGCATCATTGGCACAGGCACGTGCCAGTTTACGTAACGCAGGTGCTGTATATCAGCGGCTTAAAGGCCTGTATGAAAATAACAATGCATCGCGCCAGGAACTTGATGCGGCCAGATCAAATGCTGAAAGCAGTCAGGCACAGCTTAATGTGGCTGTTAAAAGTCTTGAACTGGCGAAGTTGAATCTCAGTTACACCCGCCTGGTGACTGATAATACATGTGATGTGACAGCGGTGAATGTTGAAAACAATGAAAATGTCAGCAGTGGGCAAAGCATCATTAAATTAAGTTGTGGTGATCATATCGATATTGCGATGAATGTGCCCGCGACTTATGTTAATCAACTTAAACCCGGCATGCTGGCCTCAGTCAAGCTTAGTATTTTTCCTGACACCAGTTTTACTGCAAAAATTACCGAGATCGGCGTCGCTGCCGATGGCGGGACAACATTTCCAGTGCTGCTGGCGATTGATAATTCACCTGCACAATTAAAATCCGGCATGGTAGCTGAAGTCACTTTTATTTTTGAACATTCAGACCCAAAGCAATCAACCATAGTGATACCTTCCGTAGCAGTCAGTGAAGACTTGAATGGGCGATTTGTCTACCTTGTAGACGCCAATCCGGATAATAAAACCGGAGTGATAAAACGACAACAAATCACGATTGGGCATCTGATGGACCAAGGTATTCAGATTACCTCCGGGCTTAAATTGGGACATAAAGTGGTGGTCGCAGGGGTGACCGCTATTCGTGAAGGCCTTCAGGTCAGGATAGACTGATATGAATTTGACTGGAATAGCGTTTCGTTTTGACAGGGTCGTCTATGTGTTAACTGCATTAATGGTGGTGAGTGGGATTAATGCCTATTTTTCGCTGCCTAAGGCCCAGGATCCAGGATTCACCATTCGGACGGCTGTGATTACAACGCAATTACCGGGAGCCAATCCTCAAAAAGTTGAACAGCTGGTCACTGACAAAATTGAAAAGGTCGTTCAGGAATTACCTGAACTCGACAATGTGAGCTCGAAATCAGAAAACGGTGTGTCGACCATTCATGCTAATTTCAAAGAAAAATACCGTGATATGCGGCCTATTTTTGATCGTTTGAGGCGAAAAATTGATGATATTAATAATTTGCCCGATGGCGTCGTCGGGCCTTTTGTCAACGATGAGTACGGTGACGTGTTTGGCATGGTGTATGCGTTGTCTGGTGAAGGGTTTTCCTATGCTGAATTGAAATCATATGCCGATGATTTACGTAATCAGCTGCTTAAAATAGCAGACATTTCCAAAGTTGACATTCAGGGTGCGCAGGATGAAGTCATCTATGTGGAATATAACAATGCAGATCTGGCCAAATACGGATTATCACCGCTGCAGCTGAGCCAAATCCTGTCATCTTCAAATATTCTGCAACCCGGTGGCAGCATAGTGTTGGGACGCGAGCGTATTTCCCTTGAACCCAGCGGTAATTTTGATTCTTTACATGATATACGCCGTACCGTGATTCAATTGCCGGAACAAAAACAGGTGGTGTATCTCGAAGATATTGCCCGCGTATTTCGCGGATATGATGATCCGGTTAAAAGTAAGGCACGGTTCAGTCGGCAACCTGTCCTGGTGCTTTCTATTTCCATCCAGAAAGAGGGAAATATTCTCGAGCTAGGAGAAAAACTGAAGCACATTATCCCCAGGCTTGAAGAAAATTACCCGTGGGGGATAAGCATTACGCCGGTCTATTTGCAATCCGATCTTGTCACTCTTGCCGTAGATAATTTTATGGTTAATTTGTTGCAAGCGGTGTCCATCGTCATGCTGGTGATGTTGCTGTTTCTTGGTATCAGAACCGGGCTGGTCGTCTCAATGTTGATACCAATGAGTATCGCGGTATCATTTCTTCTCATGCAGTTTTTCGAAATCACGATTAATCAAGTATCACTGGCAGCATTAATTATTGCATTGGGTTTGTTGGTCGATAACGCCATCGTCATTGTCGAAAGCATCATGGTACGAATGGCGGAAGGCGACTCACCTGTCGCCGCGGCCATCCATTCAGGAAATGAACTGGCTGTCCCATTATTAATTTCTTCATTAACCACAGCCGCCGCTTTTTTGAGTATTTTTCTTGCTGAATCTGCGGTTGGGGAATATGCATCGGATATATTCCGGGTGAATTCAATTGCGTTAATTTCATCCTGGGTGCTCGCGATGACAGTCATTCCATTATTGGCAAGACACCTGTTAAAAATCAAACGTGAATCGGGGAAGGATAAACAGGAAGGGTTGATCTATCGACTTTATTTAAGCATTCTGAGACCGGCATTGAGGCACAGGTTTATTTTTCTCGGCGTTGTTGCAATTTTATTTGTGTTGGCGATCAACGGGTTAGGTTTAGTACCCAAAGTATTCATTCCTCCGACGACCAATGCCATCATTAACGCAAGGATAAACATGCCCCGTGGCACTGATATTGAAACAACCGATGCAGTGGTCAAGGATATTGAACAGTTTATGCAAAGCACGCTTCAAGTCGCTTCCTCTGAGCAGGAAAAACAGCAGGGGGTAGTCAATTGGTTAGGATTTATCGGGAAAGGAGCTCCACGCTACACCTTAACAGCAAACCCGGAACCTAGAAATTCGCATCACAGCTCAATGATTATCAACACCACCGATCATCTGGTGATTCCTGAAGTGATTGAAAAAGTGATGAATTATGCCCAAGACCAACATCCTGATTTAAAAATACAGATGAAAAAACTGGAGAATGGTACGCCGATAGATTTTCCGGTTTCTGTGAGGATCTCAGGCGTTGATTTTGATGAACTTTATCGCATAGTTAATCCGATAAAAGAAAAGTTGCTTTCATTGCCCGGAGTTCTTGATGTTGAGGATGATTGGGGGATGCGCAGTAAAAAACTGGATGTCAAAATTAATCAGGAGCAGGCGCGACTGTCTAATGTCAGCAGCCAGGATGTCGCGGTATCATTGCAAAGCAGTTTGTCAGGTCTGCAATTGACGGAGTATCGGGAACAGGACAAAATCATTCCTGTCAAATTGCGCTCGGTACAAGCAGACCGGCAGAACATCGAAAAGCTTGACGGAATGATGGTTTATTCTCAGTCCAGTGGCAACAATGTGCCTTTAAAACAGGTCGCTGATATAGAAATGGATTGGCAGTACAGTATCATTAAACGAAAGGATCGTGAACGGACCATTACGGTTAACGCCCAGTTGAAACCGGGGGTGACTGCGACAGAAATTAACAGCATTTTCATTCCCTGGTTACAAGATGCAGCCAAACAATGGAGATATGGTTATGCCTATGAACTTGGCGGGGAAGCAGAAACATCAGGCGATGCCAATAAATCAATAACTGATAAGCTGGCAATATCAGGAATGATTATTGTTTTACTATTGGTCGCCCAGTTCAATTCAATCAGAAAGCCCGTTATTATTTTGACCACAATTCCCTTAGGTTTAATCGGTGTCACAATCGGGCTAAACCTGGCGCAATCTGTTTTTGGGTTTTTTACGATTCTCGGAGTGATATCCCTGTCTGGAATTATCATTAATAATGCGATTGTTTTAATTGATCGGATTAAAATCGAGCTTGATCGGGGTATGACTGCTCAATCAGCTATCGTCATGGCGGCTAACCAACGCCTTCGGCCAATTCTATTAACGACGGCGACAACGGTGGGGGGAATGCTGCCATTGTGGATTTCGCATGACCCAATGTTCGAAACGATGGCTGTGTCCATTATTTTTGGATTGCTGTTTGCCACGATTATTACATTGGTCCTGGTGCCAGTGCTTTACAGTTTGTTCTACAAAACTGATTTTTCAACATATGATTTTCAACATCAGTTTTAATAATTTCAGCGACTGAATTCAAAAAAATAACCCAAAAGACACTCGAATTCGTTAACCGGCAAATATTAGAGGATCATACTGATGGTTTTAGCGTAGGAAGTGATGATGTCGATTGTTACATTATTTTAGTGGCATCACTGTTTTCCTGGTCAGGTGTCTGCCAGGTAACTTCTCCAGCCGCCAAAGTGCGAGATGTCAGGTGCATTCTGTATCGCGTAATCCTCGCAAACAAATCCTTTTACCCATGTTCCATCTTCGAGTTCTACTGTACCGATTGCCAGCGGCGTATCGATCAGCATCATAAAACAGCCAAACTGTGACAGTGGAATACGCCATACCTCAACTTCTATTGCGAGAGCTTCATCATAGCGCACCAAACCAGGACGTATCGGCTCCAGCTGCTGCAGGCAGAACAGTTTGTAGTGGGCGGCGGTATATGTCTGGCGGATGAAGCTTGCCTGGCATTTTATCAACTGCTGGTTGAGTGGCAGGCCCCTCATGTGTGCACCGACCACGCACAGATCAATAGCATCCGTCATTCCTTCGGCAGGTAAGGGGGCTTGCGCAGGTAGTGGTTGCCCCGTGCCCCCGATGGTGTGAGATTTTGAACGGTGTATCTGGTCTGCGATCGAGAGCAGCATGCTGTCGGAGAACGCCGGACCTATCAGGGTGAATCCATAGGGCAGGCCTGTAGTCAGCATCGCTGAGGGTGCGGACACCGCTGACAGGTCGAGCAGGTTGACAAAATTTGTGTAGTAGCCGAGCTGCCGGTTGGCTACGTAGTCATCGTCGATAATATCCGAGATCCGATAGCTACGACCATATGTCGGAACGATCATCGCGTCGAACCCTTTAAACATTTTCGCGACCTGCGTGTGAAGCTCCCGCAACTGGTAATAACCATTGAACGAATCTTCCGCATCCAGGGGCGCGCTGTCGGAGACAGCTCTGAAAACAGACGGGTTGATGCTATCGCGGTGTGAGTTGATGAATTCTCCAAATGCGATCTTGCGTTCTGTTATCCAGGGACCGTCATACAGCAGTTTCGCGGCCTGGCGAAACAGGGAGAAGTCGATCTCTACGACGCGGAAGTCTGTATCGGTGTCCAGCTCGTCTATCAAGCCGAGGAAGGCAGTACGACAGGTCATGTCACCGAAGAACTGGAGGTCGTCGGGCGCAGGCACAGCAAGTACTTTTGGTTGTGTGATCGAATATAACTGATAACGAAACTGTTGGGCTTCGGGGCGCGAGAACGCATCCTCGTCATCATGTTGTGCCATGATGTCAGCGACTGTAGCAGCATCATCACAGCACAGACTGAACACCGAGATACAATCTAGACTACGACATGCCGGCACCATCCCGCGGGAACTGAACATGCCACGTGTCGGTTTCAGCCCGATTATATTATTGAGTCCGGCAGGTACCCGGCCGGAGCCGGCTGTGTCAGTGCCGAGTGCGAAGCTGACGAGTCCTGCTGCGACTGCGACAGCCGAACCAGAACTGGAGCCGCCTGGTATACGGTCTTCGCCAAAAGGGCTGACAGGCGTTCCGTACCCGGAACGTGTTCCGACCAGGCCGGTGGCAAACTGATCCATATTGGTCTTGCCGATCAGGATGGCACCGGCGTCCAGTAATCGTGTTACGGTTGTGGCAGTCACCTCAGGCTGGTAGGCGAAGCCGGGACAGGCGGCAGTGGTCTCGAGACCGAGGACATCTATATTGTCCTTGACGCCGAAGGGAATACCGAACAGCGGCATCCTGTCCAGTATGCTCCTGTCGTCATGCAGCAGTTCCTCGAGCTTGCGCGCCCTGGCTAGTAAGATGCTCTCATCGATACGACTGATCCATACATGGTCATTGCCTCTGCGTCTGATCCTCTCGATGACGGCGCTGATGACATCGACGGGGCCAATCGTACCGTCTGTGTAAATCGCCTTCAGTGTCGACAGGTCGAGGCTGCCATTGATGGGGTTCCATGTGTCTTTCATGCGCTACTCGATAAAACGTACTTGTCGTTCCCAGATGATGAACACGATACAGCCGTTTTCGCTGTGTACACTGTGCCTGCTGCCTGGCAGGTTGACGATGATGGAACCGGCTTCGTGGCTGCCTCGTTCGTCCTGCTGGCTGCCGCTGAGTACCACTATGTTTTCCAGACCGGTATGTTCGTGAGCCGGAACACTGGCGCCGGGGGCATAGCGCAACAGGGCTGCACTCATGCCATCTTCGCCCTGGTCGTAGATGCGTATGATCTCGATGCCGTCGCGAAACCGTTGCCAGTCCTTGCGCGCCATGAGCTGTTCAGTGTCGAACAGTCCATCGAAATGGATGTATTGATCATTTTCCATAAGTATCCTTAAGTGCCTCGACAACCTCGTCGCAGTCGGCAACCCAGCCAACGATGGCGCCCTGTGCGGTAATCATATCGATTGCGGCGCGTTTGAACTCGGGAAAGTAACTCTCCGTTGCGTCTTCCACCAGCAGGCACTGGTAGCCCCGGTCATTGGCTTCGCGCATACTGGTCTGCACGCAGACTTCCGTTGTGACACCGGCAAACAGCAGGAGTGTCGTACCATGTTTATCGAGGATTTCCTGCAACGAGGTATTATAGAAAGCGCCCTTACCCGGTTTGGTCAGCTCGTATTCGCCCTCAATCGGGGTCAGTTCAGGGATGATGGCATTGCCCGGTTCGCCATCTATCAGTACTCTTCCCATCGGCCCTTTATCACCGATACGAAGTTTGCAGTCACCTCGCAAACGTTTGCTTTGCGGGCAGTCGCTAAGATCCGCCTTGTGTGCTTCCCGGGTATGTATCACCGGCAGATCGAGATCGCGAAACGCCTGGATAAGTTTTTTCACCGTCGGCACGATATCGAGCAGCAGACTCACATCATTACCCAGGGCACTGCCGAAACCGCCTTGTTCGATAAAGTCGCGTTGCATGTCGATAACTATCAACACCGGTAGCGTGTCTGGCGGTAGCGGGTACGCGAACGGTTCTGCGTCGATCGATTTCATCTTCAGTGTCCAGCCATGTGTTGTCCGATCACGCTTCGGTCAGCTTCGGACGGCGTGGTCTGATAGACGAGCTTGCCGCCAGAGATGACGTGGATACAGTCGCTGAGTTCGAGCAGCTCGTCAAGGTCCTCGCTTACCAGCAACACAGCAGTGCCATTGTTGCGTGCTGCCATGATGCGATTGTGGATCTCCTCCACAGCCTTGAAGTCGAGACCGAACACCGGGTTGGCCACCACCAGTACATCAATGTCTCCTGACAGTTCGCGTGCCAGTACCGCGCGTTGCACGTTGCCGCCTGATAGTGCACCGATACGGGTGTCCTCGGTTTCGGTGCGCACCTTGAACTGTGTGATCAGCGTCCGCGCACGCTCACGGATGCGTCCTCGGTTGATCAACAGTCCCTTGAGTGCATAAGGGGGTATGTCGAAGTTATTGAAGGCCATGTTCTCCGCCACGCTCATATTGGGGACGCAAGCGTTTTTCAGTGGTTCCTCCGGCAGACAGTGTAAATTGTGAAGTCGTGCCTGTCTGCGTGTCGCGTCGAATGTTTCACCGTGTAACCTGATGCTGCCGTTAGCAATATCACGTTGTCCGGCAAGCACTTCAACCAGCTCGCGCTGGCCATTACCTGAAACCCCGGCGATACCGACGATCTCACCAGCCCTGACGTTAAGGCTGAGCGACTCGATCGCTGTCTCGCCACTACTGCTCTCTGCGCTGAGCTGGTCGATTTCGAGCAAAGTTTCGTTCTGTTTGGTCTCGGCTCTGGCCAGCGGTTCGGCAATAACTTCCGAGCCCATCATCATCGCGGCCATGGTTTTCGTCTCGGTCCCGGCAACCTTGCATGAGCCGACATATTTGCCACGGCGTAATACAGTGACCTCATCGGCAAAGCCGGTCACCTCGCGGAATTTGTGTGTGATGATCAGCACGCTCAGGCCATTGTCGTCGACCATGCCCTTGATCTGGCCCAGTACTTCGTCAGCTTCGTTGGGCGTTAATACCGAGGTGGGTTCATCCAGGATAAGCAGGCGGCTGTCAAGCAACAGCTGCTTGATGATCTCGACTTTCTGTTTTTCACCGGCAGAGAGTGTATTGATGTTGCTCTGCAACGGTACCTTGAACGGCATGGTGGCCATCCTTGTCTCCAGTTCCGCCAGCTCACTTTTCCAGTCGATCATCGCCGGCAGATGCGGGCGTGCCAGGATCAGGTTTTCAGCGACGGTCATGTTTGGGATCAGGGTGAAATGCTGGTAGACCATGCCGATACCAAGGTTGTGTGCATCACGTGGGTTATTGATGCTGACTTCTTTGTTATCGAGCAGGATATTGCCGCCATCCGGATGGTAGTAACCCATGATGCATTTAACCAATGTACTCTTGCCGGCGCCGTTTTCACCGAGCAAGGCATGAAAGCTGCCACGCGCCAGTTTCAGCGATACGTCATCCAGGGCGACAAAGTCATCGAATACCTTACGGATGATCAGTGCCTCCAGCAGATAGGGGGAGGGGATAGTCATGCGATAGATTCCGTTACAGCAAGAAAATATGTGGACATGTCCGGGGTCTTGCGCGTGGGTACTGTCATTACTGCAACGCCTCGATAATTGCACTGGATGAACTGACTGCGCCGAAAACACCCCCCTGCATTTTTATCATACTGAGAGCGGCCAGGTGGTTGTTGAGATCGGTGGCGCCGCAACAGTCTTCCAGTATCACACATTCAAAACCACGGTCGTTGGCTTCACGCATCGTGGTGTGTACGCAGACATCGGTCGTGATACCAGTGAGGATGATGTTGTCGATACCACAGGTACGTAATATCAGTTCCAGGTCGGTGGCACAGAATGAGCCTTTACCCGGTTTGTCGATGATTGGTTCACCATCGATGGGGTACAGATCGGGAATGATGTCCCAGCCGGGCTCGCCCCGAACCAGTATCTTGCCGCAGGGACCGGGATCTCCAATGCCGGCACCGATACGTTGACTGCGCCAACGCTTGTTGGCAGGCAGGTCCGATAGATCGGTGCGATGACCCTCACGGGTATGAACTACGAGCAATCCCTTGTTGCGCACTGCTTCGAGTACAGATTTGATGGGTTCGATCGGTGCGCGAGTCAAGGACAGGTCATACCCCATCTTGTCGACATAACCACCGATGCCACAGAAATCAGTTTGCATATCGATGATGATCAAGGCGGTGTTGTCAACACGAAGATCGCCATTCCAGGGCCAGGGAAAAGGTTCAGATTTGATGTGTATCGTCATGATGTGTTCTCAATATATGTTTCATCGTACAATTTCTCTGTCTGGTGCTATCTTCACTGGGCTATCGTTCTGGCCTATCTTCCGGGATTAACCAGGTCACCTGGGATTCCGGTTAGCACGCGGTTGTTCGAAGATGTGCTTACCATGATCGCTAGGGTCAGTACATAAGGGGCAGCGTTGAACAGGTAGTAGCCCGAAGTCACCCCGACGGATTGTAGCGCCGGCCCGAGTGCTGCCGCACCACCGAATAGAAGCGAGGCGTAAAAACAGTTCACCGGATTCCAGCGTGCGAAGATCACCAGGGCGACGGCCATCAGACCCTGGCCACTGGACAGGCCTTCGTTCCAGCTGCCCGGGTAGTACAGCGACAAAAATGAACCGCCTACCCCGGCGAGGAAACCGCCAGCCATGGTACTGAGCATACGCACTGCGTTGATATTGAAACCGGATGCCAGAGCCGCGTCGGTGCTTTCACCGACCGTGCGCACGATCAGTCCCCAACGTGAATATTTGAAAAACCAGGCCATTGCCGGTGTCAGGATGATACCGACGATGAACAGGACATTTATCTCAAGGGCTGCACGCAGGGCAGGAATGTCGCTCCAGGATCCGAGTGAAAAAGATCCGAGGCGAGGGGCTTGCGGTTGTATGAATGACTTACCCATATAGAACGCAAGTCCTGTGCCGAGGATCATAAGTGCGATACCCACGGCGATATCATTGACACGCGGTTGCTGACAAAGATAAGCATGCAGTAGTCCAAGTGCAGCACCGGAGAGCCCCGCGACCAGTACTCCCAGCCAGGGCGAGCCACTGAGATAGGAGATGGCATAGCCTGCCATCGCACCCATGACCAGGTTGCCTTCGAGTCCGAGATTGATGCGACCACTTTTTTCTGTCAGGCATTCACCGAGGCTGACGAAGATAAACGGCGTGCCAACGCGGATGGCGCCGCCCAGCACCGCGATGATCACACTCAACAAGCTGAAATCGTCGCCGTTCATGCGACCGCGCGCTCACTGGAATGTTGTTGGCGGAATATTTTAAATCTACCGTACAGGGACTCACTGCCGAGTATCACGATAAAGATGATGCCCTGCATCACGAGGCTGGTGGCATCGGGCAGATCGTGTGAACGCTGCAGCAGGCCACTGGCAGCACGTATGCCACCCATCAGGATAGCCGCAGGAATAATAAGTAACGGATTATGCCGTGCAAGGAAGGCGATCAGGATGCCTTCATAGCCGTAACCGGCATTGAGTGATGTGTTGGCACGACCGTGGATAGCAGCGACTTCGATCATTCCGGCGATACCGGCCGAGGCACCGCCGAGAAAGCAGGTGGCAAGCACGAGAAACCCGACCGGAAGTCTGGCGATGCGAGCGGCGCGTTCATTGCCACCTGCTATATCGACGGCATAACCGAACACTGTTCTGCGCGAGAGAAACCAGAGCAGGAGGCAGATCACGATACTGACGACCAGTCCCCAGTGTATGGATGAGTTACCGATGTCGACAAACATATGGGCCTCATCGATAGGATATGTCGATGGCTTGTTCAGCGTCGCGGGATCTCGCAGGACGCCGATGATGAGGAAATTCATCACTGCGATGGCGATGTAGTTCATCAGCAATGAACTGATAGTCTCATTGACACCACGTCGGTATTTCAGTGCACCCGCGGCTGCTATCCAAAGACCGCCGGTTATGGCTCCTGCCAGCATCATCATTGAGATAGCAAACCACGCCGGTGATCCAACCAGCATCAGTCCGGTCAAAGCAGAACACAGGCCGCCGAGAACAAATGCACCTTCACCACCAATCACGATCAAGCCCATACGCGCAGGCAGCGCGGTACACAATGCGGTCAGCATCAGTGGCGCGGCACGTACCAGCGTATTCTGCCAGGAGAACCAGCTTCCAAAAGCGCCGCGATAAATTGAATGGAACACACCGAACGGATCGGCGCCGACCAGAGTGATGAAAATTGCGAACAGTATCAGAGCAAACAGCAGCGCCGTCATCGGGATAATGAGCGGCTCCAGTCTGTCGATGCGCAAGACGTTATTCATCTGGGTACCCCGTTCAGCTCTTGGTCGAACCGATGACACCTTCGACCAGCCAGTCCATGGATTCCAGCCACAGATCACGCTGCGGATAGGACTTGCCCTCGGGTATCACGACCTTACCGGTATTGTCCTTAATCGGGCCGACGAAGGCAGTGAAATTGCCGGTCTTGAACTTTTCACGGGCGGCATCGGCCGCTTTTTTTGCAGCGGGAGTGACAGCGGAACCATACGGTGATGACTTGACGATACCTTCCTTGAGTCCACCGCGCACCAGGTTGGGGATAAGCTCGTCGTTCTTGATCATCTTCGCGTAATCGGTATATACATTGGTCCAGTTCCATTCAGCGCCAGTGAGGAAGCCTTTCGGCGCCAGTGGTAACTGGTTGGTATGATAGCCACAGGAATAAACACCGCGTTTTTCGGCGGTCTCTACGATCACTTTCGGACTATCGACATGACAGGTCAGTACATCAACACCCTGGTCGACCATGCTGTTGGCAGCTTCGGCCTCCTTGACCGGGTTCGCCCAGCCACCGGTGAATATGACATTGGTGGTAATATCAGGATTGACACTGCGCGCGCCCATGGTGAAACAGTTGATGTTTTTCAGTACCTGCGGAATCGGGATCGCTGCGATGAAACCGAGCTTGTTGGTCTTCGACATCAATCCGGCGACGACGCCGGCGACATACACCGGTTCGTCGATATAGCCGAAATAACTACCGACGTTTTTAGGGTGCTTCTTTTCGTCCCAGAGGCCGCCGCAGTGCAGGAACATGATCTCTGGGTATTTCTTCGCGATCTTCAGTATATGCGGGTCGAAATATCCGAACGATGTCGGAAACAGAACCTGGGCGCCATCGAGATTGATCATGCTTTCCATGGCCTTCTGCACCTCGACCGTCTCAGGAACGCTTTCCTGATCGAATGCATTCACCCAGGCCTGGGACGCAACGCCGGATTTGCCCTCGAAGTGCGCCTGGTTGTAGCCGAAATCATCTCGTGGTCCGACATAAATAAAGCCCATGTTGACCTTGCTGCCTGCATTGGCATAGCGCATGCGCGAGCCAAACAGGCCGAGCAGGCTGACTGATCCCATACCCTTGAGCAGGGAGCGGCGCGTAAGTGTGTAGTGTTTTTCAGTTGTTTTCATGAATGATTCTCCCGAAGGTTACATAGTCCACTTGATCATAATCTGTGTCACGTCTTCATCGACGCCGTCGTTACCGAACTTGTTGCGCCATATCAGGTATTCGATGCCCTCCCTGTAACGCCCCCGGGCTGCCCCATAAATTACTGATGTCAACCTGTGGTTGGGGTGCGGCGGCGATATTGTCATTTTTCGGATTGGTGCCTCCGTCCTGACCATAGGCAAAATCGGCAAAACCTTCGAATGCCCACCTGCTGGAGCCGATCAGGCCATCTTTGACGCCGGGGAAGGACAAGTCACTGCAGGTCATCTTGCCGATATTGAAACGTGGTGAAAATTCGTTGTATAAATTGGTGTTGTGCGAAGTTGGGTTGCTGGCATCGAGGAAGAAAAAGTTGTCGCCATAGGCCCAGCCGTAGGCATGTGCCAGGGTGAGCACGGTCTTCTCCTTGTCATCGATACCGAAGTTATCGGCGTAGTCGGAACCATGTAATGCCTGGACATTGGTGCTGGACCTGTCTGCTGCCTGAAGTTGTGTACTCACGTAGAGAGCACAGCTGGCGGCCAGTATCGATACGAGGCACTGGTGATAGTCGTTCGTTTCGTGGCTGGATTGATTCTGGACTTTCATTTACGGTCTCCTCACAGGGTGATGTTGAACGCAACGTTGTATACAACAAAAAGCAATCAATGTGCCAAACCCTGTTTGGAGGCCTGTCGATTCAATGTCTATGGAATATTTATCCAGCAAATACAGGACCTTGTTGAGTTAACAAGACTTCTGGGAAAGACAGGAAGTGATGCATGTTCGCCCTGTCAGCGTTATCATGGGTGCACCAGTATCTGGCATTTGTACTATCTGGATGCGTTACATTGGTGCAGGTGGCGTAGCTTGTGAAGGTAAAATATGGGCTGAATAGCTATCAAACAGGTTGCTTGTGTGTTGGCATACGCTGTGCGAGTTGGGTTAGTGTCAGTGTGCGCGCGAAATTTTCACTGCTCTTGATATGCGAGTGCATGGTTTTCTTCGCCGCTGTCAGATCGCGCTTGATCAGGTGCTGACAAATGGCGTGGTGTTCGTCGTAGGTATGGTCGATTCGATTATCATCGCTGAAATCCAGCCTGCGGATGACGCGGATATGGCGATTGATGTCACTGAGGTAGCGAGCGAGTATGTAATTATTGCCACCTTCGGCAATAGTGATATGGAAACTTTCGTCGCGAGCACTCATCTCGTCGATATCATCGCTCCTGCCTTCCTGCCTGGCTGGGTCCCATTCATCGGCCAGTGCCTCAAGATCGCTGCCAGACATATATGTACAGGCGAGTTCGAGAGAAAGGTCTTCGAGTGCGGTTCGGATACTATAGTATTGAGTCAGCTCGACGATGTCGACATTGCGCACGAAGCATCCCTGTTTTGGGCGGATAGTCAGGTAGCCTTCTGCCTCCAGTCGTTGCAACGCGCCGCGTATAGGTGTACGACTAACCTCGAATTTTTCCGCAAGCTCAGACTCGGTAACACGAGAACCAGGATACAGGGAAAAGTCGAGTATCATGTCCCTCAGGGTATTATAAATGTCATTTGCTGTAGTGTTCTTTCCAGTCTTGGTGTTCATGCTTCAGTTACGTATCCGTGCTAAATAGTTGGTTACTATAACGTAAGGCACGCTATGGCATCCAACAAGATACTGTCTTAAAAAGCAACATTAATTTTCTTTTTTATTAAAAACCTGGTCCCTTTTCCTTGACCCGTTTTTTAAAGCCTTAGCGCCTACTAATTTGATAGTTTATATCGAATGGTTTTTCTGACTTTAATATATTTGTCAATAGGGTCATATATGGTCCGCCCCGTATTGCAAGTATTGTTTGATCGTAACATAAAGAAATATTGCATCCATATATCCGGCTTTTGTAAGAGGTTGTCTAATACCTCTAGCCCTGATGGAATCCGCGCATTCCTCACCTAATCAGGCTCACGGCCTCAATGGGCCCTAGACCCCAGCAGGTTCTTAGGAATGCAGGTGTTACCTTTTATGCCATCACTTAATAGTTATCTACGCAACTCGTCGCTAACGTTTTCTTAGCTATTATGTTTGTTTTACTGTCGTTCTTCTCTCTTTCCTGTCTTGTTTCTTTTTTGTCGGATGTGGGCGTGTCAAGGAGGAACGCAGTCGCTTGCGTCGAGTAGTCCTTGACATGCCCACATCCGACATTACCCTCTTGGCAGGGGCCGGTAGTTTTCGGCCCCTGCTCCCGGCGAGGGTGGGGTAAGCCGTGCGGCGAAGGGGCAAAGCCCCTTTTGAGCGCTTAGACTCATGCCTTTTTATGCCACTTTTGCTTGATAATCTTCTTTTTTAGTCAGCAACGCCCAAACTATCCGTGCATTTTTATTGGCGACTGCCACAGCAGTGATGTTTTTTCCGCGTCGTTGTTCAACTTCTCCAATCCATTGACTACGGTTGTCCTGATGCTTGTGGGCACACCTGACAACGGACCGTCCGCCATGAATTAATAGTGTTCTGATATATAGTAATCCACGTATCTGGTTTGCCTGAGCCGTTCGTCTGGCAACCAGTTGACTGCGAATGCGGTGGATACTTTGGAGATCTTGTTGTTCTATACTTTTCGCGGGTACAAAGCGCATATTAGGGCGTTGAACGGCTTCGCAAATCGCCTCTGCATCAACCGCATCATTTTTATTGGACTTAACATACGGTTTGACAAACTGGGGCGCCATCATGCGCACTGTATGCCCCATTTCGGTAAAAACTCTCACCCAGTGATGAGCGCCTCCACAGGCTTCAAGTCCGATTAAGCAAACCGGCAAGTTAGCCATGAAAGCACTTAATTGCTTGCGGTTGAGTTTCTTCTTGAGCACGACCTCACCCCCTGCATTAACTCCGTGGAGCTGGAAACTTTGTTTCGCTAAATCAATTCCTAACACTGTAATCGGTCTTTTTGCGGTATTATTCTTCATGGTTTGTCTCACTTCTGTTTTGATGTTTTCTATAAAATTACATCATGGCCCATTTGAGGCCGTTGAGGAAGTGAGGCGGACCATTC
>SPJS01000126.1 GCA_006844705.1 Methylococcaceae bacterium | reverse complement strand
GGATACACCCAAGACCTCCATATATTCATCAATTTACCAAAAATACGGTGCTGATTAATTTCTTCCAGCGCCGCTTTGTAATCACTGGCTTCTTCAAGCAGTTTGCCATAATCCTGGATAAATAAATCAACATCCAGTTGATTGTCATCTTTTAAAAACGGACGGATTTTTTGGTCAATTAATTTTGTGATATAAGCGGTTCTTTCTTTTTTAGATTCATCAGTGCGTGAGATACTTTTGGCATCATCATGAAAACGATATCGGCCTAAAACTTTATCGCTGATAATAGGATCATTTACCCGATACATTTTTTCCCATAAAGCCAGGTCCATGACAAAATGTAGCTGCTCATCGAATGGGCCGGCGGCTTCCCACATTTCTTTATTCCAGAAAGTTGATTGAGTGGGAATCCAATTGTTTGCCCAGCTCAAAAAAGTGTTTTCATCAATTATATCGGGGGTTCGAATGCCCTTGATGGTGCCATTTTTGGTAATTAAATTTGCTGCTCCGACTAACCACTGAGGGCCTTCCTTATCCTGCAATTGAGCTACTACATATTGCAATGCACCTTTTTCAAGCAGATCATCAGAACATAGCCAATAATGTATGTCACCTGTCGCTTTGGCAAAACCCTTGTTAATTGCGTGTGACTGGCCGTTATCCGGTTCGCTCACCCAATAGGTGATATCGGATTCAAATTCACGGATAACTTCAAGTGTATTATCGGTACTACCACCATCTATAATGATAAATTCAATATTAGGATAGTCCTGTTCCAATACACATTGAATCGTTTGCCTTAAAAAATCGCCCTGATTATACGAAGGGGTCACAATTGAAACTTTAGGTAAAGTTGCCATATTGGTCAATCCTGATGTTTTTGATACCTAGTAAATATAAAATAAATTTGT
>SPJS01000194.1 GCA_006844705.1 Methylococcaceae bacterium | reverse complement strand
CATCACCGCCATCAGCCAATAATGCAGGACGCATCTCTTCAAGGACTTCTTCGATTTTTTTGATGCGTTGCAAGTTGGTCAATGCACCCGGCTTTTCAGGTTCCGCTGCGGCCACAGGGGCTGCGGGTGCAGCTGTTGGATCAAAGTCTTCACCTTGTTCTTTGAGTACGCGTTCCAGAATTTCTTCAATACCTTCATGGCAAGATGCACAGCCACCGCCCGCTTTGGTGAAATTGGTGACATCTTCAACTGTGCGCAATTTGTTAGCCCAGACCATTTCTTCAATCATGACCGCGTCAATGGCAAAACATTTACAGATCAACTCACCTTCTTCATGGTCGTCTTTCCACTCTTCACCGCGGAAATTAGCCACCGCGGCTTGTAGGGCTTCGCGTCCCATAACGGAACAGTGCATTTTTTCGGGTGGCAGGCCGTCCAGTTCTGCAGCAATATCTTGATTAGAGACATCTAATGCTTCATCAACGGTTTTACCTTTGATGATTTCAGTTAATACGGATGAAGAGGCGATGGCCGAGCCACATCCAAAGGTTTGGAAACCGGCATCTTCAATGACTTCACTGTCTTCATCTACACGTAAAGTCAGACGTAGCGCGTCGCCACAACTGATGGAGCCGACTTCACCGATAGCATTGGCATCTTCCACGGCGCCGGCATTTTTAGGGTTAAAAAAATGATCTTTAACTTTTTCTGAATAATCCCACATTACAATTTCCTCAAATTTTATGAACAGGTTTTAGAAGGCGTACCGTCGTCAGCCGTATTAAATGATGTGCCACAGGCACAGCTTTTTGCTGCATTTGGATTGGTGAATTTGAATCCCGAGCCTTCCAGGCTATCGACAAAGTCCACTGTCATGCCATCCAGCATGGGTACGCTGTCTTCATCAACCAAAACTTTGACTGCGCCAAATTCAAGAACGGTGTCATTACTGCTCT
>SPJS01000203.1 GCA_006844705.1 Methylococcaceae bacterium | reverse complement strand
TCTACACCACTTTTCAAGCATACAAGACCCAAGAGTTAACAGACAGAAAAAGCATCTTTTGCAAGATATATTTTTTATCACACTTTGTGCGGTTATCTGTGGTGCAGATAACTGGGTCGCCATTGAAGAATTTGGTGAAGCCAAGGAAGACTGGTTTACAGAGCTATTAGGGCTTGAAAATGGGATTCCTTCACATGACACTTTTGGTGATGTCTTTGCAGTGATTGATACCGAAGCGTTTAGTGAATGTTTTTCTAAATGGGTTGCGGACTTAGCCAAACTTACGGAAGGAGAGGTGATAGCCATTGATGGAAAATGTCTAAGGCGTAGTATTGATAAAGCATCAAACAAGTCTGCTATTTATATGGTGAGTGCCTGGGCACAGCAGAATAGTCTGGTTTTAGGTCAGGTTAAAGTGGACGAAAAATCGAATGAAATTACAGCTATTCCTAAGCTATTATCTCGATTAGATATTGCAGGTACAGTTATTACGATGGATGCGATGGGCTGCCAAAAAAAGATAGCCGAACTCATTATAGAAAAGAAGGCTGATTATATTCTCAGCTTAAAAGGAAATCAGGGAAACTTACACGATGATGTCAGGACTTATTTTGAGTCCTCTTTGTCGCCTGACGCAACCACAGTAACTTTTGACGGTGGTCATGGGCGAATAGAAACACGCTCAATTCGTGTAACGGATAAAATTGAATGGCTAAAAGAAAATCATTCATGGAGTGGATTAAAAAGCATTATTGCTGTCACTGCGAAAAGAGAAATAAAAGATAAAATAACCGAAGAAACACGTTATTTTATAGGCAGCCTTTGCGCAGCTAATCCCAAACAATTAGAACATGCCATTCGTGCACACTGGGCTGTTGAAAATAATTTACATTGGGTTCTTGATATGGCTTTTGATGAAGATAGTAACCGAACACGCCAAGGCTACAGTGCATCAAACCTT
>SPJS01000212.1 GCA_006844705.1 Methylococcaceae bacterium | reverse complement strand
TCTTCCTGTTCCGGGCTTTCCATATCAATGCCGGACAGCTTTCGTTTAAACTCATCTGCAATCAACCTGGCGTCCTGACGGGATTTAATAACTCTGGGCGTTATTAATACCACCAGCTCTGTCTTCTTATTATTTTTTGTTGTGCTGCCAAACAAAGGCCCAATTAAAGGCAGAGTATGCAGAACCGGTATGCCGCCTTGATTAAACGTATCGTCATTTTCTATCAACCCGCCCAAAACAATGGTTTCTCCACTTTGCACCGCGACTGAGCTGGTGATTTCACGGGTTGAAATGGTGGGTGAATCAATACCGGATACCGTTGTCGCCGCCACGTTTTCTACGCTTTGTTCAATATCCATGATGACCAGGCCGCTCGCATTGACACGGGGTTTGACTTTAAGCTTCACCCCTGTTTTACGTTGCTGAATGGAACTGGTCTCGATACCGCTGTCATTATTCAGGTTGGTTGACTGTGAGGTTCTGATCGGCACTTCGTCACCCACCTGGATTGAGGCTTCCTGGTTATTGAGTACCATTAAAGATGGCGACGAAATTACGTTTAGCTTTTCGTCTGATGCGGTTGCATTCAGTACGGCACGAATATCCCCGGAATTACTGACAAACGAATACCCAAACCCTCCCGTTGCAACACCGGTAGCCAGACTGGCCGCTGTATTGGTCAAGTCAAACCCACCTGAACTAGCCGCATTCTGCCCGCCATTATTATGTTCCAGAAACCACTTGATACCATACTCCAAATTGTCAGTCAGTGATACTTCCACGATGGTGGCATCGATCAATACCTGCAACGGCATCACATCCAATTGCTTTATTACCCGATGGATAGTGGAGTAATCCTGAGCCGTCGCAACAATCACCAGTGCATTATTAATCTCATCCGCAATAATTTTTACCTCACCGACTTCAGAGCTCATGACCTTTGCACCCGCTTTGACTTTGGTTGTGGTCT
>SPJS01000135.1 GCA_006844705.1 Methylococcaceae bacterium | reverse complement strand
AGCTCTACCGCCTGGGTATTCCGGCGAAAACCCACCATAATGAAGTCGCCCCTGGGCAGTTTGAAATAGCACCATATTTTGAAGCGGCGAATGTTGCGGCAGATCATCAGCAGTTAATGATGACCTTGATGAAAAAAGTGGCCAAAAATCATGGTTTCCACTGTTTACTGCATGAAAAACCGTTTGCAGGGATTAACGGTTCCGGTAAACATGTCAACTGGTCTGTCGGTAATGCGACACAAGGAAATTTACTCGACCCCGGTGATACGCCGCATGATAATTTAAACTTTCTGTTGTTTTGTGGCGCCGTCATTCGTGGGGTAGAAAAGTTTGGCCCCTTGTTACGGGCAGTGATTGCCTCAGCCGCCAACGACCATCGATTAGGTGCCAACGAAGCGCCCCCCGCAATTTTGTCGGTTTACTTAGGGGATCAATTGGAAAAGGTCTTCAATGATATCCAGGCGGGCAATATTACGTCATCAATAAAAGGGGATATGATGGATCTTGGCCTGTCGCAAATTCTAAAATTTGACAGAGATCCGGGTGACCGTAATAGAACATCACCTTTTGCATTCACCGGTAACCGATTTGAGTTTCGCGCTGTCGGTTCTTCACAATCCGTATCCGGGCCTTTGGTTGCCATGAACACCATGCTGGCTGATTCATTAAACTGGATTGCAGAGAAACTGGAAGCGCAACTGAACAGTGGAGCAGATCAAACAACAGCGGTTCTGGCTGTTCTTAAAGAACTTATGGATCAACATGGCAACGTGGTGTTTGGCGGCGATGGTTACTCTCCTGAATGGCATGAAATGGCCGTAAAGGAACGTGGTTTGAAAAATATACCGACGACTGCCGATGCCTTGCCTGCATTCTGTGAAGATTCGGTTAAACAATTGTTTGAAAGCACCGGTGTGTTAACTCTGGTGGAGCTGGAAAGCCGGTTTGAGGTCTATGCTGAACAATACATTT
>SPJS01000104.1 GCA_006844705.1 Methylococcaceae bacterium | reverse complement strand
TTGTGTGCATCGGATCCCCCGAAAAGTGATGATTCGGAGGAAAAAATCCGGTGCACACGCTGTTTTAGATTAAGTATATCTCATAACTCATTGTTATAAAATGTTTATTTGTGGGGATACCTCAGGGACAGACCACGATTAAAGAACAATAAACGTGGTGTGTCCCCCGTTTTACCGTTTTACGGAGAAGAATTTATTCGGCGTTTCTTACTGCATATTTTACCCAAAGGCTTTATGCGCATCCGCCACTACGGCTTTCTGGCCAATCGCTACCGGCAGCAAAAGCTGGCGCAAATTCGCCAATGCCTTGAGGCCTCAGACGAAGAACCCCAGGTGCCTTCGGAACCTGTGGCCACCCCATTGTATGCCACAGAAACGAACGATAAGTTGCAAACCTGTCCGAAGTGCAAAGCGGCGTCTTGGCAGGTAGTGGCAGAAATTATGCCGCGACGCATTCACAATGAGGGATCAATGAAACCCTGACGAGACCGGGTGTAGTGATTGTTCAAAAACAGACGCCAGACGTTTGCGCTTGTGTGCGCACGCTCGAAAAGAATAGCGGCGAAAACACAAGGGTACCGCTACCAAAATAACGCATTCTAGACATCACCTATCAATGAGAGTGGCAATAGAGTCCCAAAAAACCAACCTAACGGATCATCACCGCCGATTAGATTTGGACAGTCCCACCTAAAAACAATACAATCCCCTATTAATACAGTGTCCTGAACAAGCCCCTGAGACGGCTAAGTTCACCTTGAGTATCATGGAAACCGTGCTATCATGATTTAATGATTGTATCGTTCAATGATAAGGCAACTGAAGATATATTTAATGGAGTTAATTCAAAATTGGCACGGAAGGCTTGCCCACAAACTCTATGGCGAATTGTGGTAAGGAAATTGGATCAATTAGATTCAGTTCAATCCTTGGAAGAATTGAAAGTTCCACCGGGTAACCAGTTGGAAAGTCTTTATGGAGATAGAGCGGGTTCGTTCAGCATTCGCATCAATGAACAATATCGAATCTGTTTTTCATGGGAAGAATTAGGCCCAGCAAATGTAGAAATAACTGATTATCACTAAAGGTAAATATGATGAGAGTCCCAACCCGTAGAGAGCCAACACATCCGGGAGAAATGCTCCGGGAAGAATTTCTTGTTCCGATGGAAATAACACAACGCGAACTTGCAGAGTCAATTCATGTTCCTTACCAGCGCATTAATGAGTTAGTCAATCAAAAACGAGGTGTTACTCCAAGTACTGCTTTGCGGTTAGGTAAGTTTTTTGGCGTATCACCCGATTTTTGGCTAAATCTGCAAATGAGGTGGGAACTATATAAAACGCAAAATATTGAGAAAAAAGAAATTGAATCAATTCAAGATTTTAAGCATGTGCAGAAAATGGCATAACCAGGCGCTCCAGCTGACCGCAGGAAGCTCAGTTCGTTTTTGAAGGTAATTTTATTATCAAAGTTCAGTGTGTTGTTGAAGGCAAAATAGAAGAGAAAAATAGAGAAAATAGGGGACAGACTACGATAAAATGGAAATAAATGCACAAGGAGAGAGAAATAAATTGATCAAACCTCATTTTATGTACGAGGCACTGGGATTAACGAAAACGATGCAAGAAACAAGATATCGTGAATTATTTCGATACAATCTGGAACCGGGTTTGGTTGATGAAATACGCGAGGCAAGGAATGGTAATTATGTTTTGGAAAATGATCGTTTCAAGGAAGAGATCAGCAAAGCTTTAGGTAGGCATGTACAAACCGGAAAGGCAAGGGAGGCCAGCCAAGAATGAATATTAAACATGGTCTGTCCCCTATTTTCACCCTATTTTCCAACTCTTGCATAGAGAAGCCGTTTTCATAATCCTCAAGCCGACAACAACATCTGTTCCAGATAAGGCGCACTGGCTGCATCAAGTATTTGCTGTTGTCCTTTGATCACCTCCAGGTAGGGTGCAAACGCGACCATTGATGCTGCATAGATTACATAGGCGTCTTCCGGAGATTTTTGCTTGAGTTCATAGATTTCTGTCAGTAAGCGGGGCAGGATTTTTAGCAGGTTTTCGATACTCATCGCCAGCCAGGCATCGTTGGTGACCCATTTGTCGACATAGGTGTACAGGCGTTGAAAGCTGGTTTTTAGCACTGGAAAGCTGGTTTTGAGTTGTTTGAAGTCTTGCAGCAACAGGTATTCCTCATGTGCCTGGTCGGAATAATGTCTGGGTTTACCGGTTAACTGCAGGTAGCTGTTTTTGTAGGTGGTATAGCGTTCATCAAAGTCAGCCTCAAAGGCGCTCTCGCTGTTTAATTCGATTAGCGGTGTCAGGTTGTCAGTCACTACGCCATAGCATTGACTGATGTTACCGATAATTTTGCTGAATTGGGTAGCAAAGTCTTCGGCTTTTATCTGGCCCAGGATGATCTGCTGTATTGAGCACAGCTCTGTGGCGGCCACGCAAATATTGGCCAGTTCTTTGGTGATAGTCAGTTGTTGGCTCATGTCATATCCTTTAGTTAAACCAGGAAATATCAGTTGGGCACGTATTTTTCCTGGTTATAAGCGGCGGGCTTAATTTACGTTGGGTACTGCAACAATACCGGAAAGGACTTGTCAGGTCAGATCCTTGATTTCTGCAACGCAGGCATTGTCTTTTACGGAGTGCAAGGCATTATCAAAAAGCATTTGTGACGCGAACAATATGCTTTTGACCAGCACATCACCCCCGGCATCTTTAATGACGAAAAATGATTTGCCGTCATTGGCCTTGCCTGCCGCCAATTGATGGCTCATCAAAGAACCTACCCGCACATCACCGATGGCCTTTTCAGCGTCATCCTTATTGGGGTAGTCTCCACTCATCAGAATAATGTCATCATTTTTATCGACGTAATCGAAATAAAATGCATTGTTGTCATTGGATTTAAGTTCGAATGTGGCTGGCATTTCGTTCTCCTGTTCAATGTAATTTAATGGGAATACTGTTAAAAAATCATTTTGATTTTTTCCAGCAAGCATCAGGCCATATAAAAAACATTATAATTTCAATAGCTTGGCTCAAACTCACTCTAATGAATGTAGCTTTTACGACATGGGTTTCGCTGTCTGATCGCTAATCTGCCAATAGAGCGTATTGCGTTCCACTGCGGACGGCTCAATTTTTATAGGAAAGCTCGTTTGATAAATAGACGGCCAGCCTCAATCGTTCCAGCATGGAATCAGTGGCCAGGATTTGTTGCTGGATATCGGCCGGAAATTTCAGCACACCGAATATTTCATAACTAAACGCTTCGATTGATTGTTGCCGCCATTTGTCATCGGCAAATTTTTCCTGCAATTTATTGTCATTTTCAGTCAGAATTTGCAATCGCTGAAGCAATTGCTGCTTAAGCAGAAGACTCTCTCTTATCTCCTCGGCAGAAGCTGTTTGATCAGGGAAAACGTCACATTCAAAAATCAAAAACGGCAGTGTTTGTTTTTCATTAATGGATCGGTACCTTTTCTGCAAATGCACCATGAGATACATTCTGCCATCATCGGTCGTCGTTACCAGCTCACAACGGCCTGCAGAAAATATGTCATGGTGCTTATAGGTTGCCTGATTGGATTGCAGGGCTTCATCCAGATTAGAAAACTGTTTACCGGCACTCAACTGTTTTTGGGTATGACACACACCCAGCAAAACATCATGATCCAGGCAATACGTGATCATTTTCCGGTAGCGCGGCTCAAATACATGCAGTGGAAACACGGTACCGGGAAATGTTACGCAGTTTGGAATGGGAAAAAGGCAAATATCTGTTGTCATGGTTTGATAGTCGCGCCTCTTTTGCTTATGTTATTCGACAGGAACAACCGATGGTCGCGCGGCAAGTGAACGATGATCAATGCCTGCTTCATATAATCTGGCCAGCATTGCTTGCTTCCCGGCCTGTTTTTTACCTCTCATATAATGCAGTTCATCCGGGTTAAGCAAGGTCGCCGCTACTAACTGAATCTCTCCAAATTCATTTTGCCACCGGTTTTCCATGTTCTTTGGCGAATGGAGCAAAGCGCCGACGCGCCCCCGCCCATCCTTGATGTGGTCAATATTAAATTCCATTGACAGAACATCACCGGCCAGCAGCTTTTCACTCAATCTTGGATTACTTGCCATGGTATGACTAATTTCGGCAATCATCGGAAACATCCAGGTATCGGCCAGGCGGGTCAGGTCCTGATCATCGGGTATTTTGACTTGCGGCGCTTCTATGAACACTTCAACGCCCAGGCCGGTTTCCGGCTTGTCCCGCTCAACCCACGGGTCAGACAGGCCATCAGAAATAATACAGGCATGATCATCATGCAGACTCACCAGCCAGGCCGCGCCAGACGGCCATTCCGGGCCATCATTCATCGGCCCCAACAGCGAACTTAACTGGGCAATGTTTTCATTAAACATGTGTTTAATGGCCTGATGACGTGATTGCATGGCAATTTGCAGTCGATCAGCATAGTGTAATCCCACAGTGGCCATATCCCGTTCCCTCCACTATTTTCCAGTGTGCTCAAGCCGCTTCCGCTTGGCACAATAACAAGGGTTTGACTTGCGACAACCAGGTTTCGATACGTTCATCGGTTAAAAATGATTGGCCACGATGGTCAATCACCAGGCCGACAAACTGGCCATCCATGATGGCGTCTGAATGTTCAAATTCATATCCATCAATACTCCAACGGCCAATAATGTCTGCTCCATACCCATAAAACAGTTGATACAGCTTGATCAGTGAACTGGCAAAACGGGAGGCATAACGTTCCTGGTGTCCCAGGCCGAACAAGGCGACTTTTTTGCCACTAAAATCATACCCGTCCAGTTGGGGCGCAAAATCAGCCCAGTTGGGTTCCATGCAGCCCACTGCGGTCCCTGGCAAATCGCCCACGCCATAACTGGGTGTACCAAGAATCAACGCATCATATCCCATTAATTCCTCTGGGCTGGCGCGATTAATATTTTTCGGTTTCGCGGCGAGGTCATCACCCAATTGCTTGTAAATCTTTTTAGCGACCAACCGGGTTGTGCCGGTATCCGTGCCAAAAAAAATGCCAATTTTACCCATATCAATCTCCAACGGTCATGGTTTGAAATAAATGCCTATTTAGAAAAGGCAAAAATCAATCCACTTTCAGAAAGTTTTTCCAGCTTGTGTTGTTTATTCGGCGTATCTATGTGATTCAAGATTGCTCCGGATAATGACAGGCTTCTATTCTGCGGCAACCATCACTTAATCCATCATGGGGAATAAAAATTGCCTCTGTCTTAATGGATGCGAGGCAAGCAGGTATTTACCGTCTCTGTTGTCAGCTGATCCGCAACAATCCCCTGAATACGGCCGTAAAATGTTACAAATATAACAATTTAGTAGTTCGTTAATGATGCTTCTTGAAACCACAGATAATCGATTCATTAGTGCTTTCCTTACAATAATCGCGCTTTTTCGCCATGGCATCAGATTGCTCAACTGATATGGCAATTTATGTCATTGGACCGGTTAATGGCCACCTGTCCAGACTTGAGCAGGCGTTGGTAGACATCGCGTTTAATCCACTTGAGGACAAACTCTGGTTTACGGGCAACCTGATCGGCGAAGGGCCGGATAACCTGGCCTTATTAAATAAGGTGAAATCATGGGGTAACCTGGCGATTTTGGTATTGGGCAAACATGAGATTGACCTGCTTTCGGCAATTGCAGGGATAAATCCGCAGGCTGATGAAGCCCATTTCCACGGTGTTGTTGCCAGCTATGGGCGGGATGAATTATTTCAGTGGTTGCGTACACGCCCTTTTGTGTACATGAACAGCGGTTATCTTCTGCTCCATGCAGGCATACCGTCAGAATGGAGCTTCAGCCAAACGCTGACGTTTTCGAGCGAAGCGGAATCATCGTTGACCACCAGTGACCCAACCGTGTTTTTCCAACAGTTACAGGCAGTTAAACAAACCAAATGGCATCCTAAACTGCGCGGCTGGCGGCGCACCTGCTTTCTGGTGAATGCGTTTACCAGAATGAGTTTTTGTGCTGAAAACGGCCGCTTTGATTTTGCCTGTGGAACAACACCATCGCCACTTCCGGAAGGTCATATCCCCTGGTACAACCAACCCGATGGCATTCTGCCCAAACAAAGAATTCTCACGGCGTATGCACTTGATTCTATCCTGCCCGTCCCGGCGAATATTCTGCCAGTGCAAACCGTCACCCAATCAGATCAACTGACTGTGCTTCGTTTAGCGGAACACCCGGAGCGGATTGTATTTGATTGTCGAGGTTTGTGAATAAATCATTGACACGAGGGACTTGGCTTTTCTCCAGTATCCATAGATATGATCTGATGTACGTCCTTATCAAATGAATGATTCACAGTTCACGTTTGAATGATTGATTTAATCGTCACAACCCCATTAACTAGTGGGCTTGTTTTGGTCTAAAACGTTCTTTATCTTCACCTTTATCAATTTGAAAAGCCAAGGTATAAATGATGTAAAGCGCACAAAAAACCACAGGAATAACTGCGATTAAAACAACGCCAAAAGTTAATGCGGACAGAATCATTAACCCCATTAAAACAAAGTAAATCACGATCAAGACAACAAAGTTTTTCCCGCAGGTTTCAACACTTAACTTTAACGCCTGGTGAAAGAGTATTTGATCAAATAATATTAATGGAACTGAAAAAATGAGTGCAGATACCATGACCAATGCTAATGGTAGCAGTACAGAAAATGACATCACAGAAGAAATTGAAATTGCCAGTAGTTCAAACCCTACAATGACCATCCCCAGGAGTGAAAATTGTAGTAATAACTTCAGCTCGGTTATGGGCTTAAAAAAGCTCATTATCTTGGGGTCTTTTTCATGGCTGGCTTCAAACGCAAAATTCAAGAACCCTGCGTAAAATAATGGAAATAGGAACCCGTCTATCATTGGCCCGGCTACAGGTATAAATGCGATAACAAGCTCTATCGCCAACCATATGGCGGTGCCAATAATAAATTTTATGTAATGAGCTTTGAACAATGCCCATCCATCAAAAAAACATTGCCAACCGGCTTTAAGAGGTAATAGTTTAGCGTTCAAAATGTACTCCAAAGTTATTTTAATTACAGAATCGACATGTATGATGAGTCTTAAGCCTGATTGTTCAACATATTTCGAATATGATTAATTTGATTTTTGTATTCAAAAAAACGCATTTGTTGTTGGGCGAATTAATTCAAAAACGTTCACACCCCGTAGTTTCTCTTTTAAGGGTGAATTCGCCTAGAATCAACAGACTTAAAATGATAAAGTTCGCCTTTACCTGTAGTTGACTGAAAATTAAGTCTATGAAAAAAAACAATAAAACAACACCTGTGATGATCGCCGCCCTGACTTTTGCATTGAGTGCAGGATTAAGCGGCTGTTCAGACGACAAGAAGGACAACAGCGTTACATTTGATCATGAACATGGCCCGGAAGTGAAAGATATGGTCAAGCATAAATTCGAGCACCAGTTTGCCAAGCAATGTGTGGAAAGGGAAATCGCCACGTCAACCAACAAAAACGTAGACCGGGTACGCTGGGAGAAACCCTGTATGTGCATTGCGGATTACATGATGAAAGACCTGACCGCTGTCGAAGCTGAAAAATTCGTCAATGAAAAGAAACATACGCAATCCATGCGTATCCGTTTTGAAAATGCGGCCTACAACTGCCTGCAGAAAAATACTGACCCCGAGCCACCCAAGCTGTTTGGCAAATAATCCAATAAATACCCGCCGAATACGTTTGGCGGGTGCTTAACTTTTTTAGACTCTCCATGACACAATCATCACAACTTTTTTCACACGCCCAAAAAGTTATCCCCGGTGGCGTTAATTCGCCCGTGCGTTCATTCAGCGGTGTCGGCGGCACGCCGGTCTATTTTGACCACGCCCAGGGACCTTATGTTTATGACAGCGAGGATCATCGTTATATTGATTATGTCGGTTCCTGGGGGCCGATGATTCTGGGTCATGCGCATCCGGACGTGATTCAGGCAGTTAAAGAGACCGCAGAAAAAGGCCTGAGTTTTGGCGCACCGACTGAAATCGAAACCTTGATGGCTGAAAAAGTATGCGAGCTGGTGCCATCCATAGATCTGGTGCGCATGGTCAGCTCCGGTACCGAAGCCACCATGAGCGCATTGCGTCTGGCACGCGGCTTTACCGGGCGCGATAAAATCGTCAAATTTGAAGGCTGTTATCACGGACATTCCGATTCATTACTCGTCAAAGCCGGTTCCGGTGCGCTGACGCTGGGCGTCCCCAGTTCTCCCGGCGTACCCGCCGGACTGGCGAAAGACACCCTGACATTAACATTTAATGATATAGATTCGGTCAAACAGGCCTTTGCCGAGAGTGGCGCTCAGATTGCTTGCATCATCGTTGAACCGGTTGCAGGCAATATGAACTGCATTCCACCCGAACCCGGCTTTCTGCAAGGCTTGCGTCAAATCTGTGATGACTCTGGTAGCGTATTGATTTTTGATGAAGTCATGACCGGCTTTCGCGTTGATTTACATAGCGCTCAGGGACTGTATGGTGTAACGCCCGATTTAACCACGCTGGGCAAGGTCATTGGTGGCGGCATGCCTGTCGGTGCATTTGGCGGCAAACTGGACATCATGCAACATCTGGCTCCACTCGGCCCGGTGTATCAGGCAGGTACCCTATCCGGCAACCCGGTTGCCATGGCCGCCGGTTTAAAAACATTGGAACTGATTTCCGCCTCCGGTTTTTATCAGACATTGACAGAAAAAACCACCGCATTGGTATCCGGCATCCAACAGGCTGCCTCGGATGCCGGCATCGCGTTATCCAGCAATCAAGTCGGCGGCATGTTCGGCTTGTTTTTCAGCGAAGAACCCTGTATTTCCCGCTTTGCCCAGGTGATGGCCTGCGATCAGGCACGTTTTAAGCAATTTTTCCACGCTATGCTGGACGCGGGGATTTATCTTGCCCCGTCTGCATTTGAAGCCGGTTTTGTGTCTTCTGCACACAGTGATGAAGACATTCAGCACACGATTGAGGCGGCCAGCCGCGTCTTTAAAACGTTGTAAACCATAGCTGCTGGTGCGCAGATCTGCACACCGGCACCCCATTCTTATACAACCCGACCCGACACCATGCTTTTACCCGATGTTAGCGCGTATCTTTTTATCAGTTTTATCCTGGGGCTGCTGGCAGGGGTCGGGGTTTATTTTTTCAAGCGCACGTCGTTTACCCGATTACAGAACGAACAAGCGCAGCAGATTGAGCACCTCTCTCAACAGCTTCGCCAAGCCGAAATCAACCAGGCTGTTGCCGATGAAAAGCTGGCGCAGTGGGATGCGGATAAAGCCCTCATCAGCCGTTTACAGCAGCAACTACAAGAAAGCCACTCCGCAGCCGCTGGTTTACAGGTACGTCAACAGGAGCAACAGCAACACCACGCCGAAAAAATTCACCTGCTGCAAAATGCGGAAGAACAACTGAAAAACCAATTTGAAAACCTGGCCAACCGCATTTTTGAAGCGCGCAACAAACAGTTTAGTGAATTCAGCAAAACTAATCTCGAGCACGTTGTCTCCCCGCTAAAACAGCAATTGGGTGACTTTAAAACTCGACTGGAAACGGTGTACGAGAGCGAAAGCAAAGACCGCGTGTCCTTGCGCGAGGAAATCAACGCCCTGCGCCGTGATACCGCCAAAATGAATCAGGAAGCCCTCAACCTGACTCGCGCGTTAAAAGGCGACAAAAAAATGCAGGGTAACTGGGGCGAGATGATCCTGGAAAAAGTACTGGAACAATCCGGCCTGCGTAAAGGCGTTGAATACGACACCCAGGGTGGCTTCAGGGATGCCGACAACAAGCTCTTCAAACCGGATGTCATCATCCGTCTGCCAGAAGAAAAAGATGTGGTGATTGATTCTAAAGTCTCCCTGCTGGCTTATGAACGCTACTGTTCCACCGAGGATGACACGGAAAAAGCGCTGGCCATCAAGGCCCATGTGGACGCCGTCAGAAATCATATCAAACTGTTAAGTGACAAGGATTATGCTTCCTTACAAGGCCTGCGCTCACTGGACTTTGTTTTATTGTTCATGCCCATTGAATCGGCTTTTATGGCCGCATTCCAGGCTGATGAGAAATTATTTAACGACGCTTTTGAACATAAAATTGTTGTCGTCACGCCGACAACGCTGCTCGCCACCCTGCGTACCATTCAGAATATCTGGCGCTATGAACAGCAAAACGAAAACGCGCGCATCATCTCCGACAAAGCCGGCAGTTTATATGACAAGATCCGTGGCTTTGTTGAAGACCTGGAAAAATTGGGCAATCAGCTCAATACCGTCAACAAAACTTACGATGCTGTCATGAATAAACTCACCACCGGACGCGGCAACTTGATCCGGCAAGCCAGTGATTTTGAAGAACTCGGCGTCAAAATAAAAAAGAAACTACCCAAGTCAATGACCCAGCAATCAGACCGGGATGAATAAGGACTTGGCTATTAAAAATGAAAGGAATATTCTCAGACAAACTCAAAGGGAATCTCAAGGGTGGGCTTGAAGCCGCCATGACCTCGCTGCATCTGTTAATGTATCAACAATTTAAACAGCTTAATCAACAGTAACCTGACATCGCAATTGAACATTTTGCGAAATGACTGCAGAGCTCTTTCATTCGGGCTCAGTCTATCAACTGACCTGACAAAAGAACTGGAAAAATAAGCTGCACTGAAATTCCGTTGGTCTGACGTCAACATTTCTGTATCCACGGAATTTCAGGCAGATAATATCTTCCATAATTTGTCTCTGGTTATATTCAGGAATTAAGCGGAACAACGGATTCCACGGCTGGATGTGACACAGTTTTTCTCAGCAGGCATCAGCTTCATCGAACCTAAATCTGCAATCAAATAGCTACCGTTAAAGTCCTTGCAACGGCTGCCGCGAGAAGAATAAGAGCAGACAGTAACAGAACGCAACGCTGCTTGCTTTACCGTAGCCTGTACTGGCAAAGATTGTGCTCTGCAACGCTCCCCTCTTGGCGATACTTTACATTGTTCATTCATGTGCAAAGTCGTGATTTCTTCTGCCATTGCCGTTGACGTCCCAAATGTCATTGCACTGACAGCACAAACAGAAGCAACAGATAGCGTTTTGATCATAGTGTTTAAGATTTTCATGGTATAAGCCTCTCGAATCGGTTAATTTAATTCCATTACGTAGTCGTTTTCCCTTGGTTCGAGTCTATTAACGCATGCTTTGTACTGATGACTTATGAAGTCGCTCACAGCTGAAGCCGTTTTTTACATTCTTCATGTCTGCTAAATCTCAGCCTTTTCTAATGCTTTTTTCCTTGGCATCGCGGGTTATCAGAACTGTAGTCCGCGCTCAGTGGGGTCTTGAGTTTTTGCCTAAAATATGTTAAACGAAAGTGTTGCTTAAAAAGCCAGTTTGATGTCATAGATAAAGGTAAAAATATGAATATTATTTTTGTTGGTCTTAAAACTTTATTAAGAAACTTTACTTATCCGCAGCTCGCCTTGTTTTGCTTGCTTTTTTGCTCTCCTGTTTCCATGTATGCGGCCACCCAGGTGACAGCGACGACCGGAGAAACTACAAATAGCAGTGCAACAGGATCCGTCTCCGCCAGCGAAGCCTCCGCATTTGGCAATCATCAATCTTCTGCAAGCCTTGGCCTTCTAAAGGCAAGCAGTTCTGTTGTTCTGAGTGGATTTGGGTCTGATGGTGGTGTGGTGACCAGAGCCACGTTTGAGGACGATATCCTTTGTAATGTCAGCGGCGTACCTCAATTTGCGGCCGGAACAATGACCATTGCTGCTGAGATCAACGGGGGACCACACTATGATCAATTTGCAACCAGCGGCGCTGTTGCTCAGGGCATGAATGTCGGATATCAATTTTTTATGACACGTAACGGGGGGACGGTTTACGCAATTGATGGGTCTATTCTTTATGGTTCCAGCTCAGACCCAAAAGAGAGTAATATCAACACCGTGCCAGCACCGGGTCATATCAGCATCGATATTCCAATCCAATTCGGTACGCCTTCAACTATTTTTGCGTTTCTCGATGCAAGGTCGGGGGGTAACAATAATTTTTTTCCACCTGACGACGGTTCAATTTCTGGTACGACAACAGTGTCGTTTGAGTGGAAAGGCGTGACGTCAATTCGTGATACTGTGGGAAACGAGTATCTTGAACTGGCAGAATGTAACAGTGCTTCAGGCGTAGACTGGTTTAAAAGTACTCAATCGCGCACCGTACCTCTCGACTGGTGGACTGACCTTTTTTATGCGCTCATCCTGATGGGTTTGGCAAGTGTCGTCATTTATAAAAACAAATCAGCGAACACTTAAACCAATTAATCTTCCTGTGGCGTGCGGTGAAAACCGCACGAAACCTTTTTTGCACCAGACTAAATTGTAATAAGACTTTACTGCTTAGAGAGTGCCGTCACAAGATGAAGAATGAAGAGACAATGTTGATTTTTGAAAACCGGAAGCACAGAAAATCAGCATGTGAAGGCCATTATGCATATCGTGACGACACTATCTACCACACCGTATCAAGCCTCTCACAAGCAGGAAGGTTGTCGTCAGCCTCCTGGCCAGTAAGGTTATAGTTGTTTCCTTTGAACCGCCTTATAAAACGGCACAGAAAACGAATGCATAATCTCGCGCCGGCGTGCATTATCTGATGCCTGCAACAAGTGCTGGGTGATCGCAGGGGTTAAATGAGGGGCGAAAGTTTCTATAAATTGCAAGGTGTGGTTCTTTATATATTTCTCTTTTTTTATGGCGACCAGGCTGGTGCTGATGCCGAAGAGGTGATGCGCTTCTATGGTGCATAAATCCTTGTCCAGCTTCGGGTTAAATGCCATGTCAGCAATAATGCCAATGCCCAGCCCCAGTCGCACATAGGTTTTGATGACATCGGCATCCACTGCGGTTAACACAATATCCGGGTTCAGGTTTTGTTTGGCAAAGGCTTCGTCAACTTTGTTCCGTCCGGTCAAGCCCTGTACGTAAGTGATGATGGGGTATTCACTCACTTGGCTCAGGGTGGGAGATAATTTTTCAACTAACGGATTGTCAGGGCGGGTGATGATGCTTCGTCCCCATTGATAGCAGGGTAAGGCTAGCAGAGATTCACGCCCGGCCAGGGCTTCGGTCGCGATGGCAATATCCACGTCGCCATGTTCCAGCATGTCGGCAATCTGGGTGGGGGTTCCCTGGTGAATATGCAGATTGACACTAGGCGTCATCCGTACAAATCGTTCGACCACATCAGGCAGAATATAACGTGCCTGGGTGTGGGTGGCCGCAATACTCAGGGATGGGTTGCGTTGGTTACTATCTGCAGCCAGCAGGCGA
This sequence comes from Methylococcaceae bacterium, assembly GCA_006844705.1. Taxonomy (GTDB): domain Bacteria; phylum Pseudomonadota; class Gammaproteobacteria; order Methylococcales; family Methylomonadaceae; genus Methylomarinum. Next base: position 35,909 of record SPJS01000104.1, on the reverse strand, counting down.
ATGTCTTCACTTTTACTGATGATTTCAGCCGCCAGGTTGGCAATCTGGCGTCCAGGATCACTGAAACGGAGGATATGCTTGCCCTTGCGTATAAAGATGTCGAGATTCAATTCCTGCTCCAGCAATTGAATTTGCTTGCTGATGCCGGATTGCGACGTGCACAACACCTCAGCCGCTTTGCTGATATTAAAGTGCTGGCGTTCAATTTCCAGCAGGTAACGAAGTTGCTGTAGCTTCATATTCAGTTATGGAATAATAAAATTATTTTTTATTATTAATTATTATAAATGAAGTAGGCTATATTAACGTTTTGTTTTGTTGGATAGCCGTTGTGGATTTAATGTTTATTGCCGCAGGAGCGCTGGTGGGGCTGGTGATCGGTCTGACCGGGGTTGGCGGTGGCTCTTTGATGACGCCGATTTTAGTGTTGGGTTTTGGTATTCCTGCGACGATTGCCGTGGGGACAGATCTGTTGTATGCCGCCATGACCAAATGCAGCGGGGTGTTTTTTCATCACAAGAATAAAACGGTCGACTGGAAAGTGGTGTTGTGGCTGGGTAGCGGCAGTGTGCCCAGTTCTATTGTTACGGTGTTGGCGCTAAGGGAATTAAAGTCACAGGGCTTTGATTACGATCACTTGATTATTACCACATTGGGCATGATGCTGGTGATGACGGCAGTGATTATCGTAATAAAAGGGCATTTACTGAATGTAATTCATCGAGCTTCCAATGGCAATGGCATGATTGATGTCATGCGCAGTACCCGTCCGGCGTTAACCGTCTTGTCTGGTTGTATGTTAGGTATTGTGGTGACCTTGTCATCAGTCGGCGCCGGGGCGATTGGGTCGGCGATTCTGTTTTTACTCTATCCTCGTATGCGGCCCATCAAAATCGTTGGTACAGATCTGGCGCATGCGGTGCCATTGACTGCGATTGCCGGGATGGGGCACTTCTCGGTAGGTTCAATCGATTTTGATTTGCTGGGCGGCTTGTTAGTTGGCGGCTTGCCGGCTATTTATCTGGGCAGTCTGATCGGTAAAAAATTACCCGATAAAATATTGCGCCCCTTAATTGCGGGCTTGTTATTGCTGATGGGGTTGAAGCTGCTGGCGTCACAGGATCATATTACGTCGCTGTTGATGTTGACCTTGGACCAAACAGTGCAGTACCTATACGCACTATGGTCGAGCCTTCAGCAATAGCTGCATTCAAATCGCCAGTCATGCCAAATGAAAAGGTATCCAGCCGCGGGTTGTTCAGCGCGGTCACGGCCTGATGCAGACGGCGGTAGGGAATACCTTGTGATGCAGGGTCTGCATTCGGTTGCGGAATGGCCATGACGCCCCGCAGCCTCAAATTGGGCATATCTTCAACGGCAGTGACCATCTCGGCTAATTCATCCAGCTTAAAGCCTGATTTACTGGCTTCATCACTGATATTGACTTGCAGGCAGATATTTAACGGCGACAGGTGAGCGGGTCTCTGTTCGCTGAGTCGTTTGGCAATTTTTAAACGATCCACACTGTGTACCCAGCTGAAATGCTCGGCAATTGGACGGGTTTTGTTGGATTGAATCGGGCCGATAAAATGCCATTCAATGGCAAAGCAGGCCAGTGCACGTTGCTTGTGCAAGGCCTCCTGCAAATAACTTTCTCCAAAACGACGCTGGCCATAGCGATAGGCCGTGGCTACATCCTGCGCGGGTTTGGTCTTGCTGACGGCCAATAGTTGCACGCTGCCACTGGCACGCCGGGCTTTTGATTCGGCTGCTTCAATGTGCTGACCTATGGATTGTAAACGCTGCAGTATGTCTGGCATTGAATATGGTTGTTTTTTACAAACGCTTATTAAACAACACAGCTTCAAAAAATCAAGGTTCTAGACTAAGTTTAACAAATCTTGAAATGAAAACTTAATCTATCCCCAGACCTGTTTGAGCGTGGAGAAATAATGGATATTGCAGAGCTATTGGCCTTTTCTGTCAAAAATAAAGCGTCGGACTTACACTTATCAGCCGGTTTGCCGCCGATGATTCGTGTAGACGGCGATATTCGCCGGATCAACATCCCGCCCCTTGACCATAAAGAAGTGCATGCACTGATTTATGACATCATGAATGACAAGCAGCGGCGTGATTATGAAGAATATCTGGAAACCGATTTTTCCTTCGCCTTGCCCAATGTGGCGCGTTTCAGGGTCAATGCATTTAACCAGGAGCGCGGTGCCGGAGCGGTGTTCAGAACCATTCCTTCGGAGGTGCTGACGCTGGAACAAATCAAGGCGCCGCGTTTTTTTGAAGAAATCTGCAAAAAGCCCAGAGGCCTGATTTTGGTGACGGGTCCCACCGGTTCGGGTAAATCGACTACGCTGGCGGCGATGATTAATCACATCAACTCAACTGAATATGCGCATATTTTGACGGTAGAAGATCCCATCGAATTTGTCCATGAAAGTCAGAAGTCATTGATTAACCAGCGGGAAGTGCACCGCGATACGCTGGGGTTTAACGAAGCCTTGCGCTCTGCCTTGCGGGAAGACCCGGATATCATTCTGGTCGGTGAGATGCGGGATCTGGAAACTATCCGGCTGGCATTAACCGCAGCGGAAACCGGGCATTTGGTCTTCGGCACGCTGCATACGACCTCGGCTGCGAAAACTATCGACAGGATTATTGATGTATTCCCGGCTGCAGAAAAAGATATGATCCGCTCGATGTTGTCAGAATCGTTGCAGGCGGTGATTTCACAAACCTTGTTGAAAAAAGTGGGCGGCGGCCGGGTTGCTTCACATGAAATTATGGTGGGTACAGCGGCGATCCGTAATCTGATCAGGGAAGCCAAAGTGGCGCAAATGTATTCTGCCATTCAGACCGGACGTAAAGAAGGTATGCAAACGCTGGATCAGCATTTGAAAGAACTGGTGGATAGTGGCGTGATTACCACTAAAACCGCTCAGGTTAAAGCTGTCAATAAAGATATGTTCCGTTAACTGGAGAACCATAATGGATTTTAATGCATTGTTGACGCTGATGGTTGAAAAAAAGGCATCGGATTTATTTATTACCGCAGGACGTCCACCTGCAATGAAAGTGGATGGCAAAGTCACAGACGTATCAAAAAACGCCTTAACTGTTGAGCAGGCACGTAAAGTGGTGTTAAGCATCATGGATCAGCGTCACCGTGACGAGTTTGAAAATACCAAAGAGTGTCAGTTTGCTCTTAGCGTAGAAAAACTGGGGCGCTTCAGGGTCAGCGCGTTTACCCAGCGTGATGCGGCGGGGATGGTTCTTAGACGTATTGAAACCAATATTCCGTCGCCGGAAGACATTAATTTGCCACCGGTATTAAAAGACTTGATTATGCAAAAGCGTGGCCTGGTGATTTTTGTAGGTGCGACTGGAACCGGTAAATCAACGTCATTGGCGGCATTGATTCGACACAGAAACGAAAATTCCAAAGGTCATATTATTACCGTTGAGGATCCGATCGAATTCACTCATTCGCACCAGGGATGCATTGTGACCCAGCGCGAAGTCGGGCTGGATACCGAGTCTTATGAAGTGGCGTTGAAAAACACTTTGCGGCAGGCGCCGGATGTGATTCTGATTGGTGAGGTGCGTACGCGTGAAACCATGCAGCATGCGATCACTTTCGCAGAAACAGGACATTTATGTTTATGTACCCTGCACGCCAACAATGCAAACCAGGCCATCGACCGTATTCTGCATTTCTTCCCGGATGAAATGCACGGGCAATTGTTTATGGATTTATCCCTGAACCTGCGCGGCATTGTGGCCCAGCAATTGATTAAACGGGTGGATGGAAATGGACGCTATCCGGCCATTGAAATCTTGTTAAACACGCCGCTGGTGTCGGACTTCATCCGCAAGGGCGAGGTACACAAGCTTAAGGAATTGATGAAAAACTCTCGCGAACATGGCATGCAGAGCTTCGATCAGGCCCTGTTTGATTTGTATATGAATGGAAAAATAAGCTACGAAGATGCATTGAACTCAGCCGATTCGCGCAATGAAATCCGCCTGATGATCAAGCTGGGTGCGGAAAGCGCCGGTACTCTGGATGACAAGATGATGCTGGCAGAAAATGATGAGGATGGAGGGAGTTTGTATTAATTGTATTATCTGAATTATTACACTTTATGAGTTTTCAAGCCCATCAGGCAATATTGAAGTCATTTGCCTGATAGCCAGCTCAACCCCATTACGCTGCATCTTAATACTCAATTGTTCAGCGTTTATTTTCATCTTCGGCGTTGCTAATACTGCTTTTATTCGTTGAGCCAATGCCTGTGCATTAGCTTTTTTGGCTGGCAACGGTTTACCCGCAATGCCCATTTGTTGCAGATGGCAGGCCCAGAATAACTGCTCGTCCATAAACGGTACGACCACCGAAGGACAGCCGCTAAGCGTTGCTGATTGTGTGGTGCCGGCCCCACCATGATGGACCACTGCGGCACAATGTTTAAATACTGGTTGGTGAGGGTGTCGTCCAATAAAATAGAGGTTGCCTTGTACGCGGTCTGGTTGATGCCCTGATCCACTGATTTGGATAATGGCGCGGCAACCAGCCTGCTGTACGGCGTCGATAAATAATTGCATCGCCCATTCCGGTACGGCCTGTTGCAGACTGCCAAAGGTTAAATAAACGGGGGGCTCACCTTGTTGTAAAAAGCTGTCCAGTGATTCTGGCATGGGCCAGTGTTCGGCATTGTCTGGCAGGTTTAAAAAGCCGTTGACCTGGTGATGGCTTGTCCACTCGTCAGGGTGCTGGCAAAACACCGGGTCAACAGCGACCAGGTTGAGTAAATCCGAGGTCAACAAGTCAGTAAACACCTGTTTGCAGGGCGGCATATTTTCCTGATTCCATAACCGCGTCATGCGTGTTTTCAACAACGTGTCCAGCACCCAATGCATGAGTCGCCATTGCACACGGTTTAACGCTTTACCCAGATTGGGACAATGAAATGGCGGGTCTGACTGGCCAGGGATCATCATGTGGCAGAGCGTGACACTGATATGCGGAATGCCCTGTTTTTTGGCGGCCAGTTTAACGGGATACAGGAAATGGTGGCCAATCAGGCAATCGTTCTCTTGCGCCAGTTGTTGTGCAGTTTGGTAGATAAGGTCTTCGTAAGGATAAAACACCGTTTCAAGCAAAGCATTCAGCCATTGCAGGGCGTTCATTTTGAAGGAGCGGCGGGCAAAGTCGAACATATCGAATTCGATATGTTCAGGGACTTTTTGATACCGAATCTTGATTGATCGGCATAATTCGCTGTAATCCCTGTTATCTATACTGCTGATGGCCACGGTTACGGTATGGCCATCACGTTGCAGACCACTGGCCAGCGCAAGCATGGGGCGAATATCTCCATTTGAACCCCAGGTCTGAATGGCAATTTTCACAATGCAGGCTCTGGGCAAGCGGCTATATGGATTGCCAGCCAGAGGGTGGGCGGGTTTTCGCTGGTGTGTTCTACGCGATGTTGAAGATGGGCGGGCAACCACAGATAATCGCCAGAACATAAGTCAACGGACTGTCCATTTCGATAGCGCAGGGTTGCTGAACCTTGTAACAAGATGACCCATTCATCAGTGGATTGGTCATACCATTCACCTTCTGGCGTGGTATGGCCTTTGGACACGATTCTTTCAATGCGTACATTGTTATGTTGCAGCAAGGTTTCAAACAACTCCTCGGGGAGATTGTCAGAAACGGGATTAAAGAGGTTGTCAGGCATTGCCGATTTAACCGCGGGTGGCTTTGATCACTTCATAAGCCTTGCGGATTTTTTGGGTTTTTTCCTTGGCCAGCGTCATCATCTCTTCCGGCAAACCCTTGGCAACCAGCTTGTCCGGGTGGTGCTGGCTGATCAGGCGACGGTAGGCTTTTTTTACTTCAAAATCGCTGGCCGAGGATGTTAAGCCGAGGACGGCATAGGCATCTGCTAGATTATCCTGGCTGGTTTGTCGGGGGCGTTGGTGATGTGAGGATTGTTGTTGATAGCTGTAAAAACGCTGCTGTGCCTGAATCTGCATTTTGATGCTTTCAAATTCAATGCGCGAGATTTTCAGGTGCGAGCATATATTCAACAAAATGCGCTCTTCAGCGGCATCTATTGTGCCATCAGCCAATGCGGCCTGTACCTGAATTTCAACAAACATGCGTATCAGGTTGGTGCGGCGGTGACATTCATGGCGTAATTGATCCAGCACCTGGTGCAATGGAAAATCGCGGTTTTTGCCCTGGTTGAACAGGTTGATAGCGGTTTCGCGCATTTCAGCAGACAGCTGCATTTCATCCATGACGCGTTTGGCCAGATTGATTTCAGCAGGCGAGACCCGGCCATCTGCCTTGGCAATATGCCCCATTACGGAAAAAGTTGCCGTGAAAAAGGCCATCTGAACGCGATGCTGGTCGCCTGGATTGAGCTTTTCCTGTGCGTCCATAGTGTTCATGCCGGAGTCGAACTGGTGGCCCAGCGATGCTCCCAATATTGCTCCCAGTGGGCCACCCATCAAAAATCCGAAGGTGCCGCCAATCATTTTGCCCAGCCAGCTCATAATGTCTAATCCTGTGTCTAAAACCCGAAAATTTCATCAAGGCGGTAAATTATTCCAAAAACGTCTATATAAAGCATATCAATTATGTTTTCTGTTGGCGCTTTTAGGACATTCAGTTTGCCTCTGAATGGATTGTTTGAAAATTCTGACTTCATATCTTGGGCTGGGAGACTGTCGGATTATGGATAATTCTACTGCGGCGATGGCCCACTCACCTCGCGACGAAACCCATAACCCGACAGCCTCCTGGATAACTCAAGCCAGAGCGAGCTATGACTTTCCTTATGTATGCCAAGCCTTGTTGCCAGATTTCCCAGAAATACCATTCCCCTGATGAATTATTCGGGTTAATGTTAAAATCGTACTTTGATCACCGTTTCTTGCCTGATGTTCCAGGCGTTTAATATTACAGGGTAACATGACCACACCGGAAGCATTATACGAATCCCATCTCCCGCATTTAAAACTGTTGGCGCGCGGTAAGGTGCGCGATATTTATGAAGTGGATGCAGCGCATTTACTCATCGTGACGACCGACCGCATGTCTGCATTTGACGTGATTATGCCCAATCCGGTGCCGGGGAAGGGGCTGGTGTTGACCCGAGTGTCAAATTTCTGGTTTAACAAAATGCAGGCTGTGATTCCCAATCATTTAGTCTCCTCGCCTGCATTGGAAGATGTGATTCCGGATACCGCTTTACGTGCGCAGGTGCAAGGGCGGGCAATTATTGTTAAAAAACTCAATCCATTGCCGGTTGAAGCCATTGTGCGTGGCTATCTGATTGGCTCCGGCTGGAAAGATTATCAACAGACAGGGCAGGTATGCGGGATTACATTGCCACAAGGCCTGCAACAGGCACAGCAATTGCCGGAAGCGATTTACACGCCCTCCACCAAAGCGGAAGTTGGTACTCATGATGAAAATATCACCTATGACGTGACTGTCGAGTTGATGGGGGGGACGTTGGCAGCGAAGGTTAGAGATGTCAGTATCGAAATCTATACCCAAGCGGCCGAATATGCCAGGCAACGTGGCATTATTATTGCCGATACCAAGTTTGAATTTGGTCTGGATGAGGCGGGCGAGCTGTACCTGATTGATGAAGCCTTAACACCGGATTCATCCCGCTTCTGGCCGTTGGATCAATACCAGGTCGGCATCAGTCCGCCGAGCTTTGATAAGCAATATCTGCGCGATTATCTGGAAACACTGGACTGGGGCAAAGTCGAGCCGGGGCCGGCATTACCGGAAGAGGTCACCCAGCAATGCGCGGCCAAATACAAAGAAGCCGAAACGCGCTTGACGGCCGGCTAATGCCCCGCACGGTCGTGATGGTGCACGGTATTTTCAATACCGGTTATGTGTTTCATTACCTGAAAAAACAATGTCAACAAGACGGCCACACCTGTTACTCACCCAGCTTTAAACCACGTGACGGCCACAGTGGCGTTGAAGCTTGGGCGAACCAATTAAGCCGGTTTATTGATGAAAATATTCCGGGAGATCAGCCCATCGTACTTATCGGCTTCAGCATGGGCGGCATCGTCAGCCGTTATTACCTGCAAATTATGCAGGGCGCAAAACGCGTCAGCCACTTCATCAGCATTTCTTCTCCCCATCATGGCAGCTACCTGGGCTACGGCTATTTCGGCAAAGCCGCCAAACAATTACGCCCGCAAAGTTCGCTGCTCAATGCGTTGAATGCTGAGCAAGATAACCTGAAAAATATCACCTGCTATTCCTTATGGACCCCGTTTGATCTAATGATCGTCCCGGCCAACAGTTCGGTGTGGTCGGCAGCAGAGAACAAGACATTCTATTCGCCGTTGCATTTGCATATGTTGTTTAATCGTAAAGTAGTGCAATGGATAGCGGGCTTGTTAAGGAACCTCTGATCAAGTCCAATTATTTTTAGCGTGCTAAAACCGTCGCTATTTTCTACGAAGATCGGCGCAATAGAATGACTATTACTACTCACTTCGCGAAAAATAGCGACAGTTTTTTCTGCGCTAAATGCTAACCAACTTAATCAGAGATTCCTTAAAAGTGGTATAAAAGATTTAAATCAATCCTGCCTCTGCAAAGGAATACGGCACGCCATCACCAATAATAAAATGATCCAGTACGCGGATATCGAACAAGGTTAAAGCCTGTTGCAGTTTTTGAGTGATGTGTTTGTCGGCCTGGCTGGGTTCGTTGATGCCGGAAGGGTGGTTGTGAGCGAAAATGATGGCCGCAGCATTGAGTTGTAATGCTTTTTTAGCCACTTCGCGCGGATATACGCTGGCTCCATCAATGGTGCCGCGAAACAGTTCTTCAAACTGGATGACGCGGTGCCGGTTGTCCAGAAATAAGGCAGCAAATACTTCGTAGCTGTAGCCGCGCAGTTGGTGGCTTAAATAGATGCGGGTGGCGTCGGCACTGGTCAGGGCATGGCCTTTTTGCAGAATTTCCTCGTAATGACGTTTGGCCATTTGTAATACGGCCTGCAATTGAGCGTATTTGGCCGCCCCCAATCCGTTGCCCTGGCAAAAGGTGTGTTGATCTGCATCCAGCAATGCTTTTAACGAACCGAATTCATCCAGCAGTTCGCGCGATAAGTCTACCGCAGATTTTCCTTTGGTGCCGGTGCGCAGAAATATGGCTAACAATTCGGCATCAGTCAGGGATTGTGCGCCTTTTTGTAATAATTTCTCACGTGGCCTGTCTTCGGCCGGCCAGTCACTGATTGCCATAATACCAACTAAAAAATAAATTAAAGCGTAGAAGAATGCATGTGGCTTTGCCATAATAATTGACGAATCTGTGGATTCATTCTTCTTTGTCGCAAGATTTTGAATCTCCTGTGAAAAGACAATTGCCTGCAATGACGTTGAAGCTGGATTCACAGACTCTTCTTTCTCAAAACCTTTAGGGTCTGACACATTAATACAAAAATACTCTTGGGCGTATGCGGCGGTATTGCAGCATATAAATCTTTGGAAGTGTGCCGTCTACTAAAAAAGCAGGGCTGTGAAGTGCGCGTGGTCATGACGCAAGCCGCTGGCGAATTTGTCGGGGCATTGAGCTTTCAGGCGTTAACCGGACATCCGGTGCATTCTGACATTCTCAGTGTGGAAGAGGAAAACGCTATGGGGCACATCAATCTTGCACGCTGGGCGGATCAAATCATTATTGCGCCGGCAACGGCCAATATGATCGGCAAAATGGCAAACGGAATTGCAGATGATTTGTTGTCAACACTTTATCTGGCTGCTGAATGCCCGGTGTCTGTTGCTCCGGCTATGAATCAGGCAATGTGGGCCAAGCCGGTCGTTCAACAGAATATTTCAAACTTGAAGCAGCAAGGTGTGCGATTCATCGGGCCTGCGGCGGGAGACCAGGCCTGTGGTGAAGTGGGGCTGGGAAGAATGTCAGAGCCGGAAGATATTTGTAATCGGGGCTTAGCCGGGCGTGATGGAATACTGAATGGCGTTAAGTTTCTGATCAGTGCCGGGCCTACGCGTGAAGCGTTGGATCCGGTGCGTTATATCACCAATCGCAGTTCTGGAAAAATGGGCTATGCTTTAGCTGAGGCTGCGCAATCGCTGGGAGCTGAAGTCACCTTGGTCAGCGGGCCGGTCACGATGTCACCACCATTCGGTGTAGATATGATTCCGGTTGAATCTGCGCAGCAAATGTATGACCAGATCATGCCAAGGGCTGATCAAAGTGATGTGTATATTGGCACGGCCGCCGTCGCCGATTACCGACCCAAAGATTTGGCGATGCATAAGATCAAAAAGCAGGGTGATCAGATGCAGATTGCGCTACAAAAGAATCCGGATATTGTCGCCAGTGTGGCGGCTTTGCAAGAGGGGCGTCCCTTTGTTGTGGGTTTTGCGGCTGAGACGGATGATCTGGAGCAATACGCGCAAAACAAAATGCAGCAAAAAAATCTGGATATGATTGCTGCCAACTGGGTGGGCCAGGCAGACAGCGGGTTTGATAGTGACCGAAATGCATTGCAGGTCTATTGGAACAATGGCAGTCAAATGCTGCCGACGGCAAGCAAACGGCAACTGGCCGAAGATTTATTACACCTTATTATCGTACGCATTAATGAAAAAAATACAACTTAAAATTCTGGATGAACGAGTAGGTAAAGACATTGCCATGCCGGGGTACTCCACAGACGGTTCGGCCGGGATTGATCTGCGTGCCTGTCTGGATGAACCAGTAACGGTTAAACCGGGAGAAACCCTGCTCATTCCCACCGGGTTGGCGATTTATATTGCGGATTCGTCACTGGCGGCTATGCTTCTGCCTCGTTCGGGCTTGGGGCATAAGCATGGCATTGTGCTGGGAAATCTGGTAGGGCTGATAGATTCGGATTATCAGGGGCAGATCATGGTGTCTTGCTGGAATCGGGGGGATACGGCATTTGAAATTGCAGTTGGAGAGCGTATCGCGCAAATGGTGTTTGTGCCTGTCGTGCAGGCAGAATTTGAATGTGTTGATGAGTTTGTCGAAAGTGATCGCGGAGAAGGTGGTTTTGGTCATACCGGGCGGCAGTAATAATCAATAGGTTTTAGGAAGAGCAATGTCGAAATTTTTTATCCTGTTGTCAGCAATTATGCTGGTTTTAGTTTTAGCCGTAGGAGGAGGCGTGTTTTGGTTAACACTTCCCGACATGAAGCAAGCTAAACAGGAGGCCGCTGAACGGGTGGCCGAATCGGTGGCAGATAGTGTGTCCGGTCACATTCAAAGTTTACAATCCACATTGGATGGGATGACCCAGTTACCTGAAGTCATTCGTTTACTGAATTCATATAATCTGCACGAAGCTGAAAAATTGCAAATGCATTTGAAATTGGTGTTACCCCATGCTCGAAGCATCAGAATTTTAGCTAAAGAGGTGACTGAAGTAGATCAGTCGGTAGTGCCGCATATGGGCTATGCAGATCTTGAAATGGTGCAGGCGACATTGCAATCACCGCAACAGCCTGTGATTCAGGGAAGTAGAGAGCATCGCCATCTTGCGCTTACCAGTGTGATTAAATCTGAAGGCGAGGTGGTCGGCGTCATTCTTGCCAGCCTCAAGTATGATTTTTTAGCTCAATTTGCAGATACATTTACGCAAACATCCGGTTTTTTAGAAATCCGCCAAAAAAAGAAGGTACTGGCGGCGTCTGGCGATGAAGCTATTAAAAGTGAAGCTGAGGCAAAAATCAATATCAACGGCTCTGGATGGCATGTTGTGTTTTGGCCTAATCTGCATACGTCCAGTTCCATGCTCACGTTGCTGCTGGCCTTGTTGTCGTTGTCGAGTCTGACGGTGTGTTTGGTCTTTTTTATGTGTTATCGCAAATTAGCGGCTTACTTGCGACAGGATCAAAGCAGCGTCATCAATGCAGCAAAAGATTTGTTAAATGGAAAGATTTCTGGAAATTACCCTGTGCATTTGAGTGAAATGCGCCCGGTTATTACCAATCTGGTGCAATACAAGCGGGTGGTTGACCAGCAGGGAGAAGAGGTGAATGATGACGCTACGGATATAGATGACGGTTTTTTTGAGGATGGGCTGGAAAGCAGCTTTCTTGATATCAATCGTGGCATTGAGCTGGAAGAAGACGAGGAGGTCGGGATTGCCCTTCCTTCAATGGATGAAGGCGATAGGCCGCTAGAAATGCCCGCGTCATTTTCCACAAATGGCGTAGAGCCTCAGCCCTTTGTAGATCTCAGTGAAACTGATAAAGTTTTTAAGATGTATGATGTTAGAGGGATTGCAGGACAAACATTAACTAGCGATTTAATGGTTAATATTGGCAAAGCGCTGGGTAGCGAGGCAGAAGCCATTGGTGCCGGAACTGTTGTCGTGGGTAGAGATGGCCGTATTTCGAGTGAAGAATTTGTCCAGTCGCTGATTGAAGGCATTATTTCAACCGGTCGAAATGTACTGGATATAGGTTTGGTTCCATCCCCGGTGTTGTATTTTGTCACTCATCATAGTGAGGGCCGAACAGGGGCGATTGTTACCGCTAGCCATAATCCCCCCGAATACAACGGGGTGAAACTGGTGGTCAATGGAGAGGCATTATATGGAAACAAAATTAAACAATTGCAGCAGCGAATCGAAAATGCCGATTTTATTGCAGGAATGACAGGAGCCGTCGAAAAGAACACCATGTTTGCCAACGAATATCTTGGCATGTTGTGTGAGGATATTCATATGGAACGGCCGATGAAAGTCGTGGTTGATTGTGCAAATGGGGCAGCCAGTGAGTTGGCACCCACGCTGTTAAAAACCATTGGATGTGAGGTTGTAGAGTTGTATTGTGATGTTGATGGAAATTTCCCAAATCACCATCCAGACCCAAGTCGACCCGAAAACATGCAGGATTTGATCGCCAATGTGAAAGAACATCAGGCGGACATAGGTTTTGCCTTTGATGGTGATGGCGACAGGTTGGGTGTGGTTGACTCCAGCGGGAAAATTATCTGGGCAGATCGTCAATTAATGTTATTTGCCAAAAATGTGTTGGCAGAAAAACCAGGTTCGGAAATCATATTTGATGTTAAATGCTCCCGTCACTTGACGGATACCGTGATCAAATATGGTGGCAGGCCGTTAATGTGGAAAACCGGGCATTCACTGATTAAAGCCAAAGTGAGAGAAAGCGGGGCAGTATTGGCGGGAGAGATGAGTGGGCATATCATTTTCAATGATCGCTGGTTTAACTTTGATGACGCATTATATGGCGCTTGTCGAATGATAGAAATCTTATCGGCTGACTCAAGAGCAAGCAGTGACGTGTTTGCTGATTTTCCTGACAGCATTTGTACACCTGAAATAAATGTGACAATCCAGGAAGGACAAGGCCCGCGAATCGTAGAGCAAATGTTTAGCCAGGCAAACTTTCAGGATGGCAATGTATTGAACATTGATGGCATGAGGGTTGAGTTTGATGATGGTTGGGGCCTGGTGAGACCATCAAATACAACGCCTTCTTTGGTATTACGATTTGAAGCGGATACAGAAGATGCGTTAATTCGAATTCAAGCCCAGTTTAAACAATTGATGTTGCAAATTGAGCCTGGACTGGAGTTGTCTTTTTAATCGAGTCGATTTTTCTTTATCTGTAGCGGGTTACGTTTGATCATGACTCAGACAATCTTAATCATTGTTCTTAAGGAACCTCTGATCAAGTCCAATTATTTTTAGCGTGCTAAAACTGTCGCTATTTTCCACGAAGATCGGCGCAATAGAATGACTATTACTGCTCACTTCGCGAAAAATAGCGACAGTTTTTTCTGCGCTAAATTCTAACCAACTTAATCAGAGGTTCCTTAACAAACCACGGGTTCAGTCCTGAATTACCCGTAAGACACCGCATTTTTTACATCCAAGTGGTCTTGGTGGTGCATCCCTGCAGTCGACAGTCTTGCTGCTTCCGCATGCTTTTCTCAATATTCTCAAACTATTCCATGCGTCCCTGTGCAGGGGCTGTTCATTGGCTGCTTTCGACTACAAAAGCGTCATCAAAAATAAGAATGGGTCTGTTGCGCTAGCAAAAACAAAGCAATTTAGCGTCCATTTTTGCAAAGTAGACTCATTTTTTCAGCTAGGAGGCTGTCGGGTTAAGGAGTTCGTCGCGAGACGAGTGGGACATCGAGCGGATTTTTTTGATCTTTTGCGGCGCGTAGTGGCGCTACGTAACGAAAAAGACCGGAAAAATCAGCCGGTTTCCCATCGCCGCAGTAGCCTCATCCATAATCCGACAGTCTCCTGGATGCGTGATGTTCATCACGTTATTCTTCGTCTCTCGTTTTTGTTGCAGTAAATTCCCATTTTTCCATCAATCCTGCGTCTGCTTGGGCGTGTGCGCATTCATTGCGCTCTGCCTGGTTGATTTGACATTAAGAGTGGACATTCAGTCTGCTCTGATGCGTGAAGTGTTTTTAGCTTTCAATGCATAAATCACATTAATTAAAGAGCATAACATTATGATAGTTAGAGTATTTTTTTTAATAGCGTCAGGGGGGTAAAAAAGTGATCCAGCATGCCTCTAAGTCCTTGTCAGCAAAGAAAGAAATATAAACCCAAACATCCTTGACTTGACTTTGCATGATAATTATAGTGGTCTAAAATTGAGTAAAAATGGAATAAAGTGGTTTAAAGTGGAGTTTTTTTCTCTTGGGGTGAATATAGTTGCGTGGTTCCTGTTCATTAAATTTAGATGCCAAAGGGCGCATTGCTATTCCAACTCGCTATAGGCAGGGGTTGGAAGAGAGTTGTGAGCGGCAGTTAATTGTGACACTGGCGGCCAATGAAAACATCCGGGGTATCAAAGGGTGTTTGTGGATTTACCCGTTGCATGAATGGGAAAAGCTTGAGAATGCGATTGATAAGCATTCTTCGTCAAGCAAAATGGTGATTCGGTTCCAACGATTTTTACTGGGGAATGCGCATGAATGCGAAATGGATAAACAGGGACGGATACCCATTCCCGAGTATCTGCGGTCACTGGTAGGCATGGGCACGTCATATACGCTGAAGGGCGTAGGCAAAAAATTCGAGTTATGGAATAAGGACGTTCTGGAAGAAAGCTTTGATGACTTTATGAGTCAAAGTCAAGATGATGACGACGAAGAAAAGGTTGATTTGCCTTTTTAATGGGGTGTTGCTGAACGGAGAGGGAAGATGGCTATTCAACGATCGAATGTTTAATTGATATGCAGCATCTTCCGGTTTTATATGAAGAAGTGCTGACACAAATGGATATTAAACCGGATGGGGTGTATCTGGATTGTACATTTGGCAGAGGCGGTCACAGCAAAGGAATTCTGGATAGTCTTGGCAAACAGGGACGGTTGCTTGCATTTGACAGGGACCGTGCGGCAATAGAGTCGGACAATGCAAATGAATTAAAAAAAGATCCGCGCTTTTCTCTGTTTCACGCCAGTTTTTCCGAGTTAAATAGTGTGGTAGAGCAAGAAGGGCTGGTCGGAAAGCTGGATGGCATACTGATGGACATTGGAGTGTCTTCACCTCAGCTGGATGATGCAGAGCGCGGCTTCAGCTTTACCCGTGACGGGCCGTTGGACATGAGAATGAATGCAACGTGTGGGCCGACAGCCGCTGAGTGGTTGCAGCGCGTGGAAGAAAAAGAGCTGGTGCAAGTGCTGTTTGATTTTGGTGAAGAACGATTTGCCAGAAAAATCGCCCGAGCCATCGTCGAACGGCGTGAAGAGGGCGCGTTACAGACAACCGCGCAATTGGCAGCGCTGGTTGCAGCAACACTGCCTTATAGAGAAAAGCACAAACATCCGGCGACGCGGACGTTTCAGGCCGTGCGAATTGCGCTAAACCGGGAACTGGATGAATTGATGCAAGGAATGGAGCAGGCAGTAAACGTGTTAAAAGCGAGAGGAATTCTGGCGGTCATTTCATTTCATTCATTAGAGGACCGGAAGGTAAAGCAGTTTTTTAAGCGGGAATCTGGGATCAAACATAACCCTGGCAGATTGCCAGTTCGGGAGGATGAACTGGAAAGAGGCCGGCTGGAAAAGGTCAGCAGGGCAATAAAGCCAACGGCTGATGAGATTGAACTGAATCCGCGGGCTCGCAGTGCAGTGTTGCGAGTTGCACGTAAAGGCTGATGAGCAGCATCAAAGTGATGGCCGTGGCTATCTCATCTGCATTCTTGCTGGTATCCGCATTGGCGGTGGTGTACAGCAAATATCAGGCGCGCCTGTTGTTTATAAAGATACAGCAAAAAGAAAAGGAATTGAACGAATATGAAGTCCAGTGGGGGCGGTTGCAGTTGGAAAAAACAACCTTGACCGAGGAATATCGGGTTGAGGCAAATGCAATCAGACAATTAAAAATGAAAATGCCGGAGCGAGAGAAAACCGTTTACATCAAACCTTAGAATGTTGATCGATATAAAAGATAACAGCCAGGGAGAGCATATAAATGATGGGCGTGTGCGTCGAAAGTTGTTACTTGGCGCTATCTTACTGGCTATGGTGGTACTGGCCGGGAAAGCGGTGTTTTTGAGTGTTTTCATGTTCAAGAATCAGTCGTTGAAAAAATGGGCGGCCAATCAGCATGTGACGAAAGTCAAATTACCTGCGTATCGCGGGGAAATTACTGACCGTTATGGCGATCCATTGGCCATCAGTACGCCCGTGAAGACAATTGTGATTAACAGCACGTTGATGAAGCCAGAGCAAAAAGAAAAAATCAAAGTGCTGGGGCAACGGTTAAATGTCAGTGCTAAAAAAATTCAAAATATAGTTGATGGAACAACCGGGTTGATTGAAATCACCTTAAAACGGCGGGCAAATCCTGATCAGGTGGCATGGGCTAAAAGCATGGATATTTCAGGCGTGCAATTCAAATCTGAATTCAAACGATTTTATCCTGCGGGTGAAGTGGCCAGTCACTTGGTGGGATTTACCAATGTTGAAGATCATGGGCAGGAAGGATTGGAGCGACTGTACGATAGAAGCTTGCGTGGAGTGCAGGGCACCAAACTGGCCGTCAAGGATGGGAAGCGTCGTGTGTTTCGTGATGTTGAATACATCGCGCAGCCGGAAAATGGACGTTCGCTGAACTTGTCTATCGATAAGCGTTTGCAATACCTGGCATACCGTGAATTGCACAAAACCTATGTTGAACATAAAGCGAATTCGGCTTCATTGGTTGTGTTAGACGCAAAAACAGGCGAAGTGCTGGCGGCGGTTAATCAGCCAGGATTTAACCCAAATGACCGAGCCAATCTTGATATGCGGCATACGCGGAATAGAGCGATGCTGGATAATTTTGAACCGGGCTCAACGGTTAAACCATTTGTGGTGGCTGCGGCATTGGAAAAGCGCTATATCAGTGAATATGACGTGTTTGAGACCCATGGGTTTACTCGTGTTGGTCGAAATCTGGTGAAAGACCATCGGAATTACGGGCCATTGTCGGTGACAGATGTATTAAAAAAATCCAGCAATGTGGCGACCAGCAAAATTGCATTGCAACTGCCCAGAGAATACATGTGGGAAACCTATTTGAAACTGGGCTTTGGCAGCTCTGCCGGCGTGGGTTTTCCGGGCGAGGCCAGTGGCATGGTGCAGGACTTTCAGCAATGGAGCCGATTTGAACAGGCCACATTGTCATTCGGTTATGGCATGTCGGCATCATTACTGCAGTTGGCCAGAGCTTATACCGCGTTGGCAGATGACGGGGTCGTGCATTCGGTCTCACTGTTAAAGCGTGACGAAGATGATTATTCACGCCGTTTGTTCAGCAAGGAAACTGCCGTTGCGGTCAGGCGTATGCTGGAACAGGTGGTGAAAAAAGACGGTACTGCGCAATTGGCCAGTGTTGATGGATATCGTGTTGCGGGTAAAACGGGCACTGTCAAAAAAGCGATTGCCGGAGGCTATGCGGAAGATAAATATTTATCGTTATTTGTAGGTATGGCACCTGCCAGTCATCCACGTTTTGTGATTGCGGTGATGGTGGATGAGCCAAGCATGGGTGAGTATTACGGCGGGCTTGTGGCCGCGCCGGTATTCTCAAAAGTTATGGCTGGCGCATTAAGAGCGTATGGCGTGGCACCGGATCAGGAGCAAACCATGCCGATATTGTTAAGCGGGAAAACTGATGAGATTGGCTGAGTTGATGCGTGATCTTGTGCAGATTGAAAGCGCGTGTGAAATCACAGGTATGACGCTGGACAGTCGCTGTGTAAAGCCCGGGTTTTTGTTTGTCGCATTGAAAGGGGCATTGCAACATGGGATGCAATATGCCGAAGCGGCATTGCAAAAAGGGGCCGTGGCGATAGTGTATGAAGCGGACCAGGAAGGCAATACCATCGCACAGAAATTGGAAGGTCATCTGTTGATTCCAATGAGGAATGTGACAGAGAAAATGGGTGCTTTGGCGGCACGTTTTTATCAAACACCTTCAGAAAAAATGGATGTTATCGGGGTGACGGGGACTAACGGCAAAACCAGTTGCAGTCAATATCTGGCGCAAATACTTGGGAATTGCGGGGTGATCGGTACCTTGGGTTGGGGAGATCAACAGCAAATGTTCAGCACTCACAACACGACGCCCGATGTGATCAGTGTGCATAGTATGTTGGCGCAATTGAAACAACGTGGCAATCAGACGGTGGCAATGGAAGTGTCTTCACATGGGCTGGATCAGGGGCGGGTAGATAACGTGCAATTTAAAGGCGCGTTATTTAATAATCTGACCCGGGATCATCTGGATTATCACGGCACCATGCAGGCCTATCTGGCAGCAAAAATGAAATTGATGTGCTGGCCGGGGCTTCAGTTTGCCGTGGTCAATCGTGATTGTGAATATAGCGAACAGGTGTTGAAACAATTGCATGATGATGTCGACGTGTGGGGGTTTTCTCTGCAAAAAGCATCATTTGGAATTGGCAGACAGGTGACAGCCAGAAATGCTGAATATTTCATCGATGGCACGCAGTTTGAATTATGTGTCGAGGATCAATGCCGCGCGGTAAAAACAGCGTTGGTGGGGCGCTTTAATCTGGAGAATATATTAGCGGTATCAACAGTGATGTTAGCGATGGGGCATACATTTAATGATGTTACGCAAAAGATTATGAGTTTACAGCCCGTGGCAGGCAGGATGATGCGTTTTGGGGGGCGGGATTTGCCCTCCATTTTTGTTGATTATGCCCACACGCCGGATGCATTGCAAAAGCTACTGGCCGGACTGCGCGAGATCAGCGGTCGAAAATTAACTCTGGTCTTTGGCTGCGGAGGTGACAGGGACCGGGGAAAACGTAGCGAAATGGGCTCAATTGCAGAGCAATGGGCAGACGAGATCGTGATTACTGATGACAATCCGCGTGGAGAAGACCCGCAACAGATCACTGACGATATTCTGCAGGGGTGTCGTGAAGCAAATGTTACCTTGATCCATGATAGAAAATCGGCCATCAGGCGTGCCGTCATCAATGCACAGGCAGGCGAGTGTGTGGTGGTAGCCGGAAAAGGTCACGAGCAATACCAGGAACGGCAAGGGCAACGCCAGTTTTTCGATGATAGCGAAGTGGTAGAACAGGCGCTGACCGACTGGAGGGCGGCATGAAATTAATGCTCGATGAAATTGCCGAGGCTGTCAATGGCCGCTTGTCCGGAGATAACCTGGACATAAGTTCGGTCAGTATCGATACCCGAACCATACAACCGGGTGCGCTCTATGTGGCTATTAAGGGTACACGCTTTGACGGTCATGATTTCGTAGAGCAGGCCGTTGAAAATGGAGCCGTCGCGCTGCTGGTCAGTCAAGCCGTTGCAGCAGATATGCCTCAAATTGTGGTGGAAAATACACGTCTGGCATTGGCTGAACTGGCCGGCGCCTGGCGGGATAAATTAAAGGTAAAAGTCATCGGGGTGACGGGCAGTAATGGTAAAACCACAGTCAAGGAAATGATTGCCAGTATTCTGTCACAAAACGCCAAGGTTCTGTATACGCAAGGCAATTTCAACAATGAAATCGGCGTGCCATTGACTTTACTGCGTCTGAATGAAAGTCATGACTTTGCCGTTATTGAGATGGGTGCGAATCACCCGGGAGAGATCGGTTTTACCAGCCAATATGCCAAGCCGGATGTATCGGTCATTACCAATGTTGGCGCTGCGCATATTGAAGGCTTCGGCAGTCTGGAAGGGGTGGCGAAAACCAAAGGCGAAATTGTCAGCAATCTGAAGCCAGAGGGGGTGGCGGTATTGAACAGGGATGACCCGTTTTATCAATATTGGAAGACATTGCTTAACGGTCGTCGAAAAGTCTGTTTTGGTCGGTATGCAGATGTCTTTGCCCAAAATATTGAATATAAATTTACCGGTCAGCGGTTGTGCATGGTGTTTGACTTGATGACGCATCTTGAAAAGGAAACCATGACCTTACAATTGGCAGGTGAACATAACGTAAAAAATGCGCTCGCTGCGACTACAGCCTGTATGCAGTTTGATATTGATTTACAGCAAATCAAACGGGGGCTGGCGGTGATGGTGCCGGTTAATGGTCGATTACAGGCAAAGAGCGGTCAGCATGGCAACCTGGTTATTGATGATACCTATAACGCCAATCCGGATTCACTAAAGGTTGCATTGGAAGTGCTGGGGCATTGTGAAGGCAGGCGTTGGCTTGCATTGGGCGCTTTCGGTGAGCTGGGGACGGAGAGCGAGCAAATGCACCGTGCAATGGGTGCCTTGTGTAAAAAATTTAATGTAGAACGCCTGTTTGCGACAGGACACGATGCGCAATTTTGTGTCGAGTCATTCGGTGATAGCGGGTGTTATTTTGAGCAACAGCAGGACTTGATTGCATCGCTCAAACAACAATTAACCGGGCAGGAAACCATATTGGTCAAAGGTTCCAGGCTACAAAAAATGGAAAATGTCGTCACCGCCCTGACAGAGCCACAAGGAGAATAGTCATGTTGTTATTTCTAACAGAATATTTAATGCAGTTTGATGCCAGCTTCAGGGTCTTTCAATATCTGACGTTCAGAGGTATTTTGGGCGCCTTAACAGCGCTCCTGATTTCATTCATGGTCGGGCCGTGGATGATCAAGCGGTTGAGCCGCAACAAAATTGGCCAGAGTGTGCGTGAAGACGGGCCAGAGTCGCATTATGAAAAAGCTGGAACGCCAACTATGGGCGGCACGTTAATTCTGGTCTCTATTGGCTTGAGTACCTTGTTGTGGGCAGATTTAAGCAATCGCTATGTCTGGGTCGTGTTATTGGTGACGCTGGCCCATGGTGTGATCGGCTTCGTTGATGACTATAAGAAAGTGGCGCTGGGTAACAGTGCAGGGCTTGCGGGGCGCTACAAATATCTATGGCAATCAATCACCGCACTGGCTGCGGGTATTTTCTTGTATATGACCCGAGAAATTCCAGCAGAAACCCAGTTGCTGCTACCGTTTTTCAAGGATGTCATGCTGGATATGGGGGTGTTCTATATCGTAATGACCTATTTTGTCATCGTCGGCAGCAGTAATGCCGTCAACCTGACGGATGGCCTGGATGGTCTGGCCATTATGCCAACGGTAATGATCGCCGCCGCATTGGCGATATTTGCCTACGTGTCAGGCCATTATAAATTTGCCGAATATCTGGCGATTCCCTTCCTGCCACAATCAGGTGAGCTGGTGGTGTTTTGTGCGGCACTGGTTGGATCCGGCTTGGGTTTTTTATGGTTTAACGCCTACCCCGCGATGGTGTTTATGGGTGATGTGGGTGCGCTTGCTCTTGGCGCAGCATTGGGATGTGTTGCGGTTTTGGTCAGACAGGAAATTGTATTGATGATTATGGGCGGGGTGTTTGTGGTGGAAACCGTGTCCGTCATTATCCAGGTATGGTCATTTAAGACCCGGGGGAAACGGGTGTTTTTAATGGCACCGATTCATCATCATTTTGAACTGAAAGGCTGGCCGGAACCGCGCATTATTGTGCGCTTCTGGATTATTACGGTCATTCTGGTTCTGATCGGATTGGCAACGCTGAAACTGAGATAACAGTGGAAAAACAGGAACAATTAAACAGCCTGGAAAGCAACTTTGCGATAAATCGCGAAGACAGTAAGCTATTGATTGTCGGTTTAGGTGCAACAGGGTTATCCGTGGCAAATTTCCTCACTAGCATGGAGATTAAATTTGCGGTGGTAGACAGCCGGGAAAAACCGCCGCTGGTGCAGGAGTTCAGTGAACAGTTTCCTTATATTGGCGTGTTTACTGGCGGGTTTGATCGTGCGGCGTTTGAAGTGGCAACGCATCTGGTGGTCAGCCCCGGTGTGGATATTAAAGAGCCTTCAATTCAAGTGGCATTGAAACAGGGTAAGGCACTGGTCAGTGATATTGATTTGTTTGCCGCCGTGAATGACAAGCCCATCGTCGGCATCACCGGGTCTAATGGAAAGAGCACCGTAACCACCCTGCTGGGCAGGATGGCGGAAGCGGCAGGCATTAATGTGGCGGTCGGTGGCAATTTGGGCATGCCGGCACTGGATCTGCTTGATCAACAGGCTGATCTGTATGTGCTTGAATTATCCAGTTTTCAATTGGAACGAACCCACCTGCTGCAAGCGACAGCAGCGACCGTATTGAATGTCACCGAAGATCATCTGGACAGACATCAAAACATGGATGTGTATGCGCACGAAAAACAGCGTGTTTTTCGTGGGCAGGGCGTCATGGTGTTGAATGCCGATGATGCCATTGTGATGGATATGCGCGAGTCCGGACGCAATATGATCAGCTTTTCTGTCACCGATAATCAAGCCGATTACTGGCTTGATCAACAGGCTGGAAAACTGATGCACCGGAATGAGGAAATCATCAGCAGTGATATTGTGCCGCTGGAAGGTGTGCATAATCTCTCCAATGTGCTGGCAACCATGGCCCTGGGAGAAGCGATCGGCATTGAGAAACAAGCCATGATTGATGCATTGGAAAGCTTTAAAGGTTTGGATCACCGTATGCAGAAAGTGGCAGAAAAAAACGGGGTGATCTGGATTAACGACTCCAAATCAACCAATGCGGGGGCATGTATTGCTGCATTAAAAGGGTATTTTCATAATGTGATCCTGATTGCGGGGGGCGATGCTAAAGGTGCCGATTTAAGTGAGTTACGGCCTGCAATACAACAGGCGTGCAAACAAGTTATTACGATGGGCAAAGATGCAGGAGAAGTCGCAGCCGCCGTCAGTGAAACAGTTCCGCTGGAGCATGCAGAAAATATTCAACAGGCGGTGCGTTTGGCGGCAAGTTGTGCCAAAGAGGGCGATATCGTGTTGTTATCCCCCGCCTGTGCAAGCCTTGATCAATTCAAAAATTATGTTGAACGGGGGAATCGTTTTACTGAGGCCGTGATGGGGGTGGTGACATGAGCCAAGAGCCGTCAGTTCAAAAACCCATTCATTATGATCCGCTGCTGCTCAGTGTGTGCATCGTATTACTAATGATGGGGTACATCATGATGTTCTCCTCTTCGCTTCATTTAAAAGAAGGCATGGGCTGGCAGATATTACATTACCCGATCAGGCAATTACTGTTTATCGGCTTGGGGCTTGGTCTGGCATGGGCCGTTACCATGATCCCAATGAAGTTCTGGCAATGGGCAGGGCCATATTTGTTTGTCTTTGGGTTGGTGTTGTTACTGTTAGTGCTTAACAAAAATATGGGCGTAGAGGTCAACGGCAGTCGCCGATGGCTGATGGTCGCAGGAATTCGTGTCCAGGTATCTGAATTGATGAAGCTGTTTGCGGTTTTATACATGGCTGGCTATCTGGTCAGGCATCAAGTGGAAATGCGTGAATCACAGTGGAGCATGTTCAGGCCATTGGTGTTATTAAGCATTGCCAGTGGGCTGTTACTGCTTGAGCCGGATTTCGGGTCAGCCTTTGTGATTATGTCGATAGCCATGAGCATGATGTATTTAAGCGGTGTTCGCTTGAAGCAGTTTCTGGTGTTACTGGTGTTACTAACGTGTGTTGGGGCTTATGTCCTCACCATAGAACGTTATCGGCTTGATCGCTTACTGGCGTATTTGAATCCGTGGGCAGATGTAAGTAACACCGGATATCAACTGGTACAGTCACTGGTGTCATTCGGGCGCGGAGAAATATTTGGCGTGGGCATAGGCAACGGGATTCAGAAATTGTTTTATGTGCCGGAAGGGCATACTGATTTTATATTTTCCATCGTAGGTGAAGAGCTGGGCCTGGTGGGTGTGCTCACTATCATCGTGTTGTATTCCCTGCTGGTGTGGAAGGGCTTCAACATTGCAAGAATGGCGGAAAACCAGGGTCAGCATTTTTCTGCCTACACGGCTTACGGCATCAGTATATGGATTGGCTATCAGGCGTTTATCAATATGGGGGTCAACATGGGCGTGCTGCCCACCAAAGGGATTACCCTGCCATTAATGAGTTATGGCGGCGGCAGCATGATTATTGTCTGTATGGCGATTGCCATAGTGTTCAGAGTGCAGCTTGAAGCACAGGCAAGACACAAACAGCAGGAAGAGCAGGTGGCATCATGGCTAAGCGCATTGTGATCATGGCCGGTGGCACCGGAGGGCATGTTTTTCCTGCATTGGCGGTAGCCGAAGAAATGCGTGAGCGTGGCTGGGATGTCAGCTGGCTGGGCACCCAGAGAGGTATTGAAAGGCGCGTTGTACCGGAAAAACAGTTCGATATTGACTGGCTCTCGGTAGCAGGATTAAGAGGCAAGGGCTTGGCAGGTAAAGTCAGTGGCGTATTCAATCTTGTCAAAGCCTGTTGGCAGTCATTGCGTGTACTGATGAAGCGCAAACCGCATGTCGTATTAGGCATGGGCGGGTTTGTGGCTGGGCCGGGCGGGTTGATGAGTTGGTTGACGGCTACACCGTTAATCATACATGAGCAAAACCGGGTGCCGGGGACAACCAATCGGTTGTTAAGTAAAAAAGCAAAGAAAGTTTTGGAAGCCTTTCCGGCAAGTTTTGATGCAGGGTGTTCGGCGATTGCAACAGGAAATCCATTGCGTAAGACATTTCAACAAATACCGGAAAAGCAAGCTTGGGATAACAGCCTGGGACGTGCTTTGAATGTGTTAATCGTCGGTGGCAGCCAGGGAGCGCAACGCTTGAATGAAGTGATTCCCGAAGCCTTGTCTGATATGCACAACATCACGCTAAAACATCAGACAGGCACAGCAATGCAGGTGCAGGTGCAACAAATCTATGACGACAACAGCTGCCAGGCAGAAGCCGTGGCATTTATAGAAGATATGTCAGCCGCTTATCAATGGGCAGATATGGTGATATGCCGTGCGGGGGCAATGACGGTGAGTGAAGTGGCGGCTGCTGGATTGCCTGCGGTGTTCATTCCATTGCCGAATGCAATTGATGACCATCAAATGGCCAATGCGCATTTTTTGGCTGATGCAGGTGCGGCGATTATTTTGCCGCAAATCGAATTAAATAAGAGTGGTCTTCAACAGGCCATCAACACAGTGATGCAAAACATCCGGGAGATGGGAGAAAAAGCAAAAACAATGGCACGAATCAATGCAACGCAACAGGTCGCGGATATTTGCGAACAGGAGGCAAAAGCATGAACAGACCCGATTTACATCCGGCACAGATGATTGGCAATGTGGAAAAAATCCATTTTGTCGGCGTGGGCGGCACCGGGATGAGCGGGATTGCAGAAGTGCTGGCAAATCTGGGATATCAGGTCTCCGGCTCCGATATAAAGAAAAGTGCAGTAACCCGTCGTCTGCAGGATAGAGGCGTGAAGGTCTTTTTTTCGCATGCCGAAGGCAATATTGAAGGCGTTGATGTGGTGGTCGCATCAACCGCTGTAAAAAAGGAAAACTCGGAAATCAGAGGCGCGGCATTGCGCAGGATTCCTGTCATTCCGCGTGCTGAAATGCTGGCAGAATTAATGCGCTTTCGCTTTGGTATTGCGGTGGCGGGTACACATGGAAAAACCACAACGACCAGTCTGGTGGCCAGTATTCTTGCCGAAGCGGGGATGGATCCCACGTTCGTGATTGGTGGACGGCTCAACAGCGCGGGTACCAATGCAAAACTGGGTACAGGACGATATCTGGTGGCCGAAGCGGATGAGAGCGATGCGTCATTTTTATACCTGCAGCCGATGATGTCCGTGGTGACCAATATTGATCAGGATCACATGGAGACCTATGACGGCAGCTATCAGCGCTTGAAAGATACATTCATAGAGTTTCTGCATCACTTGCCGTTTTATGGCCTGGCGGTATTGTGCCTGGATGACTCGGGAGTACGTGAAATATTGCCGATATTATCCAAGCCGATGACTACTTATGGCGTACATGCGGATGCCGATGTGCGTGCAGTGGATATTGAACAGGACGGTATGCAAACGCGATTTACCGTATTACGCCGGGGTGATTATGACCCCTTGCCTGTGGTGCTGAATCTGCCTGGCTGGCACAACATGCTGAATGCGCTGGCGGCAATAGCGATCGCGACAGCACTGGATATTGGCAACGACGCAATTGAAAAAAGTCTGGCAGAGTTTAAAGGAATAGGCCGGCGCTTTCAGATCAATGGCGATATCGAGTTACAAGGCGGCAGTCTTACATTGGTTGATGATTATGGCCATCACCCGCGCGAGCTGGCGGCGACGCTTGAGGCGTTACGTCAGGCCTGGCCGCAAAGACGGTCTGTGGTGGTGTTCCAGCCGCATAGATACACTCGTACGCGAGACCTGTTTGAAGACTTTGTCGATGTGCTGTCAACCGTTGACGTACTGGTGATGTTGGAAGTGTATTCCGCAGGTGAAGACCCGATCAGCAATGCAGATGGTAAGACATTATGTCGCGCTATTCGGATGCGTGGCCAGGTGGAGCCAGTGTTCGTAAAAAATCGTGGTGATTTGGCAAAAATTCTGGCCGGTATCGTACTTAAGGATGACGTGGTGTTGACAATGGGGGCAGGCAATGTCGGGCAGATTGCCACAGAATTGCCGCAGAAACTGAGTGAGGCCTTACATCATGGTTGAGATGCAAGGTAAATTGTTGAGCAATGAGCCGTTGGCAAAATACACCAGCTGGCGGGTAGGCGGTCCGGCAGACAGGTTGTATCTGCCTTCCGATAAGTCTGATCTGATCAATTTTGTTAAATCACTCGCGGATGATGAGCCTCTGTTCTGGCTGGGCCTGGGCAGTAACCTGCTGGTGCGCGATGGCGGTATTCGCGGCACAGTGATCAGCACTAAAGGAAGGCTCAAAGAAATGCGCTTGATAGACAGCACCGTGTTGTATGTCGAGGCAGGTGTGCCTTGTGCGCATGTGGCGCGTTTTTGTTCCGATCTGGGGTTGACCGGTGCAGAGTTTCTGGCAGGTATTCCCGGAACCATGGGCGGTGCATTGAAAATGAATGCCGGTGCTTTCGGGGGTGAAACCTGGACGATTGTGGATACAGTGGAAACGTTGGATAGCCAGGGAAATGTGAAGGAAAGAAGCAAGCAGGCATTTGATATTGGCTATCGTTCACTCAAAGGGTTGGCTGAGAATGAATGGTTTTTGTCTGCACTATTAGACCTGGAACCGAGTGACCCGACCAACAGCCTGCAAAAGATCAAAGGCCTGTTGGAGAAAAGAGCAGATACACAACCGATAAACAAACCTACCTGCGGTTCGGTGTTTAAAAACCCCGAGGGTGATTATGCTGCGCGCCTGATTGAAAGTTGTGGTCTCAAAGGGCATCGCATTGGTGGCGCATGTATCTCGGAAAAACATGCCAATTTTATTGAAAACCAGGGCGATGCAAGTTCCAAAGATATTGAAGCCTTGATCGAGTTGATCCAGACATCCGTTGAAAAAGAGCATGGGGTTCGACTTGAAACTGAAGTTTGCAGGGTTGGAACGCAAGGATGAAGCCAATAAGGATTACTTCGGCAGATGCCTTCGGAAAAGTTGCCGTATTAATGGGCGGGAGCGCGGCAGAGCGTGAGATTTCGTTGAAGAGCGGCGGAGAAGTGTTCAAGGCTCTGAAAGGTCAGGGTATAGACGTAATTGCTGTCGATGTGCAGGGAAGTTTTACGGCGAGCCTGGCCGATCTTCAAGTGGACCGGGTATTCAATATCGTACACGGGCGCGGCGGTGAAGATGGGGTATTGCAAGGGGTTTTGCAGGATAAAAAAATTCCCGTGACAGGGTCAGATGTGTTGGCATCTGCGCTCGCCATGGACAAATTGAAAACCAAATTATGCTGGCAGGGGATGGGGTTACAAACCCCGCGTTGGCAAGTATTAAAAAATGAAGAAGAACTGGCGCCGGTTGCAGAGACACTTGGCTTTCCGGTGATCGTCAAGCCGGCACTGGAAGGTTCCAGTCTGGGGATGAGCAGGGCCGAAGACCTGGCGGAGCTGCAACAGGCCTATCAATTGGCGGCTTCATTCGGGTGTGAAGTCTATGCCGAACAATGGGTGCAGGGGAAAGAATACACCGTCGCCGTCCTGGATGGAGAAGCCTTGCCGGTGATCGGCCTGGAAACACCGCATGTGTTTTATGACTTTAATGCGAAATACCAGGCGGAAAGTACCCAATATCTGTGTCCATGTGGGCTGGATGAAGAGCAGGAAAACACATTGAAAACCCTGGCAGTGAACGCATGCGAGGGTATCGGAATCAGTGGTTGGGCGCGTGTGGATGTATTCATTGATGATGCAAATGAAGCCCAGTTGATCGAGGTCAATACGGTACCGGGGATGACAGATCACAGCCTGGTGCCGATGGCGGCCAAAGCCGTCGGGATCAGTTTTGATGAACTGGTGTGGCGCATTCTGGAGACGAGTTGCAATGTTGAATAGTATGTTATTAAAACCGGCCATTATCATTCTGACAGTGATGTCCACAGTATCCGGAGGTATGTATTTCGTGAAATCACAGGGAGCAGACATCATGCCCATCCGTTATGTCAGAGTGGAGGGCGTCTTTCAGTATATGTCCAGGGAAAAAATACGCAGTGCCATTAACGAACAGGTGATGTTTGGTTTTTTTAATGTGAATTTACAGCACTTGCGCAATGCGGTTAGCCGACTTCCATGGTCAGATCAGGTGACAGTCAAACGGATTTGGCCGGATGCCATTAAAGTTGCAGTATCGGAACAACACCCTGTAGCGCGTTGGAGTGACAAGAAATTAATCAATGACGACGGGGAGGTGTTCAGCCCGGAAAATATGAGTGAATTTAACTATTTGCCATTGATTCATGCCCCCGAAGGGCAGCAGAAAAAATATTTGGAAATCTGGAAAGGGCTGCAACTGGCATTGCAGGATGAAAACCTGGTGTTATCCGGCCTTTTTGTAGATGACAGATTAGCCTGGCAGCTTCGTTTGGAAAATGACCAGACAATTTTGCTGGGACGAGAGGACCAGTTAAAAAAAATGCAGCGCTTTTTGAGCACACTCGATGTGTTGGGAGATGAGATTGTCCAGCGCATGAGAGTCGTAGATTTGCGTTATCCGAATGGATATGCCGTCGCATGGAAAAATGGAGTTGAAGTGATTGACTGGCAACAAAAAATGGCTGAGCTGGCTGCACATAAATCAAAGGCTGTGGTAAAGCGGCCGAATAACGAAAACAGGCTGATAAATAATGGCTAAAAAATCAGATAGAAACTTATTGGTGGGGCTGGATATAGGCACGTCAAAAGTGGCGGCGGTAGTGGGTGAATATAAGGTAGATAGTGCTATTGAAGTGGTCGGCATTGGTATTGCGCCTTCCAAAGGATTGAAAAAAGGGGTGGTCGTCAATCTTGAGTCTACGGTTCAGTCGATTCAAAGAGCTGTCGAAGAGGCAGAATTAATGGCCGGATGCCAAATTAAATCGGTGTTTGCCGGAATTGCTGGCAGCCATATTAAAAGCCTGAATTCACATGGCATTGTAGCGATCAAGGATAAGGAGGTGTCGCAGCAGGATATTGAACGTGTGATTGATTCGGCAAGAGCGGTTGCGATTCCGACCGATCAGAAAATATTGCACATCTTGCCACAGGAGTTTGTGATTGATCAGCAGGAAGGGATTAAAGAACCCATCGGGATGTCGGGTATACGGCTGGAAGCAAAGGTACATATGGTAACGGGCAGCGTCAGTGCTGCCCAGAACATTATTAAATGTATCCGGCGCTGTGACCTTGATGTGGAAGATATTGTGCTGGAGCAATTGGCATCTTGTACTTCTGTGTTGAGTGAGGATGAAAAAGAGCTGGGCGTTTGCTTGATTGATATCGGTGGCGGAACCACGGATCTGGCAATTTTTTCCGATGGGGCGATTCGGCATACTGCGGTCATTCCGATTGCAGGAGACCAGGTCACAAATGATATTGCGGTAGCGTTACGCACACCGACTAAAAACGCTGAAGAAATCAAAAAACAATATGCGTGTGCTTTAACTCAATTGGCTGATGCCCAGGAAGTAATTGATGTGCCCAGTATTGGAGACAGGCAGCCGCGAAAAATATCGGCGCAGAATCTGGCAGAAATTATAGAGCCACGCTATGAAGAATTGATGTTGCTGGTGCAGGCTGAATTAAGGCGGAGCGGTTTTGAAGAATTGATTGCAGCCGGCATTGTCTTGACCGGTGGCAGTTCAAAAGTACAGGGGCTGGTGGATCTGGCCGAAGAGATATTCCATATGCCAGTACGGATAGGCTTTCCGCTGCAGGTGTCTGGGTTGACGGATGTGGTGCAAAATCCGGTGTATTCAACCGGTGTGGGATTGTTAATGTATGGAAAGGAACATCATGGACGAGGAGATGGGTTGGGGGATGAAAGTGGCGGTATTTTCGCAAAAATGAAAAGTTGGTTTCAGGGTAATTTTTAGTTGTCTAGGTGAGGTTGAGAAGATGAAATTTGAAATGGTGGATATGAGCAGTGAAAATGCGGTAATCAAAGTGATCGGCGTCGGCGGTGGCGGCGGTAACGCAGTTAACCATATGGTCGATTGTGCAATTGCCGGGGTAGAGTTTGTGTGTGCAAATACTGATGCACAAGCGTTACGTGGTCTGGATGTTGAAACAAAAATTCAGTTAGGGGTTGAATTGACGAAGGGGTTGGGTGCAGGAACCAGACCCGAAGTAGGTAAGCAAGCAGCAGAAGAAAACCGGGATCGTATTCGGGAAGAAATTGAGGGTTCCGACATGGTGTTTTTGACTGCAGGGATGGGAGGCGGTACCGGTACCGGCGCAATTTCTGTCATTGCTGAAGAGGCAAGAAGCCTGGGTATATTGACTGTGGCAGTGGTCACCAAGCCGTTCGACTTTGAAGGCGGCAAGAAAAAAATGGTGGCGGAAGCAGGCATCAAAGAGCTGGAAAAGAATGTTGATTCACTCATTATCATTCCTAACCAGAAATTATTGCCGGTGTTGGGTAATAACCTGAGTCTGACCAATGCTTTCAAGGCAGCTAATGATGTCTTGGCAGACGCAGTACAAGGTATTACCGAACTGATCACCCATCCAGGGTTGATTAATGTGGATTTTGCAGATGTTAAAACCGTGATGAGTAACATGGGTACTGCAATCATGGGTACAGGTGTTGCTACAGGGGATAACCGGGCGCGAGAAGCGGCTGAAAAAGCCATCGCCTGTCCGTTACTGGAAGATATTAATCTGCAGGGTGCGAAAGGGATTCTGGTGAACATTACAGCCTCGGAAATGGATCTGACTGAATTTGATGAAATTGGCAGTATTATGCATTCATTTGCATCCGAAGATGCGGACATGAAAATCGGTACAGCCATCAATCCTGAGATGGATGATGAATTAAAAGTCACCGTCGTTGCAACCGGAATGGGTGAGCAGAACATTGCGCAGTCACCGATTAAACTGGTGCAGAAAGCTGCCAGCGGTGAAATGAATTACGATGTACTGGATAAGCCAACCGTGATTCGTCAAAAAAGAACGGATCCGCGTGAAACACGATTTGGAGCCCAGCCTAAGCAGGATACAAATCTGGATTATCTTGATGTACCGGCCTTTTTAAGACGCCAGGCGGATTAAAAAGCAAGCTGAAGGGAGGACGGTGGAACATACACAGTTTCATCCTCTCGAAGTGACAGTTATATTAAGAAAATGGCATATGTAAAAATATGTTAATATTCCCGATTTGAAAATTGTTGTGAATTTATGATCAAACAGCGCACGTTGAAGAATACCATTCGGGCGACAGGCGTAGGCCTGCATTCCGGAGATAAAGTGTATTTGACTTTGCGTCCTTCCGAACCAAACACTGGCATTCGTTTTCGTCGTGTCGATCTTGATGATCCAGTGATGATAACGGCAACCCCGGGAAATGTAGGAGAAACCATGTTGTCTACCACGTTGGTAGACAATGGGGTGAAGGTGGCAACGGTTGAACACTTGTTATCCGCTTTGGCGGGGCTGGGCATTGATAATGCAATCATAGATGTGAGTGCAGCAGAAGTACCGATTATGGACGGCAGTGCTGGACCGTTTGTGTTTTTGTTGCAGTCGGCCGGGGTGACAGAGCAGGACAGTCCGAAAGAATACATCCGGATAAAAAAGCCGGTTCGTGTCGAAGATGGAGATAAGTGGGCGTGTTTTGAGCCATTTGATGGATTTAAGGTCACGTTTACCATCGATTTTGAACATCCTGCTTTTTCTGATCATCTGAAAACAGCAGAAATGGATTTTTCATCCACCACTTTTGTGAAAGAAGTCAGTCGAGCACGCACCTTTGGATTCATGAAAGATATTGAATTTCTGCGCGCCAATAATCTTGCTTTGGGAGGTAGTCTGGACAATGCAATCGTCGTTGATGACAGCAAGGTCATGAATGAAGATGGATTGCGTTATGCAGATGAATTCGTAAAGCACAAAATTCTGGATGCCATTGGTGACCTCTATTTGCTAGGGCATAGTCTGATAGGCGAGTTTAAAGGATTTAAATCGGGGCATGCCTTAAATAACAAACTGTTATTGGCACTGCTTAATGATGCCGAGGCATGGGAAAAAGTGGCTTTTGAAAATGATGACGAGGCGCCGATTTCATTTATGCGTTCAGCTCACTCGCCTATTCCTGTGGCAAGTAATTAATGTGTTGATAACGCTTCAAGGATATTCATTCTGAACCGCAGTGTCGTGCAGCCATTTCAATAATGAAATGGCTGCAATGATTTCGTTGTCCACACTGTGGTTCAGTCTGATCACACAAGCCAAGAAGATTTCACTCTCGGTAGCACCTCTTGAAATACGATAATGTGTGCTCTCTATATCAGTCCCAGGTATCTGGGTACTTGGCAGAATGCGCTTATCGTTTTCATCTAAGATTGCAATACGACATTCGGTTTCCTTGCATTATCCATGGTTTGTGAAAACACCTCCCATCCTGGGAAGGCAGCTCAATTTAGCTGAGACTTATGGGGAAACGGTAAGGACTCACTGATAAAGAATTCAAACTTTTCCAGCTTCTGATGATGAGAGCGATAAAAATCATTGTCTGGTCGTATCTATCTGGTTAAGATGCACCCGCAGTCCAATTAAGAATTCCACACAATATTTCTCTTCATTAACCAGGATAATTTCATGAGTAAGGTCATAGGGCTTTTTCCAACCCCATTGATGAAACTTGATACATTTGTTGATTCGATGATGCTCGAACAAATCTCAGCGATAGCTAGGCAAGGGCAAAAGTCATCAAACTCCGCAACTGACAAACTTGCACATACGCAAATGATCAGTGCTGATGAACATCAGGTGTTAAAACAGCTGAAAGAGAAAGTCGGTCCGCACGTGGCCAGTTTTGGTGAGCTCCTGTTTGCTGAGAAACGACAATGGACGATCAAGGAACTTTGGTTAAACGTATTGGATTATGGAGGCAGTCAGTTCATGCACACCCATGCCAACAGTTTTATTTCAGGGGTGGTGTATATTACCCGATCGCATAGTTCCGCAAACACTGTGTTCCGCAAGTCCACTGGCGGCGGCGAATTCATTTTCAGAAATGATGTACCGGTAGGTCATTTCAACAGCGACACCTGGGTATTGTCAGATGTGGCGGCGGGTGATGTGGTGTTGTTTCCCAGCTATATGTTGCACGGGGTGCCTCCCAATGAAGGGGAGCAGAGGATAACCCTGGCTTTCAATGCAATTCCGGATCAATTGGACAGTCTCGGCTATAAAATCAAATTTCAATGAGCCAACGGTGCCGCCTTCAAACTGTATTGGCGAGGATGGCGTTGAATGCGATGGTTATGCGATGGCCGGGGCCGAAATAGGGATGCACCTGGTGTTGCAGCCATCCTGGAAACACCAGCATTTGGCCCGGTACCGGGTTAACTAAAAAACGTCCGTACAGATTGGTTCGCTCGGAATAGACCACGCTTGCTCCGGGGCGCGGATCCACCAGTTCCAGCTTGCCGCTGAATGAATTTTCATGCTCTGGAGGAGGATTTCCAGTAATGTAATAAACACCAGACCAGAAAGCATTGGGATGGCTGTGCAGACTGTGGTACTGGCCATGGCGAAGAATATTTGCCCATCCCTCCAATTGCAGGTTGGCAATCGCCGGATCTTCTTTGGAAGCGTCAAATGCAGAAAACATCTCGGTTATAAAACCATGGATCCGTGATTTCAGTGCCTTAACACAGGGCAGATCGCTAGTGAAAAAATCAGTTGAGGAGTGCCATCCCCCGACATTACTTCTGATGATCCCTTGGCTTTGTTGCTCCTGCAATAGAATTTCCCGGCACAGTTCATCGTTTAGCTGCGCCATGTGCGGCCAGCGAAAATTAGCGATAGGGGTCGTAAAAATCGGGACGATGGAATGTCGTATTTCAGCCTGGATGTCCTGTGGGCTGGTCATGGTCGGTTCTCCTGGTCGATAAACAACTGCCGATACAGTTGAGAGGCTTCGTTGCGGTTTGGGGCAGCCAGTTTGATATCCATTAATAACCGGCGAGCGGCAGTATTGTCATATTCAGCTAACGCCTCCGCCATCGACAACAATGGTACATAGGCGGGCGTGAACTCATCGCTGATACGGATGACATTCAACAATGGCTCCCTGATCTGGTTTAGCATGGTCGAGACATCGTTGGAAGGCGAGACGCCCAGACCGGCCTTTAAATACGCGTTACGGGCAAGCCAATAGGCGGCCAGGCGATTGGCGAATTGTTCTGATTGATTAGATTGGGATATGTCTATAATGGTGTTTGGAGTTGGACCTAACGCGTCTATCAGCGTGAGTAATCGCTGGTCATGACCCTGGCGTTGCTGGTAGGCAAATTCTGGTGCGCGGTAGGTTACCAAAGGGCGGTCATCGGTGTTTAGTTCACCGGGGCCGACAAATTCGTCAAGTCCATTGCCGTCGCTAATGAAACTGCCAAACAACGCCAGATCGGAATTAAGGCGCAAGGATACAAGTTGCCGTTGTAAAGGACGGTAATGCACCCGGTTCAACAGCCAGTCATCAGCGTAGCGTAGGGGTTGGTTGGAACCGATCAGGCCTATAATTGGCTGTCTTAGGCTGAAATGGGGTAAGTGAACTTGAACATAAGGAAATTGTTCCAGGAATGATCGGGCGATTAACTTAAAGGTATTCAGGTCCATTTGAAATAATGGCAGCCATTGGCAAAACAGGCCGTCAGGCGCTAATCTTTTTTTGATCGCAGCAAAGTGTTCACTGGTATAAAGTGAACCAGCGCCATCCCGCGACGGATGAAATAAATCGGCAATGATCACATCATACTGATGGCGACTGGACAGTATGAATCGTCTGGCGTCAGAGGCAAC
>SPJS01000229.1 GCA_006844705.1 Methylococcaceae bacterium | reverse complement strand
AGGCTAATTCGGCATTAAAGAATGACTAAAAATGATCATTTTCTTCATTTTTTGCCTTGCCTTCGCGCATAACGTTTACAACCATCTGCTGGATAACTTTTGCAGCATTTTATTCCCGATATTTTAGTGATATTGCATTCTTTTATTTAACTTTCAGGAGTAAAAAATGAGCAAGACAATACTGTATTCACCTATAGAAGTGAGTGAAATGCTTGCTAAAGGCGATGCCATTATAGTTGATGTGCGAGATGAAGCAGATTTCAATAAAGGACATATACCAGGGGCTGTAAATATTCCTGAAATATTTACCACATTGTCAATGACAACGCCTGAGGGTATTCAGGAAATGCAGGATATTTTTACCCCTTTGTATAGAAAAGCAGGTATTTCACATGACAAAACGGTGATTGTGTATGAGGACTGCCTCAACACACGTTATGGTGGGTCTTGTCGAGGGTATTTTCAATTCAGTTTATTTGGTCTCAAGGATGTCGGAATTTTGCATGGTGGATTATCCAAATGGTTAAATGATGGTTTGCCTGTTACGACTGAAGCCACGACACCTGCACCTTCCACTTTTGAATTAAACATCCAAAAAGAATTTATAGCGACCGTTAATGACATTATTTCAGCGATTGATAATGCGGATATCAAACTGCTGGATAATCGTGATGAAGACGAGTGGCGTGGGATTAGTTCTTCACCTTACGGGATTGACTTTGCTCCTCGCAAAGGCCGTTTACCAGGTGCACACTGGATTGAATGGTATAAATTTATGGATGATGATACAACAATCCCCCTGTTTAAATCACCGGAAGAAACACGCGCTTTATGTGCTGAAGCGGGGTTGGATATAAATGATGAGATTATTATTTACTGTTTTAAAGGAGCGAGAGCGTCAAATACCTATATCGCTCTAAAAATAGCCGGTTTTAACAACATCCGCAATTACTATGGTTCCTGGAATGAATGGTCTAGAAATCCGGAGCTTCCTATTGATGATGAA
>SPJS01000230.1 GCA_006844705.1 Methylococcaceae bacterium | reverse complement strand
GTTCAATTCAAAAACAAGGGCATGATTGCTCGAATCGTTAATGCCGTCCCTGGCAATTCAACACCCATTACAGTTTGTTAGAATCCACAGTTAGCGCCATCAACAAGAGAACCATCCGCCAAGTCAAAACATAACCTGTACGGCGTTCCCCCCGATATAAATTCATAGCCAAGGAAAGGACTGCCGGTTTTGGCAAACGTAATTTCAGGGCATCCCGCTTTGCGCATGCCGCCAGCATACACAAGTTTATCAATAGGGTCTTGAGCCGGTACGGACGTACCATCTCCCTGACAATTAAGCTCGGTATATGCATTCATTTTGGTTACACATCCATTACCCCCTCTTTCAACAGAAATACTTGCCTGATTAGCCGTCAACGGAGCACCTTCCCCAGGGTCTATTGATTTTTCTTCCAGATTGAGACATTCGGTTGATGCTGATACTGCTCCTGGTTCCGGCACCGGTACAGGCACCGGCCCTTCAGTTAAGCAGGCATCAAATTTTGGCCCCCAACGATGTTTGTTACGCGTTTTGAAACCCATACCAATAGGCCCAACCCTGCAGGTATCGGCGACTATTTCAAATGAATCAAACGTTCTATGTTTATGCCCTTTTTTATATTCTTCATCATCATCTTCTTCATATTCCTTATGTGGCATCAGCGTGGCCACGGTGGCCGGATAACCCTCCAGATATTTAATGCGGCCTGGCCCTCCTTCGCTGCATTCTCCCTGGCTTACGACCTCGTCGCCTGAAATTGAAACGCCACAAGGAACACCTATTTGCACATTACGGATAGACCAAAGGCTTTTGCTTCCCTGTTCTAACGC
The DNA here is from genome assembly GCA_006844705.1 of Methylococcaceae bacterium. GTDB lineage: Bacteria > Pseudomonadota > Gammaproteobacteria > Methylococcales > Methylomonadaceae > Methylomarinum. The sequence goes on along the minus strand of SPJS01000230.1, from coordinate 176 downwards.
ATATGAAAACCGGCAACGCTCAGGTCCAACTTTGGTTACACTATTCAACGCAGGATAGATGGTATTCGTCTTATCACATTCCTGCGCCGATACTATTGGAGATATCGGAAGCAATGCCACCGATAAAACGCCCATCAGCACCCTGATATTATTTTTTTTCATTTATTATTTCCTCT
>SPJS01000232.1 GCA_006844705.1 Methylococcaceae bacterium | reverse complement strand
AAAGCGACATGGCTTTGCGCTGTATAACCGCTGGCTGCGTATGCGTTTTGGCTTAGACATAGGCACGTAATTGCCGTTGCCGCCAGTTTGAACAATGTTTTCATGTAAAGAACCTCGTGAATAGTTAATCTAATGCTTTCTACGCGGCTTCAGGATTGAAAAAAAAGCATCAAACCGTTTCCTATCTCGATGATGCGACAGCAAACAACATCATCGAAACGTTAAGCCATAGCGAATAACCTCCTGTTGGTGCCTGTCAACCTAGACAGACCTGAAAGCAGTTTCATACTAACGATGAATTGCTACAAATGCGTGACATAAAAAATGATAACTATTCTTAGTTTCAATGATGATTCGCGAAGAACTAAATTTGTTGTGCCGGCTTGATGAGTCAAAGATGAACAAACGAAGTGGAATTTACCTATTCACACTATGCGCGTAACGTTTCAACCGCTGAAAACCTGGGCAACGGAGCGTTAGCGAAGAGAAGATTTTTAGTCCGCGATAGTGATCCGGGCGCACTGTTTGGCCATCGTGCGCGAGCGTCAGAGGCAAAACAGCCATACGAACAGTCAAATCAATTGAGGGAGCACCACGAATCGCGGCCGCCGGAGAAGGCATACGCGGTCACGTTAAGTTGTTGCCGCTTGTTATCGGGTGACCAAAGCCCCCCTCACATCACTTAATGTTTTTTTGTCTTAGCATCTACAACAACCGGTTGCCAGGATTGCTTTGACTGCAGGGTTTGCAAATTTTCATTGGCTTCGATAAAGCTTTCAACAATGCCAAAAAACTGCCCAAATTGAAACTGCATTGAAATATGGTATGGCAATTCAAAATGCACTTTCTGGCATTTTAAACAGGCGTATATTCGACAATATTTAGACATTGCCAAAAGAAGGTGTTCGCATGAATCGGTCATTATTTATCTCCTAATGTGAGTGCTCAAGCTTTTTATCTGAACGCGTTGGTATAATCAGTGGGCATTCTGGATATTGCGGATGAGCGGTTACTTGTGCTGAA
>SPJS01000233.1 GCA_006844705.1 Methylococcaceae bacterium | reverse complement strand
ATCACTATGGCCTAAAAGCTCTTGAATCGTTCGAATATCATAATTGGCTTGCAATAAATGACTGGCAAACGAATGTCTGAACGTATGGGCTGTTGCACGTTTAGTGATATGAGCATTATTAACCGCCCGTTTAATCGCTTTTGAAACCACAGTTTCATGAATATGATATCGACGCTGTTCTTTTGCCTCTGATAATAGGGTTAACGATTGAGCAGGAAAAAACCACTGCCAGATAAATTCTTTAGCCGCATTTTTATATTTCCGGTCCAATTGATCAGGCAAAAAAGTACCCGAATATTTGGTTTTTAAATCAGCCTCATGAATAGTAGCCACTTTCTGTAACTGTTTTTGTAACTCAGGAACAATACTTTGCGGGATAGGTACGGTTCTATCCTTCTTACCTTTACCATCATGAATAGTGACGACGCCAGTATCGAAATTAAAATCTTGTACCCGTAATTTCAAACATTCGAAAAGCCTTAAGCCACAGCCATAGAGCAATTTAGCAATCAAATTGACTGGATCATCTAAATGGTCAAAAATGAGATCAATCTCCTGGCGAGATAACACCACAGGAATATAAGGTTTGCGCTTAGCCCGCACAACCCCTTTAATCTCACCGAAATCCTTTTTAAGCACCTGCTTAAATAAAAATAATAACGAATTAAAGGCTAAATTCTGGCTAGACGCAGAAACTTGTTTTTCAACAGCCAGAAACGTTAGAAAATCAATCACATCCTGCTGCAAAAGATTTTGATAATCTTTACTTTTGGTAAAGGTTTGAAGCTGGCGAATATACCCTCGGTAAGCCTTAAGTGTTTTGGGCGAATAGTGCCGAATTCTAATTTCATTCACTAATTGATCATACACAAACTCCCAACTAGTACCTGTTTCTTCAGCAGAATGACGAACTGTTGATAAATTAGACTTGGGTCGATCCGAATACTTCTGTGATGTAGAGCTTTGAGAGACAGATGAATGATTGTTGTGATCTCTAGCGATATTTGTTGTTACATCAGAAGGGCTT
>SPJS01000234.1 GCA_006844705.1 Methylococcaceae bacterium | reverse complement strand
GTATTCACCAAAACACCTTTTTCACATAACGGCTGGAGTTGAGTCTCGAGCATCACAGAAAAAGGCTTGCGGAGCAAGGTTTTTTTGAGAAGCGCAGTGGCTCGAACGAATTGTTAGGCGGAACGCGTTAGCGAGCCGACTATCAAGTCGATCGAGTGGAACTCAAGTCCAGCCGTTAAGCTGGACGCGCGGTAGCGCGTTCAGCTTAACATTTTACTAGACAGATTCTGATTTTACACGACTAGATATAATCACGCTATATTTACTAGATTGAATCTTTCTAGTACATTATTATCATTTAAGTATTTTATTCTATTATGGTCGCAGTAAAACAATCAAACTGGCAGCGATATATTGATTTGCTGGCAGCTAAGCAGGTGCCGGAGAGGGCGCGTCAGTGGTATGTGTTGCGGGTGGAGCAGTTTCTTGATGCGCATCCGGGCAAGCGGATTACCGATATTTCCAAGTCTGAGCTGGAAGCGTACCTTACCTACGTTGCTCGTCATGAGCGGTTAAGTGACTGGCAATATCGTCAGTGTGTGGATGCCTTACAGTTGTTACTGGTGGATTTTTCTGATTCGCCTCTGGCCACGCAGGTTGACTGGCTGTATTGGAAGGAAGCGGGGCAATCTTTACAGCCTGAACATGCCACGCTAATGGCGCATCAACCGGTGAATGAAGCGGTTAAGCATTTCACTAGCGGCCGGTTTGATGAATTAAGCTCTGAAGCTGATGTGTTAAGGGAAATGGCGACGTTGATCCGCACGCGGCATTATTCCATTCGTACTGAAAAAAGTTACCTGGACTGGGCCTCACGATTTTTAAAGTCGCTCCAGGGCAAGCCGATCAATGATATTGGCAAACGCGATGTGGAACGTTTTTTAACGGCATTGGTTGTGGAACGCAATGTGGCTGCAAGCACGCAGAACCAGGCATTGAATGCGCTGGTGTTTTTGATGACTCAGGTGTTGGAAAGAAATAGTGAAGACTATCGCTTTAAACATTCTAAACGCCCCAAGCGCCTGCCGGTAGT
>SPJS01000107.1 GCA_006844705.1 Methylococcaceae bacterium | reverse complement strand
CATGTTTTTGAATTCTTTGTTGTTGGCAGCGTGAAAATTTGGTATCAATGAACATTGAGGCAGGTCTCTTGGTGATTACTGTGTGTTTGGTCGCAATCAGTGTATCATCAACCCTGCCTTTTTTATTGTTTTCAATGGGTTAGGGCTTAAGTAAGTGCCATTCGGGACAGACCACGTTTATTGTTCCTTAATCGTGGTCTGTCCCCTATTTTATGGTCCTATTTTATGTCCCCTATTTTAGCCCTATTTTTCGCCTATTTTATGTCGTGTTCCTAGTCCGCTTGATTTACTGGACTGTTAGTTATTAATTAAAGGGGGCGCCGCTACCCTTTAATTGCGACAGAATTGTCGGAAACGATGTTGTCACAGTGCAGTTCGTTTATTTGTTTACGCGCCGCAATCCGGTATATGCCCCAAATACCTTTTGCGTTGTTCTAACTGGGAATCAAGGAAACATGTCATGTTCACACGATGTTATTTTTAACGACCACAGGGCAGCGTAATTCTGCCTTGACCCCGCCCAGCCCAGACTGACCCAGGCGTAAATCAATGCGATGCAGGTCGGCAATTTCCTTCACAATTGCCAATCCCAGTCCGCATCCCTTGCCTGCGGTGCCGGGGATGCGGTAAAAACGCTCAAATACTTTTTCCAGTTGCTGCGGGCTGATTCCCGGGCCGTCATCTTCAATAATAACCATGGGTGAGGGGGTGTGTTGTACGGTCACTAAAATGGTTCCGTGGGGATTGCCATAGTTGATGGCGTTGTCGATCAGGTTACTGATCAGTTCGGTTAACAGGACGGGGTCGCCATTGACCTCAAACTGCTCTGCCTTATCCTCAAAACATATTGCAATATCTTTTTCCAGCGCTTTAGGCACCCATTCCATGCAGATATCTTTGCAGAGTGTCAACAAGTCGATCTGTTGAAAAGCATGGCTGCCTTCGATTTGATCGGAACGGGCAAGCAGGAGCAATTGGTTAATCATGTGAGTGATGCGGTCAGCGCTTTGTTGAATTTGTGCCAGCGCGGGACGCATCGTATCAATGCTGTTTTCACGCTGGGCGCGTTCGGCTTGCAATTTTAATCCGGCCAACGGTGTGCGTAATTGATGGGCGGCGTTGGAAATAAAGCGTTGTTGGGCGCTGATAGAGTCATCCAGTTTGGCGAACAAGTGGTTGATGGTATCTGTGAGTACCATCACTTCCTGGTAAATATCGTCGTCTGGCAAAGGGCTTAAATCGGTCGGTGAACGATCGGCAATGTTGCGCGTCAGCCGGTTTAAGGGTGCCAGGCCACGATTTACCCCTTTGTATAATAATGCGCCGATAACCAGTGTTAACAAGATTTGTGGCGCTAAATCGGTGACTAGAATACTGATAAAACTATCATGTCGTCGGTTCAGGGTTTCTGCGACATTAATATAAACGATGCTGGGCAACTCTCCTGAGGCTTTTAACGAGACCATTCTGAGGTGTTCACCATTGAGATAAATATTGCGGAATAACTCCTGGCTGGATGACTGGTCTGGCGTAAATTCCCGCGCGGGTAAATCGCCTACCAGAATATCCCCATTTTCTGTTTGGATATTAAAATAAGTCGTGCCGGCATCATCCCATTTGAAAATTTTAAGGGCAGAGTCTGACAGCCGCGCACTCACCTTGCCTTCGCTCACTTTAATTTCCTGTTCCAGAGAACGCGCAGAGCTTAGCAGCCAGCGATCATACGATTCGTTAATATAATGACGGGTGACAAAAAAGGAAAACAGACATTCGATGATGATGATAAACAGCAGAACCGGAATGATCAGCCGCAGAACAATGGTTGATTTTAAACTGCTAAACCTAGTCATCCTGCTTTTCTTCCAATAGATAACCCAAGCCTCGAATGGTACGGATTGATGCGCCGTAGGGAGAAATATGTTTACGAATACGGTGAATGTAAACTTCAATTGCATTGTCAGCCAGCATATCACCACTGGAAGACAGTTGTTGGGCAATGCGATCCTTACTGACCACCTTGCCGTGCTGCAGTATTAATAATTCCAGCACGGCCATTTCCCGCGCTGAAATGGCGAGCAATTCGTCATTGACCTTGATCTGTCCGTTGCTGGTATCCAGCCGTAAATCCCCCACGCTAATGGATGAGTTAAATCCGCCATAACACCGGCGGATCAACGCCTGTACTCGGGCTTCCAGTTCTTTCAATTCAAATGGCTTGGTCATGTAATCGTCTGCACCCTGGCTGATGCCCTCAATACGTTCGTTCATGCTGTCACGTGCGGTCAGAATGAGAATAGGCAAAGAAAGTTGTTGTCTGCGCAGTTTTTTCAGCAGTATCAGGCCATCCATGTCCGGCAAGCCGAGATCCAGAATAAGCAGCTCAAAGCCTTCCGCTATTAATAACTGCTCCGCATAGGCACCGGTATTGGCCACACTGACCTTGAATCCACCCTTGTTGAGCGTGTGGCTTAACCCATCGGCCAGTACTTCATCATCTTCAACTAATAAAATTTTCATTTGAAAGGTTTTTGAAAGTTTCGTTTTCTATGATGACACTGTGAGATGCGTTCAGACAACAGGAACTTGTTTACTTCCAAGCCAGGGACCGGCTTGTTTTCTTTCTTAATGATGAATGTTCTATTCTTTTCGGAAAGCATTGTCATTATTCCGACACACCGCCGCACTACAATCGTTCTCATTCTACTTTTTCACGTAGTGACGTAATATACGAGAAACGAGTCGAAAAAAACAAGCAAGATACGCGGGTGACATTGATGGCGTTTTCAGAGCAACAGAATACGAGAGCTGGTTCTTTTTTTCAAAAACCACATATTCCTCCCGAGTATGTTGAACGCAAGATGGTTTGTGGCACGATTAAGCAGGCCATCTTAGATGGGCGACATGTCTGGGTTGCCGCGCCACCCGGAGCCGGTAAATCACTTTGTGTTTCTGACTATCTGGAAAATCAACAGAATCCTTGTGCCTGGCTTTGTCTTGAGCCGGCGCATAATGACCCCCGGCACTTGTTGAGCGAACTTGCGCAAAAATTCAATGTTGATGCAGCGGAGAGCGAAGCGGATTCATTTCATCAGCTGATTCGATATTTCAAATCCCACTGCAACACCGGTGAGTCGTTTATTCTGGTGCTAGATAATGTGCATGTGCTTGATGAGACCGCCCGCACGCATCAATTTTTTGCCGATGTCCTGCTACAACCCGATATAACGATCAATTTGATTTTTCTTGATCGTTGCTCGCCGCCCGCTCCGTATGGGCGGATGCTCGTCAATCAGTTGATGACGGTTGTCAGTGAATCGCAAATGCTGTTTGACGCGGATGAAACACGCCAATTATTACTTTTAAAGAAGATCGATTGCGAGCAAAGCGCGCGTCAAATCCAGGCGAAATCGCTCGGCTGGGTTGCCGGTATCTGCTTGCTGGCGCAAGAATTTACCCGGCAAACGCCTGCACAGCTTGATTATATGGCAGTGCTGGACAATTATTTTTCTAATGAAGTATGCGCTCAGTGCGATCATGTCATGTGCCGTTTGTTAATGTTGGCGGCTTATTTTCAAGAAGTATCCTATGGCGTGCTGGCAGACATAGCGGACTTGCCGCCCGCTCAGGTGAAAACCCTGTTTGCAGGCTATCTCCAGCGTCATCATTTTGTTACCCAAGGAGATCAGCCGGAGTTGATAACGTTATACCCATTGTTTGCCGAATATTTACGAAACCGTTTTGAAGTGGAATATGACAGTGATCTGGCACGCCAGCTGAAGTGTCAAATTGCCTCGCATCTGGTTGCCGAAGGGAGCTTGGAGGCTGCGGCCGAACTGTACTGTGCTGAGCACAATTGGACAGCCTTAATAAAACTGATGACACAGTACGCGCAAACCTTATTGATGCAAGGGCAGCATGCCTTGCTTGCTGCCTGGTTACAGCGCGTGCCATCGGCTATTGTGGAAAATAGCGGTGGGTTGATTGCGCTGCAAGGACATTGCCTGATGGCAGCCGATCCCCATCAGGCGCGTGCGAAATTCATTCAGGCCTATCAACTTCACCGGCAAAACGGCGATTTGGCCGAACAACTACAAAGCTGGACATTTATCATCGACACATACTTAATGGTGTTGGATGATTATAGTGAGTTAGCGCAATGGATTGATGAAGTTCGCCCGTATTACGGGCACCACAATTTCGCCGATCAATACAGTGAAGCGCGATTTTTTACCGCGCTATTCGGCAGTTGTATTCATCGTTACGGACACCCGCATGATTTTGAAGGACTGCTTGATCGTTGTTTCACTATACTGCCAGCAGTGGACGGCAATCAACAAGTTGCCCTCGGCGCATTGTTAATCACCCATACGGTGATTAGTGGGGAAGTGCGCTATGTTAAAAAACTGTCGGCAATGCTCAGAGGCATTAACAGCTATCCGCAGGCAACGCCCGTTAGCTTGATTATATGGCACATCTTCAATGCGCAAGTAGGCTGGATCGGTGCAGACAGAGAATTGGCGTTGAATCATTGCCGTAAGGCGGAAGTCCTTATGCAGCAATTTCAGGTGCTGCCGATGCAAAACTTTGTCTATAGCCAGTTTGTCTTCACTTATCTGTTTGATAATCAACTGGAACAAGCAGCGCACTACATTGCGCTTGCAAAACCGGCGGAAGGCGTCACCCGCAAACTGGATTATGCGCAGTATTATCAATTTTCCGGCTGGCAAAAACTGTGTCGGCGGGAATTGCCATCCGCGCTTGATGACCTCAAGCTGGGCATGATGTTGTCGCGGCAAGCCTGTATGCCGGTGGCACAGGCGTGTCTGGGTATCTTATTGTGTTTCACCTGCATTGCGGCAGGTAATAAAAAAGACTTTGAAAAATATTTTGCAGAACTTTGCCGCGTTCTGAAATCGTTTAAAGGATATTTCGGCTCTTATTTGATGGATCTGATCCAGGCGTATCTTCACTATGAAGAAAACCGGCCGGATCAATGCTGCCAGCATTTATCCGATGCGCTGGCGGTGGCTGAAGACAGCGGTATTATTGATTATCCTGGGCGGATTAACTGGATTTTAGCGCCATTGTATTCGCTGGCGCTAGAACATAATATCTATCCTGACAAGGTGAAAAACCTGATCAGGCAGCAAAATATTGCCCCGGATAATCATGCCATGCTTAACCCTCGCTGGCCCTGGCCGGTAAAAATTCATTGGCTGGGAGAACCCGCTATTGTTCTGGAAGGCGACATCTGGCAGCGCGGTAAGAAAGAAAATTACAAACCATTATTGTTATTGAAATTGCTGTCCATCCATGAAGAGGCACTCAGCTACCAACAGGTTATCGAGAGTTTGTGGCCGGGAATAGATACGGATAACGGGCAGACCAACCTCAAATCTGTGGTCGCAAGACTACGCAAAATTATCGGCAAGGATAATATTATTCAGCAAAACAAAAGGCTGTGCTTAAGCGACGAAAAATGCTGGGTTGACAATAAAGCACTGCGAGTACACCTTGAAAAAATCAGTGCCTACGCGCTGGAATCACCCGAATTAGTTGAGCAAGCAGCGAAGTTACCCGTGCTTTATCCCGGAGATTTTTACTGTCACGAGAAAGACCCGATGTCCATCGAGCTTTACGCCCAGGATCTCCAGCGAGATTATTTTGCAATGCTTTACCACGGCGTACAAGCCTGCCAACAGCAGCAAAAAAACGAATTGCTGGAAACGCTATGTCGGCACGCTATTGACATCGACCCGATTCGCGAGGAATTCTATTTCCCGCTGTTTGAGCAGCTGAAGGTGCTGGAACGGTTTGTTGAAATCAACAGTTTCTATAGTTTATATGTTAGAGCTCTTGATGAGAAATCGAATGCCAGTCCTAGTCATGAATTAAAAGATCTTATCGAAAAGATCTTTTAATTCATGATAATTGTTTCATATGTATTGCGTGATGCCTGTCATCTTTTTGACATAAAAAATTCATTAAAACTTAATGAATTGGACTGAATATGTCTCCTTATTTATTACCTTTCCCATGTTATTTTGTTTTCTCGAACTGTGAAACCGTCTGAATAGGGTAGAGCTATTTTGCAAATAGCTTTGTTTTATTATTTTCCTAACTTTACTATCTGGAGGAGTGTGAAAATGTCTTCAAGTTTTAAACAGAAACAATTGTTAATTGGGTCTTTATTTGCCACAAATTTTATTTTAATCGGTTCATTACATGCGGCTGACACACATTTATCTTTAAAGTGTGGGGCTGGGCAAAATCCAAACGGTACCATTAATGCAGGTGCTTCACCTGTTGGGGTTAACAAAAGCCTTCTTGCCAGTGTAAATCATGCAGATGGATGGAAATTATTATCTGATTCATTAACAATCAATAATGACCATACGCATTGTCATTTCGAATTTAGTGCAAGAAATAACACGCTGCCCGTAGAAGGTGTGTTTTTTGATTCAGCAGCATTCAACCTGGAAATAATCAAGACGGGAAGTGAGGCGTTAACTGAGCCGGGGTTTGAAGGTACCCAGCTTGTGTCATACATATCCCAGGATCCGCAACACAAAACAGATAAATGGCGGGCTGAAGATGCCAATATTATAGGGGCAACGGGCGGCGTGCAACCTAGAAGCGGTAGTAGCATGCTAAAGTTGAATAAAACGGGAGGGGGAGTATCTCAAGTAAGGCAAATCCTTGATTTATCGCAGACAAATACAACGAATGCTACTGTGAAGGCATCTTATTGGGTGAACGGTACTAATAATACTGCCGGCATACCTGCGTTTATAGCTGTTTTCAAAGGCGATTCACCAACGCCAGGAGGAAGTTGTACAAATCTTCAAGGAACCGCTGTTTCAGTCCCAGTGGTTGCAAATACATGGACTAAAGTTGAACAAACCATTGTATTAGGGTCATCAAAATGTATCGCTTTTGAACTTCGAGCACGTAATTCGGACTTAACAGTTGATGGCCTATTCATCGATGATGCGACATTAAAAATTGAAGCAACGACAACAACAGCAAATTTATTAGCAGATTCAAATTTTGAACCGCCGCTTTCAGGGTTTGAGGCGTTTTATAGAACCCCGGGGAATGTGGCAACAGGCTGGAAAGCCGAAGAATGGAATGCTGAAAGAGCATTCTTAGAAAATGCGATATCAAGTTTGATTCCGCATTCTGGAGATGTCATGGTTCAAGCGTGTGATGACGGATTGATTGTTTCTCAAATTAGTCAGATTATCCAGCTGCCTGCTCTCGATCCCGGTAGTACCGTTATCGCTCACTATTCCGTTAATACGGCAGTACCAGAACCTGGCGATGATAGCGTTTTGTGTTCAGGACGCACTCCAGGAAATGGAATACCAGGTCCGGGTGATCATGGGGCTATGCAGATACCAATGATTCCGTTAGCAGGGCTTCTGATTTTATCTTTAGGAATAACATTTGGGGCATATAAAGCGAGGTCAAAAAAAGCTAAATAGCTCGTTTTGGATTGATGTCCTAATAACTCCCGCGTATTCAGCGCGGGAGACCTTTATTTCAACTTCCGCTGCTTTTCAGCAATGTCCACAGAGGTTTCGAGACGGGTGATGCGTAGTAGCGAATCATTATATGGCCGTCAATGTTATCGATACGTTTAACCAGGTCTTGACTTCTGTTTTGATCTGTTTGGGCGCTATTGTACAAGTGTCTTCTCCTTAAACTCACACAAGTCTTCAATAACACAGCTTGCGCAACGTGGCTTGCGCGCGATGCAGGTGTAACGGCCATGTAAAATCAATAAATGATGGGCATTCAGTTTGTGTTGTTTGGGAATCCACTTGTCCAGTTTTAGCTCAACCTCCAGTACGTTTTTGCCCGGTGCAATGCGGGTGCGGTTGGAGACGCGGAAGATGTGGGTGTCCACGGCAATGGTGGGTTGGCCGAAGGCAGTGTTAAGAATGACATTGGCCGTTTTACGACCGACCCCGGCCAGGGCTTCCAGTTCTGTGCGGGTTTGCGGGACTTCTCCATGATGTTTGTCCAGCAAGGCCTGACACAGCTTGATGATATTGCCCCCCTTGCTGTTGAACAGCCCGATGGTTTTAATGTATTCCTTCAGCCCGTCTTCGCCCAAATCAAGGATTGCCTGCGCTGTGTTAGCAACAGGGAATAATTTGGCCGTCGCCTTGTTGACGCCCTTATCTGTGGCCTGGGCGGACAGTACCACCGCAATCAGCAATTCAAACGCTGTGGAATATTCCAGCTCGGTGGTTGGTTCTGCAATGTGCTCGGCAAGACGATCAAATATCGCCTGCCTTTTATCCTTGTTCATGCAATTAAAACAGGCTGGCGATTTGCCCCTGAATTTTTTCCGCGGTAGATTTGGGGTTTTCGGCATCACGAATAGGTCTGCCAACCACGATATAATCCGCGCCATTCTGGAAAGCCTGTTCTACGCTGACCACACGTTTCTGGTCATCATCGCGATTATCAACCGGGCGTACGCCGGGGGTGATGACCAATAACTTATGATCCAGCTCGGCACGAATCATCGGTACTTCCAGGCCGGATGACACGATGCCGTCACAGCCGATACTTAACGCGCGTTTAGCGCGGGACAACACCAGTTCCTTGATATCACACTGAAAGCCCAGGTCATCCAGATCACCACGATCCAGACTGGTTAATGCGGTCACCGCCAGTACTTTTAAATCGCCTTTTTCTGCGGCAGCGGCTTGCATGATCGAGTCGTTGCCGTGAATGGTCGCCAAATCGACCCCCTTTTTACTCAGTGCCCGAATAGCTCGCCCCACCGTGGCGGGAATATCGAAAAACTTTAAATCGACAAACACTTTTTTATCGCGCGCTTTCAGCCACTCGATAAAGCCAAAATAATCGCCCGACATAAACAGCTCCATACCGACTTTATAAAACACAACCGAATCGCCAAGCGATTCAACCAGTGTCTGTGCTTCTGGAATAGACGGCACGTCCAGCGCCATAATCAGACGTTCGCGGGAAGGAATGGGTTTATTGGATAAAAAGTGTTCGGTCATAGAAAAAATAGAGATTATTGTTGTGGAAAATATGTATGTTCTTATAGTTTCACATATTACCCCAACACCCTCACAGCGTGAATGCTAAAATGCGACGATTATTCAATCACCTGTGAAAAATGACAACCACCCTTATCCAGATGGCCTTTATTATGGGCTGCGGCATGGCCTGGCGCTATCTGGCACCGGCCGGTCTGAGCGCAGAACACACCCGCACGGTACTCACAACGGTGGTGTATTACCTGTTTTTACCGGCCATGGTGCTGGAGGTATTGTGGAAAGCGGATTTGGGGATGCAGTCTTTTCAGTTTTCCATTTTGGGCGTCAGTGCGGTGCTGTTTGGGTTGGCACTGACCTGGTGGGTGACGACCGCATTGAGATACAGCAAGGTGAAAAAAGGCGCGTTGATTCTGGCCGCAGGCTTCCCCAATGTCACCTATCTCGGCCTGCCGGTGCTGGAGCAGACCTACGGCAGCTGGGCGCGTTCGGTAGCGATACAGCTGGATTTTTTTGCCGCAGGGCCTCTGTTGTTTACGCTCGGCATCATTATCGCCCGCTTTTACGGCAAGGATGAAAGCCGCCGCCAGCCGATGTATGCCTTTTTAAGCACGCCGCCTTTTCTCGCCGCGATTACCGCGACCTGTTTAAACCAATTTGAGGTGCCTGCACCGGATTGGCTGTTTGGCGTATTTGAACAACTGTCCACCGCCGTGGTGCCGATGATGTTGTTTTCGCTGGGGTTAGCCTTGCGCTGGCAGTCGATGTCGCCGCGTAATGCCCCGTTCATCATACCGGCACTGATGGTCAAACTGGCACTGATGCCTCTGGCTGCCTGGCTGCTGATCGACTTCCTTCCTTTTGAAGAAAAATACAAAGCTCCGGCTATTCTTGATCTGGCCATGCCGTGCATGGTATTGGGCATTGTCTTTTGTGACCGCTACAAACTGGATGCCTCGCTGTATGCAATGGCAGTGACCGTCTCCACACTGCTCAGCCTGATCACCCTGCCATATTGGCATCAGCTGCTATGAGACCCCTGGCTGAAATTTTCTCACAAGGTGAGGAAATCATCCGTGGGCAAGTGCTAGACACCAATGCCAATTGGCTGTCACAGCAACTTACCCAGCTGGGCTTTCAAGTCAAACGCCACACCGCCGTAGGCGATAACCTCACCGATTTAATCGAGCTATTGCAGAACATTGCTGAACGTGCCGATTGCTGCATTTGCACAGGCGGACTGGGGCCTACGCTGGATGATTTAACCGCTCAGGCGGTAGCCGCAGCCTTTGGCCGACCCTTGCACATGGATGAGGTCGCACTACAGCAAATCAAACAATACTTTGCCCATCGACAACGCGACATGGCTGATAGCAACCGCAAACAGGCCATGTTTCCGCAGGGGGCAAGCCGGCTGGATAATCTGTGGGGTACTGCGCCGGGTTTTGCACTTAAGCAGCAGCGTTGCCGGTTTTTCTTTACCCCCGGCGTGCCCAGTGAAATGAAGGGCATGTTCGGCGAGTGGATTAAACCGCAATTGCTTGATCAGTTCACCCTGCAACCGGATCATCTGCTCATCATTCGCACTTTCGGCACGGGTGAATCTGATCTGCAACAACAAGTACAGACCGTGTCGTTACCGCCAGACGTATCACTGGGTTTTTGGACATCGCCGGATGAAAACCAGGTCAAACTGTGCTTTCCTGCCGGCTATGACGAAACGCACATGATGGAGACTGGTCAGCAGGTGGCCGAACACATCGGTGATACCGTCTTTGCCATCGACCTTAATGCGCAAGGTCAAAACCATTTGCTGACAGTGCTGGATGAAGTGATGAGTGCTCGCCAATTAACACTGGCGATTGCGGAAAGTGCCAGTCATGGCCTGATAGCCACAAAACTGATGCGTGCGCCATGGCTGCAAAGCAGCCTGTTTCAATCGGATGTGTCCTCGTTGATTCAGCAATTCAGCCAGGCCCAGAGCGACAATACTGAAAATATGGCCGCGCACTGTGCACAGCAGTTGCAACAGCAATCCACCTGCAAGCTGGCACTGGTGCAATTACATCAGGATTCGCCGCAACACGCGCGGGTCATATATAATGCCCTGTACACGCCGGATGGCTTACGCTGCAGCCAGCGAACCCTGGCCGGTAATCCGGCGCGCCAACAACATCAGGCGGCGATTGCCGCACTGGACTTACTCAGACGTTACTTACAAAACAAATGCCTTTAATTCGCTTAAATGATGCCTGCATTGCTTATGGCACCCATGCCTTGCTAGACCATGCAAATTTCCAGCTCGACCCCGGTGAACGGGTCGGCCTGTTGGGGCGTAATGGCGAAGGAAAATCCACCTTGATGAAAATTATCGCCGGTTCGGTGCCGCCCGATTCCGGTGAGGTCTGGCGGCAGCCGGAAATCAAAATGGCCTGGCTGGAACAATCGCCCGACCTTGATGACGAACATACCATTTACGATGCGGTGGCTTCCGGATTGGGGCAATTGGGTGATGTCATTATGCAATATCACGAAGCACTCAATCACATGGATGGCAGTGAAGAGTCACTCAACGCCCTGGGCGAGCTCCAGCAACAACTGGAAGCCGACCAGGGCTGGCATTTTCAGCAACGGGTGGAAACCACACTCAACAAGTTAGACCTGCCTGCCGATGGCAAGGTCAACAGCCTGTCCGGTGGCTGGAAGCGGCGTGTGGCATTGGCCCGTGCCCTGGTGATCGAGCCCGACATTCTGTTGCTGGACGAGCCGACCAACCACCTTGATTTTGACAGCATCAGCTGGCTGGAAGAACAGGTTTTGGCTTTCAAAGGCGCGGTGTTATTTGTCACTCATGATCGTGCTTTTCTGCAAAAACTGGCCACCCGCATTATTGATCTTGATCGCGGCAATCTGGTGTCGTGGCCGGGCAGTTATGATGATTATCTGCGTCGCAAAGCCGCTGCACTGGAAGAAGAGTCGCGCCAGAATGCCGAGTTTGATAAAAAACTGGCCAAGGAAGAAGTGTGGATACGGCAAGGCATCAAGGCGCGTCGTACGCGCAATGAAGGCCGAGTGAGAGCCTTGCAGAAACTGCGTACCGAGCGTGCCGAACGACGCGATGTTAAAGGCAGTGCTCGTCTGACCATGGAAAAGGGCGAAGCTTCTGGCAAAAAAGTAATCGAAGCCAAAAACGTCAATTTTCACTATGCCGACAAGACCATCATCAAAGACTTTTCTACATTAATTGATCGCGGCGATAAAATCGGCCTGCTGGGGCCTAACGGCGCGGGAAAATCCACGCTGCTAAAACTGCTATTGCAACAACTGGACCCCAGCAGCGGCAGTGTGCAACAAGGCACCAAATTGCAAGTCGCCTATTTTGACCAGCTGCGCGAACAGCTCGATCCGGAAATGAGCGTAGTGGATTCCGTGGCCGACGGTAATGAATTCCTGGACATCGGCGACAGCAAACGCCATGTCATGTCTTATCTGAGTGACTTCCTGTTCGCTCCGGCGCGCGCACGTTCGCCGGTTAAAAGTCTGTCCGGTGGCGAAAAAAATCGCCTGCTGTTGGCACGCTTGTTTACCAAACCGGCCAACCTGCTGATCATGGACGAACCCACCAACGATCTCGATCTGGAAACGCTGGAAATCCTGGAAGACAAACTGGTGAATTATCAGGGCACCTTATTACTGGTGAGCCATGATAGAACCTTTCTGGATAATGTCGTCACCAGCGTCCTGGTATTTGAAGGCGAAGGCACCGTCAATGAATACATCGGCGGGTATGCCGACTGGGCACGGCTGGCAGAAAAGAAAAAACAGGATGCCGCCGCCGTTAAAGCTGCACAAACTGTAAAAAAGGACAAAACCAAAGACAATAAGCCCGCCAAAAAACTCGGCTACAAACAACAGCGCGAACTGGAGCAGCTGCCCAACCTGATTGATCAACTGGAAACCCGGCAGGGCGAGTTGAATGAGCAGATCAACCATGTAGATTTTTATAAACAAGCACCCGAAGCCACCGGCGAAACCCTGGCGGAACTGGAAAAAGTGGAACAGGAACTGGACCAAGCCTTCTCCCGCTGGGAGGAACTGGATGCGCTGCACCAGTAATTTCCTGCCATTGTTTGCAATGTGTTAACAAATACAGTATCTTAATCGGCCTTTCAGCATTCGCTGAATCCTCCGGAGAGTTGTCCGAGCAGTCGACCAGATTGTCAAGAACAATCTGGGTTGCCACAGGCACCCCGTAAGGGGGTCGGATCAGGATGAGCCGAAACAACGAGTACGCATTGGCGGGCTCCGTCCCTTTCCTGGTGCGGTCTTGCTGAGTGAGTTGGGAGTAAAATTATAGGAGAGTTGTCCGAGCGGTCGAAGGAGCACGCCTGGAAAGTGTGTATACGGCAACGTATCGAGGGTTCGAATCCCTCACTCTCCGCCATCCTAACAAGCGGTTTCCATTAAATTTAATTGAGCTTTGAAAGATTGAAGGATCGATGAAAGTAATGTTGAAGAGGTCGATTTACTCAAGCATTGATATTTGTTGCGCACGAGATAAAACTATCTATCGCTCTGTGATTTTTTTATAATTGAGTTATGGTAAGCAGAGAATGGTTTTATGAACGATACGGAATGAGGTGAGATTAACTGTTTAGTTAGTCATGATATTAATGATGTTTGAAGTCAATTTAATGGAGCCGCGTCGTATTGCATGAACCCAATTACCAAGCATTCTGTCTCTCTTGTTGGTCTTGTTCGCAGTATTTTTCAGCACCGTTCTTTAATTGCGCAACTGATTCGACGAGATGTTGCTGGACGATATAAAGGATCTTTGATTGGTTTGGGGTGGTCTTTTTTTAACCCTGTTCTAATGCTGGTCGTTTATACGTTTGTTTTTTCCGTTGTCTTCAAGGCAAGGTGGGGACAAGGTAGTGAAGAAGGACATACTGAATTCGCCGTTGTATTGTTTGCTGGGCTTATTATTCACTCCCTGTTTTCAGAGATCATCAATCGCGCTCCCGGTCTTATTCCCAGTCATGTCAACTATGTAAAAAAAGTCATCTTTCCATTGGAAGTCCTACCGATTGTCACGCTTGGGACGGCTTTATTTCACTTTTTTGTCAGCGTGTTTGTTTTATTAGGTGCTTTTGTCATTCTTAATGGGTTTGTTTTTTGGACAGCCTTATTAATCCCTCTGGTTGCTCTACCATTACTGATCGTTACCCTGGGCTTTGCCTGGATTCTTGCTTCGCTGGGCGTGTACATTCGTGATGTCAGCCAGGTCATCGGCGTGGTGACAACAGTGATGCTGTTTTTATCGCCGGTTTTTTATCCCATATCGGTCTTACCAGAAAAATATCATATTGTCCTTATGATGAATCCGCTGACCTTTATTCTTGAACAGGCAAGAGCTGTCCTCATTTATGGGCAATTGCCTGATTGGCAAGGGCTTGCATTATACGGTGCTGTCAGTTTGTTGGTTATGTGGGTTGGCTTTTGGTGGTTTCAAAAAACAAGAAGGGGGTTTGCTGATGTCCTCTAACTCGACACAGGTTGATGACGTCGCGATTCGAGTATCAAATCTGAGCAAGATTTATCAGATATACAGCAAGCCTCAAGATCGTTTGAAGCAGTCAATTTACCCGCGACTCAAACGAATGGTTGGGCGTCGCAATAGTAAACCTTATTATCATGAATTTTCTGCATTGAGTGATGTGTCATTTGAGGTGCGTCGGGGCGACACGCTCGGGATAATTGGGCGAAACGGTGCAGGTAAATCCACGCTGCTACAAATCATTTGCGGCACATTGCACCCAACCATGGGAGAGGTGGCGGTAAATGGGCGTGTTGCGGCATTATTGGAATTGGGGTCGGGGTTTAACCCTGAGTTTACCGGGCGGGAAAATGTTTATATGAATGCATCCATCCTGGGGCTTGCCAATCAAGATATTGACGCGCGATTTGATCAGATTGCTGCATTTGCCGATATTGGTGAATATATCGAGCAACCGGTTAAAACCTATTCCAGCGGAATGTATGCACGACTTGCGTTTGCGGTGATTGCTCATGTCGATGCAGATATTTTGATTGTGGATGAAGCGTTGTCTGTCGGCGATGCTGTTTTTACCCAAAAATGTATGCGCTTTATCCGTAAATTTAAACAGAATGGCACGTTGTTGTTTGTAAGCCATGATATGGCATCGGTCCAGAATCTTTGTGAGCAGGCAATTTGGTTGTCTAGCGGAAAAGTTCAGCAAATTGGGGCTGCCAGTACTGTTGCCGAAAATTATCTGCAGGATACATTACAACAGGATTATGGCGATGATTTTGCGCTGGAGGACATACAGTGTTCTGAGAAAGACGGGGATGATAATGAAAAGACTCAGCTTGCTGTTGATTATGCCTCTCTGATGGAGGTGCAGGATAATTTACAGGAAGCCCGGGGCTGGAAGACTGGGAGCGCCTATATTAACGAAGTTTCTCTACAAAAGCTGGATGGGTCTGATGCGGCAAGTTTTGAAGGGGGAGAGCATGTGCGTATGGTGGTGAGGGCAAAGGCGATAGAGTCTCTGGATCAACCCATCATTGGGTTTTTATGGCGTGACCGTTTGGGTCAGGATCTGTTTGGTGAAAATACGTTGCCTTATTCATCCATGTGTCCAGTGCGGGTTAATGCCGGGCAGGATTTTAAGGCCGAGTTTCAATTTCGGTTGCCCATGCTTCCAAATGGTCAATATACGGTTAATATTGCGTTGGCAAATGGCGATTTATATGAACATGTGCAACACCATTGGCTGCATGATGCGCTTGTAGTGACGGTTTCATCCAGTCGGATTAGATGGGGGCTGGTTGGAATTCGTTTTGATAAAATTCATATGGGATGTGATCGTGCCTGAATTTTTGAAGTCGTTTTTTCTTCTTTTTCCTTGGGTAAGACGGTATGAAGAGTTTCATCGACAACTCCGGTCAGAGTATTCTAAAAAGGATGAAGAGCTTAATCACTTAAAAAAATTGATCGACCACTCACGTTCTCCTGGGCTGTTCAGTAAAGAAGAAGACTTTCTGACTGAAAGGCTGCTTTCCCATCCTGTAAAAAGTCCACTTCCCCAGATGTCTCTAACTTCATATCAATGCGAAAAAAAGAAAAATAGAATTCGAGTCGCAGAGCGTTTGTTAGCTGCGTACCATAAGGCTTTAACAGATGAAAAAAACTCGCCTTTGCAGAGAGAGGGGGATGATTTGTGGTCTGGCTTGATTTCTTCTGAATTAACTGGGCTACTTGATGCGCTAGCTCAAAAAGATGCCGAATTGCTAGCCGAATATCTTGATAACTTCGGGACTGCTTATACCTGGTTTGGAGGTATATCCACGTCAATGGATGGATATAATAGAAACCTTGAGCCTCAACACGTGGCATTAACCTATCTTGATAAGTTGGTGTGCCTGGCTGAATATCTTGGGGTACTTCAAGCAGAGAACCCGGAAACGGGGCCTTGGGGGGATAATTTGTTTTCCGATGTAGATGGGTTGGTTGCTGCAATCGAAAAAGCACTGGGGATAGATATTTCTCCTCCCATGGGTGTTATTCATACCGATGGATTGGAGACTGCCAAGGGTGTGTTCCACTATAGGCATATTAATGCATTGTATATGGCATCCCGTATATCGGTCTTAAATAAAACTCAAGGTGGTGTGTGTGAGTTTGGGGCGGGGATTGGTTTAACTGCGTTATATTCTAAAAGGTTTGGATGCCAAAACTACACAATTTTTGATTTACCGGTCACCTGTATCTTATCAGGTCATTTCCTCATTCATGCTGTGGGCGAAGAGAATGTCTGTTTATATGGTGAGTCTCCTCGGGCAGGTGGAATTAATGTCCTTCCTTACTGGGCATGTTTAAATCAAGATGCAAAAAGCGTTGAAATAGCGGTTAATGAAGACGGGATGCCTGAAATGACAGACAATTTCATCCACACCTATCTCAATGAAATTAAGCGTATTACACGCAGTTACTTTATTAGCAATAATCATGAATGTTTCGCACCACGGACGGTTAATAATTTTATTACTCAATCGACAGGGTATGAACAGATATACCGTTTTAAGAGTTGGACTCGAGAAGGTTACGTAGAAGAATGTTACAAAATACAATGAATAATCTTGAAGCTCTTTACCAAACTCATCAGGGGAATGTGTCGGACAAATGGGAGCTTTTCTTACATGAATATGACCGTTTGTTTCTGACGTATAGAGAGAAGCCTGTTCATTTGCTAGAGATAGGTGTTCAGAATGGAGGGTCGCTGGCGATCTGGGGGCAGTATTTTACGCATGCGGAAAAAATAACCGGTTGTGATGTAAATCCAGATTGCCAAAAGATAGCTTACAGTGACCCTAAAATAAAATTGATTATCGGGGATGCAACCCAGGAAAAAACATTCCAGTCAATTATCAATGAATCCCCTTTTTTTGACATTATCATTGATGATGGTTCTCATACTTCAGCTGATATTATCAAAGCGTTTTGCCATTATTTCGCGGTGTTAAAAGATGACGGAGTTTTTATAGTAGAAGATTTACATTGCAGCTATTGGCAAGAATACTCTGGAGGGCTATATAACCCTCTTTCTTCTGTGGCTTTTTTTAAGGCATTGGCAGATGTATTGAATTGCGAACATTGGGGGGATAATGCTCAATCCACAGATGTTTTGCAGTGTTTTTTTGATGAATACGATTGCTCCCTATCGCCAGACGCATTGCAGCATTTACATTCTATTGAGTTTATCAATTCGATGTGTGTGATCAGAAAAAGGACACCAGAGCACAATATTCTTGGCCCTCACTGCATTGCAGGACAAGTTGAGCTGGTAGTGTCCGGGCATTTGAGTTTGCATGGGCAATGCAATAGTGCACCAGATCAAAGTGGTCGAGCCTGGACGATTGCTCCTGATATCGATAACAAAGCGTATATTGATGCGCTTGTTGAAAAACAGGCGTATATCGAAGAAGCAGAAAAAATGATTAATGAGCAGAAAGGTAACCTTAAGAAGTTACAGGCTGTGTTACAACATAAGGAATCGATCATTAAATCACTTGAGTCAGACCTAGTGATTATTAAACAATCGTTAAGCTGGAAAATAACATCACCGTTGCGCTTGTTGAGTTCGATGACTCAAAATATGTGTGACTTAATCCCTCAAACTGAGAGTCGGAAAAGAGTTTTAGTTAACGGGGTGAAATTTGGGTTATTTATTTTAGGTTCGTTAAAGAATGAATTGAATCAGCGCATCAAGAAACTCGTGCGAAAATCATCTTTGCTGAGCTCGTCTGCATCGATTAAACAATCAGTGGCTGTCATTTATCTTGCGAGAGGTACCGAGGAAACAGAGTGTCACTCAATTAAACGATTTATTCATTCGTATAAAACGTTTCAATCAGGTCACGACCATACGCTTTATGTGATATTCAAAGGTTTTCAAAATGGTCAAGATATTGAGAATATAAAAGCGACAATTGACGTTCCGTTTAAAGATTTTGTTTTTGAAGACAAGAGTTACGATATCGGCGCATATGTAGAAGCATCCAGGCTTATCACCGAAGACCGCTGCATTTTTATGAATACACATTCTGAAATATGTGCTGATCAATGGGTAAAAAAATTAATCCAGCCCCTTGAAGACAGGCAAATTGGTCTGGTCGGGTGCACTGCTTCCTATGAAAGTATGTCTATTTTGTCCCCTTCTTTTCCTAAATCGCCAAACCCTCATATCAGATCAAATGCATTTGCGATAGACAGAAAGATTTTTGTTGAGTTAACACAAAATGAGTCCATTCAGTCAAAAATGGATGCATGGTTGTTTGAAAGTGGTGATAATTCTCTTACCCATAGGGTGATGCGATTAAATCAAAAAGCGGTAGTTGTTGATTATTGGGGCAATGTATTTTGCGAATCAGAGTGGCCGAATAGTGGGGTATTTCGTCATTTGTTCAGACAAAATGAACTCATTACAGACAACCAATGCAGATTTTTTAAAAATGAATCCCTGTTTCAAAAAGGGAAGTTATCCTTTTTTGCCTGGAAAACTTTGTAGCCAATAAAAGAAGCTAAAATGCAAATCAACACAGCGGCTGAACATGATTGCGCAATCTTGATACCGACGCATAAAGAAGATTGTGATCCTCTGGAGCTGGAATCATTAGAAAACACATTAAAAGTATTTGAAAAAAGGCAGGTATATATATTGTTGCCCGCTGATATAAATAAAAAATATTATGTTGAGCTTTCAGCAACGTATCAAAATCTTCAGGTTATTAATTTGAGGCCAGGCTTTTTAGGGTCAATTGAAAATTACAATACCATGGCCTTATCAGCAGAGTTTTATACGTTGTTTAAGCAATACGAGTATGTCTTAATTTGCCATTTGGATTCTTGGGTGTTTAGAGATGAGATAAATCAATGGATGAAGAGTGGATACGATTATGTGGGTGCACCACTGTTTCTTCCAGATCAAGAAGATTGTCACAATATCTGGCAACTTGCTTCTCCTGTTGGAGGTAATGGCGGGTTTTGTCTCAGGCGAACGGCCAAAATGTTACAACTGTGTTCGAACTTTAAAAAGAATCCAAATTATTTACTTGCACTCCAAGGTGCCTTTTTTTTGCTGTTGAACAAACGCTATGATCTTTTTCGAATATATCTTTATATTTGTAAATCAATTTGGGTTGATGCTGACGCATTTCAAAAAAAGCATAATGTATATGAAGATGTCATGATTAGTGTTTTATATGCATTATTGGATAAATCATTGAATGTAGCGCCTCCTAAGATTGCAGCGAAATTTGCATTAGAAGTAAATCTCGATGAAATACGTGATACGCAATTAGATTTGATTCTTCCCTGTGGTCTGCATGGAATAGGCAAGCATTTTTCCAACGAAACTTTAAATGCTTGTAGATTAAATCAAGCAACAATGAACCAGGAACATCGCAATAGCGATTCAATATCAAAGCCGAGTGATGATGCGCTGCCGAGAGTGACTGTCATCACGATTGTTAAGGATATTGTAAAAAGTGCCCGTACTGACATGCTAAGGCAGTGTATGGACTCGGTATTACAGCAGACCTACCCAAATCTGGAGTACTTGATTATTGATGGAGCATCTGAGGATGGGACTCTTGAGCTGCTTAAAGAGTATGAAAATCACGCGTCGGTCAGAATATTTTCGTCACCCGATGAAGGGATATGGGATGCAATGAATAAAGGCATCCTTCTCGCGTCGGGTGAGTTTATAAATGTTATGAATTCTGATGATTATTTTTGTAATGAAAATGCCATCAGTATTGCAGTGGATTTAATCAAAAAAACCGGCGTAGACTGGTTTTATGCAGATGCGACAATTATCAGGAGTGATCAATCGCAATACACGTTTCCTACATCGCTTTATGGTGTGTTCAGTTGTATGGGGATTGTCCACCAAACAATGCTAGTGAAAAAGTCTTTGATTATCGCTTCAGATGCATTTGTCTCTCAACATAAAACCAGAGAAAATTATCTGATGATGAAATTGCTCATGAATGGGCTTAAACCGGCTTATTATCCTCATCCTTTAGTTCATTACAGGGAAGGAGGATATAGTACGGATGCATATGGAGGTGGAGAGTTAGAAAAAACAAAGCATGACTTTTCTGAATACTTTTATGCTTTGGCTGGAAGAAGATGGGGGCTATCAAAAGAGGATTGTTATAATATGTTCGGATGGCAGCTTTTTGGTACCAAAGGCTTGGAATACAGCCTAAAGCTTGGTTTAAAACTTAGACCTGTCAAACTTAAAATAGATTTTTACAAGAAGTTGTTGAGTTTTGCAATGCACCATAGAGGGATAAAATCCATTTTTCAGGGAGTGTTTCGCTATCTTTTCAATGTTCAATAATACCTAAAGTGCAGCACACTTAGGCTTCGCCGGTTTTGAAAAGAATAATAAGAATGTATCGAGTGAAACGCTATAAATTTTCAACATCCTCGAGATTGATTGATCAACAAAAATAATATGAAAGCGGTAATACTAGCAGGTGGACTTGGTACACGCATTTCCGAAGAAACACATTTGAAGCCAAAACCTATGATTGAGATTGGAGGTAAACCAATCTTGTGGCATATCATGAAAATCTACTCAGCTCATGGGGTCAATGATTTTGTGATTTGTTGCGGTTACAAAGGCTATTTGATTAAGGAATACTTTGCCAACTATTTCTTACATATGTCGGATGTAACATTTGATATGCGACACAATAAAATGGAAGTTCATCAGCGGAATGCCGAGCCCTGGCAGGTGACGTTGGTGGATACAGGGGAAGACACTATGACTGGGGGGCGTTTGAAACGCGTTGCAGACTATATCAAGGATGAAGACATGTTTTGTTTTACCTATGGCGATGGAGTGTCGGATGTTGATATTAGTCGTGAAATAGAATTTCATAAACAACACGGAAAATGGGCAACCGTGACTGCAGTTCAGCCGCCCGGCCGATATGGTGCATTAAAAATTCAAGAGTCTCAGGTTTTAGGTTTTTCCGAAAAGCCGCGAGGAGATGGGGGGTATATCAACGGCGGATTTTTTATTTTGTCACCCAAATGTATAGAATTTATTGCCGGGGACGAGATCAGTTGGGAGTCCGAACCATTGACGCGTCTGGCCCTTGAAGGGCAGTTGATGTCTTTTGAGCACGATGGTTTTTGGCAACCAATGGATACACTCAGAGAAAAGACGTTGTTGGAAGAATTGTGGTCCTCGGCTAAGGCCCCCTGGAAGGTGTGGTGATGAATCGCTCCTTCTGGCAGGATAAGAAAGTATTTTTGACCGGGCATACCGGGTTCAAAGGAGGCTGGTTGGCACTTTGGTTGATAGATATGGGCGCTGAAGTACATGGCTATTCTCTTCCTTCTCCAACCGATCCTAATTTGTATACAGTCACTGGGTTGGAAGACAAATTAGCCAGCAGTACGATTGCTGATATCCGCCAAAGAGAAGAGCTAGGTAACGCCTTTGACAAGGCACAACCCGAGATTGTTTTTCACCTGGCTGCGCAGCCTTTAGTGCGATATTCCTATATCGATCCGGTGGAAACCTATGACGTTAATGTGATGGGTACGGTAAACCTGTTGGAAACTGTACGACAAGGAGAAAGCGCCAAGGCGGTAGTAAATGTTACGACCGATAAATGTTATGAAAACAGAGAGTGGGTGTGGCCTTATCGCGAACATGAAGCAATGGGCGGCTTTGATCCATATTCCAATAGTAAAGGATGTTCAGAGCTGGTCACGTTAGCCTATCGCCGGTCTTTCTTGGCGGACCAGGGGATTCACCTGGCCAGCGCGCGTGCTGGCAACGTTATCGGAGGCGGCGACTGGGCGGCTGACCGGCTTATCCCGGATTTTTTACGCGCATTAGATGCAGGGCAGGAATTGTCTATTCGTTTTCCTAATGCAATACGCCCCTGGCAACATGTTTTAGAACCTTTATCAGGCTATTTGCTGCTGGCGCAAGCCTTGTTTGAAGAGCGGGATAATGCCGCTGATGCATGGAATTTTGGCCCGGAACAAGTGGATGCCCAGTCAGTAAAATGGATTGTGGAATATCTTTGCAATAAAGTGCCTGGGGCAAGTTGGTGCAGTGAGGCTATGCAGCAACCTCATGAAGCTAATTCATTACGACTGGATAGCTCCAAAGCAAAGTCTCAACTGCAATGGCAACCGCGCTGGAACATCGGTTGGGCTCTGGATAAAACATTGGAATGGCACCAAGCATGGAAGGCGGGAGAAGACATGAGCACAATCAGTCTTGCCCAGATTCATGCCTATGAAGCGACATCGAACGCATCATGAGTAGCCGGTTTGATATTCAAGCGACCAAAATAGCAGGATTAAATGTTCTGCAAAGACAACCTATTGGCGATAAACGAGGCTATTTGGAACGCTTGTTTTGTGCCAATGATCTACACCCCGTCCTTGCGCAAGATAAAACGATTGTGCAAATTAATCATACATTAACTGAGAAAAAACATACCTTACGAGGCATGCACTTTCAGTACCCGCCGCATGCAGAAACCAAACTGGTCAGCTGTATTGCGGGTGAAGTATATGATGTGGCCATTGATATGAGAACGGGCTCGCCGACTTTTCTGCAATGGCATGCAGTAGTACTCACTGATGAAAACCATAAAACCCTGCTTATCCCTGAAGGATTTGCGCATGGCTTTCAAACGCTGACAGACAATTGTGAATTGCTTTATTTTCATACGGCTGCATACCAGTCAGATTGTGAAGGTGGATTGCACCCGCAGGATCCTCGCTTGTCGATACAGTGGCCGCAACCAGTGACTGGGCTATCCCAGCGTGACCAATCACATACTTTCCTCAATGATACATTCAAAGGAGTCGAATTATGAAGTGCCGCCATTGTGGTGCCGAGCTTGATCTTTCATTAGTGGATCTTGGAAGCGCACCGCCTTCAAATGCATACCTGACGAAAAGCAGTCTGCATGCGCCGGAAAAATGGTTTCCTCTTTCTGTTTTAGTATGTGATCAATGCTGGTTGGTTCAAACAGAAGACTTCGCACAGGCAGACGAATTGTTTGACGCGGAATATGCATATTTCAGTAGTTTTTCGACCAGCTGGCTTGCGCATGCCAAGCGTTATACTGAAGCGATGGTCGCGCGGTTGCAAATAAATGAAAGCAGTCACGTGGTTGAAGTGGCGGCCAATGATGGTTATCTGTTGCAATATTTTAATGCGATGGATATCCCTTGTACCGGAGTTGAGCCTACCGCAAGTACTGCAGCAGCAGCCCGGGAAAAAGGTATCTCGATTATTGAAGAATTTTTTGGCGTGCATTTAGCGAATAAGCTTGTCGCCAAGGGAAAGCAGGCCGATTTAATGGCGGCAAATAATGTATTGGCGCATGTTCCTGATATCAATGATTTTGTCGCTGGATTTGAAAAATTACTTAAACCTCATGGTGTGGCGACGTTTGAGTTTCCCCATGTGTTGAATTTAGTCGCCGAAAACCAGTTTGATACTATTTATCATGAACATTTTTCCTATCTGTCCCTGTCTGCAGTTACGCGTGTCTTTTCAGCAAATGGGTTGACGGTTTTTGATGTGGAAGAGCTTGCCACGCATGGAGGAAGCCTCAGGGTCTTTGCACAACGAACCGGCCAGGGTGTGAGGGCAATCACGGAGAATGTAGAAAAGCTACTGCTCAAAGAAATGAATGCAGGATTGCAACAACGTGACTATTATCATGGATTTCAAAAAAAGACGGATAGGGTGAAAAATGATTTTCTCGCTTTTTTGTTAAATGCAAGCAATGAGGGCAATACGGTTGCAGCTTACGGAGCGGCAGCAAAAGGAAATACATTGTTGAATTATGCCGGGGTCAGGCCTGATTTTATTTCCTATGTGGTTGACCGCAATCCTTCCAAACAGAACAAATTTATGCCCGGCAGCCGAATTCCGATTGTGGATGAGCGCTATCTTCAGCAATCCAAGCCGGATTATGTGGTTATTCTGCCCTGGAATCTACGAAGTGAAATTACTGATCAACTCAGTTATATTCGTGAATGGGGGGGACAGTTTGTAACTGCAGTACCAGAATTGAGCGTTGATTAATCGATCTGGAAATCCCGCTTTAGTTTAGGGCTCAATTTTTGTGGCAGTGAGATATTAATGATGAAAAAAGTTCTGTTAACGGGAGCAAGCGGGTTTGTAGGCAGGCACTGTATCCCCCTATTGATCGAGCAGGGGTTTGAGGTTCATGCGGTTTCTCAACAGCGTCAATCATCCAGTGCCTCTTTGCGATGGCATGAAATCAATTTACTGCAAGAAGGCGCAGCTGGTTCACTGATTGAAGCGGTTCAGCCTACACATCTGTTACATTTCGCCTGGAACGCCAAGCCCGGACACTATTGGACGGCGGTTGACAACTTTCAGTGGGTACGGTCAAGTCTGGATCTTTTACATGGTTTTGCTGAATCAGGCGGTCAACGAGTCGTCATGGCGGGGTCCTGCGCTGAATACGACTGGGACTACGGCTGGTGTAACGAGAACAAGACGCCTCTCAAACCGGCGACTGTTTATGGCACCTGTAAACATTCACTACAGACAATGTTGGGCGCGTACAGCCAACAATTTGACTTGAGTAGTGCTTGGGGGCGGATTTTTTTTCTTTATGGTCCCTTTGAATATCCATCCCGACTTGTTTCATCGGTCATTCTTGCTTTATTGCAAGGACAGCCTGCCTCATGTTCGGCAGGTGAACAGGTCAGAGATTTTTTGCATGTTGCAGATATTGCTTCTGCTTTCGTCGCCTTACTTGGTTCAAATGTACAAGGGCCCGTAAACATTGCTTCTGGACAAGGCCTTGCGATAAAAGATGTCGTGACAACGGTTGCCCAAAAATTAAATCGAGAAGACCTTCTGAGGTTAGGGGCTATCGCGACGTCTCCTCATGATCCTCCTGTTTTACTTGCTGATGTCCGAAAGCTGCAAGATGAATTAAACTGGAAGCCTTCCATATCGCTGGATTATGGACTTGATGCGACCATAGAATGGTGGACATCACAACTCAATAAATCCGAAGCGCAGTATTATTCACCCGGTTCATGAGCGAAACAACGGCCGCGAATAATGATGCTGATGAGTGCAAAGTGTGTGTGGTCATCGTCAATTGGAATTCCTGGGAGCTCTTGTTTAATTGCGTGAAAGCATTACAACAGCAGACATTTAAGCATTTCAAAGTCTGTGTCATTGATAATGCAAGTGACTTTGATCGCTCCCATCATCTCACTAATGAATTTAATGACGTTGAATTTATTCGTAACCAGAAGAATTTAGGGTTTGCGGCGGCAAACAATCAAGCCATACATGCACTGGAAACGATTCAATGGATAGCGTTACTTAACCCGGATACGATTCCGCAGTCTGACTGGCTGGAGAACTTGGTCAAGGCAACCAGGCATTATCCAGCTTACGATGTGTTTGCCAGCCGGTTATTGCAACATGAGCAACCAGAACGGCTTGATGGAGATGGAGATGTTTACCATATCAGCGGATTGGTCTGGCGCAAAGGTTGGGGGTGCCTTAGGAATGAAGATGATGATACCCCCCGAGAAATATTTTCTGCTTGTGCCGCTGCCGCGTTATATCGGAATGATGCGCTGGATGCAGTGGGCGGGTTTGATGAAGATTTCTTTTGCTATGTTGAAGATGTTGATTTGGGTTTCAGGTTGAGACTGAAAGGCTACCGCTGTTTATTGATACCCGATGCACTTGTTTCTCATATCGGCTCGGCAACCAGCGGGGGCAGACACAGTGATTTTGCGGTTTATCATGGGCATCGCAATCTGGTTTGGGCTTTTGTCAAAAATATGCCTTCCCTTCTGTTGATCGTTTTACTTCCTGTTCACCTCGCGCTTAATGTGCTTAGCATCATACTGTTTACGTGTCGAGGGCAAGGTAAAGTCATTCTTCAAGCCAAAAAGGATGCACTGATAGGCCTACCTGGAATGTGGCTGAAAAGGCAATTGATTCAGAAGGAGCGTACAATATCCTTAAAAGAGATTTGGCGAGTGCTGGATAAAAGTATGCTGCCATTAGGAAGAAAATAATGAGTCATACGGTGTCAATAATTTTGGTTAATCATAACGCGGGGCTTTTGCTGAAAAGTTGCGTGGAATCGATTTTGGCCAGTGAATCGGCTAATGAAATACTTGTTATTGATAATGCGTCAACTGATAATAGTTTGGATACGCTTCCGTCCACGGATAAGCTTCAGATTATTCGTAACCCGACTAATTTGGGGTTTTCAGCGGCATGTAATATAGGGATTCATGCGTCATCGGGTGAGTATTTTTTATTTTTAAATCCTGATTGCAGTCTGCAAGTCAATACCATTTCAATTCTATTGGATGAACTTAAATCTGACGCGCAGGTGGGTATGGTTGGCGGTTTATTATTGAATCAAGATGGCTCCGAACAAGGCGGAGGACGGCGGGCGGTTCCCACGCCGTGGCGCTCCTTCGTCAGAGCATTTGGGTTGTATCGGTTATCCAATCGGTGGCCGAAATTATTCTACGATTTTTACTTACACAAGACCCCCTTACCTGATCACCCGGTTGAAGTGGAAGCTATTTCCGGCGCATGTATGTTGGTCCGGAGTGAGGCAATGGATTTAATTGGCTTATGGGATGAACATTATTTTCTGCATTGTGAAGACCTGGATTTATGTATGCGTTTTCGCCAGAATGGCTGGAAAATTGTCTTTGTGCCTTCGGCTAAAATTGTGCATGCGCTTGGAGTATGCAGCCGGAGCCGCCCGTTTTTTGTTGAGTGGCACAAGCATAAAGGAATGATCCGGTTTTATCGTAAATTTTTCATCCATCAATATCCGCTGGGGCTCATGGGCTTGGTTATCGTAGGTGTCTGGTTTCGATTTGGACTGGTTTGTATGATCCATGCAGGCAAATTATTTAAGCGGAAGTTTGGACAACAATGGAGGGTCTGAACGTCGGAGTAATTGGAGCAACAAGTTTTGTCGGACAATCTTTGTTGACAACGTTGCTCGCCGAGGGACATGAGGTTATTGCATTCACTCGCCAGCAGATTTCTGCAAACCCTGTTGAGCATGTTGTGTGGCGCAAGATAAGTGAGGATGTACAAAGCCATTCAACATCTGAAATGATTTCTCATTGGATTTGTGTCGCGCCTATATGGGTGTTGCCTCAATATTTTTCATTGTTAAAAGCATATGGTGTACAGCGCATAGTGATGCTTTCTTCAACCAGTCGCTATACCAAATGGGAATCTGTAGATGGTGAGGAACAAAGCACCGCGCGTCGCCTGGCTGAGGCTGAAGATGACATTGCTCAATGGGCAGAAAAGACGAGTGTGCAATGGGTGATTTTGCGCCCCACCCTGATTTACGGGAACGGTGAAGACAAAAATATTACTGAAATAGCTCGATTTATACATAGGTTTGGCTTTTTTCCTTTGTTTGGCAAGGCTAAAGGGCTGAGACAGCCTGTTCATGCTGATGATGTGGCTGAAGCCTGTGTTAGAGCGTTAGAGAAAGTTGATCTTACATCCGGGGCGTACACTATTTCTGGACGGGATAAAATGACTTACCGTACGATGGTGGAACACGTTTTTCTGGCGATCGGTAAACCGGTTAGAATTGTTTCAATGCCGTTATGGATGTTTAAACGAGCTATTCAGTTATTGAAGTTTATTCCGCGATACAAACAGTGGACCTATGCGATGGCGCAAAGAATGAATCAGGATATGGATTTTGATCACAGTGCAGCGACAAGGGATTTCGGCTTTACTCCGCGTGGGTTTGAGTTAACTAAAAAAGATATTACGCTGCCGGTCAAGTGAGTGAAGTCAACGGACGTTTTTGATCGAGCCGGATCAGGTAATATCTTGATCAGTCATCTTTTTTTAGCAAGATGTTATGGATTAATTTCAACATCATGATATATATTTTGTACGTCATCCAGGTTTTCCAGCATAGCGATGAATTTATCGAACATTTCGACATCGTCGCCGCTGATTGAAGTGTTGCCTTTGGGCACGAATTGAATTTCGTCGACGTCAAATTTTATGTCGGCAACGCTATCTGTCAGAGCGGTTTTTGCTTTGGCGTATTCGCTTTGCGGGGCGAACACGGTAAGTTTGCCGTTGTCGTTTTCGATGTCGGTTACATCCACATCGGCCATAATCAGGGCATCCAGTGCTTCTTCTTCGTCGCCGTCAAAGACAAAGATGCAAGCATGATCAAAACTGTGCATGACGGAGCCTTCAGATCCGATTTTACATTTGGTTTTGGTAAAACACAGGCGCACATCGCCGAAGGTCCGGTTGGGGTTATCTGTCAGGCAGTCGACAATCACCATACAGCCGCCTGGGCCAAAGCCTTCGTAACGGGCTACGGCAAAATCTTCACCGTCTCCGCCTTTGGCTTTGTTGAGGGCCTTGTCAATGACGTGGGCGGGGACCTGATCTTTTTTGGCTTTTTCTATCAGACTTCGTAACGCCAGGTTGCCGTCGGGATCAATACCGCCTTCTTTGGCACATACGTAAATAACGCGGCCATATTTGCTGTAAACCTTGGCCTTCATATCCGAGGTTTTGGCCATTGATTCTTTTCTGTTCTGGTAGGCTCTGCCCATACCTGTGCTCCATGTATAGAATGATTGCGATGGATTTTACTATTTGCAGTGAGCTTTGATAAGCAAAGTGAACTGTTTTTTATGAAATGGTTTGGATCAGGCGTCTGTCGGGGGTAAACGTGGCGGTAAGTTAGGCGGGATAAAAAAGCAACCAGACAGCTTTGGGAGATGTAAGCGTGTGTCTGGTTGCAGTTAATCGTTTACCAGATAATCATTCCAGTCAAAAATTCATTTTCAATGTCTTGCTGTTTTTCAATGTCCGTCAGTTCTTCCGTCTCATAATCTGATACGACGAAAGTCATCTGCTCAGTTGGTTGTTGTTTCGCTTTCCAGGCATCAATATAGATAACGTTGTCAGACATGAGCTTCTCCCAGGTAATGTGTTGTTGGAAGTATTAACTCATGGTTTGATTGAATACTATATGAACTAGTTCACAGGAAATTTGGATTGGAGCAATAATTCGAGATGTAATTCAGCACGTGATATGTGAGCGCATCCGGTAGGGTTTAACGTTGAGAGGGGCAAAATAATCCATACCGACACCTTTGGTGTCGGTATGGATCTATGGATTAAATCACTTGCGTTGTGCTGTTAATAGGATAAACAGGCTGCTGATAAAAAACCACGCAGCAGCGGGCAGCGGGACGACATTGATGGTTGATGATTGGAACACGGCCGAGCTGTCGTAGTCGAACAAATCATCGGCGACAAAGCTGGAGCCGACGGCATCTGCTAGCTGAAAAACATAACTGCCGACACCGGCCGGCACCACCAAGTCAACATCATACAAATGCAGGGGTGAGGTGGTGAAGCTGGGAAAGCTCAGGACATTGCCGATGATTTCGGCACTATCGGTCGCGTTTACGTTTTTGCTGGTGGCGAAATTCCATTGCGGATTAATTGTTATGTTAGCCAGTTTTTCCGCATCGGATGCGCCCAGAATGTTCAAGCCGTCGGCATCAAAATTGGTGCCGAAGCCGCCGAGACCGCCATGTGCGTTGAATTCCTCGTTGGATACGCTGACATAAACACGTGCCGTAATGGTACCGGGTGTTGTTGTGTATGTCGCATCGTAGGCTTGGTCGTTAGTAAAGTCGGTATAAATAACAACTGCGTGAGACATATGGGTTAATAATAAACAAAAGCTGGTAAAGATCATTTTTTTTAGCATGGTTTTTTCCTCTTTATATAGGGGGTAAGTCTTTAACTAAGCAAATGCAAGACACGTCCATGTGTCACCAAATGCAGCTAAATGCGGTAATTAACGTTTTCCTTTACAGGCCGGGGTGGCAAAGTCGATGGAAAAGATACGGGCATCAATATTGTCCACATCGCCGTCACCATCCAGGTCACCGTCACACCGGGTTTTATCGGTGACGATCAGCGTACAATCTGCGGTAAGAGCCGTATCAATGACACCGATAGTGACCAGGTGAGGCCCCGGTGCGGTATCTTCCGGCACTGGTAATTTAAAGGTACCGCCGCCATTGCCATCGGTGATATCGGTAAATACTTCATCAGGCCCCAGCAGACCGTGTATTTTGCTGTTCGCCGGCAAGCCTTCAACATCAATCAGAGCCACTTCGCCTTGTTTAGCCTCTTCATTTTGAGGGAAACAATGTGGAAAGCTGGGGTCTTCCAGCACAAAACGATTGTCATCTTTGTTAAGTTGATCGATAACTTCACCATCTTGTACGATGCGCGCAGTGAAGCGGCCTTTGTCGCCCATCGGGATTTCATCAGGCAATTGCCCGGCCCATGCGATTGAATGGTTGGCAACATAGCGATGTTCAAGTCTCGGCAAATTAGGTTTTAACATCGGCGCAAATTGCGGATAGACGGCCATTTCCAGCAATTGCGCCCGGAAGCTGTTTAGTGAAACAAGGTCGCCTTTTTGCACGACCCAGCTATTTTGCGCCAATGCCGGTTGGTCTGCACCGGGGACGTTGACCAGGGTGGCTTGCATGATTACATCGGCACCGGCAAACCCGCGCGGAATGCCGAGTTTTTTCAATTGCTCCTCATTGGCACCGGTGCCGGGGTCGTTATCTGTATCTAATAGAAATTCAATCTTACACGGAGGATCGGGAAGTCGTGCCGGTAATGCATCAGCCAGTTGTACTTTGAATTGCAATGCTTTGCTGTTGCGATTCATAGCCACGCGCGCGGACGTAATATCCATGAAGTTGAGGTCGGAATTTGCGTCTCCCATTGGATCTGGAACCCGCATTTGCAACCATTGACCAGGATTAAAAATGCCTGGCGGGTCAATTTCAATACCCGGAACATTCAGCGCATTGGCGCGTAATGCGGCTACTTCAGCGGCATTCAAATCGGTATTGTCAGCATCATCATCAGCGTCGTTATCCGAGACTGTATCATTCATCAGCGCTAATGAATTAGATCGATGATTTAGACTTAATGCGTGACCAACTTCATGGCCGGTTAACACATCCAGGGAATCAGTAATAATAAACTGGTTACTGCTGCCTGGAAATGTGCGATCCGGGCTGCCCGGATGCAAAAAGGCATTATCGATGACCACTACGCGGCCATCATACGGGGCAATGCATGTCCCTGCCGGAAATTCACTGCACCCGGCCCAGCCAATGACGCCGATATAATCACCCGCACCATCGTGAAATAAATTAGCATTGACTGCAGTAATGCCGATACCGGAACGTCCCAGGCCATCATAGGCAATGTCGCAGGCATTAATCATGGCGTTAAATTCCACACCGTTTACATTAACATCTTCGCCGCGCATATCGCCTTGTACCCCAAGCGAAGTGTCGGGGTCAGCAATGATTGGGAAATTAAACGAGCCCCAGGCATCATTAATGGCTGAGCGGAGTGAAATATCCGCCTGTGGTAAATATATATTATCGGTAGGGCGTTCATGCCGTCGCCAGATTATGGCGTCCGTTTGAGAATCGGCACCAATATTAGGATTATCTTCCGCTCGACTGCCTTCAACAACGCACCACGACATGGGCACATGGATGACATTGCCGGCAAGTGCCGGGAAAGAGAACAGCATGGCGCTGGAAAGGGTTAGACATCGGGTCAAATGGACTGGAGTACTCATTTTTCACCTCCTGTTGGGTGTGGGTTACACTGTATGGTCGTCAGTATGTTTAATACCAATGGCATCCATGCCTGAGAGCAAGGGGTTGGCCGCCTCAATAATTGTCATCTAAACAGGCGGTTCCAATAATGTATCTTGCTCAGGCGGATGCTAAAAACAGTTCCTGGCGTACAGAATGTGAAGACATGTTCCTACCTGCTCATTAGGGAAAAGGAAACGTTAACGTCTGTTCTGAATACGTGAGGTGTTTTAGCGTTCTGCAGCTCCGTTAATTTGAATTGTATGCAATTGCGCGCAGCTACAAAGGGGGGTTTTGGGGGGTATTTTAGGAACCTCTGATCAAGTCCAATTATTTTTAGCGTGCTAAAACTGTCGCTATTTTCCACGAAGATCGGCGCAACAGAATGACTATTACTGCTCACTTCGCGAAAAATAGCGACAGTTTTTTCTGCGCTAAATGCTAACCAACTTAATCAGAGGTTCCTTTATGAGAGTGATATTTGCGTGTGTGCCATTTGATCGAGCGAATCGTGCAGTAAATCAGCCAATGAGGATTTATGGCCAACCAATTTGAGTTTTTTACGAATGTTCTTGCGGTGGGTTTTTACTGTGTCCGGGGAAATGAACATATGATCGGCAATCTCAATTGTGGTCATACCGCTGGTAATCATGGAGGCGACCATCAGTTCTTTAGTGGATAAAGACTCAGCGGCGGGCTGTTGAGTGCAGAAGCGGGGGGGCTTAGCATGAGGGGTGGTGCTTAACTCGTGAATATAATGTTCCAGCAGTTTGAGTTGTGTGCGGTAAGGGTGTAATGAGGCGTTATGGGTGCATTCAAGCAACAATGAACGCAGTACCGGCTGAATTTTATTCAGTACATTGATTTGATGATGTGCACGCGTTTGATAATGGTCTTCGTGTTTTTCTGAGACAGGCATTGCCATTGACTGTCGCGTCCTGTCAATCAGTAAAGAAGGTGTTGGTTGTAAACAATTGACACGGCTTAATAACTCGTTGATAGTTGCCGATGGAAAGAATGTACATGCAACCTGAAGTGCTTTTGACAGTTTTTCGGTGGAAAAAGGCAGGCGAAAAATGCCATAAGGCGTTTTGTCGGGGGGAATCGGTGCGAAGGAATTATCAGATATTAAAAGTACGGTCGGCGTAGGCGGTATAAGGGCTTCGTGAGGCGTGTGCTGGCGAAATGAGGAGTAGATCGCCTGTTCGATGAACAATACATCCGGGGAAATAGTGCCAGTGTAATAGTGCGGAGGCGAGCTGAAGATCTGAATCAATACATCCCATTGCCTGAGTTGCTCCAGAATTGTCTGCCAGTTGTCAATAGACCGTGCGATCATAAAAGCCTGGATTTTACTCATGAGCTCCCCCGATGTGATATGACAAGGTGAGGTTATTGTAAGACGCTGTTGGGCTCAAGCATTATGAAATAGTGGAGCTAATCGTGTGAACTATTACCGATTTGAATGGCTGCAAGCGTTAGATGAGTAAATTTAATGAGAGTGAAAGCAGTCGTCATCAGTAGTGCATGAGCAAAAAAATTCACGTTGTTGCGATGGTTGTCGTTACAGGAGAAAACCAATGCATCATACAAATGGTTCGCCTGAAACAGATGCAGCCAAATAATAATCAGCCCTAAAAAACAACATACGTAAGTGATATTAAAGGGAATAATGCCATTTTGGCCTAAGCATAATGGGCAGAAATGTTAAAACACGCCTTTGTTTTCTGGTCGAAAAGTTGAACATGGCATCGCTTCACAAGACCTTCCACATCAATCCAATTTATTTGATGAAGGCTTGCTTCAATGATTCCCTTACCTAAACATCAGCGAGAATTTCATCTGACAAGGGAAAACGATGAGGAGGAGAGCCTACCCGTAGAGTGCGGTGACGAAGGCATCGCGCAGAATGGCTGATAGGTGCGCATCACGGTGTTCAGTTCAGCGCACCAAGGAGGCTGTCGGATTATGGATGATGCTACTGCGGCGATGTCCCACTCACCTCGCGACGAACCCCATAACCCGCATCCTCCTAGGGGATCAGCGTTTTAGTTTTTCCTTCAACATTTTATTCACTTCACCCGGATTGGCTTTACCCTGGGTTTCTTTCATGACCTGGCCGACGAAAAAGCCGAAGACTTTGTCTTTGCCGCCAAGGTATTGTTCCACCTGTGCCGGGTTGTTGGCGATGATGCTGTCGATGATCGCTTCGATCGCGCCGCTGTCGGTGATTTGTTTCAGGCCTTTGGCATCGATGATGTCATCGGCACTGGCCTCGCTGTTCCACAATTCATCAAACACCTGTTTGGCGATTTTGCCGGAGATGGTGTTGTCGCTGATGCGTTTAAGCAACCCGGACAGGCGCTCGGCACTGACAGGGCTCTGCTCAATATCGAGTCCCGCTTTGTTGAGTGCACCGAGTAAATCACCGCTGACCCAGTTGCTACATAACCTGGCTTCGCTGCCGGATTGTTCGACAACGGCTTCGTAGTAATCTGCCAATGCACGGCTGGAGGTCAGAATGCTAGCACTTTCTGCATCCTGGTCGTATTGCGTCATAAAGCGTTGCTTTTTGGCATCCGGCAGTTCCGGCATTTCGCTTTGCATTTCCACTTTCAGTTCGTCGGAAATGTGTACGGGCAATAAATCCGGATCTGGGAAGTAACGGTAATCGTTGGCTTCTTCCTTACTGCGCATGGAACGGGTTTCGTCTTTGTTGGCATCGTACAGGCGGGTTTCCTGTACCACTTTACCACCGCTTTCAAGCACGTCGATTTGGCGTTCGACTTCAAAGTTGATGGCTTTTTCAACGAACTTAAATGAGTTAATGTTTTTGATTTCTGCGCGGGTGCCAAATTCTGTTTGTCCTGCGGGGCGCACCGAGACGTTGGCGTCACAGCGGAATGAGCCTTCCTGCATGTTACCGTCACACACCCCAAGATAACGCACCAGTTCGTGCAGTTTACGCATGTAGGCGACGGCTTCTTTGGCGGAACGCATGTCCGGTTCGGAGACGATTTCCAGCAGTGGTGTGCCGGCGCGATTTAAGTCAATGCCAGTTAATCCGTGAAAATCTTCGTGCAAGGATTTCCCGGCATCTTCTTCCAGATGGGCGCGGGTGACACCGATGCGTTTGCTTTCGCCATCCACGTCAATATCCAGATGGCCAATGCCGACGATGGGTAGTTCAAACTGACTGATCTGATAGCCTTTCGGCAGATCCGGGTAGAAATAGTTTTTGCGCGCAAAGATAGAATACGGGGCGATTTCTGCATCAATCGCCAGGCCGAATTTAACTGCCATGCGCACGGCGTGTTGATTAAGCACCGGTAATACGCCGGGCAACCCGAGGTCTACTTCACACGCCTGAGTGTTGGCTTCGGCACCGTAAGCGGTGGAAGCGGCGGAAAATATTTTTGATTTTGTGGCCAGTTGGGCGTGAATTTCAAGGCCAATGACGGTTTCCCATGCCATGATTAATCTCCTTACTCAAAACCTGGTGGACATTGTGTATGCCAGTCAGTGACGTGCTGATACTGGTGGGCAATGTTTAATAGACGCGCTTCGGCGAAATAATCACCGATGATGTGCAGGCCAACCGGTTTGTTGTCAACCAGGCCGGCCGGGATAGACATACCCGGTAAACCGGCCAGATTTACGGCAACGGTGTAGATGTCGGATAAGTACATTTGAATCGGGTCGCCGGATTTTTCGCCAATGGCAAAGGCCGTTGAAGGCGAAACCGGCCCCATGATGACATCAACTTCGGACAAGGCCTGTTTGAAGTCATTGCTGATTAAACGGCGCACCTTTTGTGCT
The DNA here is from genome assembly GCA_006844705.1 of Methylococcaceae bacterium. Classification (GTDB taxonomy): domain Bacteria; phylum Pseudomonadota; class Gammaproteobacteria; order Methylococcales; family Methylomonadaceae; genus Methylomarinum. The sequence continues at coordinate 14,624 of SPJS01000107.1, read as the reverse complement.
TTTAAATAATAGGCATCGTAATAACCGGCAGACAGTGCGTAAGTGCCCATTAAAATGCGGCGTTTGACTTCCTGTCCGAAGGCTTCTCCACGGGAGCGGGTGTACAGGTCGGTCAGATCCTCCGGGTTATCACAGCGATAACCGAAACGTACACCGTCAAATCGTGACAGGTTGGCGGAACATTCCGCAGAGGCAATCACGTAATAGGCCGGAATGGCCAACTTCAAATTAGGCAGGGAGACGTCTTTGACTTCCGCGCCCAGTTTTTTGTATTCAGCCACAGCGGTTTCGACGGCGGCGGCAATGTCGCTGTCCAGGTCCGCGGTAAAAAACTCCTGTGGCAGACCGATTTTTAAGCCTTGCAGCGGTTTGTTCAGCTCTGCAAGGTAGTCAGGCACCGGTTGGTCGGCACTGGTGGAATCTTTTTCATCAAAGCCTGCCATCACTTGTAACAGCAAGGCGGCATCTTCAGCGCTGCGCGCCATCGGGCCACCTTGGTCCAGGCTGGATGCGTAAGCAATCATACCGTAACGTGATATGCGCCCATAGGTTGGTTTTAATCCGGTGATGCCGCATAATGCCGCCGGTTGGCGAATCGAGCCGCCGGTATCGGTGCCGCTGGCCGCCGGGGTTAAGCGTGCAGCCACGGCTGCCGCGCTGCCGCCGGATGAGCCGCCAGGTACGGTATCGGTATTCCACGGGTTTTGCACGGCACCGTAAAAACTGGTTTCGTTGGAAGAGCCCATGGCGAACTCATCCATATTCAGTTTGCCTAAGGTGACGGCACCGGCGGCATTAAATTGTTTAATCACCGTCGCATCGTAAGGGGCGATAAAATTGTCCAGCATTTTTGAGCCGCAGGTGGTTTTGACGCCATTCATGCAAAAAATATCTTTTTGCGCCAAGGGGATGCCGGTCAATGCGCGTGCTTGTCCGCTGGCCAATAGCTGGTCGGCGGCCTGCGCCTGTTGCAGTGCGAGCTCTTCGGTGACGGTGATAAAGCTGTTAAGGCTTGCATGTCGTTTGATGCGGTCAAGAAAATATTGCGTCAGCTCCACGCTGGAGATTTTTTTGTCACGCAATGCCTGACCCAATTCGCTGATAGATTGGTTATGCATGGTTTAATCAATTACTTTCGGGACAAGGTAAAGACCGTTTTCGGTCTGCGGGGCAATCTTCTGGAAATGATCGCGTTGATCTTCTTCCTTGACAGCATCTTCACGCAGTCGCTGCACCTGGTCCAGCGGATGTGCCATGGGCTGTACATCATCTGTATTCAGTTCACCCATTTGGGTCATTAAATCAAGGATATTGTTGAGATCACTGGCATAGTGTTCGATATCCTGTTCATCGATGCCAAGCCGCGCCAGATGCGCGATTTTGTTTACCTCATCGGCTGATAAAGCCATTGTTAAAACTCCGCTCTAAAACATTGGGCGATATGATACTTTATATCTTGCTCAAATACCTGCATGATTGTTAAAGTAGGCAAATTTATTCGCGCAAAGGATACACCGAAATATGTTCAAAAGAATTCGTGGTCTGTTTTCCAACGATTTATCCATCGATTTAGGGACTGCAAACACACTGATTTATATGCCGGGCCAGGGGATTGTGTTGAACGAACCTTCTGTGGTGGCGATTAAGGAAGACCGTGTTCGCGGCGCAAAAACCATTGCTGCTGTCGGACTCGATGCGAAAGGCATGTTGGGTAGAACGCCAGGTAATATTACCGCTATTCGTCCGTTAAAAGATGGCGTAATCGCTGATTTTGCTGTGACCGAACGCATGTTGCGGTTCTTTATTGAAAAGGTGCACGAAAGCAAATTGCTTAGACCCAGCCCGCGTATTTTGATTTGTGTGCCTTGTGGCTCCACCCAGGTTGAGCGTCGTGCGATTCGTGAGTCGGCGGCTATGGCCGGGGCGCGTGAGGTATACCTGATTGAAGAGCCGATGTCGGCGGCGGTTGGCGCCGGATTGCCGGTAGACGAAGCGCACGGTTCCATGGTGTTGGACATCGGCGGGGGAACTTCAGAGGTTGCGGTGATTTCCCTGAACGGGATTGTTTATTCAGCGTCGGTACGTATTGGCGGCGACCGCTTTGATGAAGCGATTATCAATTATGTGCGCAGAAATTACGGCACCTTGATTGGAGAAGCAACCGCAGAAAAAATCAAGCACGAAGTCGGTGCCGCTTATCCAAGCACGGAAGTGAAAGAGATACAGGTGACCGGGCGTAACCTGGCGGAAGGGGTGCCACGCAGTTTTTCATTAAACAGTAATGAAATTCTGGAAGCCTTGCAGGAACCGTTATCCGGCATTGTTGGTTCGGTTAAGGTTGCGCTGGAGCAAACGCCGCCAGAACTGGGTGCGGATGTGGCCAATCGCGGTATTGTGCTGACCGGTGGTGGCGCACTTTTAAAAGATATAGATCGCTTGATTGCGGAAGAAACCGGCTTGCCGGTGTATATTGCCGATGATCCATTAACCTGTGTTGCCCGTGGCGGCGGCATGGTGCTGGAAATGCTTGATGCCAAAGGGGTCTCGGCATTTTCGCTGGAATAATCTGAGTCGCCCTGAGGGCGCTTGCTGAATTGACTGTGTTGAGGTTTTAGACATTAAATTCCTGTTTGCTACTGGTCCTTCACTGAATACACGTCTGCTGGTGGGCGTTATTCTGGCGGTGGCCTTGCTGATTTCAGATCAGCAGGGAAATGGGCTTAAAAATGTCCGCGCCACCTTGTCTATACTGGTTTATCCGTTACAGTTACTGGTCAGTTTGCCGGTAGATATGGGGGAATCGATGTCTGATACCTTTGTTTCTTACCAAAGCCTGAAAGATGAAAACCGCACATTGAAGGAGAAACAGCTGATTAATGATTCACGGCTGTTGAAGCTGGCGGCGCTGGAAAAAGAAAATATCCGTTTACGCGCATTGCTGGAAAATTCGTTCAAGCTGGGTGAGCAGGTTCTCATTGCTGAATTGCTTGCGGTCACTCTGGCACCGTACCAGCATATCGTCGTGGTCAACAAGGGCAGTCGTTTCGGGGTCCATGAAAAACAGCCTGTCACCGATGCCTACGGGATTGTCGGGCAGGTCATGCGCACCTTGCCGGTCAGTTCCGAGATTATGCTGATTACCGACCCAAACCATGCCATCCCGGTGCAGGTTAACCGCAATGGCCTGCGCACGATTGCACTGGGGAGCGGTAAAATCAATCAATTGCAGTTGCCATTCTTGCCTAATAATGCAGACATCAAGCCGGGTGACTTGTTAATCAGTTCTGGGCTGGGTGGCAGCTTCCCGCCGGGATACCCGGTGGCGGAAATAGACGAAGTTAAAGTGCAGCCCAACAAACCGTTTGCCAGTATCACGGCAACGCCCAAAGCACAACTGGATAAAAGCCGTGAATTTTTGATCGTGTGGTCTGATTCCAGATCAGTATTGCTGACCGAACCAGAAATCGAAGCTGAAGAGGTTGATGCTAGCGAGGAGACGCTGAATGGCACCGAATAATTCCTCCAGTATTTTTCTGTATCTGTTAACAGTTATCCTGGCCATGTCCTTGCGCATTCTGCCCTTGGGCGAAACTGCGGGCTATTTGAACCCGGACTGGGTGTTGCTGATCCTGATTTACTGGTCTTTAAATGTACCCGAGAATTTTGGTGTGTTCAATGCCTGGATTGTCGGCGTGCTGGTGGATGTTTTAACTGGTCGTGTGCTGGGTGAGCATGCACTGGTGTATACCTTGATGATATATTTCATACTCAAATTTCATAAAAGAATCCGTCATTATCCTTTTCCGCAATTGAGTGTGGTTGTGTTTGCCGCATTACTATTGTCCAGTGTGCTCATTTTCTGGGTGGAAAGCATTAAAAATGAAGCCCATATCTCAGCATTATTCTGGGGCCGCATTGTCACGGGCACCTTGGCCTGGCCCATAATGTATGCAGCGATCAGTTATCTGCGCAGCCTGCGACGATTTTTTTAATGTACAGGCAATATACGGTTAAGGATACACTGGCCGAAAACCGTGTTTTTTTAAGCAGGGTGGTCGTGGTATTTGTCTTTATTTTGCTGTTGACCTTTGCGTTGGTTGGGCGTTTGGTATACCTGCAGATTGTCGGCCATGAACAATATGCATCGATGGCCAAGGATAACCGTATCCGAATTGAACCGCTGCCGCCTACACGGGGCATTATTTATGACCGGCATGGCCGGGTGCTGGCCGAAAACCTGCCATCTTACAGCCTGGAGCTGGTGCCGGAGCAGGTCAAGGATCTGGGTGAAACGCTGGACAGACTGCAAAAGCTGTTGAACATTCCGGATGAAAAAATCGAGCAGTTTCATAAACAGCGGAAACGTCGAAAATCATTCAGCAGCACACCCTTACTGCTTAGAATGAATGATGAGGATGTGGCGCGGTTTGCTTCGGTGCGGCCTTATTTTCAGGGGGTGGATATTCATGCGCGCTTGTTGCGCTCCTACCCATACAAGGAATTAACCTCGCATGTGGTGGGATATGTCGGCCGGATTAACGAAAAAGAACTGAAAAACCTGCCTGAAAAGGAATACCGTGGCACTCATCATATCGGCAAGATCGGCATTGAAAAAACGTATGAGCAGGAGCTGCACGGCGATACCGGGTATAAGGAAATTGAAGTCAATGCGCAGGCGCGCGCAGTCAATTCTCTGTCGGCGGATGACCCTGTCCCCGGTAATGATATTTATCTGACACTGGATGTGGATTTACAGAGAACCGCGTATGAAGCACTGGGTGATTATAATGGCGCAGTGGTGGCGATGGCCGTACCGCAAGGCGATGTGCTGGTGTTTGCCAGTCGCCCCGGATTTGATCCCAATCCGTTTGTTTATGGCATTAGCAGCAAGGCATACAAAGCCTTGCGCGAGTCGGACGATCAGCCTTTATTCCACCGGGCCTTGCGCGGGCAGTATCCCCCGGGTTCAACCGTGAAGCCGTTTGTCGGGTTGGCCGGACTGGAATTTCAGGCGACTGATTTCAGGCATAAACTGTATTGTCCGGGGTTTTATCAATTGCCCAATGTCAGTCATAAATATCGCGACTGGAAGAAATGGGGGCATGGCATGGTCGATCTGGATGTGGCAATTACCCAGTCCTGCGATGTGTATTTTTATGATCTGGCGCGTACCCTGGGTATAGACCGCATGCATGAGTTTTTAACGCGATTCGGCTTTGGCCAGAAAACCGGGATTGATCTGGTGGGGGAGAAAGCGGGATTAATGCCGTCAAGAGAATGGAAAAAACGTCGCCGTAATCAGCCCTGGTATCCGGGAGAAACGTTGATTACCGGGATCGGGCAGGGCTTTACCCAGGTGACACCGGTACAGTTGGCGCGCGCTACGGCAACACTGGCAAATGACGGTAAAGTGGTGACACCGTTTCTGGTGGATAAAATTAGCGAAGCCGATGGCCAGGAGCGCACGGGGCCGCGCCATCCGTCTCCGGATTTGAACTTCAAGCCCAGAAATATGCAGGATATATTGCTCGCGATGATCAATGTGGTGCATGGTGCACGGGGTACGGCCAAGCGTATCGGCAAGGATATTGATTATCAGATTGCCGGTAAAACCGGTACGGCACAGGTGTTCACAGTGAAGCAGGAAGAAAAATATAATGAGGATGAAATCGACTTTAAATTGCGCGACCATGCCTTGTTTATGGCCTTCGCACCGGCGTATCATCCGCAGATTGCGGTTGCCGTGATTGTCGAAAATGGCGGGCATGGAGGCGCCGTGGCCGCGCCGATTGCAGGAGCCATTATCAAACAATATCTGGGAACCCACATAGCGCCAGGCAATGAAAACTGAAACACGCAGTGAACATTTTGAAAAGCCGTCGCTGTTGGGTACTTTGTTGCGCAAACTGCATATTGACATTCCCTTGTTTGCCGGATTATTGCTGATGTGCGGGGTCAGTCTGATTGTGTTGTACAGCGCCAGTGGTCAGGAAGTGGCGGCGATTTACAAGCAGTTGGTTCGGATGGGCGTTGCCTTTGGCTTGATGACCGTACTGGCGCATATCAATCCTAACCAGTTCAAGCGCCATTCAGCGTTGCTGTTTAGTGTGGGCGTCATCCTGTTGATTGCGGTACTGGTGGTGGGTGATGTCGGCAAGGGCGCGCAGCGCTGGTTAAATCTCGGGGTTATCCGCTTTCAACCATCTGAAATGATTAAATTGACGGCACCGATGATGATTGCCTGGTATTTGTCCGAATATGCCTTGCCGCCTAAATTGAAGCAGATTGTCATTGCGCTGGTGCTGATTGTTGTGCCTACACTGTTGATTGCCAGACAGCCGGATCTCGGCACCTCATTGCTGGTGGCCAGCTCCGGCGCGGCGGTGTTGTTCTTTGCCGGTTTGTCATGGCGATTTATTGTATCTACGCTGGTTATTTTGGCATCCTTAACCCCGGTTTTATGGCATTTTATGCGTGATTATCAGCGCACCCGGGTAATGACTTTGCTCAATCCAGAAGCGGACCCGATGGGCAGCGGCTATCATATTATCCAGTCGAAAATTGCGATTGGTTCAGGGGGCGTGCATGGCAAGGGCTGGCTGGGAAGTACTCAGGCCAATCTGGATTTCCTGCCGGAAAGTTCCACCGACTTTATTTTTGCGGTGTTTGCCGAAGAATTCGGCTTATCCGGATGTGTCGGACTGTTGATACTGTATTTAATGATCATCAGTCGTTGTCTGTATATTGCGGTGCAAGCGCAGGACAGCTATTGCCGCCTGTTGGCCGGGAGCTTGACCTTTACCTTTTTTGTCTATGTTTTCGTTAACATAGGTATGGTTATCGGTATTTTGCCGGTGGTGGGAGTGCCGTTACCTCTGGTCAGTTACGGAGGCACTTCGATGGTGACCTTGATGGCAGGATTCGGTATTCTGATGTCCATACACACCCATAGAAAATTTTTACCAACCTGATTTGTCATGAACAACAAAAAATATCTGAACATTGCTTTATTGATTGCTAGTGGATTGTTTTCAACAGTGACCACGGCTGCCGTGCCGGAATCGGAAGGATTTACCCGTTTTGTTAACAAAATGATGAAGGAACATCAGTTTACCGAGCAGGCGCTGACAGAACTGTTCAAGCAGGTGGAGATCAAGCAAAGCATACTCAAAGCCATAGCGCGTCCGGCGGAGGGAATGCCCTGGCATAAATATCGGAAAATTTTCATGCAAGACTCGCGCATCGACGGCGGGGTCGCGTTCTGGAAAGAGAATGAAAAAACGCTGGCAGCGGTGGAAGAAAAATATGGCGTGCCACCGGAAATCATCACCGCGATTATCGGCGTGGAAACCTTGTATGGCGGCAACACCGGTTCATTCCGGGTGATTGATGCCTTGTCCACACTGGCCTTTGCCTACCCCAAACGCAGCACTTTTTTCACCGCTGAGCTGGAAGCTTTTTTACTGCTATGCCGTGAAGAAAACATGAAACCACTGGAGCCTCAGGGGTCATATGCTGGCGCCATGGGTATGCCTCAGTTCATGCCCAGCAGTTTTCGCGCCTATGCGGCTGATTTTGAAGGTGACAGCAAACGCGATATATGGGGAAATACGCCGGATGTCATCGCCAGTGTAGCCAATTATTTTGTCGAACATCGCTGGCGCAAAGGCGAGCCGGTGACCTATCCGGTGCATGCGGAAAGCGATGCCTATAAAGCCTTGCTAAGCAAAGGTTTAAAACCGGATGTGACGATTGCCCAGTTACGTAAAGCCGATATTATGATGCCGGGTGAGCTAAAAGCCTCAGCAAAAGCCAAATTGTTAGCTTTTGAGCAACCGGCTTCCGAAGACCTGTGGGTAGGCTTGCATAATTTTTACGTGATTACCCGTTACAACCACAGTCAGTTGTATGCGATGGCTGTGTATCAATTAAGTCAGGCCGTTAAGCAGAGAAAAAATGCGATTGCAGCCCAGTAAACGTTGCAGGTTGTTGAAAAACGTTATGAGCACGGTCAAGACAAGGCTAAAAATGATGATAAAGTGCAGTTTACATGGCGTAAATAATAAGCATTTTGAGTCATTTTTTAACGCCGATTTGGCAAGCGCAAAAGTTTTTCAGCGACCTGCAAGCATTATATGTTTCGTTTTTTTCACCGCGTGCAGCACCGGCGTAAAAGACAGAGCACCGGATGATGTGCCGGTGGATGTGATGACAGTGCCGGATGCGGTGCCGCGTGTTGAATCCAGAAACGCGAGTAATTTTCGCAGTTATGAAATCTTTGGCAAACGCTATTTTCCGTTAAAGGATGAAAAAGGATTTCGTCAGCGCGGTGTGGCGTCCTGGTATGGGCAAAAATTTCATGGTAACAAAACAGCGAATGGTGAAACCTATGATATGTTCGCGATGACCGCCGCCCACAAGACATTGCCCATCCCCAGCTATGTGCGAGTGACCAATCTGGATAACGGACACAGCGTGGTGGTGCGAGTCAATGATCGCGGACCTTTTCATGGCAATCGCATTATTGACCTTTCCTACACCGCGGCAGCGAAGCTGGATATTCTTCGCAAAGGCACCGGACGGGTGGAAGTGGTTTCCGTATTACCCGGAGAATCGCTTAAAATAACCGAGAAGCCTGACGGTCGCAAAGTTGTTCTTCCGTCTGAAACGGGCAAGAATCTGTTTTTGCAGGTGGGTGCATTCAGCAATCAACTGAATGCATTGCAGCTAAAGCAAAGATTACTGCAAATGGATTTTGTGACTGTGCCTGCACGCTTGAAAGTCTCCAGCCAGCAAGGTGCACAAATCTACAAAGTGCAGCTTGGCCCGATGACGACAATTCAGCAGGCCGGCATAGTGGGCCAACAACTGGCGGCAAATGGCATCACCGGGAGTAAAATGGTGCATGAGGAAAAATAAAGGAACAGGTGGCTGACCTACGCTGTTCAATTTTGGCGATAGCGTTTCAGGCGAGAAATTACAATTATTAATTTTGAATGATGACAAAACATTTTTGGATTGAAAAAACGCGGGTGCTGTTCTTTTTGGGATGCTTGGTGTTAGCCACGGCAGGGCAGGCGGCAGATAAAATTCTGATTCCTGCCTCACCGGATGTCGCCGCCAGCAGCTTTTTTCTGATGGACTTTTACAGTGGCCGGGTGCTGGCGGAAAAAAATGCCGAAAAAAAGCTGCCCCCCGCCAGTTTAACCAAGATCATGACCGTGTATGTGGTATTCCGCGAGTTGGCCAATGGACATTTGACACTGGATGAAAAAGTCACGGTCAGTAAAAAAGCCTGGCAAACGCCGGGGTCGCGCATGTTTATTGAAGTTAACAAACAGGTGTCAATTGAAAACCTGTTAAAAGGCGTGATTATTCAGTCAGGCAATGATGCCAGCGTGGCGCTGGCCGAGCATGTGGCCGGTGATGAAGCGACCTTTGCCCAGTTGATGAATCAGCATGCTCAACGACTGGGTATGCTTGACAGCAATTTTCAAAACAGCACCGGATTACCGGGTGAGCAGCATTACACCACAGCGCGCGATCTGGCGATTTTGACCCGTGCCGTGATTTCCGAATTTCCGGACTATTATCGCTGGGATTCACAGAAGGAATTTACCTTTAACAATATCACCCAGCATAACCGCAACAAACTGTTGTGGCGTGATGATTCGGTGGATGGCGTGAAAACCGGCTATACCGAAGAAGCGGGCTATTGCCTGGTGGCATCTGCACTGCGTAATGAAATGCGCCTGGTTTCTGTCGTAATGGGCACCACCAGCGAAAATGCCCGCGCCAATGAAAGCCAGTCGCTGCTTAATTACGGCTTCCGCTTTTTTGAAACGCATAAACTGTATGCCGCGAATGAAGCGCTGACAGAGTCGCGCGTGTGGAAGGGCAATATCAAACAACTGGCGGTGGGGTTGGCAGAAGACTTGTATGTGACCATCCCGCGCAGACATTTAAAAGATTTAAAAGCCGAAACCTCGGTGAATGCACGTTTGATTGCACCGGTGGCAGAGGGTCAGACCATCGGGTCGCTACAGGTCATGCTGGCGGGCGACATTGTTGCCAGCAAACCCCTGGTGGCATTGAAAACGGTAGATAAAGGCGGCATTATGCAAAGGCTGATGGACGAAGGCTTGTTGTTACTGGAGAAATAATGGAACAAACGGTTTATTTAAATGGAGACTACCTGCCGCTGTCGGAAGCCAAGGTATCGGTGCTGGACCGCGGTTTTCTGTTTGGCGATGGCGTTTATGAAGTGATTCCTGCCTATCAGGGGCGCTTGTTCCGCATGGCGCAGCATATTGAGCGGCTTAATAACAGTCTGGGCAATATCCGGCTGCAGCTGGAATATTCATTGCAGCAATGGGAAGACATCCTGCAGCCGTTGCTGGATAGCAGTAAGGATCAATATTTTTATATGCAGGTGACACGCGGCGTGGCGCCCAAACGTGATCATGCGTTTCCGGTTGAGGCTGTGCCAACAGTGTTTGTGATGGGGTCTGACTTGCATCATTTTGCTGCCAGGAATGAGGGCGTCAAGGCGTTGACCATGGATGACAGCCGCTGGGAGATGTGTCATGTTAAAGCCACCACCTTACTGGCCAATATTCTGTTACGTCAGCAAGCGGTGGAGCAAGGCTGCGCGGAAGCCATTCTGATAAAAAACGGCAAGGTGACGGAAGGCGCGGCGAGCAATTTGTTTGCCGTGGTAGATGGTGTGTTGGTCACCCCCGTCAAGAATGAAGAAATTCTCCCCGGCATAACCCGTGAGGTAATCATGGAACTGGCCGCCGCCAATCAAATGCCTTATGCAGAACGTGATATGGCGTTATCCGAATTACAGGCCGCCAGTGAAATCTGGGTCACCAGCTCCACCCGTGAAATAGTTCCGGTAGTGACTCTGGATGATCAGCCGGTCGGTGAAGGCAAGCCGGGGCCTATGTTTCAAAAAATGAATACCTTATTTCAACAATGCAAGAGGGCAGGCGAATGAGCGAAGAACAGGAAACCCTGCTTGAATTCCCCTGCCAGTTTCCATTAAAAGTGATGGGGAAAAGCAGTGAACAATTTGAATCTATCGTGGTGGACATTGTGCAGCAGCATGTTGAATTTATTGCTGAAGATGCGGTATCCAGCAAACCCAGCAAAGGCGGCAAATATACTGCAGTGACGGTGGTGATTGAAGCGACCAGCAAGGCACAACTGGATGCAATCTACATGAGTCTGACGTCCAGTCATCACGTAATTATGGCTTTGTAATGCGACATAGAGTTTCCTGATTATCGATAAGTTTCCGCAACTTTAGTTGAAAACTATAGTCGAGTAAATAAGTTATTTTGGAGACAAGCTCGTGAGTAAAAATAAAGTTCAATTTGAGGCAGGTTATAGTTTAATTAATTTGTTTCAGAATTATGGAACAGAAAAACAATCTACTCAAACGCTCTACAAATGGCGTTGGCCTACGGTCTTTAAATGCCCTGAATGTGGGTGTGATAAATATTGTTTTCTGAAGGCGCGGAGGCTTTATCAGTGTCATCAATCTCACTACCAAACTGCGTTAATCAGTGAAACCATTTTTGAGCAAACCAAACCACCTCTTACCATTTGGTTTTTGGCCATTTATTTGGTTACCCAATCTAAAAAAGGACTATCAGCTTTAGCGGCGCTTAAGAGAGAAATAGGTGTCTCTTACAATACGGCTTGGAATATGAAGCACAAGATCATGCAGATAATGAAGGAGCGGGATGATAGCAAGCCATTAAGTGGCGTTATCCATTTGGATGATGTCTATTGGGGAGGTGAGCGTCATGGAGGAAAAAGAGGTAGAGACTCAAAGAATAAAGTGCCTTTTGTTACCGCTGTTTCTCTTAATAAAGAAGGTCATCCTATAGCAATTAGAGTTTTAACAATGACACTGTTATTGAGTGGCTCTACCGTGATGGCTGCAGATCATGCGGAGCTGGTTCGGCAAAGCCGTGCTCAAGTCAAAGGCTATGCCGGACAACTGAAAACCGAGCTGTCACGCACCCTGAAATCAGAAGGTATTGTGGCGGCAATCAAGCATTGCAACACCATTGTTCCACAAATAGATGCAGGCTCTTCTGATAAGGGACTTATCAAACGTACGTCATGGTTTGTGCGCAATCAACAGAACGCGCCGAATGCCTGGGAGAAAACGGTATTGGCGGATTTTGAGCAACGCAGGCAACAAGGCCAGCCGATGACAACCATGGAGCATGCGGAAGTGGATCAACAAGGAGAGCAAAAGGTTTTCCGCTATATGAAAGCCATTCCGGTGCAACCCGTATGCCTGAATTGCCATGGTGCTTCCCTGCAAGATGATGTGGCATTGAAACTGAAACAGCTTTACCCCATGGATCAGGCCACCGGCTTTCAGCTGAACGATTTACGCGGTGCATTCAGCATTACCCGTCAGTTGGATTAACACGGGTGCAAATCAAACAACTGGGGCTGCAGGACTATCAGCAAGTCTGGCAGGACATGCAGCAATTTACCGACAGCCGAACACCTGACTGCAAAGATCAATTATGGATTGTCGAGCATCCGCCGGTGTTTACCCTGGGACTTAACGGCAAGCACGAACACATCCTGCAGGCAACCGACATTCCGATTGTTGAAACCGACCGCGGCGGGCAGGTGACGTATCACGGGCCGGGGCAACTGGTGATCTACGTGTTGGCCAATATCAAACGCCTGGGACAAGGTCCAAGGCAATTAGTGTCGCATCTGGAGCAGGCCATGATCGACACGCTGGCACAATACGGCGTACTCGCCCAGGCACAGCTGCAAGCGCCTGGCGCGTATGTGGCGGATAAAAAAATCGGTTCAGTCGGGCTTAGAATTCGCAACGGATGTTGCTATCATGGGCTCAGTTTAAATAATGATATGGACTTGTCGCCCTTTCAAGCGATTAACCCCTGCGGCTATGCCGGATTGCAAGTTACCCAGCTGGCTGACCAGGGCGTAAACATCCATACCCGTGAACTGGCGATCCCCGTCGTTCATGCACTCAGTAAGGCATTGGCACTATGACATACAAAGCACCCTCCCGCGCCACACCGGAGACCCATCAACGCAATGCAGACAAGCTTTCCCGCATTCCGGTCAAAGTAGAAAACAGCGGCACGCCATTACGCAAACCGGACTGGATCAGAATCAAGTTGCCTGCAGGCAATGCAGTCAACAAAGTTAAACAGGCCTTGCGCGAAAACAGCCTGCATACCGTATGCGAAGAAGCCGCCTGCCCGAATCTCAGCGAATGCTTCAGCCATGGCACAGCCACGTTTATGATCATGGGCGACATGTGTACCCGGCGTTGCCCGTTTTGCGATGTGGCGCATGGCAAACCGCAAGTGCTGGATAGTGAAGAACCCAAAAACCTGGCCAGCACCATTGTGCAAATGGCGTTGAAATATGTCGTGATTACCTCGGTAAACCGGGACGATCTACGTGATGGCGGGGCCGGGCACTTCGCCGATTGTATCCGCGCCGTGCGCGAACAGTCGCCGCACACCAGAATCGAAATTTTAACGCCCGATTTCCGTGGCAGACAGCAGGCCGCTGTCGACATACTGCAACAAGCCCCCTGCGATGTGTTCAACCACAACCTGGAAACCGTGCCGCGCCTCTACCGGGAAGCCCGTCCCGGTGCCGATTATCAGGAATCACTGGATCTGTTAGCCGAATTTCACCGGAAATTGCCTCACGTACCCACCAAATCCGGCTTAATGGTCGGCATCGGCGAACAAGAAGAAGAGGTGGTTAATGTGATGAACGACCTGCGGGCACACGGGGTCAGTATGTTGACCATCGGCCAATACCTGCAACCTAGCAAAGATCACCTGGCCGTCAAAGAATACATCACCCCCAAACAATTCCACACATACGCAGACATTGCCACCGAACTCGGCTTTGACCAGGTTGCCAGCGCACCACTGGTACGTTCGTCATACCATGCTGATTTGCAGGCGGCCGGGGTGGTTAAATAATCTGAATTACATTTTTTTTAAAGAATCATCATTGTAATTTGGGTTAGCGCAGCGTAACCCGAAAAAAATCCTCATTGATCCAAATAGACCACTTCATAAAACCGAATATAACGAAGTATCCACTGGCAATAGGAGTGCTCGGTACGATAAGCATAATGATGATAGCGCAAAACCTCTCGAACCTGATCCATTAGCTTTAAATCAGGATTGGGTTTGAATCGAATATTATCATGCTCTGTATTTATCCACTTTTTCATTTTAATACCTCAATAAGTGGAATATTATTGGATTTATCTGTTACTGGAACGTTTTAATTTACCTTTCGACACGTTGACATTGTCAGCTTTCTTTACACGTCCAGTTGAGCTAAAAATAGATAGTTTATGTGTCTTATTAATATCAATAGCTTGAATGGCCTGGTGTGATATTTGCCTTATTTAATGTGTATTAAACAAGTTTAAGTGATTTCCATGTTTATCCTAACGATCATGAAGATGCTTCCATCACCCCGGAAAATGAAAGATACTGAGCGGGAGGCGGCAGGATGAGGTCGATCAATTTTTTAGAGATTCGATCCTGAAACCTAACGTGACCCGCACAAACTGA
>SPJS01000242.1 GCA_006844705.1 Methylococcaceae bacterium | reverse complement strand
CTTGGTGTTACGATTTCACCTACCATACTGACATCGTAACCACTGTGCATTAAACGCATCCCCAAAAAGTTACCCACTAATTTGGATCGCCCTGCACCTGAAATAAAAATTCGATTTGCTTCATCAAACATTTTCGTCATCTGTTCTGCATAGGAACCATCCGTTGCATCAAGAATTTCAGAAATCTTGTTTGTGATTAAACGTTGATTTTCGATTTGACCCATAATTATGCTCCTGCAGCATCAACCAGGTCACGAATTTCACTTGCTGCATCTGCTGGAGAAGGCGCACCATAGATGGCAGCACCGACTACGATAATGCTTGCACCAGCTTCCACAACTTGTTGAACTGTCGCTGGCTTGATGCCGCCTGCAACAGAAACGCGTACATCCAGACCCATGCCTGAGATATCTGCCAAATCACCAAAAGGGGTTTGACCCGCTGCCTGTGCATCCAGCCCCGTGTGTACACCGGCAATTTGTGCTCCAGCTTCTGCCGCTTCACGCGCGCATGATACTTTGTCTGGCACATTGATCAGGTCAACCTGAACTTCTGCGTTATGTGCTTTCGCTGCGTTGATCACACCTTTGACCGTCGCAATGCCTGATACACCCAATACTGTACAGATATCTGCACCTGCTGCGTAGAATGGAGTGGCTTCATACTCGCCCGCATCCATTGTTTTCAGGTCTACCAGAATCAAGTGCTCTGGAAAACGTGCTCTCATTGCTTCAACCAGTGCAACACCATTGTGTTTGATGCATGGTGTGCCAATTTCAAAGATGTCTACATAAGGCGCTACTTGGTCAGCCAACGCGATTGTTGCATCGAAATCTAATGAATCTAAAGCCATTTGAATTAATGGTGTTGCCATCTTATACGCTCCGTTTTTCAATTATTGTTTGTAAAATTATTCCAGTCAACGGCAAACTGTAATCATTCGTGAACAGAATGTCAATTTACCGTCCTAAGCATCTACTAATATTGTTAAAATGCCAATCTCAAAAGCAAATCATACCGTTTTGTCTTGATGACGCCAAACATTG
>SPJS01000033.1 GCA_006844705.1 Methylococcaceae bacterium | reverse complement strand
TATACAGCGGCCAGCTTAACCACAACTGCATATGAATCAAACCCACAATCATAACGATAGATGCAATCTGCATCAGTTCATTTAAGGTATGTAAGCGCCGCCGGGTCACAGTTAACGTTTCATTTTGTGTATTAACCAGCGTACACCCCACCAGAATTCCGGTCGGCACAATGAATACTGCCAACACGTTCATAAAACTCAGCACATAAAAAATTATTTCGGTTTGAGCAGAACCTATATGCGCAGTGGCACTCAATACGTCAAAAGTAAAATAAAAAATATAGCTGATGGGGCTTTGCTGCTCATTGATGCTGGAAAAATATGCAACATCCAGCAGGGCCAGCACAACAAGATAGCCAAGAATGTAAAGACGCTCGCGAGATGATGCCTGTCTGAACAATTTCCATAAAAAAATCAGAAAACCGATATTGACAAAAATATACGCCAGCACACTGGCCATCCAGTACAATCTGGCCTTGCCCTCAACCAAAAAGAGGTAGGTCGGTTGCAAACCCATCTCTGCAGCAGACAGGTTGTCCAATAGCAATTGATTCAAACCGGGGAAATCATTCGCCAGCCATTCAAAAATCAGCTTGCCTGCAAGACTGGCCACCAATGCCGGCAAGGCGAAGATCAGCAGCTTGATTTCTGCTCTGCATAAAAAGACATCAACGCGTGATAAATTCATGTGCCGAATGAAACTCTAAGTCCAAGGGGTAACCCATTAAAGCTACTCTAACAGGTTTTCATTTATCATTATAAATGACACCAGGCCACCGTTCGGCAATTCAACGGCTAGCAGGCTGTTGAAAAACAATGGCGCGTGCCAATGCGGTGTTAACAAATGACTCAACATGCTCATTTACTTTATGTGGACTGCGTTTTTTCATCACTCTTTCCTTGACTGCGCTGATAACGATTTTCAGCAACCAGTTAATGTTGTACTTTGTTAAATCACCTGAATATTAGCCGGACGGCAATGCATATTCGATTTACAATATCAGCCCGCAGCATTCACTTTATCACCACCCTGGCCAAGGCACATGCATACTTCTCGAATA
>SPJS01000257.1 GCA_006844705.1 Methylococcaceae bacterium | reverse complement strand
TATACAGCGGCCAGCTTAACCACAACTGCATATGAATCAAACCCACAATCATAACGATAGATGCAATCTGCATCAGTTCATTTAAGGTATGCAAGCGCCGCCGGGTCACAGTTAACGTTTCATTTTGCGTATTAACCAGCGTACACCCCACCAGAATTCCGGTCGGCACAATGAATACTGCCAACACGTTCATAAAATTCAGCACATAAAAAATTATTTCGGTTTGAACAGAACCTATATGCGCAGTGGCACTCAATACGTCAAAAGTAAAATAAAAAATATAGCTGATGGGGCTTTGCTGTTCATTGATGCTGGAAAAATATGCAACATCCAGCAGGGCCAGCACAACAAGATAGCCAAGAATGTAGAGACGCTCGCGAGATGAAGCCTGTCTGAACAATTTCCACAAAAAAATCAGAAAACCGATATTGACAAAAATATACGCCAGCACACTGGCCATCCAGTACAATCTGGCCTTGCCCTCAACCAAAAAGAGATAGGCCGGTTGCAAGCCCATCTCTGCAGCAGACAGGTTGTCCAATAGCAATTGATTCAAACCTGGGAAATCATTCGCCAGCCATTCAAAAATCAGCTTGCCTGCAAGACTGGCCACCAATGCCGGCAAGGCAAAGATCAGCAGCTTGATTTCTGCTCTGCATAAAAAGACATCAACGCGTGATAAATTCATGTGCCGAATGAAACTCTAAGTCCGAGGGGTGACCCATTAAAAAGCTACTCTAACAGGTTTTCATTTATCATTATACCGACACCAGGCCACCGTTCGGCAATTCAACGGCTAGCAGGCTGTTGAAAAACAATGGCGCGTGCCAATGCGGTGCTAACAAATGACTCAACATGCTCACTTACTTTATGTAGACTGCGTTTTTTCATCACTCTTGCCTTGACTGCGCTGATAACGATTTTCAGCAACCAGCTAATGTTGTACTTTGTTAAATCACCTGAATATTAGCCGGACGGCAATGCATATTCGATTTACAATATCAGTCCGCAGCATTCACTTTATCACCACCCTGGCCAAGGCACATGCATACTTCTCGAATA
>SPJS01000256.1 GCA_006844705.1 Methylococcaceae bacterium | reverse complement strand
CTTATTCTGTTATTTACCTCGCACGCTTATTAATTCCATTGAAAAATTTTCACTTGACTGAAAAGGCGATTACACTGGCTCTCAATGAGATAAAACCCTATATGGAAACGGTACTAGTTTGACTGAACTGCTTCATCTTTGTGGGGATACCTCAGGGTCTGTCCACTATTTTTCATCGTGGTCTGTCCCCTATTTTTCCATTCTGGTCTGTCCCCTATTTTGTCCCTATTTTTGCTTTGTTTCTGAGCAGGCTCTAGCTGATGACTTCCTGAAATCCCAGGGAATATTTTCACTACGCGAAGGATGGATTGCGCTTCACCATGCTAAATGAACCGCTCTGTGCGGAGCCGCATGCAGAGTGGTGTGGGAGCTGGAGGTTAGATACCTCCGGCTACCCGATTAGCTGTTTTGATACACTTCACCACGATGAGCTACTTTAACTATAAAAACAACTAACTCAGAATCCTGTATTTCATAAATAATTCGGTAAAATCCTTGCCTTACCCTATATCGTTCTTGGCCAGAAAGCTTAATACACCCCTCAGACCTTGGGTTTTCACACAGAGCATTAATACGCTCTAGTATCCGAGCAACATCCTTATTTGGAATGTTCCTCAAATCTTTGGCGACTGACTTTTTAACAATGACCTTATAATTTGCCATGCGCTTTCAAATCTTCAAGCAACTCTTCATAGCTAAGTGTCGATTCATTTTGTCTTTCTTCAAAAACAGATAAGTCGTCTTGATCCTCTCGTAAAGCAATACGTATGGCCTCATTAACTATTTCTGAAACTGATTGATGAGTAGTAGCCGCTTTAACTTTCAAAGCATGATGAATTGCTGGCTCAAAATAAACCGTTGACCTTTTTGATAACTCACTCATGATAAAACCTCCTGACAGGAGAATAGCCTTATAAGGTTATAACGTCAAGATGTTGTTAGTAGCTAGATATCAATGGGGTCATATATGGTCCGCCCCGTATTGCAAGTATTGTTTGATCGTAACATAAAGAAATATTGCATCCATATATCCGGCTTTTGTAAGAGGTTGTCTAATACCTCTAGCCCTGATGGAATCCGCGCAT
>SPJS01000255.1 GCA_006844705.1 Methylococcaceae bacterium | reverse complement strand
ATGGCCCGTGTTTATTAAATGGGTGCAAACCTATGGCGACGTAATCAAAGAAGACCTTCCTTTACCGCTGTGGAGCCAACAACTGCTTATCATGTCGCTGATTTTTATAGCTATTTTACGCAGAAACGTTTAGCAGGCTGTTGAAAAACTATTGCGCTTGCCAATTCGGTGTAAAAAAAAAGATTCAAAATGCTCACTTACACTATGTAATCCACACGTGGTCATCTTTTTTTCCTTGACGGCCGCGCAAACGTTTTTCCATAATCTGTTAGGGGTCAAGACTAACAGTACTCAATTTGATTTCAACGGCAAACCGAGCACTGTGCCTGAAAATATGTCTCTGCTGCGGGAGCACACATATCTTAGGCTCTTCAATTTGAGTGTATTTTGTAATGAATTCTGTAAAGTGTGAACTGGTTCAAGTCAGGAATTTATTCTAGATATTACATTAAGTTTGTAAATTAACTTTTTATTTAATAAGTAGCAGTCATTGTTAATTTCTAACGAAAACAAACAACTGGTTAGGGTTATGGAAAAAAGATATTATCCGCGCGTAGCCACTGATTTACCTGCCAGCGTTGCTAATAAAGAAGGTATCTCTTTTAATGTGAGGGCATTGGATGCTTCGTGTGAAGGTATCAGTATTGAATGTAACACCATTCAAAGAAACCTGGTGACGCCTGGGGGCAGTTTTATCAGTGGAGGTAAACCCATTGAATTGATGATCAGTCTCGATGTTCCGGATGATCAAGGGGATATTGATAAAATACAAGCCATGTGTCACGTCGCGTTTTCACGCAGAATTGCGAATAACCGATGCAAAATTGGCATGCGATTTATTGAATTGGGTGAAAATGGCTTGTCAAAATTATCCCGCTATATTGAGAGTTCTCTAGATGGCGCAGAATATCATCACAGTTGTTAAGGAACCTCTGATCAAGTCCAATTATTTTTAGCTTGCTAAAACTGTCGCTATTTTCCACGAAGATCGGCGCAATAGAATGACTATTACTGCTCACTTCGCGAAAAATAGCGACAGTTTTTTCTGCGCTAAATTCTAACCAACTTAATCAGAGGTTCCTTAAAT
>SPJS01000254.1 GCA_006844705.1 Methylococcaceae bacterium | reverse complement strand
ATCAATTAATGCTGCATACCAAGTATTTTCCAATAACTTCTCTTGCGATACGCGCATTGGATGCATTGGCTTACCTTGCATAGGCAACACAGCCTGAAAAGTACCATCACGTTGTTTTGCCACAGCGAGTGAAGCTGAATCACCTTCGACGACAAATAATTCAGCACCTGAATTAGCGCCATGTTTACGGCTATCGACGAGTTTGGGCGGTTGATTGGTATAAAACATATAGGCTCAGATTGTAGCAACTTAATCCGCGTCACACGGGTCAATTGAACCGTTCATCCAGTTTTCACCCAACAATGTAAAAAAATTGCTATGATCTTTGATCATGACGGCTGATCAAAAGGATACTCAATGAAAATTATTGCTTTTTCAACAAGTAACAAACATGAATCCATTAATAAAAAACTGGCTACCTATGCTGCCAGCCTGGCAAAAGACGCCGAGGTAGAAGTACTGAACATTAATGATTACTCCGTGATGATGTTTAGCGAAGATGTAGAAGCGGCACTAGGCCAGCCAGAAAATGCCAAAGCCTTTCTTGCCAAGTTAGGGGAGGCTGACGCGCTGATTATGTCCACCGCCGAGCATAACAGCTATTATCCTGCGTTTTTTAAAAACCTGTTTGACTGGTGCACCCGCATTGACCGCAACATCTTTCAAGAAAAGCCAATGTTGTTGATGGCGACCTCGCCTGGCGGCCGTGGTGGCATTACGATTTTAGAGCTGGCGCTCAAATCACTACCGCGTTTTGGCGGCAATGTGGTGGCGCATATGAGCCTGCCAAACTTTAATGATCACTTTGATTTGGAAAGCAACACACTTAACGCAGGTGAATATCACGAAGCACTTGAAGCGGCGGTCACCAAGCTTTGTGACGCGGCTAGCTAGCCTTAGACTGCATCGATTGAAAGTGCAAGTATCCGACTGAGGGTGGCAAAATCATAGCCTGTTTCTTCACGCCATTGATTATATGCTGCTTGCACTTCTTGCATTGCGCCTTTGCTAGTGGGCGGCTTTTCAATCACATTAGCATCAATCAACGCTGCGACGCCATCGCGGCCTAAGATAAAGCCATCTTTACCCATCTG
>SPJS01000253.1 GCA_006844705.1 Methylococcaceae bacterium | reverse complement strand
GCTATACTTTGGTGTATGAGTGAACAAACGCACCACACCAATCAAGCCTTTCTAGACCTCGATCTAAGTCAGTTTATTCAAATGCACCTGCTTCCAGATGCCTATACTGACACTGCCAAACAATGGTTTGGAGAGCTCGTACAATCCATCGCTGAGCAACAGCAACAAGTGCAACAACCACTAGTCGTCGGCATCAACGGTACGCAGGGTTCAGGTAAAAGCACACTGGCTGATTTTTTAGTCTATGCATTGCAGCACGCGTTCAATTTATCTGCTGTCGCTTTGTCGTTGGATGATTTTTATTTAAGCAAGGCAGACCGAAATCAACTTGCTAAAGACGTTCACCCTTTATTGGCGACCAGAGGCGTACCCGGTACGCATGAGACCAAGCTGGCAATAGAAACAATCCAAGCGCTTAAAAGTAAACAACTGCCTGTGGCTATAACACGTTTTAATAAGGCCGTAGATGACCGAGCAGAAACCACAGAGGTCGTTGACCAAGCGGTGGATGTGATTATTTTTGAGGGCTGGTGCGTCGGTGCCGAGGCGCAGAGTGAGGGGTCACTTACACTGCCAGTCAATGCGCTGGAATCAGAAGAGGATGCAGAAGGGCAATGGCGTGAGTATGTGAATGCTGCACTGGCAGGTGATTATCAGCGTTTGTTTGGCTTGATAGACATTATGGTGATGCTTAAAGCGCCATCCTTTGAATGCGTCTATGCCTGGCGTTTAGAACAAGAAGATAAACTGCGGGCGAAAACAGGCGGTGGCAAACAGGTGATGAGTCCAGAGCAGGTTGGACGATTTATTCAGTTTTATCAGCGCATCACCGAGCACACATTAAACATACTTCCAGCTAAGGCAAATTATCTGTTTGAGCTGGATGAACAGCGCCAGATCATGCAGCTGTCACACAAGCCCAATACATTGACAGCTATGCAGGATACGCAATGGCTGATTTTCACCGATATGGATGGGACGCTGTTAGACCATCACAACTATTCATTTGCGCCTGCAGAACCAATGCTCAAAACGATGGCAGCTGAAGCAATACCAGTCATGCCGATTACCAGTAAAACGCAAGCCGAGCTGGAAACC
>SPJS01000108.1 GCA_006844705.1 Methylococcaceae bacterium | reverse complement strand
CTGATTTTATCAACACCAGGCTTTCCTTTATTAGATTTAACCTTTTTCCATGCATCGCGTATACACGCATTCGATACGATGTATTCCACCGATGCAAGATCGATAGCAGATGGATTCATGACGCGCCTGGCATTTAATTCCCCCATCGGGGTTTGCAAATTACCAAAGCTCATGGACACCTCCTATCACACTGCCTTCAGACCTTTCCTCAACAAACGCGTTGAGTTCTCGTCCTCGGCTGACTTCTACCCTGTTAACGCGCACCTTCGCAGGCTCTGTTCCACCGCTACCGTTAGGTAACTTAGGCAGGTAGATCTCCCCGGGTAAGAACATAATCTTTCTCTGCACAACCACAGCATTTACCCTCCCACAGTGATCCAGCTGGGCTTCGTCATGTTGTGCTGACTCGCCCTGCAGTTCGGCCTTACTATGCTGTTTTTGTCCATTGGCTCGCAGATTTGCACTTAGGCTTCTTTCAGTGGATCGGTCGCCCTCACGCACCTTGCCCTCGGCTAGTACTTTTAAAGTTGTCAAAGTTAACTCCTTTCTGGATAATGTACAGGGGACTTGCACCCCATAAGATCATGCCCATGCCGGGCACACACAAAAAAATCAAGCCGACGGTCAAAAGCGTCACGGTTTTTGCTGTCGCAAAAAACCGCGCCACTTTTGCCCGCCGCTTATTTAGTCGTTAGCCAAATCAAACTTGCTAAAACTACGGCAATGACGTATTCTTTTGTTAATGTATACGATCATTGAAACGCCTACCTTTCAGGAAGACGCAAGGAAACTTTGGAGTGAAGAAGAGTGTGGTGCTTTTTGTGCATGGATAGCTGCAAATCCAACTATCGGCGATGTTATTCCTGGTAGCGGAGGATGTAGAAAAATTCGATGGTCTAACGCAGGTACAGGTAAACGAGGTGGGGTAAGAGTCATTTACTATACCCGGTTGTCAAATGGAGAAATTTGGTTGTTGGTCATTTATAGCAAAACTGTAAAAGGGAACATACCCGCTCATATTCTAAAATCAATCCGTGAGGCTATTGAAAATGAGTAATTTAGGTCAAACTGATACTTTAAACGAAATGTCAGGAGAAGAGTTAGGAGAAAAGCTATTAAAATCAATCCAAGAAATGAAGGCAGGGGAAAAAGCACGAGTTTCTGAAGTCATTCCTAATGAAGTTGCTGTAGCTCGATCAAAAACAGGGCTTACCCAAGCACAATTTGCACAGGCATTACATATATCAAAGCGTACATTGCAAGAATGGGAGCAAGGTCGTAGAAAGCCATCTGGTGCAGCAGTTGCTTTGATTCAAATTGCTTTTCGACATCCAGAAATAATCTTGGAAGGCTATAATGGCTAACGAATAAGACCAATGGCAAGACCAAAGACCAATGGGGTCAGAATCGATCGATATACTAAACAGTGCGCCCTGGTCGCTATCGCGGACTAAAAATCTTCTCTTCGCTGACGCTCCGTTTCCAAGATTTTCAGCGAATGTGTCTGGTTGTTAACAGAAAAGAATTAACACATGCATGCTATTGATCAATTCTTTTGTTATTAGCAATCTCAACGCAGGTAGTAAGGCGTGTTTCTAATTTGATCACACGCTCACTGATGTTTTCGACTTTATCTTGAAGTTTGCTGTTTGCAAAGAAATTATTTGCAACTGTTGATATCAAATTTGACAATCTATAAGGACAGGGATTCCGCTGCCTCTATGTAAATAATTTCCAGCTTCCTTGCCGGAATAATGAAGGCTTACCATCACCCCCAGCTTTTAATTACATCCAGATATTCTCGCGATTTCCCCATAAACTGCTTCTCGCGTTTTTCAATATAGGACGCTAACAGTATTACCACCAGGCCCAGGGCGATGGAAGATAACCAGGGGACGCGGGTGTAGAAATCTACCGCAACGCCGATAAAATTTACCAATCCGGCCAGTACGATAATATTGCCGCTGAAAAATGGCAATTTTTCCTGAAAATAAATGCCTGCCACGGTGTATCCGATACCGACATGAATAACAGTAAAGGGCGCATAATTTCCTCCGTCAATTAACAGCAACAGGCTACCGTAAATGACAAGACAGGATGACAGAGTGCGGTAAGTTTTTTGATAAGCATTTATCTGGGTAGATAATAGAAATAATATCACGCTGATGGGCAAGATCACCGTGAGTGCCAAATCTCCCTGTATATTGACCAAATCAATCACTTTCATCCAGCTTTGCAACAGTGAATATGCGCCCAGTGTTTGCAGGCTGAACAATAGCCAGTTGTTGCTTACATACCGTTTGATTTCATATATCAGAGTAAACGCAAGCAGACCAGACAGGGTCAATTCAAAAAAGTCCGATGTCGAGTGAAGCATACTTCTGCCGACGATTACCAGCAGCGGTAAAGCCATCAGTGCTCGTGCTGCAATGCCTTCAATTTTCTGCATACGCGGGTCATGCATGAAGGCATGTTCAAAATGCCTGAATACAACAAACAGCGTCAGTCCGATCACTGCCATGATATTGCTGTCGCGTACCGGGATCATCAAAGCAAGATTACCCAGGAAAGATGCGATTAACAGTGTTTTGACATGTTTTCTGGCCAGTATGGAATAACCGGCATAGCTGACCAACGCCCATAACGCGGCACTGACAAAGACATTGATCGCGATCAATACCGGTTCAACATGCCTAAATTGCAACCACGCTAACTCGGGTTGCAGAGCATGGTCACCGTATATAAAGGCATACAGCATGGCGCTGACCTGGGTAATCTGAACGGTTAAAAATGCGGTGGCCAAAGTAAAGAAAATACGCGCGCCCTTGTTTTCCTTGACTAGGCGGCTAGAGGTCAAACCAGCGATAAACATCAGCAGGGTAATGCCGATACCCGACCAGTAACGATAATTGGGTAAATAATCGTGATACCCCTGCACCATAAAACTGCAGGCGGAAATCACGATCAATACAGCACCGATCCAGCGTAAATAGGTGGTGATTTTCCTAAATAGTGCAGGTTCCGGTCGATAGGGTTGGGTTTCGATATTGGATGACAGGCTGCTCATATTAAACTCCCGGGTGATCGTTTGATGAGGAATCGGTTTGGCACAATTCCGTTAACATGGTGTGGAGTTCGAGTTCGTCTTCGACATCTGTAAACGCCTGGTCCAGCTCATCGTCAATCTCCGGATCGTCTGTCTCATTTTCATGGCAGACGATATGTTCTTCCCAGCGCGACAAAACGTCATTCATATCCTGTAGGGGGGTGGTATCCTTCGCTTTATGCAGCGGGATACGGTGATGATTTTCCCGCGCGGCCAGGATGGCTTTTTTGTTTCTTAACTGGCGTATTTGTTGACGAATATAGCGCAAGTCATCGGCGGATTTGTTTTTCTGTTCGTTCACATTATCCAGCAGTTTTTCAACACGCTTGTGTTGTTGTTGATAATCCCGCATTCTTTTTACGCATTGCAGGGCCTTGCTTTCATCTTCCTCGCGTATCTGGATGGCTCGCTTTGACCAGGTGTATGCCTGTTGTTGCAATTCTTCAATGTGCTGTTGATAGTCTTTGCCAAGTTTTGCTAGCCGATGTAATTGCAAGCGTGTGTTTTTTTCCAGGCTGACTAACTCAGCTAATACCGATTCTGCCTGAGCTTCATGATTTTCTACTTCATCTATTAAGGTATTGATTGAGCTTTTGACGCTAATGACTAATCTTTTAAGGTTTTTCATGGTTTACTCCTGATTATGTTCATTAGGTATTCAGCAAATGAAAGGCCAGATTTAAAGTATTTAATAAACAATGGCTTATGATAATAAAGCCATAAAAATATATTTGTGTGTACACTATATGTGTGTATAGTAATCAAAAAATGAATATATGATTGAATCGAGTCGCCTGGAATTTTTTAAGCTGATTGAAAAAATCGCGTTTTTAAATCCGTTCAGTCAGCACAGAGAAACGATAGACCGAAGAATACTGGGAGAAGAGGCTGCATATTTAGATATCCATGCACGTATCAATGCAATTCAGGCACAGTTATCCTGGCATATTCAGCAATCCGGCTTACTGCACGATTTGGCTGTATCCAAAATTGATGATAATGAACGTGAGACTGTGGTGATTGTCTGGCTGTATTATCAATTTCATGTTTTTGAAAAGGACTTTAAACAGTTGCTTGATCAACAACTTGCGTCAGGGCAGAAAAATTTGCGTCCGCAGTTTGCAGAGAAGATTGAAACCTGTTTTCAGCAGGCCGGTTTTTCCATAGCGGAAACGGAAAAATACATTGCATTGTTTTGGCAATTGCATCGTGGTTTTTATTTCATTAGCCAGCATATTGTGGGTGAGGCGCCCTGTATTGCGCAATTGCGAATGCGGTTGTGGAATAACATTTTTACCTTTAATCCACGCTGGTACATGAATTATCTGAGCAACAAAATGGAGGACTTTTCTACCTTGTTATTGGGCGATACGGGGACGGGCAAAAGCCTGACTGCCTATACCATTGGTCATTCCGGCCTGATTCCTTATTCGACGCTGGATAAAAAATTCCGCGAAAATTTTACCCAGTCCTATCAGGCGATTAATCTGGCACAATTTCCTGCCTCGTTACTTGAGTCAGAGTTGTTTGGACATAAAAAAGGCGCATTTACCGGTGCGGTGGAAAAACATGACGGCGTGTTTGCCAGGTGCAGTGCGCATGGAGCCGTCTTCATTGATGAAATTGGGGATATTGATATTCCGACTCAGGTCAAGTTGCTCAATGTGATTCAGGACAGGTGGTTTTGTCCGCTGGGAAGTCATGAGAAAATACGCTTTTCCGGTCGTGTGATCGCGGCAACCAATCGCGATATTGTTGCGTTGCGCCAGCAGGGTGAATTTCGAGACGATTTATATTATCGACTGTGTTCAGATGTGATCGAAATCCCCGGCTTGCAGCAGCGTATTGCTGAAAATTCCGGTGAATTGCGCAGCTTGATCAATGGACTGATCCGGCGCGTAGTCGACGCGCCGGATGATGCATTGATTGATCAGATTGAGTCGCAGATCAATGCCTGCGTTCCCAAGGGTTATCATTGGCCGGGCAATGTGCGTGAGTTGGAGCAATGTCTGCGCCAGATTTGTTTAAGTGGTTTTTATCACATTCAACAGCAGGCGTCGAGGATCACTCAGTCCGGTTTTGTCGTAGCTGAAAAAGCAGGCGAGGTGACGGCAACAAAGCTGATGCAGCAGTATTGCAATTATTTGTACCAGAAACATAACAGTTATGAAGCTGTCGCCCGCATCACGCATCTGGACAGGCGAACTGTTAAAAAATATATAGTGATGGAAGATGATGAATAAACAATCCCCCAATGTAAGCGAAATCAGTATCAACTTGCTCAGCGAAGGCAAGAGCCAGCGTTTGCAGGCGATGTTGAAGAAAAACAGGGCAGTGCACATTGAGTCAACATCTGTTACACCTGAACCAGGTAATTTATCACGCTCAGAGCAAGCGTTGTTAGCTGAAGTTAAACGTGTGATTGATGATCATCTGGCGCAGGTGCTGGAAAAATTCCCACCAAGTAAGCGGGACAGCCTTTTTAAAATTCGCTTCGGGATGAGCAGGGCAGAAATGTATCAATTACCATTGAAGCAAATGGTCGCGAGATTAAAGATTCAGGAATCGCGCTTACCTGATTTTAAACGGATTGCCGATCTCGATTATAATGGTCGGTCAACTGTTGACTAGAGAATTATGAAAACCTACCGAATTGAGCCGAATCAGGATTATCGCGATCAGACCTTACGCAACGATGCACAGCTGAGTGCGGAAGAATTGCAGGAAGATGCCGTCAAACATTATGACGACTGTTATCGGGATTATCTGACCGCCTGGTGTAATCGGGATAATCTGGCTTTACATTACGGTTATTGGGACAAGCCCGAGAAATATCAACATCATCAGGCATTGTTAAATAAAAATCAGCAATTGTATGAAAAGGCAGGTATTAACTCTGATGAACATGTGCTTGATGCCGGTTGTGGCATAGGTGGCAGCAGTATCTGGATGGCGCGGGAACATGCAAACCGGGTCACCGGCATTACAATTAGCGCCAAGCAGGCTGAATATGCGTACAAACATGCCGCACGGCACGGAGTAAAAGATAAGGTCAAATTTGAAGTGGCGGATTTCTGTGCGACACCGTTTGATGACAACAGTTTTGATGTCGTGTGGGCACTGGAAAGTTCATGCCATGCGCTGGACAAGTCAGCCCTGATCAAGGAAGCCTATCGTGTGTTGCGTCCGGGAGGGCGACTTGTGGTGTGCGATGGCTTTTTATTGCAGCGTGAATTTAATGAACATCAATGGGCGGCTGTTGTGGCTTGTCTTAATGGCTGGGCAGTGCCTAATTTGTGCACGCGAGAGGAATTTACCGGATACCTGACCCAGGCCGGGTTTAACGATATCAATGTGCATGATATTACCGCGCAAACGTTGCCTTCATCTGATTATATGTTGCAGGTAGCCAAGCGTCTGTATCCGGTACAGAAATTCAGTCAATGGCTTGGGCTGCGCTCCAAAGCGCAGACTGCAAATTATTATGTCGGATTATATCAGCATCAGTTTTTTGCTGAAAACCTAGCCGAATACTGTATTACCACGGCACAAAAATAAGTGTTGTTTATGAATGTTGTTACCCGCCTGTTTCCATTGTGGGCGTTATTGTTTTCTGTTATCGCATATTTATGTCCTGCATCATTTGCTGAGGCTAAAGCCGCGATCATTCCGTTATTGTCCGTGGTCATGTTTTGCATGGGGTTGACGCTACGCTGGCAAAATTTTGTCGATGTGTTGAACAAGCCGTTGATAATTTTTATTGGCGTTTTTTTGCAATATGCACTGATGCCGTTTCTGGCGTGGGCCATTGCTCTGGCGTTGCAATTACCCGCAGAACTGATGTTGGGGATGATTCTGGTCGGTGCCAGTGCCGGTGGGACAGCATCTAACGTAATCTGCTATCTGGCAGGAGGCAATGTCGCATTGTCCATTTTGATGACGATGCTGTCTACCTTGTTATCTTTACTGTTTATGCCACTGCTGACCTGGCTGTATTTACAGACCACTGTTGACGTGCCGGTTATTAAAATGCTGCAAAGCATTGCCAGTATCGTACTGGCTCCAGTGTTGCTGGGTACCTTGATCAACAGTTTATTTTCTGCCCGTCTCAGCCCTATCAAAGACATTTTTCCTTCTCTTTCAAGTGTGGCTATTATTTTGATTATCGCAATTATCATTGGAATTAATCAGGAAAATCTTCAAACAATGGCCAGTGGGGTGGTTACAGCTGTCATTCTGCATAATGGAGCCGGGTTGGGGTGTGCTTACTTCATCATGCGCGGCTTGCACTATGACAAGGTTATTGCCCGCACTATAGCCATTGAAGTCGGTATGCAGAACTCCGGATTAAGCGTTGCTCTTGCAGTGAAGCATTTTTCGGCACTGGCGGCATTGCCCGGGGCGGTATTCAGCATCTGGCATAATCTGTCTGGAAGTTTGCTTGCATTTGTCTGGCAACAGCAGGATCGGAGGCTTTTCAAAAATCATGGCGATGTTGCATCCTGAAATTCAGGCCACACTTAATCGTATACACTATCCAAACGAAAGCATGAGATATAAAATAGTGTTTGTTGTAGCATTTTCAGTGGTGTATACGGCCTGTAGCCAGATAAGCCCGCTGATAAACCGCAGTGATTTTTCGAGCTATGCTGAAGATGTATTTCGTCGCCAGAATTCAGCCACCAGTCTGATCATGATGGCTGCAGCAGACCTTGAAGATGATGAAGCCTTGCTTAAGGCTGAGTTGAACATGCATGACAGCTGCCGTTTGCTAAATGAATACAGCGAAAAAGAAGCGCGCGGGCAAACCATCAGTGTATTATTTAAAAAACGCGTGCAGAACAGTATTGCTGATTGTGAAACCCGCGTAATTGCTGTTGAGCAGCTATTGCAAAATTTTCAGTAATCAATCCCGGGGAGTTCGTCCTGACATGACCTTGATCGCCTGAGTTTGCAGGAATTTCATCATTAAAATGCTGTTTTGCCAGACGATCGGCGAATACTTTTTTGAAAAAGTGTATATGGTTGATCCTGTTTTCGCACTGCCGACCTTCATGTTTCGCCATAAAGATTTGTAATCATCAGGTGGCATCCACATTTGAATCAGACTTAAGCAGATTTGATAATTTAAGGACAACCCCATCATCGCGCCGCTAATCACCAGCAGATAGGCGAACCCTGGGGTCTGCCGAGTCAAATACCAGGCAAAAATATCCAGCAACATACTCAGAAAGGGAATGCCCACGGTGACCCGCTTGAGCCAGATCGGTATGTCACATAGCAAAAATATTTTGCCGACAAACAACAAGATAAATGAAATGCCGAATAAATGAATATGAGACACTCTGACTAGCGAGGGAACAGACGGCCCGTGGTCAGCCGTGGTCAATTTCACCACATTTTCATAATTGGTGAGTGGCGGAAGATTCATGCCGCTATCAGGAGAGTGACACATAATGCAGTCACGCTGCAAAATGGGTTCAACCTTTTTTTGGTAAATGGCCTTTTTACCGCCACTGTCTATCCAGTTTAATATCACTTCAGCATCGGACGGGTTTTTAAGGTTTCCCGCCATCGGCCCTTTAATCGCCGCTGCCAATCGCGTCTGATCCGGGCTGCCGTGATAGGCAATGGCAATATCGTCAATCGAAAGGCCGGGTTCGCCATCGCGGCCATGATGCACAAAGTAAATCTGACCCAATGAGAAGAAATATCCAATCGCAATACTCATCAGAAAAAAACTGTTTAATATTCGTTCTGATACTGAAATATCACTGAACCGCTGGAAAGCCATCGTTGGTCTCCTTCTCTTATCGAGAATTGCAAAATGAGTTATTCAAATGTTAGTTAGCAATTAAAAGAGAAACAATAGACAATTTGTGGTTTGTTTGTTTTTATATGCGAAACAAAAATTAGGAAAAATGACATTTTAAAAATGAGCTGAGAAAATTGAATCTAAAGCTCAACGTAGGTACTATTTTCCAGAACAACTAACTCAAAGCAATTTTTTCCTCGTGCTTTTGCTTGATATAGCGCGCGATCAGCATGCTTATAAAAGGTTTCAAAATCGATTTTGTGTGTTAAAGAACAGCTAACCAATCCAATACTGACTGTGAAATTAATTTCAGAGCAGTGTATTAAAACTTTAGTTGAACATATGTCCTGTTGAAGCTTTTGAGCAAATTGAACAGCGCCTTCGTGATCCGTTGCAGGAAGCAATAAAATGAATTCCTCACCTCCAAACCGGGCAGCAATATCACTGTTTCTTTTACACGAATTTAACAAGGTTCCAAGCGTTTTTAGTATTTCGTCTCCAGCATTATGACCATATGTGTCGTTGATCAACTTGAAATTATCAATATCAAGGTAAAGCAGCGAGACGGGTAAACTGGATCGACTGGCCAGCTTTATTAACTGTTCAGTTTGAGCAATGAATGCCCCGCGGTTTAGCACCTTGGTTAAGCTGTCATACGTTGCAAGATGCCGCATTTTTTCTTCCATATGATGCAGCTCAATTAATAACCCAATAGCATACCAGCATACTGTTGGAGCGATTAATAGCGGTGCAACGATGGCGATCGTAAAGTTTTCAACATTCCAGGGTATGTTAAAAATACTATAAAAGGTCATGCAAATCACCACGGACAGAAAAACAGAGGCCGCGGTGATCAGGGTAACCGTACCTATGCGTCCAAATTTTGCTATCGCTTGTCGCAGGGTCAACTCATGTGACCAATTTTCTCGCGCAGGTGAACAGCAGACGCTTCAGTTACATTTGATTCCCAATTAATTCTGTCTTTACTGAACAACACAATAATGGTTGACCCCATGTTAAAACGTCCCATCTCACTCCCTTTTTTGATAGTGATGTTCTGATCAGTATAGGCCCATTGTTTGACTGACTTTTGTGTGGGCGGGGTGACAACGCCATGCCATACAGTTTCAATGCTGTTGACAAAAATGGCACCCACCAGCACCAGCGCCATACTGCCTGCTTCGGTATCAAAAAGACACACGACGCGTTCATTGCGGGCAAACAGTTCCGGAACATATTCGCAAGTCGTTTGGTTAACACTGAATAATTTACCGGGGACATGAATCATTTGCTTCAAAGTACCTGTGATCGGCATATGCAGGCGGTGATAATCTTTTGGCGACAGGTAAATGGTAGCGAATTTTCCAGCGTTGAATTTAGCCGCCAGTTCGGCGTCTCCACCCAGCAGGGTTTGCGCAGAATAATCCTTGCCTTTGGCCTGAAAAATCAGACCGTCTTTAATGTCACCGATCTGGCTGATAACACCGTCAGCCGGACTGACAAGGCTGTTGCTTTCAGTGTTTAAAGGGCGTGCTGAATCTTCAAGTTCGCGCGTGAAAAAGGCATTAAAGTTGTCAAATGCGTCAATATTTTTTTGTTTGGCTTCCTGCATGTTGACACCGTACATGCGGATGATGAACGTAATAAATAATGTCCGCCAGGTTGTGTTGGGATGATGCGTCAACCATGCCATGCAGGATGATAGAAAGTGGTGGGGCAGTATGTATTGCGGAAAAACTTTAATCAGATAAGAAAAATTCATTGCGTAAACCAGAGATGTGAGGTGGCCAGAACAGGGTTCTGACCAACCAGCCTTGTTGAATCAGGGAAGAACAACCGGGGCAGGAGGCGTCCAGTCAGGGTTGCGGTGTTCAGCAACTACATGGGTGTAGATGCCACCACGTACATTAAATTCTGAGCGCACCCGCATGTAATTGGGTTGGGTTGCGGTCACCAGGTCGTCCAGAATTTCATTGGTGACAGCTTCATGAAATGCGCCCTGATCACGAAAAGACCAGATATAGAGTTTGAGAGATTTTAATTCCACGCACTGTTTATTCGGTACATAGTCCAGAATAATCGTGGCGAAGTCGGGTTGACCGGTCTTTGGACACAAACAGGTAAATTCGGGGATTTCAATGCTGATGGTGTAATCACGCCCCGGGTTTGGGTTGTCAAAGGTGTCCAGATGTTTGCTTGGTTCTGTTGTCATGAATTGGAAATAAAAATTAAATAAACAAGATGAAACTCATGTAATAATAGCCAGTTTATCTATATGGCGAGATATTCTACCAGTTATGAAGCTGGAAAAAATCAAACTTTCAGGCTTTAAATCTTTTGTTGATCCGACAACAATTCCCGTCAACGGCAACCTGACCGCGATTGTCGGGCCGAATGGCTGTGGTAAATCCAATATCATTGATGCTGTGCGCTGGGTGATGGGGGAAAGTTCGGCCAAGCATTTGCGTGGCGGTAGCATGGCTGATGTCATTTTTAACGGTTCTTCATCGCGCAAACCGGTCAGTGCGGCTTCTGTCGAACTTATGTTTGATAATGCGGAAGGCAAAGCCGGTGGAGAATACGCCAAATACAATTCAATCTCGTTGAAGCGTCAGGTCAACCGGGATGAACACTCTGTCTATCACTTGAATGGTACGCGGTGTCGCCGCAGGGATATCACCGACCTGTTTCTGGGCACTGGTCTGGGTTCGCGCAGTTATGCCATTATTGAACAGGGTACAATTTCGCGCATGGTTGAGTCCAAACCGGATGAATTGCGTGTGCATATTGAAGAAGCCGCAGGTATTTCCAAATACAAGGAACGTCGCCATGAAACTGAAACCCGCATGCGCCATACCCGAGAGAATCTTGAACGGCTGGATGATTTGCGAGAAGAAGTTGAAAACCAGCTGAATCATTTAAAAAAGCAGGCCGACAAGGCCGAGCAGTACACAGAATTAAAACAACAGGAACGTCAGTATAAGCAGGAGCTGCTGGCGATGCGCTGGAACAATCACCGGCAAAGTGTTACTCAGCTTGAACAGCAATTGCAGTCGGTGGCTGAAGAGCATAATCGTCTGTTTGTACTGAACCGCGAGCTTGAAAAGGGCATCGCCGATAAACGTGAAGACCAGAAGACACAACAGGAAAAGCTGAATAAATGTCAGGTCGATTACTATGAAGTGGTGTCTGAAATCAGTCGTTTGCAGCAGGCGATCAAACACAATGAACAGACCCATGCGGATACGCTGACTGAAATAAAACGACTGCAAACTCAACAGGTTCAGTCCGAACAATCGCTGTTTCAGGATCAACAACAGCTAGAACAGCTTGAACAGTCCTTGTTGGAGACTCAGGAAGGCCTGGAAAGTGCGCGTGAAATGGCGGCAGAAAAACAACAATCTCGCGAACATTTTCAGCAGGAACGTCAACAATGGCAGCAAGCCTGGGAACGTTATCTGAATGAGAATGCCTCACAACGTGAACAAGTGGAAGTGCAGCGTGCCACCATGCATCAGCTTGATAACCGTCAAAAACAATTGCAGACACGTTATGAAAAACTAGCGCAGGAACATGCTGAATTAAGCCAGAGCCGGTTGCATGAAGATGTGGAAATTTTGCAGGAAACGGTGGCGACCCTTGACGTTGAGCATGAAGATCTGCAGTTACAGCTTGATACTTTATTGCAACAGTCTGGTGAATATCGGCAACAGGTAAAGCAAACTCAGACTGTCTTGCATGATAAAAAAGCTTCATTGCACGGTCTGTCAGGCAAGATTTCCTCACTGGAATTATTGCAACAACATGCGATGGGCAGGGATAACAAAACCTCAGAGCCCTGGTTGCAGCAGCATGATTTACTCGAAAATCCGCGTCTGGGTGAATTTCTGCAGGTTGAAGAGGGGTGGGAAACGGCAGTTGAGCAGTTGATGGGGCATTATTTTGAAGCTATCTGTGTAGACAATATCCAGACACTGGTTTCCGAGCTGGATGAATTACCTGAACACTCTGTCATGTTGCTGGAAACTGATCAGCAAAGCAATGTGTCATCAGAGAATGAATTACACTGCAAAATCAAGTGCAAATGGAATTTGTCATCGTTGTTGTCGGGGATTTTTTGTGCGGATACTTTGGCGGAAGGCAGAAATCTTCTGCCGCAATTACAGGATCATCACAGTGTCATTCTGCGCGATGGTACTCGGCTTGGAAAAAACTGGTTGCTGCATGCGGCCGGAGATGATGCCAAGGCGGGCGTGTTGCAGCGTGAGAAAGAACTGCGCCATTTAAAACAACGCAAGCAGGATGTGTTGCTTGAGATTGATCAATTGGAAGCACAGCTTGAGCTGGCGGAAAGCCGACTGAAAACAGCAGAAACAGAACGTGAAAACAGTCAGCAAAGGGATAAAACGCTGGCACGAGAGCTTTCCGTAAAACATGCGGAATTAAGTGCACAGTCCGTGCGTCATGATCAGCAACAGGCGCGCATGCAACAATTAACGCTGGAGCAGGATGAGATTCAGGAAGAATTATCGGAATGCGCCGAAGCGGGGCTGGAAGCAGAAACCCTGCGTGATACAGCCGAGCAACAATTGCATGAGTTTGAACAGACGCGTCAGGAACTTGAAAGCCGTCAACACGAATTGCAACAGCAGCTACAGTCAATTGAACAGGAACATAATGAAGCTGTTCGGCAAGTGCACGGATTTGAAGCACAAATTCAGACGATTACGACGACGCGGCAACATACGGAAAGACAGATTGAACGCATGCGCGTGCAATTACAACAAACAACAGAGCGGCTGGCTGAGCTTGAATTAAAGCGTGACAGCACATTATCGCCGATGGAAGGCGAAAAGCATCGGTTACAGGATCAGCAGCAGGCAAAAGACACGCTGGAACAAAAACTGGCGGTCGAACGCGACATTCAAAAGGAAAGCGAATCAAGTATTTCGCTGTTGTCTGAACAACATATGCAAAGTCAGCGGTACATGGAACGTCAAAAAGAAAAGCTGGATAAAATCCGCTTTCAGCAACAGGACAGCCGAGTCAGGCAGCAGACCCTGTCTGAGCAGTTGCAGGAAATTGAAGCGGATGCTGAAGCCATTTTGCAACAGTTATCGCCGGAAGCAAACGAAGAAGGCTGGAAGCGAAAGGTCGACCGGTTGGGCGGGCAGATTGAACAATTGGGCACGATAAATCTGACCGCGATTGAAGAATATCAGTCACAGGCAAAACGACTGGATTTTTTAACTGGTCAGCATGATGATTTGATGGATGCGCTGAATACGCTGGAACAGGCGATCGACAAGATTGATAAGGAAAGCCGACAGCGGTTCAAGGCAACCTTTGATAAAATCAACAACGGATTACAGGAGAAGTTTCCCCGCTTGTTTGGCGGAGGACATGCTTATCTGGAATTAACCGAACAGGATTTGCTGGAAACCGGCGTCAATATTATTGCCCGTCCTCCCGGCAAGCGGAACAGTTCGATTCATCTATTGTCAGGTGGAGAAAAGGCATTGACTGCCGTGGCACTGGTGTTTTCAATTTTTGAACTCAATCCGGCCCCATTCTGTCTGCTTGATGAGGTGGATGCGCCGTTGGATGATGCCAACGTTGTGCGCTTTTCGCAAATGGTAGAGGATATGTCAACCCGTGTTCAGTTCCTGTATATTTCACATAATAAAGTAACCATGGAAATTGCCCGTCAACTGGCGGGTGTGACAATGAAAGAACCTGGCGTGTCTCGTATGGTTGCAGTCGATATTGAAGAAGCAATGGTAATGGCGGAAAGCTGATGGACAAAGATCTTTTACGTTTGGTAATTATCGCGGCCGGTATTGTTGTCGTGTTGGGGCTGTTGATCTGGAGCGTACTTAATAGCAGGCGTAAACGAGATATCAACTTCTATGATCGTGGTGATCCACTGGAGCATATAAATGAGGCTCTGGTACTTGATACGAAAAATGATGACTTTGACGTCGTCCCGCTGGGATCAGCGCTGGATGATGAATCGCTGGATCCAATATCTGCGATTGCTGACATGGAGCCAACTGAAGATACGGGGCGTCAAGCCGGAGACATACCAGAGTTGATCCAGTTTTCCATTGTCTGTCTTGCAGAACAGGGGTTTGATGCTCTTGCCGTGGGTGAGGCATGTCACCGTGCTGAACTGGAATTTGGCAGCATGAACGTATTTGAGCGCGTCGATGAGCAACGCCAGGTTGATTATGCTGTAGCAAACATGGTTGAGCCTGGAACGTTTCCTGACAATGACTGGAGCAGTTTTTACTGTCCAGGGATTGTGTTTTATATGCAGCCAAAACAGCTGGTCAACCCGGCTGCTGTATTCGAGGATTTGTTGCAGACCATGGATTATCTTGCGTCTGAACTGGATGGGCAAAAACTTGACCCCCAACAACAACCCTTGTCTTCCGAACTAGTGACTTATTATCGGGATTTGTTCGCTGCGAATTAGCCCGGGTTGCTCCACCATGCTATTTGTAATGTTAACAGCGTGTTTAAAGTCTGCTGTAAATAGTGCAATCTGATACAATTGATCGATTATATTCCCGGATAAAACCGGGTTTTCCTCTCTTAAAATAGTGCTGTTTAGTGGATCAAGAATACATTCGTAACTTTTCAATTATTGCCCATATTGATCACGGCAAATCAACCCTGGCAGACCGTTTTATCCAGATATGCGGAGGCTTGAGTGATCGTGAAATGGAAGCACAGGTACTAGATTCAATGGATCTTGAACGTGAGCGAGGAATTACCATCAAGGCACAAAGTGTGACGCTACATTACAAGGCAGGCGATGGTAAAACGTATCAATTGAATTTTATCGATACGCCGGGGCATGTTGATTTTTCTTACGAGGTATCCCGCTCATTGGCTGCTTGTGAAGGGGCGTTATTGATTGTTGATGCTGCGCAGGGGGTTGAAGCGCAAAGTGTAGCCAATTGCTATACCGCAATTGACCAGGGGTTGGAAGTGGTTCCTGTACTCAATAAAATCGACCTGCCTTCAGCTGAGCCTGAGCGGGTAACAGCTGAAATTGAAGAAGTCATCGGCATTCCTGCTGATGAAGCGTTAAAAATCAGTGCCAAAACCGGCATAGGTGTTGAAGGTGTGCTGGAACAGATCGTGCAAAAAGTACCTTCACCTTCCGGTAATACAGATGGAGCCTTGCAAGCGTTAATCATTGATTCATGGTTTGATAACTATCTTGGCGTGGTGTCACTGGTCAAAATTGTAAACGGTTCCTTGAGGCGCAAACAAAAGATTACCGTGATGTCGACCGGCAAGTCTTTTCTGGCTGAAAAAATTGGCGTGTATACACCCAAGCAGCATGACAAGGACGTTTTGCTGACCGGGGAAGTCGGCTTTGTTGTCGCCGGGATCAAAGACATTTTCGGGGCACCGGTGGGGGATACGATCACGTTGGCAGATCATCAGGCTGAAGAGCAATTGCCTGGGTTTGAACAGGTCCAGCCGCGGGTGTTTGCAGGGCTTTATCCGGTCAGCTCTGATGACTACGGTAATATGCGCGAAGCATTGGATAAATTACGCCTGAATGATGCGGCATTAAATTTTGAGCCGGAAACTTCGCAGGCGCTTGGTTTTGGCTTTCGCTGTGGCTTTCTGGGTATGCTGCACATGGAGATCGTGCAGGAACGTCTGGAACGTGAATACAATATTGATCTTATCACTACAGCTCCGACAGTTGTGTATGAAGTGGAAGTGCACAGCGGTGAGGTGTTAATGGTGGATAACCCCGCCAAATTACCTGATATTGGAACGATTAATGAAGTCAGAGAGCCAATAATTCTGGCCAACATTCTGGTACCACAGGTCTACCTTGGTAATGTGATCAGTCTGTGTATCGAAAAGCGCGGTGTACAAAAAAATATGCAATACATTGGCTCTCAGGTGTCATTGAATTATGAATTGCCTATGAGTGAAGTCGTGCTGGATTTCTTTGATCGATTGAAGTCGGTCAGTCGCGGATATGCTTCATTTGATTATGAGTTTGTACGTTTCGAACCGGCGGCATTGGTCAAACTGGATGTGCTGATTAATAGCGACAAGGTGGATGCCTTGTCAATTATTGTGCACCGCGAACAAAGTCAGACCCGCGGCAGGGATCTGGTCGATAAGATGAAAGACCTGATTCCTCGCCAAATGTATGAAGTGGCGATTCAGGCAGCCATCGGTTCAAAAATTATTGCGCGTTCCACAGTTAAAGCCATGCGCAAAAATGTGACGGCTAAATGTTACGGCGGTGATATCACGCGTAAGAAGAAATTGCTTGAAAAACAGAAGGCCGGTAAAAAACGTATGAAGCAGGTAGGCAGTATAGAAATACCTCAGGAAGCGTTTTTAGCGGTATTGCAGGTAAACAAAGAATAACTCACTGATTTAATAAACAACTTAATGACTTATGGATTTTGATTTTTCGTTTTTTCTGGTAGTAGCATCATTTGTCACCGGTATCGTGTGGGGGACATACGCACTTTATGTAAAGTCAAAAGGGCTTGAGTATGATGAAGATAAAGAACCGTTGCTGGTAGAATATGCGCGTTCTTTTTTTCCTATTGTATTCATTGTCCTGATTCTGCGCTCCTTTCTGATGGAACCATTCAGAATTCCGTCCGGTTCAATGATGCCTACGTTACTTGTTGGCGATTTTATTCTGGTAAACAAGTTTTCATACGGCATTCGTTTGCCTGTGACGCATGATAAGGTAATCGAAATCAGCGAGCCTGAGCGTGGTGACATCGTGGTTTTCCGCTATCCGAAGAACCCGAGTGTGGATTATATCAAGCGTGTTATAGGGTTGCCGGGTGATCGAATTTCCTATTATAAGAAAAAGATCATGGTTAATGGTAAACCCACCAAGCAAGTTTCATTAGGTCGTTATACTGGGGTGGGTCAGGGTACTAATATGACGGGTGCAGAACTTTTGAGTGAAGATCTGATCACAATGGAACACGATATTTTAATTAATCGAGGTGTACCGTCAATTCAAGGGGTGTTTGAAGTTCCCAAAGGTCATTATTTTGTTATGGGCGATAACCGTGATAACAGTAATGACAGTCGTTACTGGGGGACCGTACCAGAAGAAAACCTGGTAGGTAAAGCTTTTATGATCTGGATGAATTGGGATCTGGAACATAAGGGGATTGATATTAATCGTATTGGAACTGTCTTAAAATAGACTATTTTTATACTTATCTCATTCTTTTTTGGAGCATATATGAATGTTGGTAAGTTAAAAGGTCAACAGGGTATGACCCTGATAGGCTTATCCATGTTGTTGGGGTTGATTGCTTTTTTTACTTTGCTGATCCTGAAGATATCCCCTTTATATATGGATCATAGCAAAGTCCAGAATGTATTTAGTGCGGTTGAAGAAACGGATGGATTACAAAATAAAAGTAAGCATGAAATTGAGACCATGATCAGTAAACGTTTTAATATCAATTATGTAACACATGTAAATTTATCTGATGTAGCGATTGTTAAACGCCCTGGTTATGTCAGAGTAGAGTTGGAATACGAACGTGTAGCGCCGATTGCCGGTAACTTGAGTGTATTAACAGAGTTTTATGAAGAAATTGAGGTCGGCGGGGAGTGATTAAAGACTCGTCTGAATTGAAAAAAAAACTGCGAATATCGTTTACTGACCCTGAATTATTTACGCTTGCGTTAACCCATCGTAGTATGGGATCAAAAAATAACGAGCGGCTGGAATATCTGGGCGACTCAATCCTTGGCTTTGTCATTGCCAGACAATTATATCTGCAATTTCCGCAAGCGGGTGAAGGGATGTTGAGCCGTCTGCGCGCCAATCTTGTAAATCAATCGACGTTAGCAGAATTAGCCAGACAATTCAAAATCGGTGATTATTTACGTTTAGGTTCCGGTGAGCTGAAAAGTGGGGGGTATCGTCGTGATTCCATTTTGTCTGACGCCATGGAAGCCATTATGGGGGCCTTGCTGATAGATCAGGGGATTGAAGCTTGCGAGACATTTATTCTAGCAATTTTTGACCATAAGCTTCAGCAACTGGATGCAGATAACTGGCATAAGGATGCAAAAACCCGCTTGCAGGAATTAATGCAGGGAAAACAGATGGAATTACCAGAATACAGTTTGATCAATCAATCAGGGGCCGCACATGCCCAAACCTTTACCGTGAAATGCACAACGCCATACATCGAAACATCAAGTGTTGCTGAAGGAAGCAGCAGAAAGAAAGCTGAACAGGCGGCGGCAGAGAAAATGCTCGATCTAATACAGGCATCTGGATTATGAAAAGTGGTTATGTTGCCTTGATCGGGCGACCGAATGTGGGTAAATCCACATTGATGAACCATATTCTTGGGCAGAAAATCAGTATTACCTCAAGAAAACCCCAGACAACACGGCATAGAATTCTCGGCATCAAAACATCTGAGAATGGTCAGATCATTTTTATGGACACCCCGGGTATGCATCAGGATGAAAAAAAAGCATTGAATCGTTATTTAAACCGGACAGCTGATACCACTTTGCTTGGCGTGGATCTGGTTATCTGGTTAATTGATGGATTATTCTGGCATGAATATGATGAACACATTTTCACCAAGTTGCAACGCGCGGGGTTGCCTGTAATCCTGGCGTTGAATAAGGTTGATAAAGTGACAGAAAAAAAACAAATTCTTGAGTTTTTTTCGCTTTCTCAAAACAAATTTTCATTTGCGGAGATGCTGCCAATCTCGGCATTAAAAAATAATAATCTGGATACATTACAAAAACTTATTTATGAGTTATTGCCTGAAGGTGACTTAATCTATCCTGAGGATCAAATAACAGATCGTCCGGAACGTTTTTTGGTGGCGGAAATTGTGCGAGAAAAATTGACACGTCGGTTGGGTGATGAATTACCGTATGCGCTCACTGTGGAAATTGAACGCTATGAAGAACACGAATCAATCACCAAAATATATGCTGTTATTTGGGTAGAACGAAACTCTCAAAAAAATATCGTAATCGGCAAGCAGGGAGAAATGCTTAAAAAAGTCGGTACGGATGCCCGCAAGGATATTGAAGTTCTTCTTGACCAAAAAGTGTATCTTCAGTTGTGGGTTAAAGTGAAAAAATCATGGTCAAATAACGAACGGTCTCTCAATAGTTTAGGTTTTACTGAATAGAGCCTCGATGGAAGATAGAGCAAATAATGTCGTGCACACTGCTTATATTATTCATCAAAAAAAATATTCAGAATCCAGCTTAATTATTGATTTTTTTACCGAAAAATTCGGCATTGTATCTGTCCTTGCCAAAGGCGCATTAAAAAAAAAGTCTCCTTTTTTGGGGGTTTTGAAGCCATTTCTCCAATTAAACATTTGTTATTCTGGTCGCAGTCAACTGAAGACACTGGTCTCTGCAGACATATCTAAAATGTCTAACCTTACCGGTCTGAACTTATATTGTGGCTTTTACATTAACGAATTGATCAGTCTGTTTGTTCATCCTAATGATGAAAATCTGGAGATATTTCATTTATATCAATCTATTTTAAACTGTCTTTCAACAACTCAAAACATTGAATCTGAGTTAAGGTTTTTTGAACTGGATTTATTAGAGTTTGCCGGGTACGGATTAGACTTAGATGGTCATGTTGAACAAATTAGCCAGCAGAATTGCCGCTTCATATATGTTCTTGATGAAGGGCTGATGATACATCAAGACGGATATATATCTTGTGCAACGTTACAGAAGCTTGCTATCAGAGCCAAGCTTTCAAAGGTAGAGTTAATTGAAAGCAAGTTGTTAATGAGGCATGTATTGGATACAGTATTACAGGGGCGTGAAATTAAAAGCCGCCAGGTTATTGCAAACATGAATAAATATTTACAATAAGCACATTATCATGGACAACTCTCCGATTTTATTGGGTGTCAACATCGACCACGTTGCCACTCTGCGTCAAGCACGTGGTACGCTTTTTCCTGAGCCTGTTCAAGCAGGATTAATTGCAGAACAAGCGGGTGCAGATAGCATTACAGCGCATTTAAGAGAAGATCGCAGGCATATTCAGGACAGGGATGTTGAGCTATTGCAAGCTATGCTCCATACACGCCTTAATCTTGAGATGGCTGTGACGGATGAAATGTTGGATATTGCTTGTAATGTAGGCCCGGCAGCGTGTTGTCTGGTGCCGGAAAAAAGGGAAGAGCTAACGACTGAAGGGGGGCTTGATGTATTGTCAGCGGGGTCAAGAATGCGTGAGGCCTGCCAACAACTGTCTGATGCAGGGGTCGAAGTCTCATTATTTATTGATCCTGATTTGAAACAGATTGATGCAGCATTGGAAGCAGGGGCGCCCGTCATCGAGTTGCATACTGGATGTTATGCTGATGCCGAAGATCAATCTACTTATACAAATGAGTTGCAACGCTTGATCAAAGCTGCGGCCTATGCACATGATGCGGGATTGCAAGTTAATGCAGGCCATGGACTTAATATGCATAATGTAGCACCGATATGTCGTATTCCTCAGATTGTTGAATTAAATATCGGTCATTCAATTATTGCTCAGGCTGTTTTTTCTGGTCTAGAACTGGCCGTAAAAGATCTAAAATCGTTAATGATTCAGTCAAGACAAGCGATTTAAATTAATGGAGCTTGAGTTTTATCAACTAACAAATGCGGGGAATAGGGCAGAAAACCAGGATCGGATGATCAGCAAAATTCTTCCTGGATGTGCCGTCTTTGTTGTAGCTGATGGTTTGGGAGGCCATCAAGCGGGAGAAAAAGCATCGGAATATTTTTGTTTAGGTATTCTTAAGTTTTTGGATAAATATCAACCTTTGTTATTGATGGAGCCCGCCGAGAAGGTCATGAAATGCTGGGTTGATGAAGCGGTGAGCTTTATGCAAGAAATGTTTGCCAATGACCCCTATGCCCAAAATGCCCATACAACCTGCGCAATGCTTTATCTGGACCATAAACAAGCGGTCACTGTTCATTGTGGTGACTCCCGGATTTATCGAGTTAATCAACAACGGGTTTTATGGAGAACGCGTGACCATTCAATGACACAGCAATTGGTTGATGATGGTGTCATTTCAGAAAGAGAAATGGGTTTGCATCCTGATCAAAACCAACTGACGAGAAGTATCAATATACAAAAGTTGCATTCAGTTGATGTACATAGTTACCCCTCTCTTGGCATGGACGAAGTATTTATTTTATGCTCGGATGGCTTCTGGGAATATATTAAAGAATCTGAATTGATCAAACTAGCCAATAATAAGGTTGATCGAGAGGAGTTGAAAAAGTTTGCTAAATTGGTGATTTTTCGCGCTGCTGGGAATAGTGATAATGTAACAGTGCAGTTAGTCAGGAGGAAGATGGAAGACTAGTTTTAAAAAAACGGGTCTTCCAAAAAAATTAATGTGTTGCCAAGCCGTGCTTTTGAATTCGGTAGAGCAGAGTATCTCTTGAAATACCTAGCAATCGTGCAGATTTACTACGATTCCCTTTAGTCCGTGCAAGTGCCTGGTGAATCATATTGGCTTCAAGGTCATCTAAACGAATACCTGATTCAGGAAGAATAAAATCATTGCTTGCCGATTCAACTTCAATATGTTGATAAATTTCATGCGGCAGATTCTCAGGCTCAATAGTTTTTCCAGACAGTAGAATACATAATCGTTCGCAAAGATTCCTTAATTCTCTAATATTTCCCGGCCATTGATAGGCACGTAATTTTTTAAGCGAAAGCTTGC
This sequence comes from Methylococcaceae bacterium, assembly GCA_006844705.1. Classification (GTDB taxonomy): domain Bacteria; phylum Pseudomonadota; class Gammaproteobacteria; order Methylococcales; family Methylomonadaceae; genus Methylomarinum. Next base: position 29,219 of record SPJS01000108.1, on the reverse strand, counting down.
TTAATTTTGGTGGTGCAATTGAGTGTTGAGATGAAAAAAAATCAAAAAAGTAAGTGGCAAGCTCATCTATATCTTCACTTCTTTGCTTAAGACAGGGGATTTCAAGTGGTACAACATTAAGCCTAAAAAATAAATCCTGTCTAAACTCGCCGGCCTCAATTTGCTTTTGTAAGTCGGCATTGGTGGCCGCAATGACTCTTACGTCAACTCTGTATGGCGACGTGGCACCGACAGCAAGGCATTCCCCTGATTCAAGAAAGCGAAGTAATTTTGCCTGGATTGATATAGGCAGAGAATTAACTTCATCAAGAAATAAAGTTCCACCGTTCGCAGTTTGAAATAAACCCGTTTTATTTGCAACCGCGCCCGTAAACGATCCTTTTTTATGACCAAATAGTTCAGATTCAATAAGGCTCTCAGGCAGTGCAGCACAATTCAAAGTAATAAATGGTTTGTGTGCTCTTGGGCTGTCTTGTTGAATTGAATTGGCCAGGACTTCTTTACCCGTGCCTGTTTCGCCTTTAATTAGCACAGTCACATCTGTACTGGCGATAACTTTTGCATTCCTCAATAAGGCCTCAAATGCGGGAGAATGCCCTATAATTGTTTTAGTTTGATTCACAATCTACCCCGGGTTTAAAAATGTTCCATGCGCATTGGATAAATTTGCGGAAATGCTGAAAGTATTGCCATTGATATAAAAAAAATACCTATCAGGGATTTCATTTTCTGCATTCGCGATATTCTAGACAGTGCATTCGTTATTATACCTACTCCCATGACTGCGGGTAAAGTCCCTAACCCAAATGCCAGCATGGTAATTCCGCTTTTATAGAAATCCCCTGCCGTGGCGGAAAGCGCAAGAGCCGTATAAACCAGGCCACAAGGTAGCCAGCCCCAAATGGTGCCAAACAGAAATGCTTTATTGAGGCTTCTGACCGGGATTAATTTTCTGCCGATAGGTTCAAGATATGTCCATAATTGCGCTCCAATCTTTTCAATGTAAGCAAATTTTGGAAACCACCCGGCAATATAAAACCCTGCAGAGATCATGAAAGCAGATGCAAATGACTGTAAAACCCGATAACCATCAATGTTTAGAATGGGCAGCCTGAAAACATATTGAAGCGTGCCTACCATAAGTCCAGCCACGACATAACTGCAAATTCTTCCAAAGTTATAGCTCAACACATAAGGAAGAAGCCTTTTTTTATTTTCCCTAATGCGAGAATCTAAACTGAAAGTCAGCATGCCCACAATTGATCCACACATGCCGATGCAATGAAGACTGCTGAATATGCCCATTACAAAGGCGAATAAATATGATGTGGTAAAGGTTAATTGGAAATCCATATTCAAATCAGTCTGCTAGCGATGATTCCATTATAAATGAAAATTAAAACAAGTTATATAACATAGTTAAATTCTTAAGCTTTTGATATATAATGGAAATATTGCTTTTTAGGGCTATTAATATATAATTCGTTGCATCAAAATTTCATAGGTTGTATTAAATTGAAATTCAATAAACAAATAATATACTTAAATATCCTTATTCCTTCAGTTCTGCTGGCAGAACATCAGGAGTTACCTTCCATTATCATTGAAGGTTCATATGATCGTCCAGGATCATTTTCAATTACACCTGATTCTTCGGGTTTAAAGGATACTGCATCTCTGCTGGGGCGTGTGCCAGGCGCAGATGTCAATAGAAACGGGCCGCTAACCGGGATTGCATCCTATCGTGGGTTATATGGTAACCGGATCAATATCACCGTTGACGGAGCCAATATGAAAGAGGTGGGGCCTAACAGTATGGATCCTCCATTGAGTCATATTCCCGCACCATTGACCGGGGCGTTGAAAGTGCAGCGTGGAATAGCGCCGGTCAGCAGTGGAATCGATACCATTGGTGGCGCTATGGTTGTTGAGTCAAGAAAAGGTGAATTCGCTGACGGTGAAGGGGTTGAAACCAACGGAATGGCTTCTTTGGGATACAGCTCAGTAGAAGATGGTCATTATGGCGTTTTGTTGGGGGCAGTAGCCACTCAAGATCATAAGTTATACCTCAGTGGAAGCAAGGAGAAAGGCAGGGATTACCGTATAAAAAACAATCAAAAACAGGTGCCTACCCAATACGATAGAGATGCTTTTACCGCCGGTTATGGATACCAGAGAGACGCCCATGAATTCGGTATAAACTTTAGCCACAATGATACCGGACATACGGGGACTCCTGCATTGCCTATGGATATCATTTATGTCCGTGGTGGATTGTATGATGTAAATTACGCTATCGATTTAGGTGAAGGGTACAAATTCAAAACTCGCGCTTTTTATCAAAGCATGCGTCACTGGATGGACAATAACACACTGCGTTCAGCGATGATGAACATGGCAATGAGAACAGAAGTTGATGGCGGCGGTGCCGACTTAGCATTCCATATGCCTGTTTATAATGGGGAATTATCCTTGGGTATAAATCTGGATCAAAGTAATCATGAAGCAAATATATTCATGGGAGCCATGCCGATTGAAATCAATTTTTTCAATAATGTTGAAAGAGATCGCTATAGCTTTTACACCGAATGGAATGGCAGGCTGAGTGAAAGCGTAGCTTTGGAGTTAGGCGCGAGATACACCCACACTGTGCTTGACTCTGGTTTAGTCAGTTCACCTGTCGCTGGTCAGGCTGCAGACAGAAATGCCTTTAATGCAGCAGATAGAAATCGGGATTTTAACGACGTCGATATTGCGGCTGTAGTTCGATATGCTTACTCGTCCAATTTAGAATTTGAAATCGGCTTAGCCAGAAAAAATCGTGCTCCAACTTATCAGGAATTGTATTTGTGGACTAATTCAGCTGCTGCGGGTGGGCTGGCAGATGGATTCACTTATCGCGGGGATCTTGATCTGAAAAATGAGACCGCTTATCAATTTGAATTAGGCGCAGAATGGCATAACGGACAAGCCTATTTTGCACCACGATTTTTTTATCATTATATAGACGATTATATTCAAGGCATGCCTACAGCAGCTGCTAACGTGCTTCAATTTACCAATATAGAAGCGCAATTGTTTGGCGTGGAGATCGAAGGAGGCATTTCGTTTTGTGAAAACTGGCGGTTTGATGCAAATTTGAACTATGTTAGAGGCATGCAATTGGATTCAGACACAGATGATGAAGACCTGTACAGAATTGCTCCACTCAATGGACGTGCGCAACTGACCTATGAAAGATCCGATTGGATGGGAGCTATAGAAGGTGTTTTTTATGCAGACCAAGGTGATGTAGCAGGGTATAACGATGAACTTAAAACTAAAGGCTATATGTTAATGAACCTGCGTGGACGGTACGAACTGGTGGATGGTCTGGTTGTAGGTACAGGTATAGAAAATGTGCTCGATGAAAAGCACTTTAATCATTTAGGCGGCTATCAATTACATAACCGAACTAACGGTCGAGTTGCAATGCAGGGTCGGAATATTTATGCCACGCTCGGTTATACGTGGTAACACGATGTGTTTTAATTGCCACAAAATAAAAAATACTGCTATAATGCCTAGCTGATATGACGATATCAGGCGCGTAGCTCAGTTGGTTAGAGCACCACCTTGACATGGTGGGGGTCGGTGGTTCGAATCCACTCGCGCCTACCAAAAAATAAAAGCATCCTACGGGTGCTTTTTTTTATTCCAGGACATTAAAAAATTTTACTATGCCTACTATCACGCTACCAGATGGTTCTCAGAGACAATTTGACAATGCTGTGTCCGTAATGGATGTTGCCAAATCAATTGGTTCCGGTTTGGCTAAGGCGACACTCGCTGGAAAAGTAAATGGAGATTTGGTTGACGCATCTTATATGCTTGAAAATGATGTAGGACTGCAAATTATCACGGGAAGAGATGATGAAGGTATAGCCGTCCTGCGTCACTCGACGGCTCATCTTCTAGCGCAAGCGGTCAAACAACTGTTTCCCTCTGCGCAAGTAACGATAGGCCCGGTCATAGAAAATGGCTTTTATTATGATTTCTCCTATGAGCGTGCTTTTACGCCTGATGATTTGGTCGCTATTGAAAAGCGCATGCAGGTGCTGGTTTCTCAAAACATCGAAGTAAAACGTTCAGTATTATCAAGGGATGATGCAGTCAAGTTTTTTCGAGGGCTTGGTGAAGAATATAAAGCAGAGATTATTGCTTCAATTCCTGATAATGAGGATCTTTCCCTGTACGAACAGGGAGATTTTACCGATTTATGCCGTGGCCCGCATGTACCGGATACCGGGAAACTAAAAGCATTTAAATTAATGAAAATCGCCGGTGCCTATTGGCGCGGAGATTCTGATAATGAAATGCTGCAACGCATCTATGGAACAGCCTGGGGTGATAAAAAAGAATTAAAAGCGTACCTGAACCGGTTACAAGAAGCTGAAAAGCGCGATCATAGAAAACTGGGTAAAAGCCTTGGTTTGTTTCATGCGCAAGAAGAAGCACCCGGTATGGTGTTCTGGCATGATAAAGGCTGGGTGATTTACCAACAGGTTGAACAATACATTCGCACTAAACTACGTAAACACGGTTATGGCGAAGTTAAGACCCCTCAAGTTGTTGATCGTGTCTTGTGGGAAAAATCGGGTCACTGGGATAAATTCGGTGACATGATTTTTACTACTCACTCAGAAAGTCGTGACTATGCTGTCAAACCAATGAATTGTCCCTGTCATGTGCAGATTTATAACCAGGGTTTAAAAAGTTACCGTGATCTGCCGATACGTATGGCTGAATTTGGCTCTTGTCATCGAAATGAACCGTCGGGTACCTTACATGGATTAATGCGAGTCAGAAATTTCGTTCAGGATGATGCGCATATTTTCTGTACAGAAAATCAAATCCAGGATGAAGTTTCAGCATTTATTGATTTGTTATTCGAAGTTTATAAAGATTTTGGCTTTGAAGAGGTCATTATTAAATTATCTACGCGTCCGGAAAATCGTGTGGGTGAGGATGATGTCTGGGACAAAGCTGAAGCTGCACTTGAAGTTGCATTAAATAACAAACAACTGGATTGGGAGCTGCAGCCGGGTGAAGGCGCGTTTTATGGACCCAAGATTGAGTTTTCGCTCAAAGATTGTATTGGGCGTGTATGGCAATGTGGCACCATTCAAGTTGATTTTTCCATGCCTGGTCGGTTGGACGCCACGTATATTGCTGAAGATGGTTCCAAACAAGTTCCCGTTATGCTGCATCGTGCCGTATTAGGATCGCTTGAGCGATTTATAGGCATATTGATTGAACAACATGCCGGTACATTTCCGTTATGGTTGTCTCCTGAACAAATTGTGGTCATGAACCTTGCCGACCGACATGTTGAATATGCTCAACAAGTTGTTTCTTTCCTTGAAAACCAAGGCTTCAGGGCAAAAATTGACTTGAGAAATGAAAAAATAGGCTTTAAAATTCGCGAGCATTCTATGCAGCGTATCCCTTATTTGTTGATTATTGGGGATAAAGAACTGGAAAACAAAACAGTGACCGTACGCTCACAGAAAGGTGATGATCTGGGCAACATGTCTCCAGAACAATTATCTGGAATGCTACAGAAACAGATTCACGAAAAAAATTAACAAGGGGAATAAAGCATCGCTTCAAAAAAAGATACCACACGCCTGAATAACGAAATTACCGCGCGTAGAGTCAGAGTGATTGGGGCTAAAGGAGAACAAATCGGAATTGTTCCTCTTTCTGAAGCCAAACAAACTGCCTACGATGCCAGTCTTGATCTGGTTGAAATATCGCCAAATGCTGATCCACCCGTTTGCAAGATCATGGATTACGGCAAGTTTCAGTTTGAACAAAACAAAAAACTGCAGGCAGCCAAGAAAAAACAGAAGCAAATTCAGGTTAAGGAAATTAAATTTAGGCCGGGCACTGAAGAAGGTGATTACCAGGTTAAATTAAAAAGCTTGACTAAATTCCTCCAGGAAGGAAATAAAACCAAAATTACCTTAAGGTTCAGAGGGCGCGAAATGGCGCATCGTGAACTGGGTATGGAATTGTTGAAACGTATTGAACAGGATCTTGAAGAACTGGCTTCAGTTGAACAGTTTCCCAAAATGGAAGGTCGCCAAATGGTGATGGTTATGGGGCCTAAAAAGAAAAAATAACAGGGCAGTTCGTCCTTGCAACCAGGACAGGTTGCTAAAGAGCACCGTGCTCACAAAATTCATCCGGGCCATGCATTTTGCCTTGTTGAATTTTTTATCTCAGGGAAGTCACATTAATTTGGAGAAAACAAATGCCTAAAATGAAAAGCCATAGTGGCGCAGCCAAGCGGTTTAAAAAAACCGGCAAAGGCAAGTTTAAATGTAATCAATCGCATAGACGTCATATTCTGACTAAAAAATCGACCAAAAGAAAAAGACAGCTACGTAAAGCGGCAACTCTTCACGCTGCAGATGCGCCATTGGTTGCGCGTATGTTGCCTTACAGTTAATAGCGAGGAGGGATTATGGCCAGAGTAAAACGTGGTGTGACAGCCAGAGCAAGACATAAGAAAATTTTAAAACAGGCTAAAGGTTACTATGGTGCGCGTAGTCGTGTGTACCGTGTGGCTAAACAAGCCGTAATTAAAGCCGGTCAGTATGCATACCGTGACCGTAAACAAAGAAAACGTCAATTTCGTGCATTATGGATTGTTCGCATCAATGCAGCAGCCCGATTGTGCGGTATTTCCTATAGCCGCTTTATCAATGGCTTGACGAAAGCCAATGTGGTTATTGATCGTAAGGTGTTAGCAGATCTTGCTGTCCGCGACATGGAAGCATTTGCGAAAATTGCTGAAATTGCCAAGGCAAATCAAAGTCAGCCCTAATCGCTGAATTTATGCCACATTGTTTTTCTGACAATGTGGCATGATGTTCATTCCTTTTCTTTTCGCTTTTCCAACATATAGAGATAAGCTGTGTCTACAGATATCGATAACATTCTCAGCGAGGCACTGAACCAGCTTGCTGATACAAAAAATCTTACTGAACTGGATCAGGTTCGGGTTAATTTCCTTGGTAAAAAAGGCACGTTTACTCTACAAATGAAACAATTGGGTGCATTGGACCCAGGACAACGCAGAGAAACCGGTCAAATTATCAATCAAGCCAAAAATACATTCCAACAAGCATTGAATCAGCACAAAGATGCATTACAACAAGCTGAACTGGATCAACGCCTGGCTAAAGAATCCATTGATGTGACTTTACCTGGACGGGGGCAGCAAATTTATGGCTTGCACCCTGTCACCCTTACGTTAAGAAGAATAAGTAAAATATTTTCATCCGTAGGTTTTACGGTCGAGGAAGGGCCGGAAATCGAGGATGATTATCATAATTTTGAAGCACTTAATATTCCGGCTCATCACCCTGCACGTGCCATGCATGACACGTTTTATTTCGATGCGCATACTGTTTTAAGAACACATACCTCACCAGTGCAAATCAGGGCCATGGAAAATAATGAGCCACCATTAAAAGTAATTGCACCAGGTAGAGTTTATCGATGCGATTCCGATTTGACCCATACCCCGATGTTTCATCAGGTAGAAGGATTTCTGGTTGATTCTGAAGTGAGTTTTGCTGATTTAAAAGGTGTGGTCTACGAATTTCTGCGTGCATTTTTTGAAAAAGATATTCAAGTTCGCTTCAGGCCATCCTATTTTCCATTTACTGAACCGTCAGCTGAAGTCGATATTGAATGTGTGATTTGTGATGGGGAAGGATGTCGTGTATGCAGTCACACCGGATGGTTGGAAGTGATGGGGTGTGGAATGATTCACCCGGAAGTATTCAAATCAGTCAATATTGATAGTGATCAATACAATGGTTATGCCTTTGGTATGGGGGTAGAACGCTTGGCGATGCTGAAATATGGTATCAATGATTTAAGAATGTTTTTTGAGAATGATCTCAAATTTCTTGAGCAATTTAATTAAGGTGGGTCATGAAAGTAAGTGAATCCTGGTTAAGAGAACTGGTCAACCCCCCTGTCAATACAGAAACCCTGGTCGAACAGGTGACAATGGCCGGCCTTGAAGTTGATGCGGTAGAGCCTGCAGCCGGCGAATTCAGCAATGTGGTCGTTGCGCAAGTTGAATCAATCTCCCAGCACCCGAATGCCGACAAATTAAAAGTGTGTCAGGTCAATGTGGGAGATTCAGAGCCACTGCAAATTGTCTGTGGTGCAAGCAATGTGCGCGAAGGGCTAAAAATACCGGCCGCCTTAATTGGTGCCGTGTTGCCTGGTGATTTCAAAATAAAAAAATCCAAATTGCGTGGAGAGTTATCCATGGGCATGTTGTGTTCTGAAAAAGAACTGGGGCTTGCCGATGACGCCGATGGTTTGATGGAATTAGCTAAAGATGCGCCAGTGGGTGCCGATGTCAAAGAATATTTGCAATTGGATGATTCAATTATCGAACTTGACCTGACACCAAACCGGGCGGATTGTCTAAGTGTTGAGGGAATTGCGCGTGAAGTTTCCGTTCTCAACAAAACAGACTGGACGCCAGTGAGTGTTTCCCCATCATCAATCATGCATGATGAGTCTTTAAGCGTAGATATCCATGAGCCTGAGGCATGCCCAGCCTACCTGGGGCGTTTAGTCAAGGATGTCAATGCTACTTCATCGACACCTGTGTGGATGCAGGAAAAACTCAGACGCTGTGGGTTGAGAAGTCTGGGGCCATTAATTGATGTGACTAATTATGTGTTACTGGAATTAGGTCAGCCTTTACATGCGTTTGATGCAGCCAAGTTAACAGGAAGCATCGTTGTGCGAAAAAGCCAACCGCAAGAAAAACTGGCCCTGCTGAACGACCAGACCATTGAACTGGATGGCGAGGCCTTGGTAATCGCTGATGAAAAACAGGCGCTTGCTTTGGCAGGCGTGATGGGTGGATCTGATTCTGCTGTCAGTGACGACACCACAAGCATTTTCCTGGAATGCGCCTATTTCAACCCTGTCTTGATTGCCGGTAAAGCCAGAAGTTTTGGATTGCATACTGATTCTTCCCATCGTTTTGAACGCGGCGTTGATTTTACCTTGCAACGCAGGGCAATAGAGCGTGCAACTCAACTTATTACCGAAATCTGTGGTGGCCAGGTCGGCCCTATTACTGAACACATAGACGAATCAGCATTGCCGGAAAGAACAGCAGTCATTTTGAGGAAACCTAGAATAGCCAGTATGCTCGGCGCTGAAATTGCTGATCAACAGATCGAACAGATATTGTCTGGTCTGGGCATGCAGATTGAACATGTTAACGATGGCTGGAAGGTGACACCTCCGGGTTACCGCTTTGACATTGCCATAGAAGCCGATTTACTGGAAGAGATTGCGCGTATTTATGGTTACAACAACTTGCCGAATAAAAGTCTGCTAATGCGTTCTGCATTGGGACAGGCACCAGAAACCCTCGTCCCGCTTGATAGAGCAAAAGATTTATTGGTTGATAAAGGCTATCAGGAAACGATCAGCTATAGCTTTGTGGCAGAAGAACTGCAAAAAACCATTGCACCAGATGATCGGTTTATCGCGCTAAAAAACCCGATTTCCTCTGATCTTGCAGTTATGCGCACCACTTTGTGGTGTGGTTTGATAACTTCGGCTTTATACAATATCAATCGCCAGCAACCTCGGGTACGCATTTTTGAAAGCGGTTTACGCTTTATTCAGGTTCAGGGAGAAACCAAACAAGAACCGATGTTATCCGGACTGGTGACTGGAAATGTGCTGGAAGAACAGTGGGCGGAAAAATCGCGCAAGGTTGATTTTTTTGATGTCAAGGCTGATCTGGAAGCATTGTTCTACATGTCGGCTCAACCAATCAATTTTGTTGCTGAAATCCATCCGGCCTTACATCCCGGTCAGACAGCCAGGTTATATGATAAACAAGCCAAAGCTATTGGCTGGTTGGGTATGTTGCATCCATCTCTGGAACAACAATTAGGATTTGATAATCAGGTTTTTTTATTTGAATTGGAATTACAAGCTATACTTGAAAGCCGAGCAGCAAAATTTCAGCCATTATCGAAATTTCCTTTTGTAAAACGTGATCTTGCCGTTTTAGTAAAAGAAGATATCACTGTCGATCAAATTATAAACAGTGTTCACGAATGTGGTGAAAAAACGATACAATCTGTTCGTATATTTGATATTTATCGTGGTCAGGGGGTTGAACCGGGCTATAAGAGTGTAGCATTGAGTCTGACATTACAAGATCCCAGTCAGACTCTGGAAGATTCCGTCATAGATGCTATATTTAGTCATGTGTTGCAATCCCTGAAATCAGACATCAATGCGACATTGAGGGAATGAAATTATGGCATTAACGAAAGCCGACTGTGCTGAACGGTTGTTTGATGAATTAGGGTTAAACAAACGTGAAGCAAAAGAAATGGTAGAGCTGTTCTTTGAAGAGATCAAAGATTGTTTGGAAAAAGGGGAGCAGGTGAAAATTTCCGGGTTCGGTAAGTTTGAACTCAGAGATAAAAGCAGCCGCCCCGGACGCAATCCAAAAACCGGTGAAGAGATTCCTATTACTGCAAGGCGGGTAGTCACCTTCAGATGTGGACAAAAACTTAAAGCACGAGTAGAGGCATATGCTGGAACCCAGTCACAATAATGAGTTACCCGTTATTCCTGCGAAGCGTTATTTTACCATTGGTGAAGTCAGTGAGTTATGCGCTGTAAAACCTCATGTGCTGCGCTATTGGGAACAGGAATTTGAGGAATTAAAACCAGTCAAACGACGGGGTAACCGACGTTATTATCAACGTCATGATGTGTTAATGATTCGTCAAATTCGGTCATTGCTGTATGAACAAGGTTATACGATTGGTGGAGCCAGAGCCCATTTAGTCAGTGACAATGCAAAAGAAGATTCTACACGGACCAAACAACTGATCAACCAGATGGTTGGTGAATTGGAAGAAGTTCTGGAAATATTAAAATAATTCGCATTACCCTAAATATGTTAATATTTAGGTTCTAAAGGCAATCAGGCTCCTGATTGCTATCAAACAAATCTAATCGGGGCGTAGCGCAGTTTGGTAGCGCACTATACTGGGGGTGTAGGGGTCGTGGGTTCGAATCCCGCCGTCCCGACCAGTTAAAGTTTTGATTTCATTGGTCTTATATAGGATTGAAATTAAAAGTGGCTGCTATTGTCTGTCTATATTGTTCATATTTGTTCTAACTACAGTTAATTTTATTTTGGTATGTTTTTTCCTGTGATATGTTAATAGCGACTTTGCTATCGATTGCAGGGGATTGGACATGCTCAAATATGTCTTATTTTGTTTGATATGTTTTTTTGCTGCAGCCTGTGACCATGTGCCAGGGCAATATCGGCATGATCAGAATCATCATGATGCATCAGGCAGCTCATAAGAACTGAGAGCACAAGTAGAATACGATATAATTCTGCTTTACTGAATAACGTAGTCAATGATGGATATAAAAAGTTACATGACAGCCCTTGGAGAGCGGGCAAAGCAGGCGGGCAGGGAAATGTGCAGGGCGGATGCCGGAATAAAGAATATGGCATTGCTTAAAATTGCTGAATCACTGGAAAAAAACCGAAATAAACTGGTAGAAGAAAACCAAAAAGACTTACTAGCAGGACAAACCAATGGACTTGAATCAGCCTTGCTGGACAGGTTGGCGCTAAAACCCTCAACCATTGATTCAATGATCGACGGGTTAAAACAGATAGCCGCATTGGCTGATCCTGTTGGCGCAATCAGTCATCTGAACTATCGTCCAAGTGGTATTCAAGTTGGACAAATGCGTGTTCCATTAGGTGTTATTGGAATTATTTATGAATCACGCCCCAATGTTACGGTGGATGCAGCAGCGCTATGTTTGAAGTCTGGCAATGTCTGTATTCTGCGCGGTGGCTCGGAAGCCATTCATTCCAATCAGGCGATTGCAAAGTGCATATCTGAAGGTCTTTCAGCCGCCGGCTTGCCGCCCGATGCTGTACAGGTCATTCAAACTACGGATCGCGCAGCAGTAGGTGAACTGATTACCATGAACCAATTTGTTGATGTAATTGTGCCCCGTGGCGGCAAGGGGTTGATTGAACGCATCAGCAAAGAATCAAGCATTGCTGTGATCAAACACCTGGATGGAATTTGTCATGTGTATATTGATGACCATGCAGACAGTAATAAGGCTGTAAATATTGCATTTAATGCCAAAACGCATCGATACGGGGTATGCAATGCGATGGAGACCCTGTTGATTGCAGAAAGCCGGGCAGCGGAAATCTTACCGCCGTTAGCCGGGCAATATGTAGATAAAGGGGTTGAACTTCGTGGCTGTGAAAAAACCCGGGCGATTATTAATGGCTGTGGACATGCTAGTGAAGAAGATTGGGCGACCGAGTATCTGGCCCCGATTTTATCAATAAAAATCGTAGCGAATATTGATGCAGCCATTGAACATATTAATACCTATAGCTCATCTCATACCGAATCGATTGTCACCGAAGATTACACCCTGGCACGCCGGTTTTTGCGTGAGGTTGATTCCAGCTCGGTGATGGTGAATGCTTCGACCCGTTTTGCTGACGGTTTTGAATATGGCTTGGGTGCTGAAATAGGTATCAGTACTGATAAACTTCATGCACGGGGGCCGGTGGGCCTGGAAGGCCTGACAACACTTAAATACATCGTATTGGGAGACGGTCAGGTGCGTTAACATGATTGGAGTGTATGGTGGAACGTTTAATCCGGTACATTTTGGCCATTTAAGAACCGCGCTGGAGGTCAAAGATATTTTTGCTCTTCAGCAGTTGCATTTGATTCCATGCAAATTACCAGCACACCGCCGCACGCCTTCTGTTTCGGCAGAGATGCGGCTACGGATGTTGCAATTAGCTGTCGATGACGCTAAAAATATCATTGTTGACCGTAGAGAACTGGAGCGGGAAGGGCCGTCTTACATGGTTGATACCTTACGCTCGTTAAGACAGGAACATGAAAGGCAGAGTATCATATTGTTTATCGGCAATGATGCTTTTAATAAAATCCAAAGCTGGTACCAATGGGAGCAATTATTTGAGTATGCCCATGTTGTCGTGATGACGCGCCCTGGCTATATCCTGCAGGAAATGGGTGACTTTTTTAATCAGCGTCTGATTGACGAAATGGACCAACTGAAAGAACATCCGCATGGCTTTTTATTTTTTCATGATGTGACGCAACTGGATATTTCATCCACACAAATCAGGCATTTGGTAAAACAGGGGAACGACCCACGTTTTTTGTTGCCAGATGCTGTTATCAACTATATTAAACAACATAAACTGTATCAAACTAACACAGGAAACTAATGCAAGCAGAAGAATTACTTGAAATTGTAGAAAAAGTGGTCGATGACCGTAAAGGTATGCACATTAAAGTGCTGGATGTTAAGGAAAAAACCACCATTACCGATTACATGGTCATCGTGACCGGGACATCCGACAGACACGCGATGTCATTATGCCAGTATGTCGCAGAAAAGATGAAAGAGCTGGGCATCTCCCATCCGGGGTTTGAAGGCCAGAAAGGCTCAGATTGGGTGTTACTTGATTTGGGTGATGTGATATTACACGTCATGACGGCACAGGCACGGGAATTTTATCAACTGGAAAAATTATGGAGTGTAGACGCAGGAAAAGAAGCCGTCAGTAAATGATGCTATACTCAGTTAAATTATTAAATTAATTAAAGATTCTCCAATTTTGCCGATACAGTTAACACGTTTTTTCTAATGAGGCGGCAGCCGGTGAAACCATTCATTCAAATTTCTATACTATGTAGCGCTCTGTTATTGGCCGGTTGCAATAGCAGAATCAAGCAGGATCTGGGAATTGCCCAGGAAAACCCTCCTGTTATTATTCAGGCATCCGGGCGTGCCATGCTTAAATCCAATACAACACAGAGCGCAAAACAAGTTCGATTTGATGCAGAACAAGAGGCCAAGATGATGGCTTATCGCGCGTTGTTTGCCCAAGTTGTCGAGGAGAACATCCCTGGCGAAAAATTTAAAGTGGGCGAACAAGTCGTCACGCATGAAAATTACCGGATTTATCTTGATACAGCATTGCGCAACGCCGTCGTGACAGATATCAAAACGATAGGGCGGCACTTATCCGTATTGGTGCAACTGGATTTAACACCTGCATTTTTTCATTGCATGAGTGGCGGTGCTGAAGTGATTTCCCGTTGTCTGCAACAACAAAACAAACTGTCCTTTTCAAGGATTGGCTATCAAACAGCCGAGCACCGAACAGTCAACATGAACTGTCTACAGTCAGACTGTGCAAATTTAATGCATACCGGCGGATTTTCCAGACGGATCAATCCGATTGACCAGGCATTATTGCGAGTCGGTTTGACCGACCTGGAATGGAAAGCAAACATGGCAGGACGTTTATTTATCAACTATAAAATCATTAATAGCACACCCTAGCATGCGATTTGACACATTATGGCTGGTCATTTTCCTTTTTTCATTGCTCAGTGCATGTACCCAGATTCAGCCTGATCTTGCTCCGCAAATAATTCAATCATCTCCCGAACCTCAAGTTATTACCGCAGAAGGTCAGGCACTCATTCAACACGGCTCCTTGTTGGAAGCCAGAACTCAAGCCATACAATTGGCCATTAATAATGCCGCGCGTCAATTAAACCTGCCAAATGGCAGCACGTCTTTAGTGGGCAACACTAAGGTCGTCGATGAATGGCAACAGGAGGGCATTTATAACGTACAGATTCTGACTGTTGTTTCAGAAAATGACTATTGTCATTCCCCTTTTCGAAAGCGCATAGTCGCTACCGGATTTCCGGTCGTAAAACCAGATCAGATAAGCAGTAATGAATCGCAGGATTTATATGCAGGCATTCCACGGGAAATCAATAATCTGCTGATGCAAAGCGGTGACTTTATCGGTGTTAATAGAACGACTACCAGTTTATATTCGCAACCACAATTAGCACCCGAATTACTGCCGCTGGATAATTATGGTGGCTCGTATTTATTAGATCTTGCGATTGAAAATCAGGCGCAATTTGTATTATCCGGCGTTATTCGTAATTTTGCCGTTGAAAATACCGAGTATGTCCGAGGTGCCGGCGTATTGTCACACGTAAAATCTGCCTTTCGTGATGTCGCCGCACGCCGGGGAGTTACTCTGGATGTGTATTTACATGATGGTTATAGTGGCGCCTTGCTGTTTCAGCATCGCTATGCAGACACTATTTTGGGCGATGTCTGGATACCAAATGGCTATGCTGTCGGTAGTGAACGATTTCAACTGACTTCAGCAGGGAATAAAATCACTGACCTGATTCATATGGCCAGTGATGATATACGGCGCATTTTTGGTTGTTATCCATTTACGGCCAGAATTCTGAAAGTTAACCGCGACAACATCATCATTGCCGCAGGTTCGCGCGATAAAGTACAGACCGGAGATACCCTGGTGGTTTATGCTGCGGACCAGACATCGCAACAACTGGGAATGGCGGACAGTCACAAATCGCCCATAGGCATGGTGAATATCATCAATGTGAATGCGGACTTCTCGGTGGGCAAACTGGAGATTCCGCATAATATCCGCAAGATCAGAGTAGGGGACTGGGTAAAAAGTTGGTGATTAAGTCCAGAATCCGTCTTACGCCCCTTACTTACACCCGTGTAGGCAAAGCTAAGGTTTTTTTTCAACACATGGATGTGCTGAATGCAGATTATGCAGGAGCATTAATCTGTGAAACCAATATCTTACGCCTGTTATATGCTAAGTGTTAACAGACGGCGTTAAGTTTGATCATTCTTAACACATCCTCACTTTCTTCTGGCAGGGGTTTACGGTATAAAAAACCTTACATCACTCAACGATTCGAGATAACTCCAAAAGATCGAGCACGTTGAGTTTAATGGCCAGTTTTGTCAATTCAATATCGCTGGCAACGCCGAGTTTACTTTTGATTAAATAATGACAATTGCCGACTGTTTTGGCGCTAATGCTCAGTACACGGGCAATATCATCATGGCTCAGCCCATCCATCAGCAACCGCAAAATTTCAAACTCGCGTACCGTCAAGGTTTGTAGAGCAATGCGTTCGCTGCCCAGTTTTTCCAGTGCCAGTATTTGAGCGATGTCGGGACTTAATACATGGCGTCCTGAATATACATCATGAATGGCTCGCAACAATACCTCTGGTTCGCTGCTTTTGCTGACATAGCCCAAGGCTCCCGCATGCACGGCTTGCTCGGCAAAGGCAGGGTTTTGATGCATGCTGAAGACCAAGACTTTTGCGTTAGCGGATTGCTGGTTGATGCGGGAGATCAGTTCAAGACCGCTGCTACCGGGCAGGGATATATCGGTGATCACCAGGTCAGGTTGGAATTGCTTAAACAGTTGATAGGCTTGAATGGTATCTCCAGCTTCCGCAATCACTTGTAAGCCGGCCTGTTTGGCTAATAATGCTCGATAACCTTCACGGACAATGGCGTGATCGTCCACCAATAAAATGCGGATCATGCCGTGTGCTCGATATTGGCCGCTAACGGTAAGCGGACCTCAACGATCAAACCATGTGGGTTGGCAATAGCCAGTTGCAATCGCCCCTGTAAAGCAGTGACGCGTTCACGGATGCCTAATAAGCCGATTCCGGTGGAATCGGCAAATGGCAACGTCTTGGCTACGCCATTGTCGGTGACTGTCAAAATAGCAGACTCTACACTGATGATCAGACTAATGCTGACATTGGAAGCAGTGGCGTGTTTGGCGATATTGGTCAGACATTCCTGGGTAATTCGAAATAAGGTCATGGCCTGAACTTCCGCCAACGATGAGCAATCGCCGCTTATGTCTAATTGCAAGCGAGTCTTATCGCCACTACGCGCATTCCAGCCGGCAACCAGACTATTGAGGCTGGCAGCTAATCCTAATTCCTCAAATTCGGCCGGTCGCAAATGCCCCTGCAAGTCGTGTACGTTCTCCAACATATGGGTAGTAATTCGATTAATGTGATCAGTTTCAGCGACCAGCGCCGGGCATTGTTGTAATGCAGTTTGTTTGATTGAAGCAACGACTGCATTGATGGCCGCCAGACATTGGCCGAATTCATCATGTAGCTCCCTTGCCAAATAGCGACGCTCATCTTCCTGTATGTTGATTAACTTCAACACTAACTTTTGGCGTTCGTTTAGCAATTGTTGCTGGCTATTAGCCAGTTGATTGATAGCCACAGCAATATGCTGCCATTCTTTTAACTCAAACGCAGGTAAGCGGCAATCTAGATGCCCGGATTCCATCTCTTTGATGCCTGCGACAATGGTTTTTACCGGTTTTAAGACGCGACTGATACTCCAATACACCAGCAGGCAGACGGCAAAGACCGTAACGCTGGATAAGGTCATCAAATTCAACATCGTATGCCAAGCTTCGGCAATTTCCAGTTCTGCGCTTGGCGTAATCGTCAGGGAGCCGTAGACGCTACCATTGAGCGCAATCGGCCGTATCGCCGGTAAACCGGGATTAAAAATCTGTTGATAGCCCGTTTCAAAAAAAGTTGGCCATGTCGCCTGGCTTAGCTTGCTTCCGTTACAAAGACTACGTGGCAATGAGCCATCGGCAGGGGTGTAACTCAGGCAGATACCAGGCTGGTTACCGGACTGTTTCCAAGGTTCAAAATCTGGAAAAGGATTAGTTCGACCCAGTCCGGCATTGATCAACAACAACTGCAACTCCAATTGCTTGCCTAATGACTCGGCCATTTGCGCAGTGGATTGTTTGACAACACAATGGCTTTGATACAGCACAAAAGCTGCGATTGCCAGCAAGCATACTAAAGCGACCAATGCGATTCGGGTTAGCAGATGTCGATGTATATTCATGGCATGTTTACGTGAAAGCGTTTGGTGATCCTACATTCTACGAGTCGACAACATGTCTGCAAAGCCACCTCAACATACACGGGCAAATTGCCCGAGTTCAATGGGCAAATATCGGCTTACGGTCAGTACAGCATTGCATAAGCTATGCTCACCTGAACGGCAATCGATCAGTACAGCAATGTATTTGTTACTCCCTTTAAGACGAGGATGACCCATGAGCCACTTTCTTTTCAACGATAGCCATATCCACTGGCAAACCCTGGACAATTTGGAATATTTACAGTATTCGATTCTGGATATTGACGAGCAGCAGTATATCGCAGACGTGTTATTTAAATTAACAGCTAACCAGCAAATTGTCTTACACAGGCACAAAGCCTTAAATAAAAGCTTTGTCATCCAGGGCGAACATCGCTTGTATCACGCGGACGGTAGCATCAAGGAAATCAGACCGGTTGGCCAATACACGTCAAGTCCAGCCAGCGATGAACCGCATCGGGAAGGCGGCGGTGATATCGATGTTATTGTGCTGTTCAGCATACGCGGTAGCGATGGCGTTTTGTATGAGATTCTTGACGATACGCAGAGTGTCATCGACAAACTGAGTTGGCAGGATTTTATTGATCTTTATGCCGCTCAAACCCAACAGGTATAACAATGAAACAGCAGATCATTTCATTCACAGCTCTGACTCTCCTGCTAATCAGTCATCCTGGTGTCGCCAAACCACGCATTGCGATATTAAATTAATGACCTTACTTCACTGCCCAACACAATACAGGAACAACAACGAACGGCAAGTATTCAGCCCTTGTTAGAGCAGACACTTTCGCTGACTGATAGCTTTGAAATCATCGAGTTAAGTTCCAATGCTGAAACAACCACCAACGCCGGTTTTGGCTCTATTTAGTCATCATGATTTAGCCGCAAAACTTGGCAAGCAGTTCGGCGCTGACTGGGTAATCGTGGGTCAGCATAGCAACCCCAGCTTTCTGTTTTCAAAAGCTGTGCATTTGAATCTTGAGCACAATGGAATCACGCAACACTATTTTTCAAAAGCCATTCGTTTTAATCAAAAC
Source organism: Methylococcaceae bacterium (assembly GCA_006844705.1). Taxonomy (GTDB): domain Bacteria; phylum Pseudomonadota; class Gammaproteobacteria; order Methylococcales; family Methylomonadaceae; genus Methylomarinum. The sequence continues at coordinate 10,194 of SPJS01000108.1, read as the reverse complement.
AGGCATGCTTTATCTCGTAGCGAGCAAAAAATTCTCACTCTTTTAGTGGACGATAAAAGTGCAGTGGAAGTGGCAAGCCAACTTAATCTGAGCCACAGGACGGTGAAAAATCATCGGCAGAAGATTCTCCGTAAAATGGGCGTAAAGAAGTTTTCCGAGTTAAGCAAGAGTGTAACGATCTGGCAAACGTTGACTGGGCTTGGAAAACTTCATAAAAGCTGCAGTATGTGATGACACTTCCTTGTGTCTAAACGCTGGATTAACTGATTTTTTTATATTTGATACGATGAGGGTTATCCGCATCCGTACCCAGGCGTTTATGCCGGTCAGCTTCGTAATCAGCATAATTTCCTTCAAACCAGACGACTTCACTATCGCCCTCAAACGCCAGTATATGTGTGGCAATTCTGTCCAGGAACCAGCGATCATGTGAAATGACAACCGCACAACCAGGGAAGGTGAGCAGGGCTTCTTCCAGTGCACGCAGGGTTTCAATATCCAGGTCGTTAGTTGGCTCATCGAGCAATAACAGGTTGCCACCACTTTTCAACAGTTTGGCCAAATGTACCCGGTTGCGTTCACCACCGGATAAATCGCCAATTCGTTTTTGCTGGTCTGAGCCTTTAAAATTAAAACGGCCGCAGTAGGATCGGGAAGGGGTTTCATATTTGCCTACGGTAATGATGTCCAGTCCGTCGGAAATTTCTTCCCACACGGTTTTGTTGCCATCCAGGTCATCGCGCATCTGATCAACATAGGACAACTGTACTGTTTGGCCCAGGTTGATATTGCCTGAGTCAGGCTGTTCAAAACCCGCCATCATACGAAACAATGTGGTTTTACCCGCCCCATTCGGGCCGATGATGCCGACGATCCCGCCCGGAGGCAGTTTAAAACTCAGGTTGTCAATCAACAAGCAATCACCAAAGCCTTTACTGATATTTTCGGCTTCTATCACCACATCGCCCAGTCGAGGGCCGGGTGGGATGTAGATTTCCTGGGTTTCGTTACGCTTTTGGAATTCCTGTGATGACAGTTCTTCAAACTGGGCCATACGCGCCTTGCTTTTCGCATGGCGACCTTTAGTGTTGGAGCGCACCCATTCAAGTTCGGCTTTCATCGCTTTGGCACGGGAGGCCTCTTGTTTCTCCTCTTGTTCCAGACGTTTTTCTTTTTGGTCCAGCCAGCTTGAGTAATTGCCTTCCCACGGAATACCCATGCCACGATCAAGCTCCAGAATCCAGCCGGCAACATTATCCAGAAAGTATCTGTCATGCGTGACAGCGACAACGGTTCCGGCATATTCGTGCAGAAAGCGCTCCAGCCAGGCGACTGATTCTGCATCAAGGTGGTTAGTTGGCTCATCCAGTAACAGCATATCCGGTTTGGACAGCAACAGTCGACACAAGGCAACACGACGTTTTTCCCCTCCGGAAAGCTTGGTAACATCGGCAGTCCAGTCCGGCAGGCGAAGGGCATCGGCAGCAATGTCCAATGTACGTTCAATAGTGTGCCCGTCACTGGCATTAATGATGTCTTCAAGACGTGCCTGCTCAGCAGCCAGTGCATCGAAATCGGCATCGGGTTCTGCATAAGCGGCATAAACGGCTTCAAGCTGAGCCATAGCTTCTTTGACTTCGCCCAGTGCCTCTTCAACATTACCGCGTACATCTTTTTCAGGATCCAGATGGGGTTCCTGGGGCAGATAACCGATATTAATCCCTTTTTGCGGGATGGCTTCACCTTCGATCTCCTTGTCGACCCCGGCCATGATACGCAACAACGTCGATTTTCCCGCGCCATTCAAACCCAGTACACCAATTTTGGCGCCCGGGAAAAACGATAATGAAATGTTCTTTAGGATATGTTTTTTGGGAGGGACTATTTTCCCCACCCGATTCATTGAATAAATGTATTGAGCCATGTTTGAGTTAGGTTATAAATCAGCGCTTATTATTCCATGTTATGCGGTTGAATATAATCTTTGCTTGAAACTTTGTTCACCTTTTTTCATCACCTGTTGATGATTCCAGCGAAATGCAAAAGAAGCATAAGGCAATAACATTTTCATCCAGTTTTTTTGTGGAGACACATACCATCCAAAGTGGATCCAGGTCATATTGTTTTTGTGCTTTAGTCGGCAGCGACCTGTTCCTGTCAGGTCGCCACTGACTGTGTAATGAATATAGCGATAAGGCGAAAGAGATTCCGTTTTAATGACTATCGATAACCGATAGGGCAGACAAGTGTGCCAATTGATTTTGCAAATATCTCCGATGCCATATAGATCACCTTGCTGCAAAGGCTCAACAGAATCAACAAAATCCCACCAAAGTGGCCATTGTTCTCTGTCCAGCAGACAAAACCAACAGTTTTCTAGCGGTGCTTCAATTTTCCAGGTGTTTGTTAATGCAAAAGCCGACATAGTTATTTTTATTGGATAGGGATTTTATTATTACCCGTAGTTTGTTATATTAGAATTATCTAATAAATAAGGAGTTATTATGAAATATTTTAGTCTTATAGTTGCATTATTTTTTTCCTCAGCCGTACAGGCTGAATTTGTTAATGCAGACATTTTACCTAAGAGTAAGCATACTAAAGCAGGACTATATCTGTATGCAAAAGATGCCTATAACAAAATAAATGCTGAGGCAGGACAATCTGTATTTATCGATGTGCGTACCCGCGCTGAAATCGCATTTACTGGGATGCCGTCCAATGCAGATGCAAATATTCCGTTTAAAGTGCTTGATCAAGCTTATGCCTGGGATGCAAAGCGTCAGAATTTTGCCATGACAAAGAATCCGGAATTTGTTTCCCGGGTTGCCAGCCTGGTCAAGCAAAAGGGCGTAACCATAAATCACCCGCTGTATGTCATGTGTCGATCAGGCGGGCGCAGTGCTAAAGCCGCTGATGCATTGACTCAAGCTGGGTTCACGCAAGTCATCTCAATCGTAGATGGTTTTGAAGGGGATAAGGTTAAATCCGGTACGGACAAGGGCTTGAGAATTTTGAATGGCTGGAAAAACAGTCAGTTACCCTGGGTTGAAAAGCTGCCCAAAGAAAAGATGTATTTTGAAAATGAATTGGCAGCAAAGGATCGGCTGTTTAAAGCCATTGAAAATATGGATTCAGACAACAATGGCATTATAAGCCAGCGCGAATTTGAAATGAGTCGATAAGATTTTTCAATGGCCTGCTAAACATCTGTTTTGAAATAAAACGGTTTAAATTCCTCTGCCGACAACGGTTTACTGAAATAATAGCCTTGTCCCAGTTCACAGCCACTGGCTTTAATCAGTGCCAGTTGTTCGGCAGTTTCAATGCCTTCCGCTACGACAGTTAAATTCAGCGCATGGGCCATGGATATAGCAGCATTAACCAATTCAAGATCATCACTGTCTTCTGTAATATCATTGATGAAACTGCGGTCTATTTTTAAGGTGTTAAACGGATATTGGCGTAGATAACTTAATGATGAATAGCCTGTTCCGAAATCGTCCAAAGCAATGCTGATACCGCACTCGGTGAGTTTGTCCAACGCGTTTTTAATGTGCCCATTGGCACCAATCAATACGCCTTCAGTGATCTCCAGCTCCAATCTGTTAAACGTCAGCTCATTCAGTGTTATCGAATCTTTTATGTTATCGATCAGCCTGGCATCCCTGAATTGTCTGGGCGAGAAGTTTACCGCGATCTTAAAATCGTTCGATTTATATTGATCCAGTTCGCGGGTAAATGCTAACGCTCTGCTTAACACATAGTGACCAATTGAAATAATCATCCCGTTGCGTTCAGCTATTGGAATAAATTCATCCGGTGAGACAAACCCCAGAGTGGGATTATGCCAGCGCAATAACGCTTCGGCCCCCACGATTTCACCTGTTGAGAGTATAATTTTAGGCTGGTAAACCACTGCAAATTCATTTCTTGCCAGGGCACCATGCAGCTGTTCTTCCAGCGCCAGTTGACGAGAAACCTGGCGATTCATTTCCTCCGTAAAATAACTGTAAGTATTGCGGCCAAGCTTCTTGGCGTTATACATTGCGGAATCTGCATTTCTTACGACCTCTGATACATCTTTTCCATCGGAAGGAAAAAAGGCGATGCCAATACTCACACTCAACACTAGTTCTCTGTCATTGATACTAAAAGTGCGGTCGAATATACCCAGCAAATTCTCAGCAACCATACGGGCATCTGCCATATGCTTTATATCGCCTAATAATACGATAAACTCATCGCCACCTAATCTTCCCACTGTATCTTCTAAACGAATGGTCTGGCTGAAGCGTGCGGCCACTTGTTTCAATAGTTCATCGCCAGATTCATGGCCCAGCGTATCATTTATTTTTTTGAAATCATCAAGGTCCAGGAATAACACGGCGACATAATGATGATGCCGTTTGGCATCACTGATCATTTGCGCCAACCTGTCTAAAGACAAAAAACGATTAGGCAATCCGGTTAATGAATCATAATGAGCCTGGTGCAGGATGGTTTCTCTTTGTAACTTGTTTTGCGTAATATCCTGCATCGTTCCCAGTGCACATATTTTCTCGTCTTCCTGTTTGAGTTCTTCTCCTTTTAATAATAATGTTCTGGTTTCCTGATTGTGTAAAATGATGTCAAATTCAATTTCAACTGTCGAATTAAAGTGTCCTTGAAGAATAGATCGAACTGGCGCTTTATCTTTTTTAACCACCAAATGAATAAAATTTTCAATGGTAGGAAAAAAGCTCTCCTGGTTAACGTCCAGGATGCAGTAGATGCCATGGGACAAATTGAGATGAGGGTCATTATGACATTGTTCCCAACTTCCATAGCCCCCTATTTCTTCCGATCTATTAAGCAAACTTTTTGATGCTTTCAGGTCATGAGCCATGGATTGTAATGACCGGATCAATTGATCGATCTCATCTCCACTATGGCGGTCAGGTAAATAAAAGTCCAGGTTTCCGCGGGCAAATTCATTTGCGGCATGGCTCATGTCCTTCAATGGTTTTGACAAGGAAATGGATAGATACCATCCCAGTGCAATACTGACCACAAGAACAATGCTAAGACTGATTACGGCGACATAAAGAAAGACATTTTTAAAGCCCTGCCAATGGCTTTTTAGCTCATGATTGAGCAATTTCACTAGCGCTCTGTCTTCCATATTGGAAATTTCAATCCGTGCAACACCAAGTGCATGGCCGTTATAACCAATTGCAAAATACAACATTTCTCCATTGGCGAGCGGCTCAATGACGGGAGAATGAGTAAGGGCATTATCAGGAATTTGAATTATTTCGCCAAAACGCACGTTCATAAGCGTTCCGTCCGTAATAATTTTCCCTTTAGTATCCGTGATAATTAATGACTCAGGTCGTAGCCATGTTTTTATTTTATCAATCTCCTGGTTTAACCGCGTCATATCAGAATTATATAAAGGGTTAAACATTTGGTTACTTATGTAGGTACCGCTTTCTATCAGGGATTGATGGGTGTGGGAGGTATGAACAGCGGAAAATGTCTGGGTCAGTTGATGACGTAACGTGTCTGTTCTTGTAAACACCTGATAACCAGCGGTGACCATAATGACCATTAAAAGCAGGGAAAAAAACGCAGCCGCAAGCAGGGCATATTTAGTACTCAGCTGTTTGATAAACGCAGTCATTTGTGTAATTTAATAATGTCTTTCCAATAATTGATATTTTCAAAATCCTGGGCATTGAGCACTTCAAATTTAGCAATGTTGGCCGCATTTGTAATGGCCTGCTGACCTTGTTCATCATGATGAGCATTGAGCAATACATGTTTGACTTTATCTTTTGCAGAGGCATTGAGTGAACAAGATAAGGAAAACAGCCAGCGTAATACCGGCCGGGTAGAATGGATTATACGTAGCTCTTGCCGCATTTTTTCTGGCGTTCTTTGCCAGTCGCCATTATTAAACGCCCCCACATCGGCCCTTCCTAAATACACCCAATAGGCCTGGTTCAGTTCAGAACCAGCGAACTGATAGCGGAGGGCATCAGGTGAAAATGCTTTGTCTTCCATTGAGGCCAGCTTTATGTGTTCTGATTGTAAGGTCAGATAGGGCAGGAAGAAGGCAGAGGTTGAACGAGGTGACTCAAATACAATATTTTTTCCTGTTAAATCATCCAGTTCGTAATAGGGACTGTTCTTATGTACAAAAAACACTGAATGATATTGCCGTTGTCCTTTACGCCAGACTAGCAGAGAAGGGTCAAGGCATTGCGTGCGTTGTTCAATCATTAATGTTGGAAACATGCCTTCAAAAAGTGCATCAACATGACCGCGTTTAAATGCCTGAATCATTTCTTCAATGGTTTTGGCAACAAACAGCGGTTCAACAGTGATATTTAAAGGGGCTAGTTTAGAAACCAGATAATGCTGTAATAATCCAAATTGATGTAAAGCATATTCCGGCATCTGCGGGCGTTCATTAATAACACCAACGCGAAAAGAGTGTTCTGATGCCGTGACATCAGGATGGTTAAACAGAAAAAAAATCACCCAACTGAGCCTGGTGAAAATAGGCATGCTCAATCCTCTGTTTGAATTGTAAGACGCATGGATTGTAAACTAATAAATAGCATTTAGTCTGATTCTTTAGCCAGAATTATTTCTCTAAGAAAAATAAATAAAAAATGGTACACGGTTTTATACCGTCCAATGTTTAGGTATATTGATTTTATCAATATGTATCGTGGCATCACCGCCAGGGTTCTTTTTTGTTTTTGATTACAGGAAACCTTATGACTGACCAAAAAGTTGTCAATATTTCAATTAATGAAACGGACACATCATGTGAAGTACCTTTGTTAAGCGGCACTATGGGGCCGGATGCCATCGATATTAGATCAGTTCATAAACAAACCGGCGCGTTTACCTATGATCCGGGGTTTACGTCAACGGCCAGCTGCAGTTCGAAAATAACATTTATTGATGGCGATAAGGGCATGTTGCTTTATCGCGGCTACCCTATCGAGCAACTGGCAGAAAAATGTGACTTTCTTGAAGTTTGCTATTTATTGTTGAACGGAGAATTGCCAAACGGATCTGAAATGCGCCAGTTTGTCGGATCAGTTACCAATCATACGTTGATCCATGAACAAATGGCTGATTTCTTTACCGGATTCCGTCGAGATGCGCACCCTATGGCCATTTTGGTGGGTGTGGTAGGCGCTATGTCTGCCTTTTATCATGACACCATGGATGTCAAGAGTGAGGGATTTCGCAAACTCTCAGCCATCCGTCTGATTGCAAAAATGCCAACAATAGTCGCGATGTGTCAAAAGTACAGTACCGGTCTGCCATTCATGTATCCCAAAAACAGTTTGAATTACACCGATAATTTTATGTATATGATGAATGGCACGCCATGCGAACCATACCAGGCTAATCCGATATTGACGCGTGCATTGGATAGAATTTTCATTCTGCATGCAGACCATGAACAAAATGCCTCAACGTCTACTGTGCGCCTGGCCGGATCTAGCGGAGCAAACCCTTATGCCTGTGTCGCTGCGGGTATCGCCTGTTTATGGGGGGCCGCGCATGGTGGAGCCAATGAAGCTGTTTTGGTCATGCTGGAAGAAATGGGCGATGTTTCCAGAATTAATGAGTTTATTACGCGAGCAAAAGACAAAAATGACCCTTTTAAACTGATGGGGTTTGGGCATCGTGTATATAAGAATTTTGACCCCCGTGCGGTTTTGATGCGTGAAACCTGTCATGAAGTATTAAACGAATTGGGCCTGCATGACGACAAGCTGTTTAAACTGGCCATGGAACTGGAGCGTATTGCCCTGGAAGATGAATATTTTATCGAGAAAAAGTTGTATCCAAATGTTGATTTTTATTCAGGTATCGTGTTGCGTGCGTTGGGTATCCCGACAGAAATGTTTACTGCAATATTTGCCATGTCACGCACAGTGGGGTGGATTGCACAATGGGATGAAATGATTACTGATCCCGAGCAAAAAATCGGGCGTCCACGCCAGTTATATAAAGGTGCAACTTTGCGCGAAGTACAATCCATAGCTAATCGTAAATAGTCATGAAACAGCACTTGCGTCAGGTGGTCCTGGATACGGAAACGACAGGTCTGGTACCGAAAGAAGGGCACCGAATTATCGAAATCGGTTGTGTAGAATTAATCAACCGTCGCCCGACGCAAAATCATTTTCATGTCTATATCAACCCTGATCGCATTATTGATGATGATGCGATCAGGGTGCATGGTATTACCAATGAATTTTTACTGGACAAGCCGCGTTTCAATGAAATTGTGGACGATTACATTGCCTTTACCAAAGGCGCAGAATTAATTATCCATAATGCGCCGTTTGACGTTGGTTTTCTAGACCACGAGCTTGGTTTGCTCATTGGCGAACAACGTCGCACCGCTCAATTAAGTACGGTATTTGACACCCTGGTGTACGCGCGCAAGAAATATCCGGGCGCGCGCAATTCCCTGGATGCATTATGCAAACGCTTTGGCATCGATAACAGTCATCGTGAATTGCACGGGGCGTTGCTGGATGCTGAAATTCTGGCTGAAGTGTATGTGGTGATGACAGGCGGTCAAGCCTCATTACTGGAAGAGAGTAGCGAAGCCAATGAGCAGAGCACGCAGCAAATTATTCGCTTACCCGAAAATCGTCCATCATTAAAGGTTATCCGCTGTACGTCACAGGAAAACGATACGCATGATCAACACATGGCAATGATTGATAAAGCCAGCGGGGGAAGTATGTGGAATAAAAGCGAAAAAAATTCAACGGACTAATCTATTTCTCATTTTCTGGCGACCTTTATATATTAGCTTTCCTTGTCTTCCAAATAATTTTAATGTGCTCTCCAGGGATTAAATGAAGTTAAACCCTGGCATAGCCAGTTCTACAAAGATCAAATAGTTTTCCATTGAATAGCTAAACATGCAGGGGGTCTATGTGCGCCTTCAACCCACCTTTAGGCCTTATGGTTACCGCCAATTCAATTTCCGCTTCTTCTGTACTTTCTGGAATAATGTTGAATTACTGACTGATCATGGTCAGTAATAATTGACCTTCAATCGAGGCAAAGACATTTCCTATACATATTCGCTCGCCAGCACCGAAGGGCATAAATGATAATCCACGCTTTTCATTGTGGACAAAACGTTCAGGTTTAAAATCGTCAGCATCTGGCCAGAATTCAGTATGATGATGAAGGTTGAAAATATTAATCAGCATAAAACTGACATGGTCTAATTGATTGTGACAACTCAGTTAAGGATAATTTACTTAACTGAGGAAATGAAATGACCACAAGAAAGAAATATTCAAAAGAATTTAAATTAGATGCAGTCAGTCTGGTAATTGAACAAGGTTATACTCGATCAAAAGCTGCCAGAAGTCTTGGTATTAATGCCACTATGTTGGGGCGCTGGGTAAAAGAACAGGACTCTGATGGTGGTCAGGCTTTCCGGGGCAATGGCAAGTTAACTCCAGACCAAGAAAAAATTCGTCGTTTGAAAGCAGAGAACAAACGTCTTCAGATGGAGAAAGATATAATAAAAAAGGCAACGGTATTCTTTGCAGCAGAAACGAAGTCGACGGCATGGATGCAGGAGGTAGAGTAACGCAGGAGCATTTATCGAGAAATACGCGTTTATCACCCAGCATAAGAATACCTATCCAATCAGCCTGCAATGTCAGGTTTTGGGTGCCAGGCGTCAAGGTTATTATCACTATCGACGCCATACTGAGAATAAGCCAGCTGATCCCGAACACAAGGAAATGTTGAGATGAGTCAAATAAATTGCATCAGAAACAGATGATACCTATGGCAGTCGTCGCATGAAAAAAGCGATGAACAATCTGGGCTTTCCTATGAGTCGTGACAAAGCCAGAAAGTTGATGAAAGAAGCAGAGGTAGCGGTACGCCACCGAAAGAAGTACAAAGTAACGACTAACAGCAATCATCATCAGCCAGTGTTTGATAACCAGGTACAGCGTGATTTTGAGGTGGCAGCAATAGATCATATCTACGTGGCTGACATCACCTATAGTGCGCCCATCCTTCAAAGGTGTCATTGACGATGCTACTGAAGCTTGAGCATGTTTGGAATGCATCGAAATTGTACAGGGATGAAATCAATCAGATGCCTACTTTCTGCTATAAGAAAGTGTGAGC
>SPJS01000283.1 GCA_006844705.1 Methylococcaceae bacterium | reverse complement strand
TGCTGAGATGAGCATTAAAGCAATTGGAGTGAAGGCTTTTTTGATGTTGATTAGTGGCTTGATACCGTGTCTGAATTTTTCTTCGATAAAGTACCAGGATAAAAAACCTAGGATACAGCTAGCAACAATCGTAAGCAGCTGAGTGATCGGATTGTTTAAAGAAATAAAGAGTCCAATAAAACAAACCACTGGCCAATGCACTAGATACAATGAGTAGGATAAATCGCCAATAAAGCGGAATGGTTTTGAGGCCAAAACCTGGTTAATGAGGGATTGATTTTGCGAGCCTATCAGCAAAAACATGGTTGCGAGTACAGGCAGCACAGCGCCAATGCCTGGGAAAATATAGTGCTCATGATAAAACAGCATCACGGGAATGAGTATTAGCATGCCAACCCATGAACATAGTTTAGAGAGTGAGGCTGGTAGTGTTTTTAACGATAAAAAAGCTACTGCTGCACCTGTTGAAAACTCCCAAGCACGAAACCATGGTAAATAAAAGGCGCTCGATTGATGGGTGTAGGTCTGATAAACAGCGAAAGCAAACCCAGCTGCTGTTAGGCCGAGGACTGTGGTGCGGACTTTTTCAGCCGTTGTCGTGCCGAATTTGCGATACAACCACCAGAGTAATAGTGGGAACATCAGGTAAAACTGTTCTTCCACACCCAATGACCAAGTGTGTAAGACTGGGTTAGTAATCCCACTGTCAAAGTAATCCAGCGTATTGTTAAAATAAAAATTTGACACGCCGAACGCTGCACTCACCAGCGCATAAAATAGCGTTGGATTTTCAGAGGTTGGCATTAAAAAGCCAAATAAGACCGTAGTGAATAGTAATGTGACAGCGAGAGCTGGCATTAAGCGCCATGCGCGGCGTTTGTAGAATTCAGCAAATGAAAATTGCTCAGACTCCATTTGCTTTCTAAGCAGCAGCGTGATGACGAAGCCAGAGATGACAAAAAAAACATCCACACCAACAAAGCCGCCAGCAATACCGGCGACTTGGGCATGAAATAAAAGCACCCCAATCACAGCAACGGCACGTAGGCCTTGTACGGATTGGATGCGAGAGCTTGATGTGTTTGAAGCATTACTAGGC
>SPJS01000059.1 GCA_006844705.1 Methylococcaceae bacterium | reverse complement strand
CGCGGCCTTGGCTGTGACTCAATCTCCTGAAGAAGTCGTTGAAATTCTGAAATATATTTGCCAATAGAAACCCGGTGCTCACTGCAACCCTAACCATCACCTGACATTATGTCACGCGCTACCCGCTTACCACCATGGGTTTAAGTCTGAGGTATCTCTTCTGCATAGACAGTGACTTGTCAAGGGTCGGTGGAATTGCACACCCGGATGAAGGTCATTGCCACCCTGCTGGCATTCGGGGTAGGCAACATGGCGCTGGTTCGCCAGTACAGCAAACCTGACATCGCACATTTATCCTCGGTGCCGGATTTATTGGCACCTCCTTACTTGATGCTTATCATGCGGCTGTCACCTCCCGTTGGCTGACGGATTCCCTGCCCTCGAATTTACCTCCCCTGATGCCCTGGAACTGGGGCGCATCGCGCATATTTCTTGCTGTTGCCCCGCGCCTATTTCCCTGAATATTTTTCGCACCGGCCGGAAGAGTTAGATCGGCCCTGTTTTTTGCCGCTGCTTTATGGGGGCCTGGCAAAAGGATTATGGAAGACAGACCCGTTTGAGCTTGAACACTGGCTAGATGGGTTTAAGCGACACCATTCAAGTTGACAGGCTATTTGGGAAGAGCTATTAAGTCCGCGAGTTATTTAATCTGGGTTTGAGCCCGCTCAAAATCATAGTCGCTACTGGTGCTGATGATGTTTGCCATGTCTTCAGTGTACTCAGAGTGTTGCAGCATTGAATTTAAATGGGCAGCTACTTCGAGTGCCTCAATATTTGAATTTCTTACTAATTGATTTGGTTGAAACTGCGTTCCAGTCTGGACTTATAGTCGTTCAGACGTAGCGATGCATACTTTTCCAGTTGGTCCAGATGCACATGCTGATCAAAAAGGAGTGCTGAAGCGATTGCAGTGATCCCAGGCAAGATAATGAAAACAGACCCGGCTGAAGCTCTCATCCTATGATGTTCAGGCTTCGCTCAAAATCAGTCCCTTTTATCCATAACGGCCTGCTTTTGGCTTCTTTATTTCTTTTCAACCTACCTATGGGTTCATCAGCACAGCGTCTCAGGTGTCCATGTGGGCCATACGCTCCTGAACAAGGCGTTGCACCT
>SPJS01000058.1 GCA_006844705.1 Methylococcaceae bacterium | reverse complement strand
TGACCAAAATGTACGTCAATGCTGATACCCGTTTTGGTACCCACTGCTACTTTGATAGGAAACTCAACCATGATGCACCTCCAAGCCACGGAAAATACTACACCGTTCAAACACTTCCAAGCTTGGTTCAAGTGATTTATGGTGACAATATTTAGAAACCAGCTTTGCTAAACCTTTGATGTCTCTACCGCTGGCTGCTGGAAACAGATCGGTCAGTTTTTCAATCAAGCTTGTGTCAATAGACAAACCGAATTGGTCAGTCATGACTTGCCAAATTTTGCAACGATCGGCACGACCTGGCTGATGATATTTAATCATCGCAATACAGCGTGACACAATCGCTTCGTCTATATCATCAACACGGTTGGTCGTCATGAATAACAGACCATTGAAATATTCCAACACCCGCAAAAACACGCCCACTACAGCATTGGCTGCAATATTGTCATCACGACGTTTGATATAGACATCAGCCTCATCAATCAACATAACCGCTCCCCAGCGTTGCGCTCTGGTGAGTGTTTCAATCAAGGCTTCTTCCATTTCAGTTACATTCAAGCCGAGCTGACCAGAATGCACACGGTAGAGCGGGCGTTTAATGATTTCTGAATACACCTCGGCAGTCAGTGTTTTACCTACCCCTGGAGGACCTGCACATAACACTGTCGTTCCACCTGATTTACCATCGACAATATCATCCATCAATACATCCATTTCAGCAGTGAGAATGTCGATCAAATCAGTTTGTTCTGGCGGAAGGATCAGTTTATCTTTGAGTTCTGGTTCGTAAATATAAGGCTCAATATCATCAACATGTACCCAGAGGTGATGATGCAACTCGAGGTGAAACATAAACATATAGCCATGCACGGGTAACTGTGTGAACAGATTTTCTGGCATGTCTTTCTGAAGGTTTTCAGCCTCTTTTTCTACGTTGTCGTTATAGTTATTACTGCGACCTGCTTTACGTAAGTATTTGCTGAGAATATTGCCGGGAGAGTCTAAAGTGAGATCACGTTCTTTGAGAATTTCTTCATCATTCACCAAACGCGCTGAACCACCATTAGAAGAAAGCACGATCACATTTTTGCGTGACCAATCCGTATGACGATGCGTTGAAC
>SPJS01000293.1 GCA_006844705.1 Methylococcaceae bacterium | reverse complement strand
CTGCAGATGGTGTGCAAATTTATATCGGCGAAGAGTCAGGCTATCAGGCGTTTGATCAATGCAGTTTGGTGACCTCTTCTTACTCCGTGAATGATGAGGTCGTTGGCGTACTCGGCGTGATTGGGCCGACGCGCATGTCTTATGAAAAAGTCATCCCTTTTGTTGATGTGACGGCAAAATTATTGAGTTCGGCCTTGAATCCTAAAGGATAATCCCCATTTTATGGGCAACTTGAAAAAATTAATCTGGGAGTAAACCACATGAGTAACGAGCAAGAAGCACCTGAAAGCCAGTTGGATCAAGACGTTCAGGAAGAAAACCCTGAAACCACAGGTGATATTGCAGAAGAACATGACACGGATGCAGAAGCTGAACAGGTAGCAGCGGAAGAAGAGGTGTCAATTGAGTCCTTGCAAAAGCAATTGGCAGCTGCTGAAAAAAAAGCGGAAGAAAACTGGGATAAGGCGATGCGTACCCAAGCAGAAATGGAGAACTTGAAGCGCCGTACTCAAAAAGACCTGGACAGTGCGCATAAATTTGCACTGGAAAAGTTCGCCAAAGAGCTGTTAACCGTGATTGACAGCCTTGAGCTAGGCATACAGGCAGCGACTGGCGATAGCCCGGAAGTGCAAAAATTGCGTGAAGGCAGCGAATTAACGATTAAGCAGTTTGAGTCGGTTTTTGCCAAATTCAATATAGAGGCGGTTGACCCGGTCGGACAGCCGTTTAATCCAGAGTTGCATCAGGCGATGACTATGCAACCCAGTGATGAAGCGGAACCGAATACAGTTTTGAATGTATTTCAAAAAGGTTATGTTTTAAATGGACGTTTGATACGTCCTGCGATGGTTGTCGTTGCTAAAGCAGCTGACAAACCCGCCGATGACTCAGTAAAAATTGATGAACAGGCTTGAAATAAAAACGAATAACCACATATCTGTAATAACTTTTTAACAAATTCAAAAAATCAAGTCTGGAGACATCAATGGCTAAAATGATTGGAATCGATTTAGGAACCACCAACTCATGTGTGGCGGTACTGGAAAACGGTACAGCACGCGTGATCGAAAACAGTGAAGGGGCTAGAACTACGCCTTCCATTATCGCTTTTTCAAATAATGATGAAGTCTTAGTGG
>SPJS01000057.1 GCA_006844705.1 Methylococcaceae bacterium | reverse complement strand
GTCTCTGCATCGCACACATATGAAGATATTGCACTAACAATTACCGCAGCAAAAGAAGCATTTAACAATCTTGCTTGATTTACTGTCCTCCACATTGGCACTACTTTTGATGTGATCATGGCATTTAACCAAGCCATGATCACTGTTTTACTTCGCACACCTTGTGTTTTGGGTTGTTTTTTTAATATTTTTGTGTTTTTCAAAGCATCAGCATATTGTCGGAGTATTTAAGAAAAGATAGAATAGCAAATTCGATTAAATTTTCTTGATATTGACAACACAACAACAAACGCTAATTATAAGAACGCACACAACCGTTACGTTGTTTCAAAAAAGATCAGCCAAACAATTCTTGTTTGACCACCAAATAATCGGCTTCATACTACAGATTAGGTGAACGTGTCTTTGTCGGTTTTGTGCTCAATATGACGTTAATGTGGCCATTACGGCTTTTAGCTTGTCGCTTGTCAATCGGACACTTGGATTTATTGAGTTAATGCGTAACCTGTTTGATAAAAATTTAGAATACTCTAGCTGTGGTGTAGGTTTCATCACCAATAAGCACAGCCTGCAGACACACACATTGTTAGAACATGCCCATCAGGCCTTGTGCGAGATCCCCCATCGTGGCGGCTTTAGTGCAGAAGGTATTGGTGATGGTGCTGGTGTCAACATTGACCTTTCAGTAAACTTCTTCCGTCACCTAACTGGCGACAGTAGTTTAACGCTGGGTGACTTTGGCGTGGCTAACTTTTTCTATCCACGCGACCCTTCGCAGCACGAAGAAGCCGAGAAAATTATTCGTGAGGTCTTAGCAAAATACGGCTTGGACATTTTGCTTTGGCGTGATGTGGCTGTTGATTACAGCGCGCTGAATGAAAAAAGTGCAGCAAAACAACTGAAAATTCACCAGCTTGTGTTTGCGCGTCCGGCTAAAATCAATAATCAAGCTGCTTTTGAAAAACATCTCTACGATGCCGTGCAAGCAATTGAAGCACCAGCCTTTGATCGTCCTGAGCTGGAGGGTTTTTACCCACTTTCAATGAGCTCACGTACGCAAGTCTATAAAGGCCGCTTAAACAGCTGGGAGGTCATTCCTTACTTTACAGACCTCAGTGATCCAGAGCATCAGATTCATA
>SPJS01000105.1 GCA_006844705.1 Methylococcaceae bacterium | reverse complement strand
ATTTAAGGAACCTCTGATTAAGTTGGTTAGAATTTAGCGCAGAAAAAACTGTCGCTATTTTTCGCGAAGAGAGCAGTAATAGTCATTCTATTGCGCCGATCTTCGTGGAAAATAGCGACAGTTTTAGCAAGCTAAAAATAATTGGACTTGATCAGAGGTTCCTGAAGTACTTCAGATTAATACATAAATTAAAATAGTGATCTTATGAACTTAACTGATAAAGTCCGCATCAATGCAACGTTAGTATATTTTAAATTGTTGGAAAAACTATTCATTATATTAAAGAACGAAACCGCTAAGCAGGAAGCTTCTTGTAATTATTGGGCATTAATAAATTTAATTCGAAAAAAAGATGGTCATCTTGAGTCAGCATCTGGTCCAGGAAGTACCTTAGAAACAACAATGGATACTCGTGCCTTCATTGAAGAAAGTATCCAGCAATTTAAGATAACATCTATTGTTGATATTGGTTGCGGCGATTGGAATTGGATGTCCCAGTTGCATTTACATGGAGCGAGTTATCTTGGTTTAGATGTTGTGAGCCATACAGTATTAAATAATCAGGCCGCTTATGGTGACCGCAAGGGAGTAACATTTAAAGAATTTAATGCGATAACGGAAATTCCTCCTCAAGTTGACCTTGTCATTATAAGAGATGTACTTTTCCATTTATCTAATGATCATGCAGCTCAGGTCTTGAATAATATCAGAGATAGTGGGAGCAAATATTTATTAACGACTACTTTTCCTGATGAATCTGAAAATAGGCCATTGGAAAACTATGGAGAAAATTTAAGTGGCTGGGGGTTTCATAAACTGAATATTGAACTGCCGCCATTTAATTTGTCAAATCCAGTTGCTTCAGTTTTTGAGAAAAATGAAAACCGTGAAATGAGAGTGTATAAAATCAACTAAAATTAAATCGTGAATTAACTTTATTTCGCTGCAAAGCTTATATGGGTACTGTTACTACAAAGGCTTTTTTCATGCCTTGCAGGCTATCTAGGGCAAACATGCCAATCGACTCTTTTTTTAGCCACACTCTGAGTGATAGGGTGTAAATCACTTCGCACATGGGGAAACTTGAGCGTTTATTAAATCCCGCCCGGCCGTGGCCTTTGAAGAGTTTTCATGCTCACCTGCAGCCAGAGATTGGCAAACACATTGTCAATCATGATACGGCTCTTGCAAAAGATCTACTGTTAAAGCGGGTAATGCAGGCATTTTTGGGGCATGATTCATGTGCGTCCTAGTTGAGTTTTATATGATGTAAAGTCAACCTGCATTATCCTCTTTTAAGACGCTCTTATCTTTTTTAATCAATGGCTTATTGGTTTATTTGGCCTTTTTTCGCCGCAACATTAGTCCAATAAAAGCCCCGTCTCTGCCTTGTAAATAGTCAAGCTTATGCGTTGTCTTCCTCTACTGCATCTCGTAATCTTTCAAATACATCGGGAATGGCACTGACCACTCTGTTCCAGCTGGGAATAAACGGGGTATCACTAGGTTTATCCAGGAAGGCTTCACCTGCCAGGATGATGTGCTGGGCGAATAATTCTACGGTTTGCTCTTCCAGGTGACGATCCAGTTTTAAGCCGTTGATGCAAGCATCACTGTAATACGACTCAACTGCATCCAAAGCTTCCCGGTAATAGGTGGCTTTCAACGTTCTGAACGTTTCCTTGCTCAGTACGACACCTTGCGTCGCCAGTTTGCGGAAAATGGCTTTTGCTATGTCGATCACCATTTTAGACAGGCCTGAATCCACGTCATTGGGTGAAAGCTGCTGGTGCTTGTGGTCATACGCATCGGCAATTTCTACCTGGCAAATATGCTTGCTGGATTGGTTGCGGTATAACTCGGACAGGACGCCAATTTCCAGCCCCCAGTCACTGGGGATGCGGATTTCCTTGATAGTATCTATGCGCGTGGCAAATTCGCCGGACAGTGAATATCTGAAGCTGTCCAAATAATCCAGGTAATCCATCGGCCCCAGCACTTTTTTCAAGGCACGCAGCAAGGGCGTGACCAGAAGACGGCAGACGCGGCCATTGATTTTGTTGTCTGCAACGCGGTAATAATAACCTTTACAAAATTCATAATAAAACGCAGGATTGGCCACCGGATAAAAAAGTCTGGCCAGCAACTCGCGATTATAGGTCAAAATATCGCAATCATGCAGCGCCACCGCTTCTGCCCGGCCGGATGCAATGGCATAACCATAACAAAACCAGACATTACGTCCTTTACCTTGCTCTTTTGGCGCCACGCCTTTATCAATCAGCATGACATTCAGTTTTCTCAAGCGTGGACCGTCATTCCACAAGATACGGTGATGTTGGGGCAATACGGAAAAAAACTCACGGGCATGTTCATATTCAGCCTGACTGGCGTTATCCAGCCCAATGATAATTTCGTTGAGATAGTTTACTTTGCTGATTTCATCGACAATAGGTTTTAGCGCAGGCCCTTGCAATTCGGAATACAACGACGGCAATACCAGTCCCATGGGTCTGTGTTCTGCAAACCCGGCCAGTTCCTGTTCCATTTCTTCCACACGATTCGGCGCCAATCTATGTAACGTTGTAATTGACCCGTTCTGAAAAAAATCACCCATTTATCACACCTCGTTTATTTGAATAAGTAGTGCATCAATCGCTTCACGCCATCCTGCCGGCGCCACTTGTTGCGATTGATACAATGCTGAACCTGATCGCTCAACTTGTAAATAACTGCCATCCGCCTTTTTTATGACCGCTGCATAATCCGCCTGCTCCAGCATGATTTTGTCATTTTTACTATCGCCCAATGCAATGCTTACGCGTTGGGAAGAGCAGGTTTTTTCATAGTGTTCTTTCAACCATATCATAGCCTGCGCTTTATCGTGCTGGCCCATGATGTGCAAAAAACGCCCTCCTTTGACTACAAGCAACTTGTGTTCCATGAGTAGTTGAGTGAATTTTTGCAGGTTTTCGTCACTGTCATTCCATAGCACGGGTTCGGTTGCCAAACGCTGTTTTGCCAGGCTTGCATCTTCTTCACTCAGACCAGTATGGGTGATGACATCTTGCACAGAAAAATCACTAAACCCCTGAAAATTAAACCTGTATTTTGTGCGGTAATTATGAATAACTGGAAGAATTTCAGTTAACGGGCGTCCCAACATAACTTGATTAATACCTTCTTCATAGCCAGGAAACAAGCCAGCAGGAAAAAAAATGACAGCACCATTTTCGACCACAAAAGGCGCAACATTGTGCAAGGCCTGCCGAATAGCTTTGATTTCAGCAAAGGTTTTGCTTGAATTCAGGATAACAGGGATGGAAAGCGATTCGAGTCGCTCTATGGCAGGGAGCGCAGCAGTATAGTTGTAATCATGATGGTCAAGCAGAGTTCCATCCAGATCAGTAAAAACGAGGTATTTACTGGAGACTTTATTATTATGTTGATCAGTCATGCGTGTTTCAAAAAGATAATATGCGTCTCTCTAAAAAAAGTAATTTTTCGCTAGAACAAGGCGACAGCGCACCGAAAATCGCAGTGTATAAGGCACACATGAGAATTTAAGTACACTGCTAACACCTCTATTGCGGAAAAGTACATTTAGAGAAGTACCCTTATAATGTTTCATTATTAATCAATGGTAACATCAACCATTAATATTCTTTCCTCATCCAGTTGCAGCGTCAGTGTTTTACACACCTGGCCAGTATCAAAGTCTTTATACTGATCAGATGTGACGACAAGATTACCATCCTGGTGATTTTTTTGCGCCTGCAACTGATAAAAATAAGGCCGCCACGACCAGTTAAAGCCAATCTTTCTCGGGTCATTAAACCACTTTCCCTGACTGAAATTAAAGTCAGGAGACACTTGATCACCCGATGAGTTACAAAGATAAAACCGTAAAATACCATAGTGTTCAAACTGCCAGTCTAACAAATGATTTATATTGAAATCATTTTGTAACACTTCTTTCAGCCGATACAGAATGTCATTAATCGCCTGATATCGTTCGGCTTTTGCTTTTTCTTCTGCCAGTTTGCGAGATAAAAATTTCTTGCGCAACCCTGCCACATGCTGCACAAATTGCTCAGGTTGCAGAAAGTTATCCGATGCGCCGGCAAACAGGAACCCTTGAAAAAACTGGGCACCACAGTTTAATCCAAACAAAAACTCTTCTTCCGACTCGACCCCTTCACAAATCACCTGGCTGCCAAGGCGTTTGCCGAATCTCGTCAGCAAATGCACCACATCACTGGAAATCCCGCCTTTAACCGCCCTTTTAAACAAACGCATGTTGATCTTTAAAATATCGGGATTGATCGCTATGACGCGCTCTAATTGAAACAAGCCGGAACCAAAATTGTTAATCGCCACCCGCAATCCGTCGCGGCGATATACCTGAACCACCTGTTTCATACGATTAAGGTCCGCTTCTACTTCAGAAATTTCTACAATAATTCGGCTACGATCTATATCCAGCTTTTCCAGCATTTTCAACGTCGGCACATCCCGCATGCTGGACAATGAGTCTATCCAGGCTGATGAGATATTGAGTGAAAAATAACATTGCTCTTCCAGCTCAACATAACGTTTTAAAGCCTGCCAGCGCACATGGCGGTCAATATCACGCAATCTTGATTCATTGATATCTTTGCGCAAAAAGTAGTCGCCTGCCGATACCACGCTTTCTTCTGGCAATCGTGTTCTGGCTAACACTTCGTAACCGACAATACGCCCACTGGCGACGCTGATAATAGGTTGAAAATAGGGAAAAAAAGAATCGTCAAAATCCATTAAATTGACACTGGCATTCAAAAACTTTATTCAATCATAGAACGATTGTCATATTTGCACTATATTTATTTTTAATTGAGAAACAATCCATTCCAGAATGTTTTTCCAGAAAAATGTTAAGGTTTATTTTATTTAGGACATCAAAATGCCACGTGAATTTTCATCTTTAAGACTGCTTGATATTCCGGTCAAAGTTTTGTTTACCGGCTATTTGGCAACTGTAGCTGTGGGTTACTTCATGGCTCTTATTCAAATATTGTTTACTCACGGTATGGCGGATGGAGAATTTGGATTATCCATTGATGACATCGTCTATAGCTATTATGGAAATCGTTCCGGCACTGTGTTGGAAACCAAATTAAACGGATCGATGAAAGATATGGCTTCCGATCATGAACGCTTTGTCATAATTCAGTGGATCAGAGATGGTGCTAAAAAAACCGAATACAAAACTTCGGGTGTAGATGAAATTGTAAAATCCCGTTGTCTGGCTTGTCATAACGAAAATGCTTCGGGCATTCCTAGTTATGAAAAATTCGAAGGGATTGCGTCAGTCACAGAACAGGACGATGGTGCAACCTTTAGTTCATTAACCCGAGTTTCACATATCCACCTGTTTGGTATCAGTTTTATCTTCATGTTTGTCGGCATCATTTTCAGTTTTTCTGAAACAAGCCGTGTCGGTTATAAATGTATTGCCATCGGGATGCCCTACTTGTTCCTTATTGTTGACATTTTATCCTGGTGGTTGACCAAACTACATCCTTCATTTGCCGTCCTGGTCATTCTGGCAGGCGGCGGTATGGCACTCTCGTTTGGCTTTATGTTATTTATTTCTCTTCTTGAAATGTGGGCGTTCAAATTTGCATTCATAGATTCACAAGGAAACAGACGCCCTCAGTGGAGCTTCTATATTGAACACTGGTTCATCAATATGGGATTTCAGAGTCCGGAAGCCACGCTGAAGATAATATGGAAAATGATTAAAACTTTTGCGTTATTTTCTAAGAAAAAGTGGCTACAACTTGCCTGGCCTGTTGTTAAAAAGCTTGTTATTCAGGCTTGGGGAAGCATACAGAAATCAAAGCATTAACTCAGTACCAGCCCCCATTGCGGGGGCTGAACAAGCTCGCTTTATGTCCTTATCAAGCGCCCTCTTTTTTCTCCAGCTGATCCATCGCATAGTAAACCGGACAAAACCCGGTAAACGCGCTTTGTATCAACGCGACACCTATCAAACCTGATAGTAAAAACCATGCCGATGAAAAAACATAACCCAGTAATACACCCAGGGTTATCGCGCCACCGACAATTAAATCGTGTTTAGCTGTTCTGCTCATTTTTCACCTCTTATTTATAATTATCAATTCAAAAATAGTGCACGATGTCCAAAAGATTAATCCCTTGACCGAAATGGACGTATGCGAGACAAACAATAAATTGATCAAACAAAAAAATCAATAAATTGCTAGAAGGCTGTCGAGTTTATGGGGGGCGTCGCGAGGCGAGAGGGACATCGAGCGGATGGATTTTTTTGATCTTTTGAGGCGCATAGTTGCGCTACGTAACGAATAAGACCGGAAAAATCAGCCGATGCCTCATTGCCGCAGTAGAATTATCCATAATCTGACAGTCTCCTAGAACAGGAGAAAAAAGAAATGGCGTCCCCAGGGGGTTTCGAACCCCCGTTACCGCCGTGAAAGGGCGGTGTCCTGGGCCTCTAGACGATGGGGACATAAAGGGAAAAATTCCAAAAGCATAAACTCTGAGATCAAAATGGCGTCCCCAGGGGGTTTCGAACCCCCGTTACCGCCGTGAAAGGGCGGTGTCCTGGGCCTCTAGACGATGGGGACAATTTTGAAACTGATGAGCCGTTTGGTGGAGCCAGGCGGGATCGAACCGCCGACCTCAACACTGCCAGTGTTGCGCTCTCCCAATTGAGCTATGGCCCCTCAGTTGAGTCCATCGATTATACCGGTATATTTTTGATTGTCTAGCCGTTATTTTTATTTCTTATGTAAATAATGGCTTTTTCAATTCTTGCCAGTGTTGATTCACGCCCTATCAGACTTAAAGTGACATCTATGCCCGGTGATACGCCTGCACCACAAACAGCAACTCTTAATGGCTGGGCGACTTTGCCCAATTTTAATTCCATATCTTCAGCCGTCTGCATTACGATTTGGTGCAGTTGCTCACCATCCCATTGTTCAACTGCTGCAAATTTATCCAGTAAGACTTGTAATACCTCATCACTGCCCTGCTTGAAGTTTTTCTTTGCCGCTTTTTCATCATAACTTTCAAACTCCTGATAATAATAGCGACTCGCCTCGGCCATCTCTACGAGATTTTTGCACCGCTCGCGTTGTGCTTTTACCATCTCAGCAAGTTCAGGACCGTTTGAAGTATCAATGCCCAGTTTCTGCATATGCCATGCAAGATGTTCAGCCACCTGCTCCGGGGAACTGTTCATCAAATACTGGTGATTAATCCATTGCAGTTTTTCAGTATTAAACGTTGATGCTGAAACATTTACATCGTGTACATCGAACAGTTCAACCATTTCTTCGATTGAAAAAATTTCCTGATCACCATGCGACCAACCAAGACGCACCAGATAATTCAGCAATGCTTCAGGCATGTAGCCTTCTTCCCGGTATTGCAAAACACTCACAGCACCATGTCTTTTCGATAACCGACTGCCATCAGACCCAAGAATCATAGGCACATGCGCATATTGCGGTAGTTCCGCGCCCAAAGCCTGCAAAATATTAATTTGTCGCGGCGTGTTGTTAATATGGTCATCTCCCCTGATGACGTAATTGACGCCCATATCCCAGTCATCCACCACAACTGTCAGGTTATAAGTAGGCGAACCATCGGCGCGGGCAATGATCAGATCATCCAGTTCTTGATTGGCAATCCTGATTTCGCCTTTCACCAGATCATTAAAAACGACTTCACCTTCAACCGGATTACGAAAGCGGATGACGGCCTGTTCTTCACCACTATGTGCTGCCTCTCTGCATTTGCCGTTATAGCGTGGCTTCTCCTTATTTGCCATTTGCTGTTCGCGCAGCTCTTCCAGCTCTTCCTTGCTGCAAACACAATAGTAGGCATCTCCCTGATCCAGCAATTGCTGGATGATTTCTTTATAACGATCAAAACGTTGCGTCTGATAAAACGGCCCTTCATCATAATCAAGCCCTAACCATTGCATCCCTTGCAGAATGGCATCGACCGACGCTTGCGTTGAGCGCTCCAGATCCGTATCTTCAATACGCAGTACAAAACTGCCTTTATTTTTTTTGGCATACAACCAGGAAAACAAGGCGGTTCTTGCGCCACCAATATGTAAATAGCCTGTTGGACTGGGTGCGAAGCGTGTTTTTGTACTCATTAACTGATTATTTTCCCATTAAAAAACGTTTCGCATATTCACGCGGAATGGAACGGGCCGCGCGTAAGCGCATATTTTGATAACTGAATTTGACACTGCCTTTGGCTGCTTCATTACGGCCAAGAATTGCCAGAGCGGTACCATGCCCCTGTTTTGCAGCTTTCTCATACCATTGGGTAGCTTTATCTTTATCACCCAGCACGCCGATGCCTCGATCATAAAATGCGCCCATCATGACCTGAGCATCTTTTTTGCCTTGCTTGGCTGATTTTTCAAGCCACTGCGCAGCTTTATCTTCGTTTTGTTCAAACCCCTGCCAGCCCAGCAAATACATAGAAGCCAGTTTAGCCTGAGCAGATGCATCACCGTTTTTTGCTGCCTCAATGACTTCATCTTGATCAAGTGCCGCCGCAGTTATAGAAAATGCTAATAAAACCGGCAGCAGAAAGAGTTTTTTCATTATGTTCATCATTCCTCCTTAATATTCTGTTCATAAACTTCGGGGTATTATTCCATGCTAGGCCAGCAAAGGCTAAATAAGTATAAAAAAATTATCCCATGAGCTAGAATCACATAGGGTTTACAAATCATGGTATTTCATAATTTAAAGGAGAATAAAATGACAAAATTCCCAATCCTTGCTATTTTGCTATTCAGTGCCGCACTCACCGGGTGTGGTTCCAAAGTAATTCACGAATCTCAACCCTTTCAGGCCATCAACCTGAACCCAAAAGTAAAATCTGGTGAACTGGAACAAAAAGTTAATACTTTTTTCATCATTAATGACGCTTCGTCTTCCATGAGTAAGCTTTATCAAGGATCGGCATTTTCCGGCATGACAGGGGCCACTAAATTCTCAGTATCCAAATCGCTATTAAGTGGTTTAAACCATACAATCCCTGACGTTCCTCTTTCTTCAGGCATGCGCAGCTTTGGTTTTGGACAATGCCTAGACTGGGGTTACACAGAACTCAATGCACCAGTACAAGCCTATTCACAATCTTCATTTACTGATGCGCTGAACACGATAAACTGCTCCAGTGGTGGCACTCCGGTTTCACATGCCTTCACTTCACTCAGTGGAGACCTGGAAAATGCCTCGGGTAATATTGCTGTCATTTTGTTAAGTGACGGATTTAACTACGACGCCTCGCCTTTACCTGCCATCATGGAACTGAAAGAAAAGTATGGCGATCGTTTATGCTTGTCAACGGTTTGGGTAGGTAACGAAGAAGAGGCTCCAGGTAAAGCAGTCTTATCAGAACTGGCCAACGCAACCGATTGTGGCGTATCCGCTTCGGCTGAAAGCCTGGCAAGTGGCGCAGGCATGGCTAATTTTGTTGAAAATGTATTTTTTAACGCTGGCACACCTGTAACTACTGACCCAGACAGTGATGGCGATGGTGTACCTGATAGCCGCGATAAATGCCCGGACACACCTAAAGGCGCAAAAGTAACTAAACTGGGTTGTTGGGTATTCCACGATGTACTGTTTGATATTGACAGCACTGTTGTGAAATCCATGTATTCACCGTTAATTACCAATGCGGTTGAAGTATTGAAGCTGAACCCTGGTTTAACTGTAGAAATTCAGGGGCACACTGACGACACAGGAACTGATGCATATAACCAGGGACTGTCTGAGCGTAGAGCGATGGCTGTGAAAGATGCTATCACCCAGCATGGAATTGATGGCTCTCGTTTAACTACCGTTGGTTTCGGTGAATCTCAACCTATCGCAACCAATGAAACGGAAAGCGGCAAAGCATTGAACCGTCGCGTCGTTTACAAACGTACTGACAAGTAACGTCGTACACGACTCAAAAAAGGGAGCGTAAGCTCCCTTTTTTTTACCTGATCCCCGCAGTGAAATCCCTGATTCCAGTTTTATAACACCCGTAAATTTCCCGGATGTCTCACTTGTAGTGAGTACACCTGCCGGTTTCTTTTTATCCAGCCTCTCGCTTCCACATGTTGCCCTTGATAACGCTCCAGCGCGGGAAACTCTCCAAGATATTTCTTGTCAATTTTAATGACAAAATTATCGGCAAAGCTCAGATAGACCTTCTTACGTTTCACCTCAATTTTACGAATTTCTCCGCTTATACGCTGCCAGCCACGGCGGTCATTATCAACTTCGAAGTAATTCTTACTGGCATAGGCGTGGTCCCCCCACAAACCTGTCTGCTGACGTTCAGCCAGATTTTGTGCTGCTAGTAAATCCTTGGCATATTTTACATTCGGTGGATAAATATTCACTGTTGCCAACCCCAGGCTGACCAGTTTAAGATTTATATGCTGACCATCAACATCAAATAGATGAGCTAACGTACGTCCATATTTATCATTTTTTTGAAGATCAGATTCCAGCCTGATTTTTTTGCCCAGCAGCTTTTCTTCTAACCACAACCTGGCTTCTTTACCGCCGGGTTCAGCGGGCTTATCTCGTTTGGCAACTTCAGGTGTATTAATTGCCGATAGTCGAATTTTGCTACCATTTTCCAGCACGACCGTATCACCATCAAACACTTTCACGACTTGATGGAACGTATACCCGGCATTGAGTTCCAGTCTATGCGCATGAGGTAATGGACGATCGGTATAGTGCTTGCCGCCATATTTATCCAGCCACACATACACCTCTGCATTTACGGACGACATGGCACAATTCAATACAATTCCACCCAATAAAAGGCTTTGGCTAATCAATTTCAATCTATTCAAACGCATAAATCTATTGTCTGTACGGGTTTACCAGGAGGCTGTCGGATGCTGGATAATTCAACTTCGGCGATGTTCCGCTCGCCTCGCTACGAACCGATAACCCCCCTGCCTCCTAGATAGTAGAATAGTCTCAATTCATCTAACAAAATTTGACCTCTTACCGTTTTCAATAAAATTTCACATGATCAGCATAATCCAACGCGTTTCCCAAGCAAAAGTGACCGTAGCCGGCCAAGATATTGGCGTCATAGATCAAGGCATTATGGCCCTACTGGCCGTAGAGAAAGAAGATACGGAAAAAGATGCCAATTATCTGATTGAAAAAATTATTAAATACCGCATATTTTCCGATGACGAAGATAAAATGAATTTAAGCCTGAGGGATATTCAGGGTGGATTATTACTGGTGCCGCAATTTACCCTGGCCGCAGATACACGCAAAAGCAATCGCCCCAGCTTTGCTTGTGCCGCACCACCGGCTTACGGAAAAGAAATGTTTGAATATGTAAAATCTTATGCGAGCTCAAGCTACCCGAATTGCCAGTTTGGGCAATTCGGTGCAGACATGAAAGTGTCCCTGATCAATGACGGGCCGGTAACCTTTACCCTGCGTTCGATTTAACCGCGCCCCTTGCGTACCATCATTCCTTTCGACGGGTTGTAACCGATAATGGCGAAGAGCATAAACAGCATGAATGCCACACTGGTATAGATCAGACTGTATTCATTCAATTGGCCATACAAGGCAAAGCGGATTAATTCCACTGCTTGCGAAAAGGGATTGTATTGCGCCAGGGCATGTAGCAGTTCGCTGGATTCCTGAATTTTCCACAATGGATACAATGCTGTGGACATGAAAAACATCGGGAAAATAACGAAATTCATTACCCCGGCAAAGTTTTCCAGCTGTTTGATAAACGACGACAACAATAACCCCAGCGCGCCCAGCATCAAGCCGGACAGAATCAATGCCGGCAACACATACAAATAGCCTTCCAACGGCGCCTGAATTTCGTACAACCAAGCAATTCCAAGAAATACGTAAGCTTGCAGAATAGATACCGAGGTTCCGGCGATCAACTTACTCAATAATAAAAACCAGCGTGGTAGCGGGCAGACCATCAAAATGCGCATACTGCCCATTTCACGGTCATACACCATTGATAACGAACTCTGCATGCCATTGAATAACTGGATCATGCCGATCAGCCCCGGCGTGATATACACCTCATACAAAATATAGGTTTCGTACGGCGGCGAAATTGCAATGCCCAAGGCCGCACGGAAACCGGCAGCAAAGACGAACAACCACACCAGCGGCCGCACCAGTGCGGAAATAAAGCGTTCGCGTTGATGAACAAAGCGCAGCAGCTCGCGCCCGATCACGCCCCATAATGCTCGCCAATAATGTAGAACCATCATCCCCGCACCTCCTTTGTTAACGTGTCGTAGGCCACCTGAACGGACTCGGCTGCCGTCGTCTGCAGCACCTCTGTTACACACCCGGCCGCCCTCACCTGTCCTCGATGAATCACCACCAAATGGTCATTGTCATACACTTCATCAATCAAATGCGTCGCCCACAACACCGCCAGCTGTTTTTCTTCCGCCATTGCGTGCACATGCTCGACAATCGCTTTACGACTGGGCATATCAAGACCAACGGTAGGCTCATCCAGTAGCAGCAAGCGCGGCTCATGCAGCAATGCACGGGCAATTTCCACTCGCCGTTTGTGGCCACCGTTCAACTTTCTGACCTGTTCTTTACGCCGCTCGTACATGTCAAGCCTTTCCAGCTCTTCCTGAATACGCTGGCTGGCCTGCATGCGCCCTATACCGTGCAAAGCCGCGTGATAACGCAGGTTTTGCATCACAGTTAAATCCATATCCAGCGTCGGCTGTTGAAACACTACGCCCAACTGACTCAACGCCTGCAAATGATTGCGCTTTACATCGTAGCCACACAATTTAATTGCCCCTTCCCGGGTATCGTACAAGCGGGTAATTAAAGCAAACAACGTGCTTTTCCCCGCCCCGTTAGGGCCAAGTAACATGCAACATGTGCCGGTCGGGACGTCAACGTTGACCATTTTCAGCGCCTGTTTTTTACCATAAGCAAAGCTAAGCTGTTCAACCTGTAATGCAATCTCGTTATTCATCAGATATATTTCTCGATCACCTTGCCCAGGGCGGGCACACTTTCCGCGACATTCTTCACCGCTTTCGGGCGCAGCTTGTCGTAGGTTTTGATAAACATTTCATGACTGCTGGACTCACGACGTTTATCGGTAACCTTCAGTAATGCATTGGCCACGCCTTCTGTATCTTGTGCGAGATAATCGGAAAACGAAGCATGATCCGCCGATTTGAAACTCTGGAAATAACTGTCCAGCGACAACAAAAAATCATCCATCAATTTATCGATAAAATTGTAAACGACCTTACCACTTTGCAGGTTTTTTACCAGCTTGAACGCGCCTTTTATCAACAATCCGGAAGCGCCCCCTTTGCGGTTCACCTCGTTGTTCAACATGTCAACACACTCACCCACCAGTTGCGGACGCAAATCAGGCTGAGTACTCAAGATTTTCGGTAACGCAGTCACCGCTGAATTGCCCATGGTATTTCCTCGATTGAATTAGTTTATGGGTACCTCTATAAATTTTTTACAGCCAGATTCCTGCCGATCATACCCCAAGGTATCCAGATCAGTTATCGGATGCAGAAAGCCTTCCAGCGGAGCGGCTGCCACCAGTGATCGCGGAGCAGCCAACAATACCGGCTGCCGCAGTTGACCATTCCATGCTCGAAATGACAAAGGACGACCTTTGTAACCCTGCAAATCAAACTCATCACTTAACAAATAGCGTTTGATCTTGGCCACATCAGCTGATTTTGTGCGCACTGTCGCCTCACCTATCGAACGTACCGCCAAAAATGCGGCATAATCCTGTTCTTCTTTCCAGCGTCCAGCTTCTTCCTTAAAGCGGTTTTGCATCTGCACCGCCCCCCACTGTTCATGGGTTCTGTGCCAGGAGGTCGCCTGCAAACCCTGGGTGCCAATGACTGGCCTGGGAATCCAGGTGCGATAATCCAGATATTCACCAAACAGGCCTTTTTCATCAGCCACTACCAGGACATCGTATTTCAATCCCTGGGTAAACACCGGCACATCGGATTGTGCGGTACGCCGCGCATCATAAGTATGCGCCCAATCTTTTTCAGCGACGATCTTCATCCCAAAGCGCTTGGCTGAACGCTTGATGGCTGCGGCATACAATTCATCCGCATCTGACGGCCCCACCACCAGAAACCATTTGCGCCAGCGTTTTTTCATCATATATTGCGCCAATGCATCTGCACGCATGGCTCTGCTCGGCAGGACATGCAACACGTTGGAACGACATTGCTCATTGCGTAACACATCATCCAGCGTGCCCGCATCAAACATCAGTTTATCCTTGCTTTCAGGTAAGTCTGCCAGTTTTAACAGCTCATTTTTTGGCAGGTTAACGATAACGAAGCTGATTTCCGGTTTTAGTTGTTGCTTATAAAATTCAGCAAGATCTACATTTTCGGGGGCCAATGCTGTTGTCAGGTGATATTGCTGGCCGGTAAAGCGCCCGGTATTGTTGTTATCAACTTCACCCAGCTCGGCGCCATGAATGCCTTTACCCTGCACAAACGGATCAAGATTCGACAACGCCGCAGGGACCGGTTGTTCCTGAGTTATAAAAAGCATGTGAATGTTTTGCTTTTGCATCTCTGCCAAAGACGCAACGGCATACAGCAATCCAAAAACGGTAAGCAATAGTCTGAACATAACCAAATGAATCAATAAAATCCGCATCATTCTAACCAATTCTCAATCAAATTAAAGCCAGCTATTGATTTATATTACAGGAACCGCAATACTTCCTAGAACAATCCAGCTTCAAAAGAAATGAACAACGAACCTGATAAATTTGAAGATGTTGACGGGATTTTTGGAATTTCAGAGACTTCATCTGAAAAAAGTAACCGCCGCATTGCAGTCCGCTATATTCGCAATGATCTCAATGCAACGCTCTTTGTTAAAAGATTTTTTTCCACCAAGAAATTTTCTGCTCAGGTTTATGACATCAGTAGCAAGGGAATCAACCTGGCTACTTCAGCCAAACTTTCAAAAGAAAAAAAAATCCAGGTTCTGATTGTTTTTCCCGACGATAAATCCTTTAACCTGGATGCCATTATTGTTCATCGGAGCAAAAAAAAGTCCATCTATAACTATGGCATTAAATTCCAAAGTCTCTCTAATGAACTGGGTGAGCACCTGCTTAATACCCAAACCGATCTGACATTCAAATTGTGACCTCTCCATTACTCAGTGACATTTATATTTACCCGGTTAAATCCCTGACCGGATTCCGCGCTGACCAATGGCCGGTAGACCGCAATGGCTTGCAGCATGACCGTCAATGGATGTTGATTGATGAGAACAACAACTTTCTCAGCCAACGCAAACTGCCACGCATGGCTTTAATTAACACCGCTATTCGCAATCAACAATTGATTTTATCAACTGATCATTCTGACATCAGCCTGCCGCTGGTAAGTTCTGGTGACTCCGTCCATGTCACAGTGTGGCATGATCAATGCCGGGCGGAAACCATTGGCAAGGACGTTGATGAGTGGTTAAGTGACTTTCTCCACAGGCCCTGCCGACTGGTCGTGATGCCGGATGACAGTATCCGCCAGGTAGACCAGAAATACGCTCACCCTCAAGACCAAACCGCGTTTTCCGATGGCTTCCCGTTTTTGATTACTTCAGATGCTTCACTGCAGGCACTCAACCAACACATGCCGGAACCTGTAGACATACAACGCTTTCGCCCCAATCTTGTTATCTCCGATTGCGAACCCTACGCAGAAGATCACTGGCGACAAATTGCTATCAACACCATCCACTTCCGTCTGCCTAAGCCCTGTTCCCGTTGTGCTGTACCTGGCGTCAATCCACACACTGCAGAACGGGAAAAAGCGCCTCTGACTGCCCTTAATAACACCCGAAAATGGGAAAAGCAGGTCTATTTTGGACAAAATGCCCTGCATGACCGTAGCGGCAGCCTGAGATGCGGCAACCCGGTCAGCATAATTGAAACGGGTTCGGCACAGCCGCCGCTGTAGCTTTTCCTTCATCGGTATAAACGCTAAAATAGCATCACCTCTGCTCGAAACGGGCAGCTCCCCTTAATTTTTTGCTTCAAGGATTCAATGTCAACAGCTGAAAAAACGGTCGCCGCCAACTTTATCCGCCACATCGTCGCCGCCGATCTGGAACAACACAAAAATGATAACAAGGTTGCCACCCGCTTCCCACCGGAACCCAATGGTTATCTGCATATTGGCCATGCAAAATCCATCTGCCTGAACTTTACCATTGCCAGCGAAAACAACGGCACCTGCAACCTACGCTTTGACGATACTAATCCCGAAAAGGAAAGCATCGAATACATGGAAGCCATTGAACGTGATGTGCAATGGCTAGGCTTTCAATGGGCGGCAAAATTTCATGCTTCGGATTACTTTGAGCAACTCTACCAATATGCTGTACAGCTGATTCAATCCGGCCATGCCTATGTTGATGACCTGTCTCCCGAACAAATCCGTGAATACCGCGGCACCCTGACTGAACCCGGCAAGGAAAGCCCCAACCGCAACCGGCCTGTTGCGGAAAACCTGGATTTATTCCAGCGTATGCGGGAGGGCGAGTTTGCCGACGGCGAACTGGTATTGCGTGCAAAAATAGATATGGCCTCGTCCAATATTAACCTGCGCGACCCCACCATTTACCGCATCCGCCGCGTGCATCACCAACGTACCGGCGATGACTGGTGCATCTACCCGATGTACGATTACACCCATTGTATTTCCGATGCTATCGAAAACATCACCCACTCGCTGTGCACGCTGGAGTTTGAAGACCACCGGCCACTCTACGACTGGGTGCTGGAGACCCTGCAAACGCCCAGCCACCCGCAACAGATTGAATTTGCCCGGCTGCAACTGGAATACGCTGTAATGAGCAAGCGCAAGCTGAATCAACTGGTCACTGAAGGCCATGTCAATGGCTGGGATGACCCGCGCATGCCAACCATCGCCGGTATGCGCCGCGCCGGATACACGCCCGAAGCGATTCGTGATTTCTGTGAACGCATCGGCATCACCAAAAAAGATGCCTGGATAGAAATGGGCGTACTGGAAAACTGCATCCGCGAAGACCTTAACGAACATGCTCCGCGCCGCATGGCTGTGTTAAATCCATTACGCGTGGTGATTGAAAATTACCCGGAAAATGAAGAAGAACACTACGCTATCGCCAACCACCCACAACAGCCGGAGATGGGCACGCGCCCGGTGCCTTTCAGCCAAGTGATTTACATCGAACAGAATGATTTTGCGGAAATCCCGCCGAAAAAATTTAAACGCCTGGTGGAAGGTGGTGAAGTGCGTTTGCGTGGCTCGTATGTCATCAAATGTGAACACATGATCAAGGACGATACTGGCAACATCACCGAGCTACGCTGCACTTACGACCCGGACACGCTTGGCAAAAACCCGGAAGGCCGCAAAGTCAAAGGTGTGATTCACTGGGTATCGGCAAAGCACTCTTTACCGGCAGAAATCCGGTTGTATGATCGCCTGTTCAAAGTAGCGAATCCGGATGCGGAAAGTCATTTTCTGGATGCACTGAATCCGGATTCACTGGACATCCTTGAAAACTGCCGCGTGGAAGCCAGCCTGCAACAGGCCGAGTCCGGCAGCCGCTTCCAGTTTGAGCGTACCGGCTATTTCTGTGTGGACAGCAAAGACAGCAGTGCAGACAAACTGGTATTCAACCGCACGGTCACCCTGCGTGATACCTGGGCCAGTTAATGTCCATCCAGAGCCTCCTGCCGACACTTGAACAACTCAGTGGACAAACACTGGGCGACTGCAACGTTTCCTCACTGGGCGGCGGCGATATCAATGCCGCCTACCGGCTGACCTCATCTAATATCGACTGGTTTATCAAGGTCAACCGCCCTTCCCTGGCCTTCATGTTTGCAGCCGAGGCGGATGGTCTGGCAGAACTGGCTGCCAGCAACACATTGCGCATTCCTCAAGTGATCGCCACTGGCAATAGTGATCAATACAGCTTTCTGGCACTGGAATATATCCCTTTGGGGCGACTGAGCGGGCAATCCTCACGCGACTTTGGCCACCAACTGGCCACACTGCACCAACAACAACAAAAATTTTTCGGTTGGCATCGGGACAACACCATCGGCAGTACCGATCAAATCAATGATCAACACGATGACTGGGTCAGCTTCTGGCGTGATATGCGTCTGTTAAAACAACTGGAAATCGCGGCTGGCAACGGCTACGCAGGCAATCTGCAACGCCAGGGCGAACACCTGGCAGACCGGCTGGCGCATTTTTTTACCGACTACCAGCCACACCCCAGCCTGCTGCATGGTGATTTATGGGGCGGCAATGCGGCCGCGGATGACAATAGCAATCCGGTCATTTACGACCCGGCCTGTTATTACGGTGACCGCGAGGCCGATATCGCGATGACCGAATTATTCGGCGGTTTCAGCGCCGATTTTTACGCCGCCTACAACGACACCTGGCCACTGGATTCGGGCTACAGCATCCGCAAAACCTTCTACAATCTCTACCACATTCTCAACCACCTGAACCTGTTTGGCAGTTCATACTTGCATCAAGCGCAAGGAATGATTGAACGATTGCTGGCTGAAGTGCATTAAACATCAGCGCGTCACACCCAAAATATCCAGAATTTCCTTTGTGTCACGCTTGATACGCAGGATTTTGTGACCCACCCGCAAAATTTCATTGCCCGCGCCCGCTGTATAATCGCCATAGCGATGACCATAGATATGGGCAGATTCATACATTTCCCGATCCAGATATTCACCTTCTCTCAACTTCTTTTGCCAGCCTGGAGGAATTTCGCCCGTGCGTTGATATTTTTTTTGTAGTCCAGGGGGGAGCTGCTTGTGTTTATTCTCTTTACCGTATTTTTTTGCCAGACAAGGCGTTGTCAAAGACAAGCCAATCAGCAGCAAAACTAACTTTTTCATAACCGACCTCTAGTTAAGTCATTTCGTGTATATCCTACTTTAGCCTAATTAACAAAATCTGAACCTAAACACCCACCAAGTAATAACAATTTTCTCAGGAACCTCTGATTAAGTTGGTTAGAATTT
Organism: Methylococcaceae bacterium; assembly: GCA_006844705.1. Taxonomy (GTDB): domain Bacteria; phylum Pseudomonadota; class Gammaproteobacteria; order Methylococcales; family Methylomonadaceae; genus Methylomarinum. The sequence goes on along the minus strand of SPJS01000105.1, from coordinate 34,883 downwards.
AGCGACAGTTTTAGCACGCTAAAAATAATTGGACTTGATCAGAGGTTCCCTAAGATTTAATTCATTAATAACCCAGTAATAAATAGTCGCTATAACGATAACTTTTATCGCAAACGAATATTTATTATGCGTTCAATCTTATTTAAATTGCTTGTTCCCGTTGCTTTTTTAAGTGTGAATTCTTCGTTAACCTACGCTGACCTGTTCACTGCTTCAACCGGCTTAACGGCTGGCAACACTCAGCTTGATATGCAAGTGAACACCCTCACAGGCAAGGTGAGCCTGACGATGTCTGGCGATGCACATAAATGGTTTGGCTTTGGGTTTGATGCAAGTACGATGGATGTTGGCCCTTATGCAATCGTTGCGCAGGGTGATGGAAACGTGTTTGAGCAGGATCTTGCTGACCGGTCGCCCGGCAGTCGCGTCACCAGTGATACTGCTGGATTTAAAGTGCTATCCAACACAGTAGAAAACAATCTCAGGACTGTAGTGGTTGAACGCAATATCCAACAGGATCCGGCCACGTATTCGATTGCTTCTGAAGTTCTCAATACGCTGAATCCATTCTCTTTTCCTCAATCAGGAGGAGGCCTTGAGATGATATGGGCCAAAGGCTTTGCTGCCCATTTTGCGTTTCATGATGTGGCGGGAGAATTACAGGTTAATTTTGAATTACAGCCTGAGTCTGAAGCTGTATCTGTTCCGTTAATGCCTGGCTTGTTCACCCTTATTTTCTTGCTTGCTGGATCCGTATTCGGATACTTGTCTTTGAACAAACGATAATCATTCATTTGGCCATCCTGGTTTTCGAACTGGCTTTAGTCTTTGATCACTAAATATTTCGAGCTGACAAATACCAGTGCAACCACGGCATACGCCATCCCCCATTCCCAGGCCGGGGTCAATGATAATGCTGTATCTGCCGGTGTCCATTGGTAGGAATGAATCAAACCTGCCAATGATAGAACAGATGCCGCCGTGCTCCAGCAGGCGGCCTGAACAAAGCGACGTTCGATAACGCAAACGGTTAATGCAGACAAGATCATGGCGGTTAAGATAAAGCCTTGCTCCAGAGCGAATGCACCATGCATCCACAGATCTGCCTGCTTGAAATTATCCAGTAACGATGCCGAAAATGCCGTCATCTCTTGTGTTCCATAGTCTGCGGCACGCAGCCCACTTTTGGCCATAAACGCACCCCAGGCTGCGATGCCGGGTAATAAGCCCATCACTACGGCAGGTGCATGATGTTGCGGAGTAGTTTGAAATGCTTGGGCAGCAATCACAATACCGATCCACAACACGATGGCCATGCCTGCATCAATCGGCACAGCCCATACGATAAATGCCAGTGTGCCGGTGACGCAAATCAGCGTGATGAAAATGGCATTGAGTATGGAATAGCCGACGCGTGCGCCCATTGCCTTCCAACCGGGGTGACCGATATAGATTGTGGTGGGAAAACAGGATCCAAACAAGCTGGCGGCGACTGTGCCCAAGCCATTTACCATAAGGGACGATTGCACCGGATAGTGATCACCTGCTGCTTCTGCAGACTCGATATTCTGCAGTGAGCCAATCACATTAAATACTCCCATCGGAATGATGACCGATAAATATGTCAGACTGAATGGCGACAACACTGCTGCCCATAAATCCGCCAGAACCGGTTGCGGCATGAATAGCCCCAGTTCATTGTTCGGCAAATCCCCCACGGGCGCCAACCCAGTCATCCAGGATAGCAATATACCCAATACAACAGCAACGAGTCCTCCCGGAATGCCTCCTTTAAATTTTACCCGCCCAAAATACACCAGTAAAATGACCGCCAGCGTTACCAGCCCTACCACCGGATTGGCATAGCTGCGAAACAGAAATCCCAGTGAGATAAACGTCAGTGCAATACCTGCCAAAGTGGATAATAATGCGGCACGTGGAGTAATTGTGCGCAATTTATCGGCCACAAATGCGCCGCCAATTTCAATCAAACCGGATCCCAAACACGCCAGCAAACCGACCTGCCAGGCGACCAGTTCGGGGGTTTCCATGCCTTGCGACTGAGCCATTAATTTGGCTGGCAGCATCACCAGAAACACATAGGCAAATAACGAAACCGTGTTTATCCCGTAGGGCAAGGCACAATAATCATCACGTCCTTGCGCCATCGCCAGCTTGCGTGCCTGCCAAGCGTAATATATATTTCCGATTAACAGAGAAACCGCGGATCCGGGCAAAATTTTCTGGTAGACAAGTCCATCTGAAAAACCCAAAACATATTTGCACAGGCTGACAATCACCAGCAATTGGACCAGATTATCCAGCGCCAGACCAAAAAAACCGTCGATATCCTCAAGGACAAACCATTTCATAGCAAACGTCTCTAAATGTAACTTGCGCTAAACCATATCACAGCAGGAATGTGTATAGCCAAGTCAAACATATTTGCTTGATTTAACTCACTCCAATTCTGAACATCAGCCATAATCTTTAGTCTAATAAAAACGCGGGCATAGGAACTGGCAATGTATCTTCCAAATTCCATTCGAGGCATTTTGTTTGATCTGGACGGTGTGCTTTATGTAGGTAATCAGGTCATTGAAGGGGCCATTGACACAGTTTCAGACATTAAGAAAGCGGGTTATAGCTGCCGTTTTATCACCAACACCAGTACGTTGTCGTTATCCTCATTGCAGCAAAAAATGCATCGCTTGGGCTTTGCCATCAATGAGAATGAAATTATCAGTGCAACCCGTGCGACCTTGATTTACCTGCAGCAATTTACGAATCCTGTCTGTCAATTACTGTTAGCTGAAGATGTAAAAAAGGATTTTCATGCATTTAAGCAGTCCGCTGTTGAAGCTGACTTTGTCGTGATTGGCGACATAGGCGACCAGTGGTCGTACCCGTTATTAAACCAGACGTTTAATTTATTGGTGAATGGCGCCCAGCTTATTGCCATCCACAAAAACCGCTTTTGGCAAACTGAACATGGTCTGCAAATGGATATCGGTGGCTTTATAGAAGCCCTTGAATATGCCAGTCAGACACAGGCCATCATCATGGGTAAACCTTCGACTGACTTTTTTAATGCTGCCCTGATGGATATGCAATTATCAGCAGAACACGTCGCTATTATTGGTGATGATATTGATTCGGATATTGGCGGTGGTCAACAGGCCGGTCTGTTTGGCATTCAGGTTAAAACCGGAAAGTATCGTGAGCAATATGCAAAAAAAAGCGCGATCAAGCCAAACATGACGATTGATTCAATCGCAGAATTGAAGGAATTTATAATTTAAATGTTTCATGGATGGATTGAAATCCACACAACCCACCCATCAACATAGTAGAGAGAATGTTTTAAAACGCGTTATTTCAACGTGGCTTGTGAAACAGAAGATTGTGTTCCCATGCTTGCTGAATCAGAACCTGTACCGCATCCACTCATAGTGATAGCAATAACAGCTGCGATAACGAATGTATTCAAAATATTATTCATGTTGTACTCCTTAGTTATTATGAATCAACCGGGGGCTGATTTTCTTGCCTCGTGTTAACGAGCGGGTTCAGAATACATCACACAAAAAACCGGATATTGATATAGATCAATAAAAGCAGCTTAAATTATGAATTGTTTTATTAATACATTGAAAATCTGTCATTTTAGTCTTGGGGCACTCGAATAAATATGGCAAATTAAGGCATAATGTTGATTGTTCAGGCATTTTGCCTGCTGGAATTATTTTGTAAAGGTGACTTTTGGACAACATGAATAAGCATTTTCAAGTCAGTTGTAATAATTGCAACCTAGACGCAATTTGCCTGCCACGCGGACTAAGTGCTGATGAAATAGACAGTCTGAGCCTAGAAGTCAAAACCAACGGTATGCTGGATAAGGGAGAATATATCTACCGCCAGGGTGACCCTTTTACCCGCATCATTGCATTAAAATCGGGAGCAGCCAAACTGGTAAACATTGATGGCCACGGTAATGAACATATCCTCAGTGTTTCTCTTCCCGGTGAAATTCTCGGCTTTGACGGTCTTTATCAGGAGCACTATAACTGTTCGGCGATCGCACTGGACAAAATAAGTTTTTGCATATTACCTGCTGAAAACCTGGAACAGATCAGCCACAAGATTCCTTCGGTCAACCGGGAATTATTCAAGCATTGCAGCGATAATATTAACAAAGCACAACAACAGATCATCTCCAATAAATGTCCCGCTGATGAAAAACTGAGCCTATTTTTAACTGGACTGGCGGACAGACTGCATGCCAGGGGATTTGCATCCAATGAGTTTTACCTGCCTTTAACCCGCCAGGAAATAGGCGAACACCTGGGGCTCACGCTTGAAACTGTCAGTCGCATGCTTAAACAATTTCAAACTCAGGAGTTAATATCTGTGAACCGAAAACTCATTAAAATTCTTAATGCGGAAAAGTTACGCGCAATTTATCGAAATTAACGCATTGCGGATTGTCTGTGCCAATACTTTCCCTGAGTGACATTTAACAATTCAGGGTTTTGCCAGTCTGTTGAATCAAATGTCATCGCTCCTGTATCGGCCGTATTCCACCACTTTATACCCAACCGCTCATATCGATTGATCACGTGTTTATGCGGCATCCGATAGCGGTTTTTGTAGCCTGCTGAAATCAAGACAGCATGCGGTGCAACGTGCTGAAGAAAGTGTTGACTTGATGACGTCTGACTGCCGTGATGGGGCGCCACCAAAACATCACTGCGCAATGTTTCGGCATATTCATTGACCAGCCATTGTTCAGCCTCCTGTTCAATATCTCCCGTCAACAACAAGGTAAAATCAGGCGTGGACACCTGTAATACACAGGAATTATTATTCTTGCCATTAAAAAATCGCGTTGATGGCGGAGAAAGCAGATTAAACTGCACGCCATCCCATACCCAGTTCTGTTTGCTTTGGCATAATGAATACTGACGATCAACAATCCCAGCCGACGATACAATTACATCGTCTACCGGCAAATGGGCCAGGATGCTTTGGACACCGCCACTATGATCATTGTCCGCATGGCTGACCAGCAAGGTATCCAGCTGAGTGGCATTTAACGATTTTAAGACAGGGATTACAACCTGTTGTCCCATATCAAATCGACTCGAATAGCGAGGCCCTGCATCATAGACCAAGATGTGATTCCTCGTCTGAATAACCCCAGCGAGGCCTTGCCCTACGTCAAGTAAACTAAACCTGAATTGTTGTTCTGAGAGTGGTTTATGCTGGTTGAATATCAATGGAAAGCATAAAACAATGCCTAAATATCGCGCCGGTATTCCTTTAGGTGAAAAACAAAGCAAAACCCCAACCAATGCCAATAAAACTGCAATTAACCCTGGTTGATGCGTTTCCATACTGGCGGCAGGCAGCCCTGCAAAGAATGCCAACATTTCCCAGAAAAAATTCAATATGTGTTCCAGCAGGGAAAACAATATTTCAGCTATCACCGGTGAAATCCATAAAAAAATCACAGCACAAAACAGTAATGGAACAACACATAGACTAAGTAACGGAACAGCCAGAATATTAGCTATGGGAGAAATTAATGATATTTGCTGAAAATTCAACATTAATATGGGCATCAAGCCCACCCCGATAAGTACATTAATTTTGCCCATGGCCATCCAGGCATTTCCTTGTTTCAGTCGTCCTGCCAATAAAAACAGTATCAATCCTACAGCGCCAAATGACAGCCATAAACTGGCAGACAGGATACTCATTGGATTCATTAACACCACTAAACAGAATGTATAGACAAACACGTGGCGCACATTGATGTGACGTTTCCACAATACTGCAAGCATAATCAGACCGAGCATGACCAGGGATCGTTGTGTAGGTAACATGAATCCGGCGAGAAACGCATAAAATACAGCGGCCAGTAATGCGCAATAGATTCCAGCCTGTACTGATGAAAACCGTGCGATCCCGGTCAGTTGCCAGCCACGTCGGCCAATATAAAACGCCAAACTTGCAATCAACCCAATATGTAGCCCAGATATTGCAACAAGATGACTGGTGCCCGTCCTTCTCAACACCTCCCAGTGATGTTTGTCCAGTTTCCCTCTTTCCCCCAGACTTAGCGCCAACACCAGACCCAAATGCTGACTCTGTTGAAAATTTTGATACACCTGGTCAGCAATTTTTTGGCGTAAAACAGACAAGGAAAAAGGGCTGATATCGTCTAATAATTCAGGCTTCGGCTTGTTTCTAACATACCCGGTCGCTCCAATCCCTTTCTCAAAAAGCCATTTTTGATAATCAAACCCCGCTGTATTTAAATGACCATGCGGCTTTTTTAATCTGACGTTCATCTTCCAACGTTGACCTGCCTTGATTGACGTGTCTGGCCAATACCAGCTTATTCTGATCAAATCAGGTATTTCCGCATCCGCCTGAATCACCTTAATATCGAATCGCACACGATTTTCATCAACGGCGGGTAAACCATTGACGATTCCTTGAATGGTAATATCTCTTCCCTGTAACGATTCATCCAGCTGATCATTCAGTCTGAGTTGTGCAAACAAGATTGACCCACTCACGGCAAAACACAAAAAGAACAATGGCCAATGTTGACGTAAAAACAGAATGCCAGTCACCACCCAAAGCCCGACCATCATTTTTACATCAGGAAGTAGGGCTAATTGTTGCACCAGTAAAACGCCACACAACAAGAAAAATCCATTAACAATCATACATAAAACGACTCATTGTTTCCCGTCATTAACATAGAGAAAAGTGTCTGAAACTTTCCCCGCTTTGCTGCTTCAAAGATAAAAAAAAACTGTTAGAATCAGCAACCTGTTTAGAAACAAACACCACCATGCCTAAAAGAATAATTAAAAAATTCATGCCTTCAACTGAAGCTATCAAAAATCATAAGCATCTTCAGTTTCTTGGCAAGCGCCTGCACAACCCAAATCTTTGGCATCTCACCCGTCACTCAGTCGCAAATGCATTTGCAGTGGGGTTACTTGCAGCATGGATTCCCTTTCCTGGACAAATGGTCATGGCCGCTTTTGGTGCTCTGTATTTTCGTGCTAACCTGCCCATCTCTGTCGCTTTGGTTTGGATAACCAATCCCATCACGATCCCTCCATTTTTTTATGCCGCCTACATGTTTGGTTTATTTTTGATGGGCAGGGATTTACCAGAAGGAAATATGGAGTTTTCAGTGACTAAAATTCTGGAAGGGATTGGAGATATTGGTGGCCCACTCATACTGGGCAGCCTGGTAATAGGTGCCTTTTGTTCTGCGGGCGGCTATTTTGGAATTCAGGCCTTCTGGCGTTATATCGTTTTAAAACGCTGGAACAACCGAAAACAAAAATCCCAAACGACATAACAAGGCCCGGAACGTCCGGGCCTATTTTATTTATGCATGGCCGTGATGAATGACTTCATCCATTTCAGAATCAATCATATTGTCGAAATGTCTTTTTAAAGATGAGTCAGAGGGCCTTTGACCATGACACTGTTCAATTTCATCATGCAAACCGGCCAGAAAATGGCGCCGTAGCGTTGCATCTTCAGGGAGGTGAATATCATCCGATAAAAAATGCGCAATTCTGTTACCCGGCAACATGTAATCTCTTAAATCAAGAACTGAACTAAACAAAGTTTCTGCTGCTGGCTGACTTTCACTTACCTCATCCAGGGTAGCTGACAAGTAGTCATCAAGTTTAGCCTTCAAGGTCGCCACATAATGACGTTTTAACGTACAATCAGTAGGCATTAAGCCCATTTCAGCTTGAAGCTCCGCAATGAGATGACTGATAACATGTCTTTTTAACGTTGCATCCTGAGGTACGTGTCCACTTTTATCTGCAACCTCATAAAACTCTGTGATATTTAACTGTTCACTTACGACACCAGATTCCCGAGCAGTTGAGCGGGTAACTTGAGGCTTCTCAACCACTGGTTTTGCACCTTTTGTCTCTACGTGGGCTGGCGAATAATTGTTTTCATAGGCGGAGATGTCTCGACGCAAACGATCAACCTCCGTATTTCCTCGAATAATTTTATGTTCTCTTAAAATCAATGCGATCACACTGACAACGGCTATGGCAAAAGAAAGCGCAGCTACATTCATAAGTCCTTCTGCAGCCATGAAACCGGCCCAACCGACAAATAACAAACAGTAAAAAACACCAAGATAGAATATGGTTTTACACTCCTTCTGAATGACTTCAGGGGATTCAGTCTTAATATAAAAAGGTTTTAGGCCTAGCTTCGTCATATTTTTTTCTGACCGCGTATCGCAATTCAACTGTCTTGCCGTCTGCAAGGTATCAAAATCCTGCCGTACCCGATGTTTACGGGTACTGCTTTTTTGCAACATTACTAACGAAACAAAAAATGCAAGCAGCATGGCAGAAAGTGTTATTACGAGTTCTAACATGATCATAATGACCTCCTCATTTTCCGTGTATTTTCCTCAGTTAAAAAAGCTGTTCCATAACAGCAGAAAAAACCAGAATGAAAACTCAACAAATAATTATTCTTGTTTGTCAAGATTTCATTCTGATTTTTTCGGAGTATCCTCTCATTAGAGGAAATTTACAAGTTATTATTATTGAATAATGCAAAACGTTTATTGACGCTTATTCTTGATAATCATTTTTATTTAGATTTAAGCCTGATATATAATCAAAAACTGTAAATAACTTGTTATTCTCAAAACTTATTGGCCCGTTTGAATGACCTGAACAACAATAATAACAATGGATAAAACAATAGTTATCATCGGGATTGGAGAGCTAGGCGGTGAATTTGCCCGTGGTTTTTTACGCTGTGGTTATGCTGTTCATCCTGTCACACGCCACATGTCTATTGCAGATCAGGCAACCGTTATTCCAAACCCTGCCCTGGTACTGGTTGCGGTTCCCGAAGCGCAGCTCGATACCATTCTTGCCCAAATACCTCTCCCCTGGAAAAAGCGATTATGCCTCATTCAAAACGAACTGCTGCCTGAACACTGGCTAAGCCACCAGATTCAAAATCCGACTGTCGCCGTTGTCTGGTTCGAGAAAAAAATTGGCATGGCGTTAACCAACATTTTATATACCCCAGTATATGGCCCACATTCAGCACTGGTCTTGCAGGCTTTGGCTGAGATCAACATTCCGGGCAAGCTACTGACTGATGATAATGAATTACTGTATGAATTATTAAGAAAATCGCTATACATCTTTACCGTGAATATTTGCGGTCTGGTGGAAAATACGACAGTGAAGCAACTCTGGTACGACAATACTGGACTGGCACGGTCGGTCGCTGAAGAAATTATTCAAATCCTGCTGGCTGTCACGGGTTCAGCTATTTCTTCTGACAAATTGATCCACGGAATGGTGGAAGGCATTGATGATTGTCCTGGTCGATACTGCCAGGGCAGACGTGCCAAACCGCGGCTTGAACGGGCTTTGCAACTGGCAGACAGCTATCAAATAGCCTGTCCAGTACTTAAAAAAATAGCCGGATAGGCCTTAATGGTATTTATACTCGGCCAGCTGGGCCAGGCTTTTTAATTTGTACAACAGTTCGTCACTGGGTGAAACACGCCAGTCATCACCAAGTTGTATTCGAGCTTCTGCCGTAGGGCATTGATACTGCAACACCACAGGGCAGGTGCCCCCGCGATACGGTGCCAATACGTCCGCCAAACGAGCGAGAAAGCCGTCACTGAGCCCGTTTGTCAGCTTCGGCCAATGGATTTCGACATTACGGGAGAATATTTCTCTGGCTTGTTCCATGGTATATATTTTTTCCGCCGTCAAACGCAACATGCCGGAAAATCTATCAATATCGATAGCACCTTCGGCAATCAACACCTCGTCTTTACGCAGTAAATCCCTGTATTCCTCATACACTTTACTGAACGCCGCCACCTCGATTCGGCCACTGCGATCATCCAGTACAGCAAAACTCATCATTTTTCCCTGCTTGCTCTGAAGTGTTCTGACATCAACCACCAGGCCGGCAATACGCCCTTCCATGCGGCTATTTCGCCCCGTTCCTACTTGGATACTGGCTATTTTGCCATGTGTAATATGGCTTAATTCGGGTTCGTATTCCTTTATCGGATGGCCTGTCAGAAAATAGCCAAGCGTTTCTTTTTCTGCTTCCAAGCGTTGTTTTTCCATCCACGGCTCAGTCACCTGAGTGTAAGTTTCATCTTCACTATCATCATGATCCACCTGCACCATAAGCCCAAACATATCATTCTGCCCGGCTTCTCGCATTTTGCCGTGCTGTTCCGCAACCCGCAATGCGGTGTCCAGCTCTACATAATGCGCCGCCCGATCCGGGTTGATACGATCAAACGCGCCTGCTTTGATCAACGATTCAAGCACACGACGATTGACCTTGCGTAAATCGACACGTTTGCAAAAATCATACAACCCGCGATAATCGCCATGTTTTTTACGCTCCGCCAGAATATCTTCAATCGCGGATTCCCCCACCCCCTTGATCGCGCCCAAACCATAGATGATGTGCTGCTGGTCATTGACGGTAAAGTGGTAATCAGACAGGTTGATATCCGGCGGCGTGATGACAAGCGTCATGTTTTGGCATTCTGTAATCAGGATGACCACTTTGTCCGTATTATCCATATCGGAAGACAACACAGCTGCCATAAAGGCGGCAGGAAAATGTGCTTTCAGCCAGGCGGTCTGATAGGCGACCAGTGCATAGGCGGCCGAATGTGATTTGTTAAATCCATAGCCAGCGAATTTTTCCATCAAATCGAAGATATAGGTGGCAATGGACTCGTCAATCTCGTTTTTGATCGCCCCTTCGGTAAAAATTTTACGCTGCTTGGCCATTTCCTCCGGTTTTTTCTTACCCATGGCACGCCGCAGCATATCAGCACCGCCTAGCGTATATCCCGCCATATCCCGGGCAATCTGCATCACTTGCTCCTGATATAAAATCACGCCATTGGTCGGCTTCAATATCGGTTCCAGCAACGGGTGGGCATACTCTGCACTGGCCCCATGTTTTACCTTGATATAATCATCTACCATGCCTGATTCCAGCGGCCCCGGGCGGAACAAGGCCACCAGCGCGATAATGTCATCAAAACAATCCGGTTTCAGTTTTTTGATCAACTCTTTCATACCCCGTGATTCCAGCTGAAACACGGCGGTAGTCTGGGCATGTTTTAGCAATTCGTAGGCATCATCATCATCACGGGGAATTGTGCTGATATCTATTTCGGCGTCATGTGCCGCCTGCCGTTGACGGTTAATAGTCTGTAATGCCCAGTCAATAATCGTCAACGTACGCAATCCGAGGAAATCGAACTTGACCAGGCCGACCGCTTCCACATCATCCTTATCGTATTGTGTAACCAGGTTACTGCCGTCTTCTTCGCAATACAGCGGGGTAAAGTCGGTTAACTTGCTGGGCGAAATGACCACGCCCCCCGCGTGCTTACCGGCATTTCTGGAAATGCCTTCCAACGAACGGGCCATATCTATCAGGCTTTTAACATCTTCTTCCGTTTCATACAGTTCTCTTAATTCACTGCTTTCGGTGAGTGCCTTGTCCAGTGTCATGCCGATTTCAAACGGAATCAGTTTGGCCAGCCGGTCTACAAAGCCATAGGAAAACGACAGCACCCGCCCCACATCCCTGACCACCGCTTTAGCCGCCATGGATCCGTAGGTGATAATTTGTGACACATGGTCGCGCCCATAATACCGAGCCACATAATCAATCACTTCATCACGTCGCTCCATGCAAAAATCAATATCAAAATCCGGCATGGATACCCGCTCCGGGTTTAGAAAACGCTCAAACAGCAGATCAAACTCGATCGGATCAATATCCGTAATTTTCAACGCGTAAGCCACCAGTGAACCGGCACCGGATCCCCGCCCGGGTCCTACAGGTATCCGGTTGTTTTTGGCCCACTGGATAAAATCGGCCACGATCATGAAATAACCGGGAAAACCCATCTGGGTGATCACATTCAATTCGATATCAAGACGCTCATAATAAGCGTCTTCAGTTTCGCCCTTGGCCGGAGGATGTTGCTGTAAACGCTGCTGCAACCCCTCGCGCGAAACCTGTTTGAAATGCTCATCCAGCGTCATGCCTTCCGGTACCGGAAAATCCGGCAGAAAATTTTTCCCCAGGGTTAACTCGACATTACAGCGACGGGCTATTTCTACCGAGTTTTCCAAGGCTTCCGGAATATCTGCAAACAACGCTTTCATTTCTTCCACGCTGCGCAGATATTGCTGATGGGTATAATTTTTGGGCCGTCTGTTGTCTTCCAGCACATACCCCTGATGAATGCAGACTCTCACTTCATGTGAATCAAAATCATCCGGTTCAATAAAACGTACATCATTCGTCGCCACCACCGGCAAATCACATGCTGCGGCAAGATTGATAGCAGCATGAACATAGCGTTCTTCATTAGCTTTTCCGACGCGCTGTAATTCAAGGTAAAAACAATCCGGGAAAAGTCGTTGCCAGAATTCTGCACACTCCTTTGCCAGCACTGTATTTTCGGCAAGCAAGGCCTGGCCAACATCGCCCTGCATGGCGCCGGATAACGCAATCAGGCCCTGATGATTTTGTGCTATCCATTCTTTTTGTAAAAGAGGAATACCCAAGCGCTGACCTTCTTGATAGGCTCTTGAAATCAATTCTGTCAGGGTAATGTAGCCACGATGGTTTCGCGCCAGCAAGGTCATGCAGAATGGGGTATCGTCCTGTTCGGGATTAACGATATTGACATCGGCCCCGACTATCCCTTTGATGCCTGCTCCCTGACTGGCACGAAAATATTTCACCAACGAAAACAGATTGCTGTTTTCGGTCAATGCGGCGGCCGGCATATTAAATTCCACAAGTTTTTTGACCAACGGCTTAATCTTGACAATACCGTCGATTAACGAAAATTCGGAATGAATGCGTAAATGGATAAATTCAGGTTGCATGCCTTATTTATCTAATAACTTTTTGACCGGTGCAAAGGATTTTCTGTGAAATTCAGTGATTCCATATTGTTGAATGGCCTGGATATGTTGTCGCGTCGGGTAGCCTTTATGTTTATGCAAGGCATATTGTGGAAACAAATCATCAGCGAAAACCATTTCATCATCACGCGCCACTTTTGCCAGAATAGACGCGGCAGATATCTGTGGCACACTCAAATCACCCTGGATCACCGCCTTGCAGGGAAAAGGCAGTTCAGGACAGAATGTTCCATCGACCAGAGCCATTTCCGGTATTTCGGTTAATTGCAGGCAGGCGCGTTGCATGGCCAACAATGATGCCTGCAAAATATTGATGTGGTCTATTTCACTTGGTTCTGCACGGCCAATTGCCCATTGCAAAGCATCGTTTTTAATTTGCTTTGCCAATATTTCTCTTGTTCTAGCCGTCAATTTTTTTGAATCGGTTAACCCGGGTAATGAATAGTCTTTTTCAAACATTACCACAGAAGCAATCACCGGTCCGAAAATACAGCCCCGCCCCACTTCATCGACACCTGCAATCATGGAATTATCGAAATAATCAGTGCAATAGTAGCCAACAATGGCTGGTTAACGCAAAATACCGCGGGTAACGTTTCTCAGGAAACTGACCATGTCTGACAGCTCTGTACTTTCACCGGCCAGTTCTTCAATTTCCTCAATTGCATCTTCCAGACGCTGATTGTTTTTATACAGAATTTTGTAGGCCTTACGAATCTGGCGTATCACTTCTGCAGAAATACCATTGCGTTCCATGCCGACAGAATTTATGCCATGAGGGCGGGTAGGACGCCCACCCACCATGACGAAGGGAGGAATATCCTGGGTTATTGCGCTACCCATAGCAGAAAAACTGTAGCCGCCGATCTGGGTAAATTGATGCACCAGAGTAAAGCCACCTAAAATAGCATGATCACCCAGACTGACATGGCCGGCGATAGAAGCACCATTGGCCATAATGACATGATCACCAATACTGCAGTCATGTGCGACATGGGTATAAGCCATAAACAGGTTATCACTGCCAATTAAAGTCAACCCCTGATCCTGCTGCGTTCCCCGGTGGATAGTACAGAATTCGCGAATGATGTTACGATCGCCCATTTCCAGACGCGTGACTTCATTGGCATACTTTTTATCCTGGGGATCTTCACCGATTGAAGCAAACTGATAGATGTGGTTTTCCCGGCCTATTGCTGTCGGCCCTTTGATGACTACATGAGGTCCAATCACTGTTCCGGAGTCAATTTTCACCTCCGGGCCAATGACAGAAAAGGGGCCTATCTCTACATCTTCAGCGACTTCTGCATTGACATCGACGACCGCTTTAGGATCAATCATGATTCCACCGCCGCCGCACACATAATTTGAGCACTGGCAGCCATTTCTTCATCTACTTCAGCACGGCAATCAAAGGTCCAGATATTGCGTTTGTTCTTGACATAGTCAATGTGAAGCATCAACTGATCTCCGGGGACGACGCGTCGTTTAAAACGCGCTTTATCAATTCCAGCAAGATAATACGTCATGCCTTTTCCCAGGCTATCATCTGATTGAGAGGCAAGCAAACCGGTTGCCTGAGCCAACGCCTCCATAATCAACACGCCGGGAAAAATAGGTTCGTGTGGAAAATGTCCTTGAAAAAATGGTTCATTATAAGTTACGTTTTTTACCGCAAGCAGGCTTTCCCGTGGCTTGCAATCTATCACTCTGTCTACCAATAGAAAAGGATAGCGGTGAGGCAAAAACTCTTGAATCTCTTGAATATTCAACATCTACAGCCTTGATATGATTCTTGAAAACAGTATTTTAGTCAGACAATTTTGCCAATTTTGACTGAACCTGCTCGGTCACATCAATCTTTTCACCTGCGTAAATCACCCCATCAGTTAGTAACAGATCGAAATTTTCTTCCTTAGCCAACGCCCTGATCGCTTCAACAATTCGACGCTGTAATTTACCTAATTCTTCATTTCTGCGCATATTGAAATCTTCCTGAAATTCCTGCTGCAAACGTTTAGCCTCACGCTTTTTGCCCAGAATATCTCTTTCCAGCTTGCGTCTTTCAGATTCACCCATAACAGAAGCATCACGAGCCAGTTTTTCTTCCAACGTTTTTATTTCCTTACCTTGTGCCACCAGGTGTTTATCTCTGGGTTTAAATTCTTTTTCCAGACGTTGCTTTGCTTTTGCCGCCTGAGGAGCCGCTTCAAGCACTTTTGCAACATTCACAAAACCGATTTTCAGTTCTGCCACAGCTACGTTTGCAGTCAGCATCATGGCTGCTAATAAAGAAAGTTGAATTTTCATATTTTAAAAAATCTCCGATTGGAATTATTATTGACCTTAATTTTTCGATTATAGGTTAAATGAAACTTAAACTAAAGAACCGTCATAACGTTCGGTTCCTATTTACAACTTGAGCCCTACAGTCAACTCAACCCAACGACCAAACCAGGAGGCTGAGGATTATGGATGATTCTACTGCAACGAACCGCATAACCCGACAGCCTCCTAGAATCCTGAACCGAAAGAAAACTGGAAGGATTGTTGTTCGTCGTCGTCATCTGAGTTAAGTGGAATCGCAAAACTGACGGCCAACGCGCCAAAAGGCGATAACCATTCGCCGGAAAGGCCGACAGAATAACGCAGATTATCAATTTCAAAACCGTCGCTGACTGTCCCGGCATCAAAAAATGCCCCCAGCCTCATCGAGCGGGAGTTTTCTACAAAAGGCACCGGAAAAAACAATTCTGCCTTGCCCACAATTTTGCTGTCCCCACCAAATGATCGTCCGCGGGAATCTCTGGGCCCCAGGGTATTATCATTAAACCCTCTGACCGATCGGACACCACCAGCGAAATAATGTTCAAAAAATGGGAGATCATCCGTGTCGCCATAGCCATCACCATAGGCAACTTCCCCTAACAGACGAAAAGTAAAATCTTTTGATAAGGGGAAATAATGCTGATGTTTATAGGCTATTTTAAAATATTCCAGGTCACTGCCCGGAACGGTGATCAATGCTGACAATCGCTGCTGGCCACCCTCTGAGGGAAACAGTGCACGGTTTAGCGTATCATGCGTCCAGCCCACCGATGCTGAAAAGGAAATAAACTTATTTCCCTGTTTGTCGATAAATTCTTGAATTTCATCCGATGAGTCTGCCACTGTATTCAATTTGGTATGTTTAAACTCAAGATTGAAGCGCAAACGGTCATACTCATTTAACGGAATGCCAAAATTAAATCCTGAATTGATAACATCAGTTGAATAATTGGATATATTCGCTTCTTCAGCATCACGCGCACGATAACCTACATCATAACCCAAGCTGATACCGTCCACAGTAAAGTAAGGATCAAAATAACCAAAGCTGTATTGGGTGGTGACATCACTGTTATTAAAGGCCAGATTGACTCGTTTACCGGTTCCGAACACATTATCCTGCGAAACATTTGCATTGAAGACGATACCCTGAGTCTGAGAGAACCCGATACCGGCCAACAAGTTCCCCGAGGCCTTTTCTACAACCGAATAATTAACATCAATCTGGTCAGCTGCCCCCACGACGGGAGGCGTTTCGACATTAACCTGTTCAAAATAACCAAGTCGCTCTAACCTGGTTTTTGAACGCTCAATTTTTGCGGTAGACGCTAATGCCGACTCCATTTGACGCATTTCACGACGAAGTACCTCATCCCGGGTTTTGGTATTGCCGCTCATATTGATTTGGCGCACATACACCCGTTTTCCGGGGTCGACAAAAAATGTCATGGCAACCGTTTTATTATCATTATCTATCTCTGGCACCATATTTACGTTGGCAAAGGCATAGCCTTCATCACCCAATCGGTCGGAAATTGCTTTTGAGGTTTCTGTTGCATTTTTTCTGGAAAAAATCTCACCTGGCCCTACTTGTACCAGCTTAATTAATTCCTCTGGATCAACGATTAAATTGCCGGTTAGCTTGACTTTTTCCAGGGTGAAAACCTCCCCTTCATTTACGTTGACAGTAATGTAAATCCCTTTTTTATCGGGTGTGATCGCCACCTGAGTCGATTCAATCGCAAAATTGATATAACCGCGATCCAGATAATAGGAACGCAGGCTTTCCAGGTCTGCTGATAGTTTCTGCTTGGAGTATTGATCATCTTTGGAATAGAACGACAACCAATTTGACGTACTTAACTGGAACTGATCGATCAAGGTTTCCTTATCAAACACCTGGTTTCCCACGACATTAATCTGCTTGATTTTGGCAACTTTTCCTTCAGAAATATTGATGTGAATCCCTACCCGGTTACGGGTTAGGCGCGACACTTCTGTATCGATCTTTAAACCATATTTACCCTGACTAAAATACTGACGACGTAACTCCTGCTCGACTTTGTCCAGAATCAATCGATTAAAAACCTTTCCTTCTGTCAGACCTATTGATTCAAGGGCCTTTTGCAAGTCTTCCGTACTGATGTCATTGTTACCCGCAAAAATAATCTTGGCTATGGATGGTCGTTCCTGAACAACAACAACCAACGTGGAGCCTTCACGCTCCATCCTGATATCCTGAAAAAACCCTGTTTTAAATAATGCCCGTATGGAAGGACCAACCTTGGTCATGGAAAAGTTTTCGCCGATGTTAACAGGCAGATAATTGAATACGGTACCCGCCGAAATTCGTTGTAACCCTTTAACCTGAATATCTTCCACAATGAAGCTTGCAGATGATTGAACTACGGATGAAAGAAAAAGAAGAGCACTGAATGAGAAGGATTTGATCAGTTTATTTATCACGAAATTAGCTGATGTTTGAAAAAAATAAATCGATTATAACACGCAGCTGTTTGGGCCTAAGCCTGAAATGTACTGCCATTTTTGTCGTCACGCATGCCCGATTGGAAAGGCAATCACCTCCTCGAGGCTGTCTGAATTATTTAATATCATCAGCAAGCGGTCAATGCCTAAAGCCACCCCGCAACAATCAGGCAACCCCGATGCTAAAGCGGCCAAAAGAAGCTGATCTTTTGGACCCACCGGTTGCCCGTTGTGTTCTCTGATCGCTTGTTCTTTTTCAAAACGAGCATTTTGTTCAGCCTCATCCGCCAATTCATAATATCCATTTGCCAATTCCACACCTTGGACAAAAACTTCAAAGCGTTCTGTAACCAATGGGTTTTGTACCGAAATTCGGGCTAATGATGAATGGATAACAGGATAGTCATACACCAACGTTATACCATTGTCCCCCAACTGGGGCTGAACAATAAAACTGAAGACATAATCCAGCCACACAGAATGATCTTCGCCACACACCGTGACAGCATCTGGCAACCGGTTAGCAAGGGCAAATTGCTGATATTGATCCAGCTCCATGACAAGCGGATCCAGCCCGGTAAACCGTTGAAAGATCGCCTGATAACTGACACGTTCAATGTGCTGAAATGCTGTTTGCCCTCCCGCTAACGATTGCAACAGCTGGCAAACTTCAGTCATCAAATCTTGCAGAGTAAAGCCTGTCCGATACCATTCAAGAAGGGTGAACTCCGGATTGTGCAAGCGCCCGCTTTCGCCGTTTCTGAATGCTTTACACATTTGATAAACCGAACCACTCCCTGCCGCCAGCAGGCGTTTCATGGCGAACTCGGGTGACGTCTGTAAATACAGACTACGCGGGTGTTTGCCAAACAAATAATCTGTTTTAAAAAAAGCCAAAGAAGGATCTGTGCCAATGGCTTGACTCAGCAACGGCGTTTCAACTTCCATCACTCCGCGTTGAGCAAAAAACCTGCGAATTTCTGCAAGCAGCATGGCCCTGGCCTGTAGCTGCTCAATATCACAAACAGGACGCCAATCAGAGTCTGCTGCCACTACTCTTTTACGCGGGATACATATTCGCCGGAACGTGTATCCACTTTGATCATTTCATCTATTTGAATAAACAAGGGCACTCTGACCACAGCCCCCGTTTCCAGGGTAGCAGGTTTACCCCCTCCCCCCGAGGTATCCCCTTTTAAACCCGGGTCTGTTTCAGTCACTTTCAATTCAACAAAATTAGGTGGCATCACTGACAAGGGCGCACCATTCCATAACGTCATGGTGCACACATCCTGTTCTTTCAACCATTTTATACTGTCAGCCACAGCATTATTATCAGCTTGATATTGCTCAAAACTGTCCGGCTCCATAAAATGCCAAAACTCACCGTCGGTATACAAATATTGGGTTTCAATGTCCACCACATCGGCTGCTTCGACCGTTTCACCCGATTTAAAAGTACGTTCAATTACCCGGCCGGTTTTCAAGTTTCTGATTTTAACCCGGTTAAATGCCTGACCTTTTCCCGGCTTGACAAATTCATTTTCAATAATCGAACACGGATCAGTATCAAGCATAATTTTCATGCCCGCTTTAAATTCATTGGTGCTAAAAGTCGCCATTATTTCCTCAAGTATCGCAACAAAATGTCGTGCATTATAATAGTTGGCTCTGTTGCTGTCATGGTCTGAGCGACTTGACCAGTTCTCCTATAAACTTAAACTGCATAACCACGACTTATTGTGAACCTCCCTCTTCCAGTTGCTTCTTGGCAAAACCAGTTACAAACCGCCTTTTCATCAGTAAAGGAATTATGTGATTATCTCCACATTTCATCTCAACATCTTCCACTACTGGACGATACAGCAAACTTTCCGTTTAAAGTGACCCATGACTTTGCAGCCTGCATGGAAAAAGGGAATCCTAATGACCCGCTATTTTTACAGGTACTGCCAGTCAACCAGGAACACGTTGAAACGCCGGGCTATGTTAACGACCCGGTAGGTGATTTGGAAGCATCATCTGGCCCGGGAATTATTCAGAAATATCAAGGCCGGGTGTTGCTGATCAGCACTCAAGCCTGTGCGATTCACTGTCGCTATTGCTTCAGAAGAAATTTCCCCTATACCGATAACCGCATTTCAAGCTCTCAACTGGATGGCCTCATTTCTGAGCTCAAACGTCGTACCGATATTCATGAAGTCATCTTAAGCGGAGGAGACCCGCTGATGTTAAACGACCACAAACTCCAGGACATTTTTAGCCAAATTGAATCCATAAACCACATCAAAAGGATACGGATTCACTCCCGTCTGCCTATTGTACTGCCAGATAGAATCACCCCGGCTCTGCTGCAATTATTTGCACACTCACCAAAACAAATTATCATGATCGTACATGCTAATCATGCGAATGAAATCAGCAACAAGGTCAAAGAGGCCTGCCACCTGATTAAATCAACCGGTGCAATAAGCTATAATCAAAGTGTTGTATTAAAAGGCATTAATGATAATGTGGACGCCTTACAGCAGTTGAGTGAAGTCCTGTTTGAAACAGGCATTCAACCTTATTATTTGCATACCCTGGACCGAGCAAAAGGCACAGCACATTTTGCCGTAGCCGATGAGCAGGCAAAACATTTAGTCTCTCAACTTACCCGTCGTCTCCCAGGATACATGGTGCCGCGCCTGGTTCGAGAAATCAAGGATCAGCCCCATAAAACACCCTTAATATAAATTTATATTTGCCTGACATCATTAACATAAGCGATTTTTGTTGATTTTTTCCACACTTTTCAACGTTAAATCGACTACGCTTATTTTAAGTTTATCCAGGTATTTTTAAATTGCATGACCCGACCCATTGGTTTCCCAACAACTATTAATGACGAAACAATCACTGATTGGCTGGCCTCTCTAAGTCAGTTAAATACAGTCAATGCCGCTACGTCTTTAAATGATGGCATCAACCAATTTCGTAAAACGCATCATAAACATGACCTTTACTATGATTGTTTATTAAAAATACTCCCGGCCAGTTTACTTCTTTCATCCACTTTGATTGATTCGTTAGAGCATGACCGGATGGATAGAAGTACTATTAAGCTGGCTAAACTCAGTCTGCTGATCCCAAGAAATCTTGCGCTGGCATTTTTAACTGAATTCAAAAAGCCAGGCAACACGCCTGAAATGTCAGCCTCAGCGGCTTATTATTTTCTGCAATTGATGGGACATTATCTGTTACTCAGTGTCAGTTGCCGTTTTCTGCCATCAGAGAAACTTTGGATCCATAGCGGGGAAATTTTTGAAATAGCTGACGACAAGAATCTCCTGTCTATCCCGGTCGCCAGTAAACATACTGAGTTCAGAGAATTAAACTGCATCAAAGATGTCATAAAACGCAATGTAATGTTTGCCGTCTGCAGCATGCAACGCATCAGCAGACAAGATGTTCGCCCACTTTATCTTTTATGTCATCAATATTCCCGTTATATTCAGATTGTCCAGGAAAACTCGACACCTTGTACCTATTATTGGCCATACCTGGAAAGTTTTCCCAGAATAAAACGTCAACTAAACCAACGATTGCAACAATACCATTGTGGGTTAAATTTTGACGAGCTTCTCATCAAGCTACCAGATTATAACCGACTGGCAGATAAGATTAGCGAACCCCTTTATCACCAAGTTAAATTAACTTTTACTGCATTCAAAAAACCCTTGAATGACAGCATTCCGGCCGCGCCGAAAATTCAACGCATCTTGTCCGGATTGCCAGCCATCCATGAATTTCTGACAGAGCGACAAAAACTCAACCGGATCAACCAGCTTGGAGGGCTAGCCCCTGACTCAAATAGAATCAATAAAATGAATCTGGAACCGATGGCGCATGAAAAAAACCATCTGACCTTTACTGAAAGTTTTCTCAACCAAGCTGAACAAACGGAAGAATTGGTCGCGGGGCATACGATTAAAATATTGCGCACGCAAAACAGTCAATATTTAAATATCGAAAGCCACAAACTCAATTTTGAAACAGGCGACCTGGTTTTATTGTTCGACAAAAAAATGAACCTGACCCTCGGTTTGATCAAACAACAAAAACTGGCGACGACCCATGAATCAACCCAATTACTGGTCGAAAAAATCACACAGATGATAACGCCGGTCACTATGGTCCATAAGCATGGAGAGTGGGCAGGGTTGCTATCACATGATACCCACCAAAGAACCTCTATTATCTTGCCTTACCAACGCCTGCAAAGTGGTGAACAACTCGTCACGACGGATGCGCAAAAACTCAATCTGGGATGTGTTCTGTCCTACTCACCCAGCTTCATCCAATATCAATTGTTTCACTAAAAAATGCAGACAAGTCGATGCTTGCCTGCATTGGCTTGTTGGTTATTTAGTGCGGTTTCTTGTTACGCTCACCAGCGCTAATGCTGATAAAAACAACGGGAATGCAGCAGGCACCGGAACAACAGTCGCATCAATAGTTAAATTCGGGTTTCCAGGATCAAACGTATTATCCAGGCCTGAAAAGGTAATATCGGCATCTGATGCAGTTGCTGCTATCAGAATATGGAAATCACTGCCTGAATTAATCAATTCAACCCACGTGCTTTGATTGGCAGAGAAATCCAAATTGAAATTTTCTGTTTCACCCCCCACTTTTGCCGAATAAGCAAATTTACCCAATGAAACCGGTGCAAAAGTGTATTGACTGCTCACGATTCCATTAATCAAAGTGTCGTCGAAGCTTAAGTCAGCATAATCATTTAACGCCGCTTTGCTATCCGCAGTAAAGAAAAACTCAACTTCGGAACCATCGCTAAAAAAACGGTCATTATGCGTTAATTGCAATACAACACTATTCACCGACGCAACCTGTCCACCAAAATCTGAAGCGTTAAAGGCAAAATTAGCTATGCCGTATTCGGCAAAACTATCATCATTTCCTGAACCATAATAATCAGAAAGCTCAGAATTTCCTCCAATATGAATCGCTCCCTGCGCAATTAAATCTTTAGACACTGCCGCTGCATGGGCAGAAGAGATTGATGTCAGTAGCAAAACGATTGCTATTTTTACAATTTTCATGTTATTTCCTCAATAAACTGTTTATTTGACTTTACGACGCGCAACCCATCCGAAAACCGCCATGGCAGACGCGAATAATGGCAATGCGGCTGGCACAGGAACCGGTTTAACAACATCCACATAAACCAGGTGATGATCTGAGACATCGTTCAAACCTGCCAGAGGACTGCTATCTTCAGGCCAGAAGACGCCAGCTGAAGTAATGTCCAGATTTGCTGAAGGCAGAACATAGTCAACACGCACCCCACCCACGAATTCAGCGGTATCATCAGCATCTGGACCCCCTTCCCCTTCAGGAACAACACTATTGTTGATCAAAGGATTGTTTGCCAGAAAAGCATCAATAGGATTATCCGTAGAGTCGCCTTCATCAACATCTGCGTTTAAATCGCCAGCGATGACAAAGTAATCACCTTCATTCAATCCACCTTGCACACCATTATCGTCTGTCATGTAGTTTTGATCCGGATCAACGAAATCGGCAACCAGTCTGATTTCATCGTGATTGCGTAAACCGTTGCGATCTTCAGCGCCGTCAAATACGGGTGGCGTAGGATGACTGGTCACAAAGTGAATGGTTTGACCGTTCACATCAATCGGCACACTCATATGGTTTTTGGAAGACAACCTGACTGCATCCAGCTCGGCACTGGTATACCAGTTTGCTGTATCACCGTTGCCATCTCTATCTTGCGGATCAGCCGGCAGCTTTGCGCCAGGCATGTCTTTCCATAAGAAGTTCTGGAAAGTGCGCGCGTGATCTGATTTGATGGCATATTTTGATAAGACAACCATCCCGAATTGCCCCGGGTAACGGCCAAAGCCGTAGGCATCGTCAGCGTAATCAAAGGACATTAAATCCCCGCCGGTATTGCCATCATTATCCAGATCAAATCCTGATGGAACGCCAGTATTGGATGGCGCAATGAAGACATGATTATATTCAATGCCTGATTGACCATTTTGCCCGACACTCAGGTAATTTTTTTGAAAAAGCGCAGGATCTTGCGCATCGTAATCAAATTCGTTAATCAGCAAAACGTCAGGTCTAACCCGTTGAATTACCTCAGCCACACCCTTTAATTGAGTGTTGGTAGCGGAAGACAAACGTTCTGTTTGATCATCCGCATTAAAATTCGAAATTGACGCATTAAATGTTGCAAAACGGATAGAATCTGCCGCCATCGCTTGTGAAGAAAGCAGGCACACACTGCAAAATACAATGGCATTTTTTTTCGTGTTAATTTTTTTCATGACTCCCTCAATCATTCTTTAAGTTGAAATGAAAATCGAGCCCTTACTACAAACGACATCGGGTGACTTTCAAGAGGGATCATATCGGCCATAAATGACAGCACGATGACTTTATTTTTTCTGCACAGCCTATTCAATTGAATATGAAAAAATTTATCTACAGTCAACGTCTATCATCTAAAATAGAGTTATACATCTGATTATTCCATTTTTAATGCAAACATTAGTTCATCATTTATTGACTCATAAAGCCAAGCATGCTGGGCATACCCCCGCTCTGAGCCACAAAAAAGATACCTGGTCATATCAACAAATTGCTGAAGACACCCAGCAATTAAGCTTGTCGATTTTGCAAAGTGGTTTGGCATTTCAAGACAGGATGGCAATTTATCTGCCTAAACAAAAAGAAACGGTGCTCGCCATGTTTGCCGCATGCCAGGCAGGCAATGTATTTGTTCCGGTCAACCCGGTACTCAAGGCCCCTCAAGTCGTTCATATTCTTAATGATTGCAATGTCAAACTGCTGTTTACTTCTGCTGCTCGTCTGCAAGCCATTATTGGCGAACTAGACAATTGTCCCGATTTAGCGACCATAGTCCTCGTCGATGGAAAGACAGAACATTTTGATTCACTCAGTTTAAATGTTATTGACTGGCAGGCGTTTTTAGAGCTGGCGAATCCTGCCGTTACTTTACCTACTATTATTGACAGTCATATGGCTGCCATACTGTATACATCGGGCAGCACGGGTAAACCGAAAGGGGTTGTCTTATCCCATAAAAATATAGTCCTGGGGGCAGCTAGTGTGGCAGAGTATTTACACATCACCCCGCAGGATAAAATTCTGGCTGTCTTACCGTTCAGTTTCGATTATGGCTTAAATCAATTAACAACATCTTTTTTGCAAGGCGCTCATTGCGTTCTGCTGGATTATCTTTTACCCAATGATGTGGTAAAAGCATTGAAAACGCATCACATTACGGGGCTTGCCGCAGTCCCGCCATTATGGGCGCAACTGGCGCAACTGGACTGGCCTGCGGAAATAAACCTGCACCTTCGTTACATGACAAATTCTGGTGGCAAAATGCCCAAAGCGGTACTGGAAAAAATTCGCCAGAACGCCCCTTCCAGTCAGTTTTATCTGATGTACGGCCTGACCGAAGCCTTCCGCTCCACTTTTTTGCCGCCAGAACAAATAGATACGCGCCCTGATTCTATGGGCAAAGCGATTCCTAATGCTGAAATTCTTGTGGTACGTGAAGACGGCTCACCGTGCGAACCCAATGAGCCCGGGGAATTGGTTCATATGGGGTCGCTGGTGGCCATGGGCTACTGGAATGCACCGGAGAAAACCGCTGAACGTTTTAAACCTGCTCCAAATCAAATCAGCGAACTTCCGCTGACTCAAATCGCCGTCTGGTCAGGAGACCAGGTGCAAATGGACGAGGAAGGTTATCTGTATTTTGTAGGGCGCAAAGATGACATGATTAAAACCTCGGGGTACCGTGTCAGCCCGTCTGAAGTGGAAGAAACCATTTACAGTACGGGACTGGTCAAAGAAGCTGCCGCTATCGGTGTCGAGCATCCATCTCTCGGCCAGGCTATATTAGTTGTTGTTCAACCGGATTCAATTGATTTTGATGATCAGGAATTACTTAAAGCGTGTCGCGCATCTCTGCCAAACTTCATGATTCCATCAAAGATCATTTATAAAGATGCGATACCCAAAAATCCCAACGGTAAAATTGACCGTAAGCAACTTTCCCAACAATACGCTGATTTATTTCAATAATTTTCTCCATGTCAAAAACGCCTGTTCACGCTCCGCAAACCCAATATGAAGTAAAAGACAATCAATTAATGATTGGCGGCCTCTCCGTGTCCCAACTGGTTGACCGCGTAGGTTCAACGCCCTTTTATGCCTATGACCGGGCTAAATTAACTGAACGGGTCAACTATGTGCGCCAACACATGCCGGAAAAGCTTAAAATTCATTATGCAATGAAAGCCAATCCGATGCCTGCTCTGGTTCAACATATGGCTGCGATTGTGGACGGCTTTGACCTGGCTTCGGCCAATGAAATGCAGGTGGCCCTGGACACCCCCATGTCACCAAAACATATCAGCATGGCTGGCCCGGGTAAGCGTATTGAAGAATTGTCCCAAGCCATTGCAGCAGGGATCACCATTAACATTGAGTCCGAAACGGAACTCGACAGAATCGTTGCCATTGTCGAACAAAAAGGATATATCGCCAATATTGCTGTACGCATCAACCCGGCGTTTGAGCTGAAAGCCTCCGGCATGAAAATGAGTGGCGGCCCCAAACAATTCGGCATTGACGAAGAACGCCTCCCAGCCCTGTTACAAAGAATTCAGTCCTTACCGGTAACATTTCAGGGGTTTCATATTTACAGTGGCTCGCAGAACCTGAAACCTGAGTCCATTATTGAAGCGCAACAACGCAGTTTATTATTAGCTGATCGACTGCTAACCGAGGCCAACCTGGATATCATAAAACTGAACATTGGTGGTGGTTATGGTATTCCTTATTTTCCAGGTGAAACCCCGTTGCCGCTCAAAGAGATTGGTGAAAAGCTGGCAGCTAACATGGAAAAGTTTCATCAACGTTTCCCTCAGGCTGACATTATCATTGAACTTGGTCGATATCTCGTCGGAGAAGCGGGTGTATACGTGTCCAAAATTATCGATAAAAAATATTCTAGAGAACAAGCATTTCTGGTTGTAGATGGCGGCTTACATCATCACTTGGCCGCCACTGGAAACTTTGGGCAGGTTATCCGCAAAAATTACCCTGTGGCTATCGCCAATAAAATGGGTGAACCCAGCGCCACTGAAAATGTTAATATCGTCGGCCCGTTGTGTACTCCCCTTGATATTCTTGCCGGAAAAATGGACCTTCCCGTTGCACAAACAGGTGATTACATTACTGTTTTTCAGTCAGGCGCGTATGGTTTCACAGCCAGCCCACATTTATTTTTGAGCCAGCCCGAGTGCCGGGAAGTATTGGTTTAACAAACTCTTCATCTTTTAAACACATACACATGATTTCTCAAATGGGTGCATTAGATAAAAATGAACAACGCACATTACTGTCGTTGCTCGCGATTTTCGTTGCTAGTATTTTGATTTTTTTTACTACCTGGGAATCTATTATTTCTATCTGGTTAAGATCAGACACCTATGCGCACGGGATGATCGTCTTGCCTGTTTCAACCTGGCTAGTCTGGCGTAACAAATCCGTCCATAAAACATTACTAAATCCACAAAAGCGCAGTTTGTTGGGCCTGCTGTTCCTGCTTGCCAATGGACTGCTTTGGATTATGGCATCGATCACGCATGTGCTGGTTATTCAACAATATGCGGTTGTCGGCCTATTGATTGGCAGTCTGTGGTTCTTTCTGGGAAACACTGCAGCCTTGAGCATTCTTTTCCCGCTTTGTTTTTTGTACATGATGGTCCCCGTCGGCGAAGGCTTGCTCCCCGACCTGATGATCCTTACTGCCGACATTTCAGTGTTCATGTTAAAACTCACTGGAATTACTGTATTTCGGGAAGGCCTGCATCTTTCCCTGGTCAGTGGCGACTGGGAAGTGGTTGAGGCCTGTTCGGGGTTAAGGTATTTAATCGCAACCATTACATTGGGCTTGATCTACGCCTACATAACGTATACAAAAGCCTATAAGCGCTTAATTTTTGCCCTTTTATCGTTTGTCATTCCGTTACTGGCAAATGGCTTACGCGCCTATATGATCATTATGATTGGCCACATGAGCGACATGACATTGGCTGTTGGCGTGGATCACTTAATCTATGGCGCTGCCTTCTTTGGCATCATTATATTTGTTATGTTTTATATTGGCTCGTTCTGGAAAGACGCCGTTCCCACGCCATCGTTTGAACCGGGTGCCGCTAAACCTACCTCTTCCACAGCTGTCCATCATTATGTCGTGCCTCTTTCGGCCCTGTTAATCTCATTATTATTTTGGCCCATTGGCTATGATCAATTACAACGTAACTATTCTGCACAATTGGCGTTATCTGAATGGCATGCATTAGCCAACGTCAATCACTGGAAAATCACGGAAGCACCCAATTGGAAATGGCGACCTGCATTTAAAGGTGCAGAATCTGAACGCCTGGATTTTTACATCAATGATGAGGGTTTGGTCATAGGCATTTACCAGGCTAACTTTGGCAACGAAACCCAAGGTGCTGAACTGGTCAATTCACGGAATACGCTGATCACTGAAGACCAAAAAGACCAATGGCGTATTATGAAGCAGCTGAATACAACCATTCAGACCACTGATTCTGAGGTCGATTTAGTTATTCTGGAATCTATGAATAACAACACCGATGAAGTGACTACGCTCAAATGGTATCAAGTTGGCAATTATGCAACCAACAAAAGTTACTTTGCTAAAGCCTTTCAGCTAATCAAACGACTGACTTTAAACACTTCAGCAGAAATCTACTTTGTCGTGTACACAGAAACGCATCGATTTGATTTAGAGCAAAAAGTGCGTCGAGACAATTGGCTGGCTTCTTTTTAGGCAGGACCTGTTAACGCTTTTACCCATTCAAGCGTCACATTTTCAACTTCAGCACGCCATTGTTGACTGGAAAAGGTATGATCAGCCTGCTGAATATCAACACGTTGCACCGGCGATTGGGCTAATAATCCATGCCATTCGTGATCAGCTTTAACTACCTCTCTAAACTCCTCTGCAGTTAAATCTCTTCCACTTAATATGATCATGACCGGATGATTAAAACGCTTTAAACACTCCCTCATCCTGACAGGTAAAGCTAATGTCGCGTCTACAAGATCTGAATAATGAGCCTTTGGCCCCTGCTTGACTTCATCTGTTGAAGCTCGAATCTTGCTCGCGAAAGCTACCAAAGAGCGCAGCGAATCCTGATAATTAAATTGTAAACACAGAACTTTTTTCCATAAATCAGCACTCGTTAAACGCTGCCAATAATAATGTTTTAAATAGGTTTTGGCTTCACCTTGTTCGGTAAAAACCCAGGGGTTTAATAAAATCAGTCCTTGCACCCTTTTATCCTGGTAGGCATAAAACAACGCGGCCGAAGCCGCATCACAAAGCCCCCAGATAACCACACCTGTTAAATCCGGACACTGTTCATAAAAAGCGTCGATCGCCGCCTGAATGTCCTCATCTACCTGGGCGAAACTTCTTATTATTCCGCTTGAATCCCCCATTCCCCGATAATCAAACCGCATGACAGGAAAATTGTTTTCACACAGTTTGCGGGCCAGCAAAACAAATTGCCGATGGCTACCCACGCGATATTGAGGTCCTCCTACCACAATCAACACACCGATTTTTTCAGCCTTTACTGGAATATGGAGTATGCTCAACAACTCATCTTGGGAGCAGGAAATAACGACAGGGATCTCTTGGCTGGACATAACTTTTGTAGACCTGATGACTAGGAAACTGATGGATTATTCATCTAGCGCTTGACACGTTAATGATATTAATTTTTTGGATTCAGTTATCTCTTGGCTTGCCCAAAATTGTATGTCATTCAGTATTTCTAAAGACACGTGGTTATTAAGCTGTTTCAAATTATCAACCCATTTTTGGGTTTGATAAGTAGGGGTTGACGCCTCATCCAGACTTATTTCAAACACATGGAAATACCCAACATTGTTGATGTCATTTTGTAAGCATTTTAATTCCAGCATCGGCACCATTAATTGCGGATTTAACAAATACCCAGCAACTTCTTCGGTGTGCCCTTCAATCAATCGTTGTTTTATTTCTGACGTTTTTATCTGAGGCGCATTATTTTCCATAAACGAAGCTGCTGCTTTTAATCGCAAAAATTGCATGACATACTGCTCCCCCGTTAATACGGGCTGCCATGCAATCAATCTGTCAAATTTTTCATCGGTACGATTAAGAAAATCTAACGCTAACAGACTTCCTGCCCTTAAGCTCCAAAGACTTATTTGGCTATACCCTTTCGTTTTTAACCACAAGATAAGCTCGTTGATATTATCCAGCCATATGCGCCACGTTGCCTCGCCAAACTCCCCATAGCTATCCCCGGTACCAAATAAATCAAAACTAACCACAGAATACCCCTGTTCAACCCATGCGCGGGCTTGTTGGCTTACCATTCGTCTGGATTTATTCATTTCCTCAGCAAATGCCGGAATACAAAGCACACATTTTTCAGTGTTAGACGGATAATAGTTAACAAATAAACTATAATTTTGATGTTCTAAAAAAAACGGGGTCATATCACCTTGGGGAAATAGATGCCTCTAATTTAACCTGCCAGCTTTTGTTCCACAAAACTGACCAAAGAACCCACAGAAACAAATACTTCAGCGTCAATTTCATCGTCTTCTACAAAAAAACCATATTTTTCTTCAAGTGCTGTCAGTACTGACACAACAGCCATAGAATCAAATTCAGGCATAGAGCCTACTAACAAAACATCCTCATCTAATGGCGCATTTTCATCCAACTGTAAAATGCTACGTAAAATATGACCGACTTCTAACAACATTGACATAAATAACCTGTATATCTAAAGTTATAATAGTAAAAAAAACTAATCCATTTATTTCATTGAGCGAACGATTCTACCCCAGACCGTAAAATTTATGAACCCAGTCTTTCCTCAAGCAAAAATTCCGCTTACTCCGTTATTAGAGTTTTCTTCAACTCAATCCAGACAACCCATTGCATCTGTTTTAGATCTTCCACATAAAAAATACACGACCAGTGGAAGAGCAGCGTTAGCCTTGGCTTTAAAACATATAAATCTACAACCCGGTGACGAAGTCCTGATTCCTGCCTTTCACTGTGAAGCTATGGTTGCCCCGGTTATATGGCTAAAAGGCAAAGCCATTTTTTATAAAATAAACCGAGATACTCAAGCGAATATAGACGACATTCAAAAAAAATTAAATCATTCAACGAAAGCCATACTGGCAACGCATTATTTTGGGTTCGCTCAACAGCTAGATCAACTGCGCGAGATTTGCTCTAAGCAGAATATTGTTTTGATTGAAGACTGTGCTCACGCTTTTTTTGGCGCAACCGATAATGGGCTTGGCATTGGGGCTACTGGTGACTATACCATTGCCAGCAGCATGAAATTTTTTCCCATTTATGAAGGTGGGCTGCTTTGTTCCAGTAAAAAAAACCTGGATGACCTGAAATTAACGCCCCCTGATTATAAATTTCAGCTAAAAGCAGTAATTAATACCATTGAAAAATCAATTTATTATCATCGCTTGGGATTGGCTGGATTCTTTATCAATGCGCTTTTTTACATTAAAACGTTGTTATGGACAGAATTGAAAAAAATTAGAAAAAACCCATCAGCAAAAATCGGCCCCGGCTCATCTGAAGGTGGTTTTGGGCTTGACCCGGATTGGGTTTATAAAAAAAATTCTGTTTTATCTGAGTGGCTGATTAAACATGCAGATTCAAAGCAATCTGCTTTTTGCAGAAGGGAAAACTACAAAAAAATTGACCTTGCCTTATCAAAACTTGATCACTGCCATCCACTATTTACCGACCTCCCCGAAAATACGGTTCCCTTTGTCTATCCCTTATATGTGGATAACCCTAAAGAGTGCTTTACACAACTCAAACAATTAGGGGTGCCCATCTGGCGGTTTGGTGAATTTTTAGATGCGGAAGTCACCATGGATACCTGCCCCACCAGTGTAGAATATAGCGAACATATCTTTCAATTTCCTTGTCATCAATCATTAACCAAACAAGAAATAGAATGGATGATCACCCAGATAAGCAATACTCTCTCAAAGGAAAATAAATGACCTGGACACTTTATCCCATCTCTGAATTTGACCGATTCACACAACAATGGGATGCTCTTAACCAACA
Source organism: Methylococcaceae bacterium (assembly GCA_006844705.1). GTDB lineage: Bacteria > Pseudomonadota > Gammaproteobacteria > Methylococcales > Methylomonadaceae > Methylomarinum. The sequence continues at coordinate 2,747 of SPJS01000105.1, read as the reverse complement.
AACCGGCAATCACCCTTTACTTGATTCAGATTTTGTTGTGCCTCTGGTCGCACATTTTGCCAATCCGTCCAACGATAAACTGGCCATTTATGGTGATATTGCCAACCCTGAGGTCATTACCTTACTCATTAAAAAAAAATTTGGCACCTGGGAAACATTCCAGCCTTCACAGGCACCAATCGGCCTCTGGTTACAACAAAAACATATCTCAACCGAGAACGTTTTAGCTGAATTAAAAACCAAACTCCCCTTTCCAACACTGCTTCTCAGCATTACACAGCAAGACCCTGATTTTTTTCATCGTCCTGCAAAAAGTTCAAATATTAATACTTTGGATTACATTAAAACAGCCCGAGTAACTCTCAATGGAAGTTTTGACGACTATTGGTCTGCCCGGGGGAAAAACCTGAGACAAAACCTGCGTCGCCAACGCAATCGTTTAGAACGAGAATCTACGTTAACCGAATTAAAGATTCTTGACCACGCAGATGAAATGGAGCAGGCCATCATTGATTATGGCAAAATGGAATCATCAGGCTGGAAAAACGAACTTGGCACCGCAGTCAACATCAATAACAGCCAAGGAAAATTTTACCGGGATATGCTGGCCAATTTCTGCAACAAGAAGCGTGGAAAAGTATTTCAATATTTTTATGACGCGCAATTAGTAGCGACTGACCTTTGCATTTTCAATGAAGAATGCATTGTTATTCTTAAAACCACTTATGATGAAAGCATATCCACTTCATCTCCTGCCATGCTCATGCGTCAGGATGCCTTTAATTACATATTCGATCACAAGCTAACTAAACGTATTGAGTTTTATGGCAAGGTAATGGACTGGCATACAAAATGGAGTGATGAAATAAGAACCATGTTTCATATTAACTATTATTCTTTCAGCGTCTTAAACCGGTAAAATGACATCTACAAATAACAAGAAAATTATGTTGTTGGCTGCCAATTTTGGAGGAAATGTTGGCGATCTTTTTATTTATGAAGCGGTTGCCAACTTTATTCATCAGCAGCTTCCTCAAGCTGAAACGCATGTTTATCCTTACCCTTTAAGAAATGATCAATTTGTCGCTCTACCGGCTGTCTTACAATCAGGCCTAAACAGCAACATCAAGATCAAGCCTCCATTATTTGCATTAAGAAAAAGTGTCGATCACTATATGCGCAGCCGTCCCTTCCTGGAAAAATTGATCATTAACAACTATTTTTCCCCCTTGATGTCTTGCATAAAAAAATCCTCTTCCACTGATATTCAATATGATCATATTGTGTCTGTCGGGGGAGAAATGGATATTCCTTACTCTTTACTGGACATTCATTCATATTTGAATGCCATGAAGAAACCGCTAAAAAATATCATTTACGGCCCTATTTCACTCAAAATAAAACCTCAACACATTCCATTTTTAAAACAATGCTTTGCAGATGTTGATGAAATCGCTATAAGAGACCCCAGAACATTCAAAAACCTGAAAAATATTGGTATCGAAAATATAAAACTGGTTCCTGACTGTGCATTTCTTGCTTATAAGGGGGAACAGAGCCAATCCTCCTGGAAAGGTTATATCGGGCTTTGCCTTCATTCAAGATGGGCGCACCAAAAACATTTTAATGACTATATTAAGGGATTTTCTGATGCCGCCAAAAAACTGGATAGCAAATTGATTTTATTTGTCACCAATATCCGGGAAGATCATTTATTAGTGACAAAACTGATGGATCTAGTCCACACATCAGACAATATTGAAATCACCCTACCGACATCGACCAAGGAATTACAAAAACTGTACCAAAAGACTGACCTCGTGATCTCTGATCGCCTGCATGGGATACTCATTGGAATGATTTCAGGTTGCAATGTTCTGCCTATTGCGACGCGGGACAAAATCAAAGGCTATTGCGAATACCTGAAATTATCTAATTTTTTGACTGGTGAAGAAAACAATCAGGAGCTCTATCAGAAAATGGAGAAGGCCAAAAATAATCATAATACTTTGAAAAAGAGTATTGCTGAATTTGCATCTTCTGCTTCTTCTGAAGTCAAAAGTTACTATACTGCTAGATTAAATCGATAGATTTGTATCACATTAGAAAAAATAAGCAGGCTATTCATGTTAAACATATGGAAAACCAGAAGATTTCTGGCAAAAAAGCTAAATCTACCCTTTCTGACCGACCGCCATAATTCGCTACACTTTCCTGATTCAAAACTCATTTCTTTAACGCCATACGAAATTCAAAACCCAACTGATTTTGAAGAACATACACATAAACTGATTTTTTTACATATACCTAAGGCTGCTGGCAGCTCAATTAATATTATCCTTGAAGTTGCAGCAAAATATCTTGAAAAACACTATCTACATTGCAATATCAGGAAGTATAACCCTTCCATTAAGATCATTGATGGCTGGCAAGGGGCGTCGTCAACGGCTATGTCTTTAGAAGATGATGTTATCAATCAGGCTGATTTTATTTCAGGACACTTCATTTTTGGCATAGACAATATAATTAAAACCAATGCCAGCTATTTCACAGTTATTCGTGAACCTGTCGAACGGGAAATCTCATCACTTAATTATATTTATCAGAATGGCCAGTTTAATGACAACGACAATGTTGAAGACTATTTATTTAATGTATTAGACAACCCGCAAACAAAAATGCTTGCTGGCAGCGAATATATGCAAAATGGGTGTAACGAAGATATTCTAAATCTCGCAATAAATAAC
>SPJS01000217.1 GCA_006844705.1 Methylococcaceae bacterium | reverse complement strand
ACAGCATCGCATAGGAAAAATAGCCGCGGTCGTAAACCACGACATCATCTGTTGTAAGAGCTTTTAAATGAGCCAGTGCGCACTGTCTTTCATTACCATGATTCACCAGATCAAAATCGTAAGGAATTTTTGACTTTAGCTGGTAAAGACAGCTCAGCAAGCCTTGTGGGTAATACGCGTCCTTTGAAGGCGTCCGGTAATTCTGCTCAATGAGTTCGCGTGGTAGATTAAGCTTGCTACCATCCACTGCAAAAAGTCGGTGATTAAGCCATCGCTGAAACTGATCACCCGGTTCAGTCAGTGTGTCGTGGGCTGCAATGATTTTCTGGTTCAAAACCTTGAAAATATCTTCATCCAGTTTTTTGCGGGCATCGGAAAAAGACGAGGCAGAAACGGGGGTCTTTTGAGGTAAAGGAAACTTCATCCTGAGGCAGTTGTGCCAGAACTCCTCAATGGTCGTCCCATAACCTTGACTATTTTTAGAAAATACCAAGCGAAAAATCAAAAAAACCAATAATAATGAATCAATGACACGTTTGCGCTTCTGCCATTTTGCATCAAATTCCTGGGCAACGTCTGATATGATCATAACCACTTTGCCCCATAAGTTCACAAAGGACTCATCCAGATCGACCTGAGCTTTAGCGATTTTCTGGTTTTTTAAAATCGCTCTGAAATGGCTTTGTAGCGGTGTGACCCAGATGGACTTAACACTGACTTTCGCTGATTTATCGCTTGCATCGGCTTGCCAGTCTTTACCACTGCTCTTGCCTATACATTCCCAGTTGGCAGCCTGATAGCAAGTTCCCATATATTGACTATCATCCACAAAGGTCTCGATTAAGACCGGACGATAGCTGTACGCAGACTGCCAGTCATCGCGGATTTGTCGTGTCACTAATGCAAGCGCCTTGCTCGCCAGGTTAGGCACATTGACCCAGGGGAAAATCAGGAACCGGTTATTGTTAATGACCAGATTTAAACGTTTTTCACGATCTTTTTTATCCCATCCGATCCACTGATCACGGTCTGCCAAATGCCAGACAGAAGCTGAAAATAACAGACAGCCCAAAATCTGTGGTTGCGGATGTTCAGACATAATAAAGTATTTCAATGCGGCTCCGATCGGATGTTTGTAACCT
>SPJS01000102.1 GCA_006844705.1 Methylococcaceae bacterium | reverse complement strand
GGAAGATGATTGGCCGTATTTTGATGAAAGTGACCCACAGGGTTCTTATCAAGCGTTATATGTGGATGCTGTGGTATCAAATCCGCCTTACTCGCAAAAATGGGACCCCAACCATAAAGAAAACGATCCGCGCTATTCGCGCTTTGGCTTAGCACCCAAAACCAAAGCCGATTTTGCGTTTTTGCTGCATGACCTTTACCACCTAAAACCCGATGGCATCATGACTATCGTATTGCCTCATGGTGTATTGTTTCGCGGTGGTGAGGAAGGAGAAATTCGTAAACAACTCATCGAGAATAACCATATTGATGCGATTATCGGCTTGCCAGGCAATATCTTTTTTGGCACCGGTATACCCACTGTAATCTTAGTACTTAAACAAAAGCGTTCAAATAGCGATGTGCTGATCGTTGATGCCTCCAAGCACTTTGCAAAAGAGGGGAAAAACAACAAGCTGCAAGCCAGTGACATCAAACGCATCGTCGATGCGGTAATCAATCGAGAGGATCACGACAAGTTTTCTAAGGTCGTGGAAAAACAAGTCCTCCGTGATAACGGCTATAACCTTAATATTCCGCGCTATGTGGATTCGTCGCCAGCGCCTGAAAGCTGGGACTTGCACGCCACGATGTTAGGCGGCATACCCAACAGTGAAATATCAGACCTTGAAGAGTATTGGCAAGCTTTACCGCAATGTCGCAGCGCTCTATTCACGCCAAAGTCAGAGGCTTATAGCGAGCTTGCTATCGACAAAGAAGCAGTCAATGCCACGATTAGCCAACATCCGCAAGTGGAAGCATTCGTAGCGACATATAACCAAGCCTTTGAAGGCCATGATGACGGTTTAAACAAAACCCTGATACAAAACTGGCAAACGGTTAACCGAAATCAACAGGACAGTGAGTTAAGTGCTGACCTATTTAAGCGCCTTGCCCCCATTGCACTGATCGATAAATACCAAGCCTACCAATATCTAAACAACCAGTGGCAAATCATTAGTGCCGACTTGGAAATGATGCAAACCGAAGGCTTTGCTGCGACCAAACAAGTTGACCCCAACATGGTCATTAAGAAAAAAGATGGCAAAGATGTAGAAGTGCAAGACGGCTGGAAAGGCCATATATTGCCCTTTGATTTAGTGCAGCAAACTTACCT
>SPJS01000101.1 GCA_006844705.1 Methylococcaceae bacterium | reverse complement strand
GCCACCATCTGAACCGTTTGTTGGACGAGCCCGGGGCTAAGTGAAAGTGTGAATGATGCTAGGAAAATAGGGGACAGACCACGATTAAGGAACAATAAACGTGGTCTGTTTCTCATTTCTCGTGCCCCCTTGATTTTTGTTTTGTCAATAAAATTCTTGCCATAAGCAGAGAAAGGGTATTAAAGTTTTTATCCTTATGGAATATGTCGTATAGTCCAATGATGTCCTGTTTAGGGCGGGGCAGTTACATATCGATTCAAAGGCGAATGTTTATTTTGGGGGATGTTATTATGTGGATACGATTATTAGTAGCGCTGTTTTTTTCCGCTGTAGTTTGTTCTGCCGGGGCTGCAACAAGGGTTTTTGAGTTCACTGCCATGGTGGATGCTTCGGATCGACCCGGTGCACCGAACGGCACTTTGATGACCGGGCGGTTCGGATATGACCCGGATAGATCCCGCGCAATCGGTTCCTACGATTACCGTCCCGAGTTGGGGGCTGCGTTTATCGAGGTCGTTGGATCGAACGGCTTTCGTCTGAAGCGTGATACTCGGGTCATTGTTGTTACCCCCGGTGACGTCAACGATACGATGACGATGCAGAGTTTCGTTTCGGAAGATCCCAATGGTTGGAATATGTTCATCGATTTTATTGAGCCGGTTTCCAGCGGCTGGCTCAAAGGAGACAGCCGCATGCCGGACGTGTTTCCGGAGAATCCGGCTGATGGTTTTGTTTCCCTGTACTTCACTGACGAAGGCAACTGGTTGCGCAGCGTCGATGCCACGTTACTGACGGTGGCTCCTGCATCGATTGTCCCGGTGCCCGCCGCAGCCTGGTTGTTTGTTTCGGCAGTGTCAGGCTTGGCTTTGGCGAACCTCAGGTTTCGATAGATCGGCAGGTTGCTACGATGAGAGTAAAATAGGGGACAGACCTCGATTAAGGAACAATAAACGTGGTCTGTCCCCCATTTCTTATGTCCCCCATTTCTTTCTGGTCTGACCCCCTTTTCTCTTCTGCCATGCCTTGCAAGGCAGACAGAAATAGGACAAAATTTGCTCAACTTCAGCCCGTTAGGCAACTCGATATTTCACTTCAGAGGAGAAAAATATGTCCGTAAAAGCAATTCCCGAAGGATTCCACAGCATAACGCCATATTT
>SPJS01000228.1 GCA_006844705.1 Methylococcaceae bacterium | reverse complement strand
TCGCGTTGCATCGAATTAAACCACATGCTCCACCGCTTGTGCGGGCCCCCGTCAATTCATTTGAGTTTTAGCCTTGCGGCCGTACTCCCCAGGCGGTCAACTTAATACGTTAGCTCCACCACTAAGTACCTAAGTACCCAACGGTTAGTTGACATCGTTTACGGCGTGGACTACCAGGGTATCTAATCCTGTTTGCTACCCACGCTTTCGTACCTCAGCGTCAGTTTTAGACCAGAGAGCCGCCTTCGCCACTGGTGTTCCTTCAGATCTCTACGCATTTCACCGCTACACCTGAAATTCCACTCTCCTCTTCCAAACTCTAGTCGCCCAGTATCAAATGCCGTTCCCAAGTTAAGCTCGGGGCTTTCACATCTGACTGAGGCAACCGCCTACGCACGCTTTACGCCCAGTAATTCCGATTAACGCTTGCACCCTCCGTATTACCGCGGCTGCTGGCACGGAGTTAGCCGGTGCTTCTTCTAAAGGTAATGTCAATCTTAGAGGTATTAACTCTAAGGTATTCCTCCCAATTGAAAGTGCTTTACAACCCTCGGGCCTTCTTCACACACGCGGTATTGCTGGATCAGGCTTGCGCCCATTGTCCAATATTCCCCACTGCTGCCTCCCGTAGGAGTCTGGGCCGTGTCTCAGTCCCAGTGTGGCTGATCGTCCTCTCAGACCAGCTATAGATCGTCGCCTTGGTGAGCCTTTACCTCACCAACAAGCTAATCTAACGCAGGCTCATCTGATAGCACGAGGTCAAAAGATCCCCCGTTTTCCTCCGTAGAGCTTATGCGGTATTAGCTCGGGTTTCCCCGAGTTGTCCCCCACTACTAGGCAGATTCCTACGCGTTACTCACCCGTCCGCCACTCGTCATCGGGTGCAAGCACCCATGTTACCGTTCGACTTGCATGTGTTAAGCATACCGCCAGCGTTCAATCTGAGCCATGATCAAACTCTTCAGTTTAATATGGTTTGATACTTAATAAGATAAGTATCCAATCTTGGCTCGACTGCTTCAATTGACGTAAATTCATTTTGTTGAATTGACATGAATATCTGTGTCGAATATCTTAGTACAGTCTAAAATATCCACCACAAGTACCCACACAAATTATTTCGATTCGTTTGTTAAAGAGCGCGACCGGCCAAACCGGT
>SPJS01000227.1 GCA_006844705.1 Methylococcaceae bacterium | reverse complement strand
CCGTTTTCTGTTTGTGGGGCAATGTTTTGGAAATGGTCGCGCTGGTTTTCTTCTCTGACTTCATCAGTACGCAGGCGTTGCACTTGATCCAGCGGGTGCGCCATGGGTTGCACATTATCCGTATTCAGTTCGCCCATTTGGGTCATTAAATCAAGGATGTTGTTGAGATCACTGGCATAGTGCTCAATATCTTGTTTATCAATGCCAAGTCGCGCCAGATGCGCAATTTTTTTTACCTCATCGGCTGATAAAGCCATAGTTAAAACTCCCGTCTAAAACATTGGCGGATATGATACTTTATATCTTGCTCAAATACCTGCATGATTGTTAAAGTACGCTAATTTATTCGCGCAAAGGATACTCCAAAACATGTTCAAAAGAATTCGTGGCCTGTTTTCCAACGATTTATCAATCGATTTAGGAACTGCAAATACACTTATTTATATGCCAGGCCAGGGGATTGTGTTGAACGAACCTTCGGTTGTGGCGATTAAGGAAGACCGTATTCGTGGCGCAAAGACCATTGCCGCCGTTGGCTTGGATGCGAAAAGCATGTTGGGCAGAACACCAGGCAATATTACCGCCATTCGTCCGCTAAAAGATGGCGTGATTGCCGATTTTGCGGTGACCGAACGTATGTTACGCTTTTTTATTGAAAAAGTGCACGAAAGCAAATTGTTAAGACCCAGCCCGCGTATTTTGATTTGTGTGCCATGTGGTTCCACTCAGGTAGAACGCCGCGCGATTAGGGAATCAGCCGCGATGGCCGGGGCACGCGAAGTGTATTTGATTGAAGAGCCAATGTCGGCGGCGGTGGGTGCCGGGTTGCCGGTGGATGAAGCGCACGGTTCCATGGTGTTGGACATTGGCGGGGGAACCTCAGAGGTTGCGGTGATTTCCCTGAACGGGATTGTTTATTCGGCGTCCGTGCGTATTGGTGGCGACCGTTTTGATGATGCCATTATCAATTATGTACGTAGAAATTACGGTACCTTAATTGGTGAGGCGACGGCAGAAAAAATCAAGCACGAAGTCGGTGCCGCTTATCCAAGCACGGAAGTGAAAGAATTACAGGTTACCGGGCGCAATCTTGCAGAAGGGGTGCCACGTAGCTTTTCATTGAACAGCAACGAAATTCTTGAGGCTCTGCAAGAACCTTTATCCGGTATTG
>SPJS01000222.1 GCA_006844705.1 Methylococcaceae bacterium | reverse complement strand
CAGCACAGCACCAGACATACGGTTAATTTTGGGTTTACCTTTTTTGCTTTTTCTTAACTTGCCGATCAAATAAACAAATAACGTTAACGCAAACATTAATGGCCAGTCGCGGCTCAATACATCACTAGGCACGGCTAATGGATGAATTGTCCCTGCCAAACCAACGACAGCAAACGTATTAAACAAGTTTGAGCCAATCACGTTGCCCACTACTAGGTCGTGCTCACCTTTTTTGGCTGCAAAAGCTGAAGCTGCCAATTCTGGTAAAGACGTACCAATCGCTACCACAGTCAAACCAATCACTAAATCACTCACACCAAATGCATGCGCGATATTCACAGCACCCCATACGAGCATGCGTGAGCTAATCACTAATAAAACAAAGCCGATAATCAGCCATACCCAGGCCATGCCTGAAGTCATGGCTGGAACTTCTTTCTCTTCAAACTTTTTTTGGCTGGAGAGTACTAGCCAGATAAAGGCAGCCGTCAAAATCACGATTTCGCTAATGGCTTCTAATCGCGTTAGCTGGCCGTCGTGTAAATGCCAAAAAGCTAACAATGTCACGCCCAATAACAACGGGATTTCTTTTTTAAGTACTGTTTTTTGAATGGCAACGGGGCTAATGACAGCAGTTAGCCCCAAGACCAATGCAATATTGGTAATGTTCGAACCATAGCCATTACCCAGCGCAATGCCTGGATTGCCATGGTATGCGGAAATCGCAGACACGGCTAACTCGGGGGCTGAGGTACCAAAACCGACCACAAGCATGCCGATTAGCAATGTCGAGAGGCCTAAGCTTTTTGCCACTGCTGCAGCGCCTTCGATAAATTTGTCCGCGCTCCATAACAACAATACTAAGCCGACAACAATAGTGGCAATGGATAGCAACATGGTGAACCTAATCTTGTAGAAAACGCGACATTATAGCTTGAGAAGGCCAACACCTGTGTGTTGTGGCACTCATCTATAACTTTTTCACCAGATATTGCAACGCTAGTCCTTTGACTTTAGGCTGCCATTTTTCTGGATTCACTGGGAAGTCGACATACGTCTGTGTGGGCTCATAACCAAGGCGCTGATAAAAATCAATCACATCGGTTCTTTGCGAAATCACCAGCATGGCATAGCCCGCAACACTCCACTCACGCTTAGTGATTGCTTCTGCT
>SPJS01000224.1 GCA_006844705.1 Methylococcaceae bacterium | reverse complement strand
ATCTAGTACTAAGGCAATTTTGATTTGATGGGTATTTAATGTAATATCTCAAGTATTAATTACAATCATTTGATATTTGAGGCTAGTACATGCCAGCAAAGAAATATAAAGTTACTCTGACAGAAGAGGAATACGATTATTTAAAACAGATTATTTCCAAGGGTAAAATTTCAGCCCGTAAATTAACGCACGCCCAAATATTAATTCATGCGAATGAAAATACCTCAAGAGGCTCATTAAAAGATGTTGAAATTGGGCAAGCGGTACACATCAGTCGCCTGACGGTAGAGCGTGTACGCAAACGATTTGTTGAAGAGGGTTTGGAATCCGCGCTGAATCCCAAAGTTCAGGCCCGAAGACGGCCTCGAAAACTTTACGGCGAGGCGGAAGCCTTTTTAATAGCCACCGCCTGTTCACCCGCTCCGGAAGGATACAGTGGTTGGACATTGAAATTATTGGCCGACCGATTGGTTGAGTGTGAAATCGTTGATTCAATATCGGGTGAAACGGTTCGAAAGACACTCAAAAAAACGAACTTAAGCCTTGGTTAAAACAATGCGGGTGTATCCCGCCGAAAACCAATGCTGATTTTGTGTGTGCGATGGAAGATATATTAGAGGTTTATCAGCGAGCCTTTACCGAAGATGAAATCCTTGTGTGCCTGGATGAAACCAGTAAACAACATATAAAGGAAACGCGCAACCTAATGTCCATACGGCCGGGAGAGCTTGAAAAATATGATTTTGAATATGAACTAAATGGAGTCAGTAATCTCTTTATGCTATTTGCCCCGCTGGTTGGGTGGCGACATGTCAAGGTTACCGATCGACATACTAAAATAGACTGGGCTCATTTGGTTAAAGAGTTAGTTGATACGCATTTTCCGGATAAGCAAATTATTTTGGTTATGGATAATTTGAATACGCATAAATTAGGTTCTTTGTATGAAGCATTTGATCCAGAAGTGGCAAGACGAATTGCCAAACGTTTGGAAATCCATTACACGCCCTAGCATGGGAGTTGGCTGGATATGGCAGAGATAGAGATTGGTGTGTTGAGTCGTCAGTGCCTTAATCGAAGAATACCTGACCAAGAGACATTACGAACGGAAATAAACGCATGGCAAAAACTGCGTAATCAAAAAGCTATTTGTGTAAACTGGCGATTTACAACTG
>SPJS01000223.1 GCA_006844705.1 Methylococcaceae bacterium | reverse complement strand
CCGTGATTGGCCATGAGCAGTGCCCCATTGTCGATACTTGGTGGCAAACCGAAACTGGCGCGCATATGATTGCGCCTATACCAGCAGTGACCGCGACTAAACCTGGCTCATGCACCAAAGCCTTGCCTGGCATTGATGCCGCCATTGTTGATATTACTGGCGATGAAATTACCGAAGCGGATCAAGGTGGTTATCTCGTCATTCGCAAACCATGGCCATCCATGATTCAAACGGTTTGGGGCAATGATGAACGTTATAAAGACACCTACTGGTCGTTTTTTGATGGGAAATATTATTTGGCGGGCGATAGTGCACGTCGAGATAAAGATGGTTATTTTTGGATCATGGGGCGTATTGATGATGTGATTAACGTCTCTGGTCATCGACTAGGCACCATGGAAATTGAGTCCGCATTAGTTGCACACCCTCGCGTGGCAGAAGCCGCAGTGGTTGGTAGGCCGCATGAGGTCAAAGGCGAATCTATTTTGAGCTATGTGGTGCTCAAAGGAGATCGTCCAGAAGGCGGGATTGATGAGACGCTGACGCAAGAATTACGCGCTTGGGTCAGTGACCAGATTGGTCCAATTGCCAAGCCTGATGCAATTCGTTATGCGGATAATCTGCCAAAAACGCGCTCCGGTAAAATCATTCGTCGATTGTTGCGCACCATTGCTAAAGGTGAGGCCATCACACAAGACACCTCAACCTTGGAAAACGCATCGATTATTCCACAACTTGAGGGCAAAGCATAAAAGCTGCTTTGCCAGCTTAAACATAGAGTGATTCGCAATCATTTTTTAATTTGCTAAAATAGCGGATTAATTTATTTTGCGATTTCTCTATGTCTAACGCGACACCTCAATACCTTACTGCTGCTTTGTATCACTTCGTCAGCTTGGATGACTATAAAGCTCTGCAAGCTCCTTTGCTTGAGTTCTGTAAACTGAAAAACATCAAAGGCACGCTGTTACTAGCAGAAGAAGGCATCAATGGCACTATCGCTGGTTTGCCAGAGAATATTCACAACGTGCTTAACTTCTTACGCACTGACCCGGTTTTCAAAGGACGTTTGGCCGCATTAGAACACAAAGAATCATGGTCTGATAAACATCCGTTTTATCGCATGAAGGTCAAACTCAAAAAAGAGATTGTTACCCTTGGTGTTCCTGGTGTGAGCCCG